>JBEKON010000001.1:0-163347 GCA_049521735.1 Verrucomicrobiota bacterium
GCGTAGCCATTCAAAGCAATCTGCGAGGTGAATCTCGTATTTCCTCATCGCGCGCAATTTTCAACTATAGTCGAAAGACAATCAAGCCTGTTTTTGGTATCAACTATAAACGAAATGGATGCCAAGACCGTCATCGGCAATTTCGTCCGCCGTCTGCGCGAGCAAAAGAGATTGACGCAGGACGAACTGGCCGCGCGAACCGGCATCACCTACCAGTATTTATCCGGTTTGGAGAACGGACGCGAGAATTTTTCCATTGGCATCCTCGAATCGCTCGGCGAGTCATTGAATTGTCCGCTCCCTCAACTCGTGGCGGGCGCATTTGCCGGTCCAGCGGTCATTTCAACGGGCGAAGCTAATCCAGATTATTTCCGTTCAAAAGTTCCGTTGCCGCCCGGCCTCAAGATCATTCATCTGCAACGCGCCATGAACGAGACTCAGCGAATTGTTTCGCTGATTAACGCGAACCTGTTGGCCAGCAGTGCGAAGCCATTGCCGGAATATATTCAAGGCAACAACTTCAGCGGACTTGTTTCCAACATCCTCTGTGACGCGATTCACGAAAACTCTCCATATAAACATAACTCCGACCAAGCGTATCCAGACCTGATCAATCCAAAGGTTTCTGTGAAAGGCAAGCCGGTCGGTTTGGAGGTCAAGTCAACAATCCAAGTCGGCAAAGGTGGGGAAAGCCACAATGGGCATTCCGGCTGGCATCTGGTGGCGTGTTTCGCGATTGATCGAAAGACGGGTAACATTCGCTTCGTTCATGTCATGGTTGCCGTGCTCAACGGTCATAACCAATCCGAGCCGGATTGGGTTTACGTGGGCAGCAAAGTGAACGTTGATACCGGCAGCCGCCGAACTGAGACATACAACACAACGTTGATTGGCACGACAAAACTGCGAGACGGTTCAATTTATCTCGATCCCACCGAGATAAACTTCAAACGTTGGCGACAGGGCCGGCATGGGCCTGTGCCTCCCTACTCGATTTTTTATCCGTGTTAATCCGTGTCCATCCGTGGTTGATAACTTTGAGTCTTGGTGTCTTGGCGGTTCAAAGTTAAACTGTGTTCATGTCGCACGCGGACTTTGTTCATCTCCATCTGCACACCGAGTATTCGTTGCTCGATGGCGCCTGCCGGCTGGACCGGTTGATGGACAAGGCGCATGAACTGAAATTTCCCGCGCTGGCCATCACCGACCACGGCGTGCTTTACGGCGCAATTGATTTTTACAAGGCCGCGCGCGAAAAGGGCATCAAACCCATCATCGGGTGCGAAGCGTATGTCGCGCCGGGCAGCCGGCTGGAAAAGAAAACCGCCGGCGGCGGGCGCGACGTTTATCATCATCTGCTGCTGCTGGCCAGGGATACGACCGGCTACAAAAATCTCATCAAACTTACCACCGAGGCGCACCTCACCGGTTATTACTACAAGCCGCGCATCGACAAGGAACTGCTGGCCGCACACAAGGACGGTCTCATTGTTCTATCCGGCTGCCTTGCCAGTGAGATTCCCGAATTGATTCAAAAGGACCAGCTGGACAAGGCGCGCGCGACCATTGATTGGTTCAAGCAGACGCTCGGCGCGGAGAATTTTTATCTCGAACTCCAAAATCACGGCATCGCGGAGCAGGCGAAGGTGAACCGCCACCTGATTCAATGGGCGAAGGAATTCGGCCTGAAGCTCGTCGCGACGAACGACGTGCATTACATCGAGAAAAGCCATTCACACGCGCACGATTGCCTGATTTGCATCGGAACACAGACGCAACTCGCCGACACGAAACGGATGCGCTACGAACCGGAGCAGTTTTACCTGCGCTCGGCGGAGGAAATGAAGGCGCGCTTCGCCGACACACCGGACGCGATCAAAAACACGCTTGAAGTCGCCGAGAAGTGCAATGTCGAAATCGAGTTCGGCAAGTTGCATTATCCCGTCTTCACACCGCCGGAACATTTCACGCGCGAAGGTTGTTTGCGCAAGCTGGTCGCGGAAGGATTGTTCCGCCGCTATACGATTCACGCCAAGGCCGAGGGGAAGGAATTTCTCATTGAGGGAATTGATGACCCCACGCGGCTGCCAACATATCAACCAATTGAAGAACAAATCCGAAATCCGAAATCCGAAATCCGAAATCTGCACGACCCCACCGTCGCCGCAGCCATCAAAGCCGTGTTGGATCGGTTGAAACTTGAACTCGCGGTCATTGAAAAGACCGGTTTCATCAGTTACTTTCTCGTCGTCGGCGATTTCATCCGCTACGGGCACGAACACGGCATTGCCTGCGTGGCGCGCGGTTCCGCCGCCGGTTCGATTGTCACTTACCTGCTGGAAATTTCCAACGTGGATCCGATCCGCTACGGCCTGCTGTTTGAGCGCTTTCTTAACCCCGAACGCATCAGCCCGCCGGACATTGACATCGATTTTGCCGACGACCGGCGCGCCGATGTCATTGAATATGTCCGTGAGAGATACGGACGCGATTCCGTCGCGCAAATCATCACCTTCGGCACGATGGGTGCGAAGTCCGTCGTGCGCGACGTGGGCCGCGTGATGGGCTTGAGCTACGGCGACTGCGACCGGCTCGCCAAGATGATTCCGTTCGATTTGAAGATGGATCTGACGAAGGCGCTCAAGCAATCACCGGAATTCAAGGAGGCTTACGAAACCGAGGAAGTCACGCGCGAATTGATTGACACCGCGCTCATCCTCGAAGACATCACGCGCAACGCCTCCGTTCACGCCGCCGGCGTCGTCATCGGCGACCAGCCGCTCGTGAATTTGCTGCCGCTCAAGCAGGACGAAAGCGGCACGCTCGTCACGCAATACGCGATGAATCCCGTCGGCGACCTCGGCTTGCTGAAGATGGATTTTCTCGGCCTCAAGACGCTGACGGTCATCCGCAACACCTGCGAAATGGTCAAGCGCACACGCAATATCGAAGTGCCGATTGATAATCTGCCTCTCGATGACGCGAAAACCTACGACCTGCTCAACAAGGCCGAAACGCTCGGCGTGTTCCAATTGGAATCCGGCGGGATGCGGGATTTGTGCCGCAAGTTTCAAATCAGTTCCGTCGAGCACATCACGGCGCTGGTCGCGCTTTATCGTCCGGGGCCGATGGAATTGATTCCCGAATTCATCCGCCGCCGGCATGGTGAGGTGAAGATCGAATACGAACATCCGTTGCTCGAACCGATTGCGCGCGAGACTTACGGAATTTTGATTTACCAGGAGCAGGTGATGCAGGCCGCGCAGGTGCTGGCGGGTTACACACTCGGCGGCGCGGATTTGCTCCGGCGCGCGATGGGCAAAAAGAAGCGGGAGGAAATGGCCAAGCAACGCGCCATTTTCGTCAAGGGCTGCAAGGAGAAAAATCAGATCCCCGAAAAAAAGGCAAACGAGATTTTTGACTTGCTCGAAAAGTTCGCAGGCTACGGCTTCAATAAATCACATGCCGTCGCCTACGCCATCGTCGCGTATCAAACCGCGTATCTGAAGGCGAATTATCCGGTGGAATTTCTGTGCGCCATGATGACGAACGACATGGCGGACACTGCAAAACTCGCGCAGTTCATCAACGAAGCGCGCGAGTTCGGCATTGAGGTTTTGCAGCCGGATGTGAATGAAAGCCAGGTGCATTTTGCCCCGGCTCGGAATGGCAAGGCCATCCGCTTCGGTCTCGCCGCCATCAAAGGCGTGGGTGAAGTCGCGGTGGAAACCATTTTGAAAGCGAGGAACGAAGGCGGAAAATTCAAATCACTCTCCGATTTGTGCGAGCGGGTGGACGGCCGCACGGTAAACCGGAAAATTTTGGAGGCGCTCATCAAATCCGGCGCGTGCGACGGTTTTGGGCAGACGCGCGCCACACTTTGCGCCCAAATCGAACGCACTTTGGGCCGCGCCGCGGGCATTCTTTCCGACAAGCAGAAGGGACAAAGCTCCCTTTTCGGCGTGCTCGAAGAAAAAGCGCCGCAGATGCCCGAGTCCATCAGCAATTTGCCCGAATGGCCGCAGCACGAATTGCTCGCGCACGAAAAGGAGCTGCTCGGTTTCTACGTCACCGGCCATCCGCTCACGCCTTACGCGCCATTGCTGGAAAAATACGCGCTGACGAACACGGCGAAGCTCGCGGAGTCGCCGAACCGCAGCCTGACACGCATTGGCGGACTCATTGCAGCGGTGCAGCACGGCGTTTCAAAAAAGAGCGGCAAACCGTATTCGATTGTCACACTCGAAGACCTCGAAGGCTCGGTCCAAGTGCTCTGCATGAACGAGAATTACGACAGATACCGCGAACTGTTGAAGCCGAACAAAGCCATTTTTGTCATTGGCGAAGCGAATACCAGCGATGAACGCCCGAAAATTTTTCCGCAGGAAATTTTGCCGCTGGAGGATGCCCCAAAAAGATTCACCAAACAGGTTCATTTGCGCTTGCACACGGCGCATTTGCAACCGGAACAACTTGATTCCGTGCGCGAACTCGTCGCTGCCCATCCCGGCAAATGCCCGCTGCTTCTCTGCTTCATGCGTCCGGGCGGCGAAGTGATTTTTATGGATACAAACGAACGTTTTGGCGTCACGCCGTCGTTGAAATTGCAGCAGGAAGCCGACGCGCGTTTTGGCGAGGAAACTTACTATGCGAAAGTGGATACGAGTCCGCCTGAACGCACACCGCGCCGTTGGGAACGCAAAGCTGAATACGGCAACGGTGGAGAATGATTTGGCGCGTCCGGCAGGACTTGAACCTGCAACCTTCTGATCCGAAGTAATTGAAGGCTTGTTTCTCCGCGTTTCTGTGGAGTGCGCGAAAGCGCACCAAACACCTTTGAATTCAGCCGTTTCTATGCTGCGCGTGTTCCACCGAGACAAAGCGGAACCAGTAGTATTTCTGTTGCTGAAGAAAGATAAAGGAGTAAATATGTGATTACAAACCAGAGGGAAAAACATGAACACGAAAATCGATACAACCACACCGAGACCGTGGAGGGTTAATCCAGAGTGCCCAACGGAAATTATGATTCTACGAGGTGACTCGTCGAATTATCTAGTTGCTAAAACTGAAGAAAGCCATGCTTCCATAGACGCAAAAGCCAACGCCGCGCTAATCGTCCGCGCCGTCAACGAATATGACGTGCTCAATGAAATTGTGGAAGAAGCCGAACAAGAACGCTCTTCTCGCGCTGGCACGATTTGCGCGCTTCCTGAGAAACTTTGCAGTTCCTTAACTTATCTTTCCAACCTGCGCGGCAAAGGAAAGGAGAATGTGAGTTGGAAACCACGTTGCAGCAACTAGCTTATAATAAGGAGGGCTTCACGTCATCAATTCCATCTGCCGCGGGGTGAGCAGCCACACCAGTTTGGCACAGCGACCATAGACCAGAAATTCCGCCTCCAATTTGCATAAGCCGCCTTTTTTGAAATCAATCTCCAGGCTGGTATTGCCGGTGGCAAGCAGCGCGATGAGTTTGCCCAAGTACGGCTCGTGGCCGACGAGCAGGACATTCTCCGGTTTGGGCCTAAACTGGTTCAACTGTTGAATCAACAACCGGAGGTTGCCAACGGGAGTCAGGTCGTCGGAGAAGACCAGTTTTTTCCGCAATTTGAAGTGATTGGCGATGATCTCGGCGGTCTGTTTCGCCCGCCGGAACGGGCTGGAGAGGATCAAGTCGAAAGACAGATCCAATTCCGCCATCGCCCTGGCGGCGATGCGCAGGCGGTCTTCTCCCCTGGTGGTGAGGGGACGCTCGGAATCCGGTTCGAAACCGACCGCTGCCGGTTCAGCGGCGATGCCGTGGCGGAGCAGGTAGAGATTCATGAGCTTTTATTTTTCGCTTTTGCGTTGGTTGCCTGAGTTCGGGTGGCGGCCAGAAACGCCTCAACCGACCGGCCGCGTTTAGATAGATCTGGATTAGCATCTGACGCCAGCGCACCAGTTCTTTTTTCAACCGGCGGGCCGACACGGCGTTGACTCCTTCCTTTTGCACGAATTTGTCGAGCGCCGCCAGCAATACGTCCATATCCTGAATGTCGCCCATCATGTACTGGTAACCGCGCATGGCGCGGCGATGGTCCTCCGTGACGGCGGGCAGCAGGGGCGACAGCGCCTCGACCATGTAACGGAAGTGTTTGAACGCAATCCGCGTGCGGTGGATGGTCTTGGTGTCGTCGGCCCGCACGTGCCGGCAAAGTTGCGCGACCCGGGCAAACGCCTGGTTTATGGCGCGCCGGACAATCGCGAAAGCCCGTTCGCGTGTGATTCGCTTGCGCTGGCGCCGGATCTCCTTTTCAAATGCCGCAAGACACCGGCCCAGACGCTTCGTCTTGATATGTTTGACGGCTTTGCGCGTTGTCCGGGTGAAACGGGTTTTGCGGTTGCGCAGCCAGTCGTAAAACGCGTGCGCGTCCGGAAAGGCGCCCGCCATTCGCCCCACATAACCCAGTTGAACCTGTGTGTCGCGGAGCTGGTCGAAGGTGTCCAGGTGCCGCTTGAGTGCGCGGCGGACCTTCTTGATGTCATGTTCGGGGATGAACGCGCCGAGGAGTTCGGTGGTCGAGAGGAGCCGTCGTGTTTCCACACGCACGTCATGCACCGCGTCTTCGGAGAACCGTTCCTGGCAGCGCTTCAGCCGTTTGCGATAACACCGCCACTGCGTGTTCAACGAATCGCCAAGATGCTTTAGCACATCGGCGGTCTGAACCGGAGCGGTGCCTGCCTGACTTTGCCGGCTCATATCGTGATTCACCAAATACTTTAACCTGGAATGAGTTCTCTCGTCGCTTTCAAAGAGTCAAACCACCCGCAGGGTAGGTTCGCTCTTGCCGACGGAAAGTTACAATCAGGTGACAAATCTTGCCAAGCGCGCAAATTCATGGCTTTCGGCCAACTGTCCGCCTGGTTCCAAACGGCCGTCACATCTTTTTCACTTGGGCACTTTCGTGCAGCAACAATATCGCTTCCTGCTCCTGCCACGGCACCGGTTCCGGCGGGTTGTTGTAAGGCTACACCGGGAATTCAGGTAGGCGGTTGAAAGAGGCTTGAGAAGGTTCGGAATGGCTCAGAAGTAGCTCAGTGAAAATATTTTTAACTAAGTAGTGCGGGTGTCAAAACACCACAAACACCTTGCAAATAAAGGATAAAGTAATTGGCGCGTCCGGCAGGACTTGAACCTGCAACCTTCTGATCCGAAGTCAGAAGCTCTATCCAATTGAGCTACGGACGCCCGCCATCAGTGTGCCCATTCTTCCGGCGACGATAAAGCGGGATTTCTACGTCCACATTTGTCTGTCCAGCGAACGGTATTGAATCGCCTCGGAAATGTGTTCGCTGCCGATGTTTTTCGCTCCGTCCAAATCCGCAATCGTCCGCGCCACTTTCAAAATCCGGTCATAAGCCCGCGCGCTCAAATTCAACTCTGCCATCGCCATTTTCAGCAATTCCTTTGTCGCGTCGTCCAACACACAGAATGTCTTGAGTTCCTTGGGACCCATGAGGGCGTTGCAGGTGATCTTTCGCTTGTGCGCGAAGCGTTCGTGCTGGCGCTCGCGCGCGGCCACGACGCGCCCACGGATCTGCGCGGACGTCTCACCGGTGCGGTCGCCGGCGATTTCGCGAAACTTCACCTGCGGCACTTCCACGTGCAAATCTATGCGGTCCAGCAATGGCCCGGATATCCGGCCCAGATAATTTTGAATCTCGCGCGGCGAACTGCGCGATTCACCGGGCATCTTGCCGTCCGGCGTCGGGTTCATCGCCGCTACCAGCATAAATTGCGATGGAAAGGTCATCGTGCCCGCCGCGCGCGAAATCGTCACGCGTCCGTCTTCCAGCGGTTGGCGCATGGTCTCCAGCACGCTGCGCTTGAACTCCGGCAGTTCATCCAGAAACAAAACGCCGTTGTGCGCCAGCGAAATCTCGCCCGGCGTCGGATTGACGTTGCCGCCGAGCAATCCCGCATCGCTCGCCGTGTGATGCGGCGTGCGAAACGGCCGGCGTGTCACCAGCGCCTGGCCCGGCGCGAGCAAACCGACGATGCTGTGAATCTTTGTCGTCTCCAGCGCTTCATTCAAAGTCAGCGGCGGCAAAATGGTTGGCAACCGTTTGGTGAGCATGGATTTGCCCGTGCCCGGCGGGCCGATGAGCAGAACATTGTGACCGCCCGCCGCGGCGATTTCCAAGGCACGCTTCACGTTTTCCTGGCCTTTGACTTCGGCGAAATCCAGTTCGTCATCGTGCGGCTGGTTGAAAATTGCGGCAATATCCACTTTCGCGGGCGTAATTTTTATTTCGCCTTCGAGAAAACCCGCCGCCTCGCGAAGATTTTGAACCGGAATGACCTGCAACCCTTCGACGACCGCGGCTTCAGCGGCGTTTTCGGCGGGAACGAGCACGCCGATTTTGCCTTCAGCCTTGGCGCGAATCGCCACCGGCAACACGCCTTTGCATGGCCGCACCGCGCCGGTCAACGCGAGTTCGCCCACGATGATGAAATTGTCGAGCTGGTCCGTTTCGATTTGTTCGCTGGCCGCCAGCATTCCGACAGCGATGGGCAGGTCGAAGCTCGGCCCTTCCTTTTTCACGTCGGCGGGCGCGAGATTGATGGTGGTGCGCCCCATCGGGAATTTGAAGCCGGAATTGGTGAGCGCGGTCGAAACGCGGTCGCGCGATTCCTTCACCGCGGCATCCGGCAGACCGACGATGACGACGAGGGTGTCGCCGTAACCGGCGTTGACCTCGACTTCGACCGGATACGCTTCAATGCCATTGAGCGCGGCGGAACAGACCTTTGCGAGCATCGGAAAGTTATGATCGAACTGGGGTTGAACTTCAATCCGGTTTTTTGAAGGGAAACATTTTAACCGCGGATTACACGGATAAATATGGATAAAAAACTGTAGTGTCGGCTGTCCCCAGCCGATAGATGCGCTGAGACAGCGCACACTACAGCGTAAAAAACGCAAGGAGACTGACGATGATTCTCCCTCTCCGCCTCAAACGGGGAGAGGGCCGGGGTGAGGTGTCGAGGCTTTTTTAGCACCAATTATGCATTAATTCTTTGTGTCTTTGTGGTTAAAAGGTTTTTGCGGCTATTCTCCCCGAAATTGGGCTTTGTCTTTTTCCATAAAAGTCATTAAATGACAACGTGAGTTTGTCCGAATAATACAGCTAAGCCGAATTCGCGGGTATCTAGATTTATGAAGCGTTACATCGCACAAAAAGCAGACGAGGCACTCGAAGCTATGTGTGGAAGGGAATCGCTCACCGAGCGGCTCAAGACCGCGCAGATGCATTTTATTTTCATTTCGGATGACCATCATCTTGGCTCGGCACCGGAACACGTCCGTGAGAGTATTACAGCATTCTTAAAGTGTAAGACAGGTAGAGGTTCGATGAGAGCTGCTGCGCTTGCTAAAGCTGCTATTTGTTCGACTCTTGTCGAGTTTGGCCGCCAAGATGCTTTGCTCTCATTGAGCTTGAAACGGAAAGGCAAACATGTTGCCTAACTGGAGCGTTAGGCGCATTGAGCGAGTGCCGTTACAAAACCATGTTCTTCAAGAAAAAAGTTTCTGTTGAGGATTATTGCACGCGGAACTTCACGCCGCTTTTTTCCAGAGAGCGAGAGGCCACGTGGGAAGCTCTCAGACGAGCCTGTAATGATAGTGCGTTGAGTGCGGTTGAGTCGCGGCTCTACTACGACCACCTTAGAGCAGTTTTCATTCAGCTCATGTTGATTGCTGTTGCTAAGCGTTGCAGCAGGGACGCATCTTTTGACGCCCACGTTTTCGCCCACATGTATCTGAAGCAGCAGAACTATTCCGAGATTAACGAGATTGCAATGGGCTACAGTCAAGCCTTTGCATCCTCTGGTTTGGCCCCCAATAGGGATGGAGTTGCGGAGATGGTTGTACATTTCGCGAGTGTGCTGGCATCGGACAGGTTGCAGCAGGTGACGCTTGACCGATTGTATGTTGAGTTTTACGCGATTCTGAAGATATTTTTTGACGATTTTAGGTCTATCAAATTGGTTCCTTCAAGATGAGAGACAATACGCCTATGTTACGAACAGAGGCTAAACGTGCATTCGTCCTCGCTGATTGGCTGAAAGGTGCTCCGTTTGATAGCATTGAAGTATTCCAGCCAGTCTTTGCAGCGGAGAAATCAAGAGTGCAGCAATTATCAGATGCCGACCTTGATGGCATCATTTCTAAAGACCTTAAGCGATTAGAAAATTACAATAAGGCTATTTGGAATCTTGGCCGCATTACGTTAGCGACGTGCTTCGTCTATCCAGGAATGGGCGGGAGAGCGTGGGCGAAAGGATCAGTTCGCGATGTCGCTGAACAATTTAAGAGGCTAGAGCCGTTAACCAGCAGAATATGGATGATGAAACATTTCAGCAGCGTTTTTGAGGCTCAACTACCCATTTTGGTGTTAAAGAAAAACTCAAACTTTCACATCGATGATGGCTCACACCGCGCTATTGCGATGGCGCTTTGTGGGATCGAAAAGGCTGCTGTATGGATTGGAGAAGTATAGCAATTTAACAAGTCATTGTGGCCAACGCCGGTCTGAGCTTCTGGTCCCGTTTTCGCGGTTGACATCATCGGTTAAGCGTGGCTCAGTTTTCATTACTTATGTCGCTCAAAAGAACAATCCTTAAATCTGCGGTTATTTCAGTAATTTTATTCGTCGTTGGAACTTACAAGGTTTTTTCACAAGGAGCTGCACTTACCAGGTTAGGCATGCTTGTTATCGTTTCAGCTTTAGTTGTGTGCGCTGCTAGCACCGGTGTTGTCGCGCTTTGGGCGCGTCGAAGTCAGACGGAGTGGCCTTGGTGGCGGGTTCTATTGACTACTGTGGTGTGCTATTTCGGCATTGGTATAGGTATCGTTGTGATTGCCGGTGGTATTAGGAGTTTGATTAGGTAAGACATCGGCTTGATACCACGCTGGAGCTAACACCGGAACGGCACATTCAGTTCTGCTTCGCTGTAGCCGCGGACGTCAGTCCGCGCTGACTAAAAGGTTTGCGCCGATTAACATCGGCGGCTACTTCGATTTTTGAAGTCAGTTACTTCTTCACTGCGAGCAATTCATTCACTTTTCCCATCACGGCAAAGGCATCACCAACATACAGCACGTCGGCTTTGCCGCGCGCCCAGCCGCAGTTCGGGTCGAGATTGATTGCCCTGCGCTCCCCTATGAATCGCCAGCCCACCGTGTGCGGTTCCTCCCCATGACAACAAGTGGACAGCCCTTTCGGGTGACGCGGTGTCGCGCCGGTCTGGCCGACTTGATTGAGATGCGACATGAATGAAAGCACCGCCTGGCCTTCGCCGCTTTGGTCCACCAGCGATTTGCTGCTGCCCAGCGATGCGCGGGCGGCTTGGAGAAAACCACGAATGATTTTCTCCGCCTCCGGCACGTGCGTCTGGCCGTCGGCTTGTTTTTTCGTCCAACCCGCGCCGGTAACGAACAACAATTGCGCGTCGGGCCGGATGGTCTGCGCGTCCGCCGCCGGCGCGCGGATTCCGGTCACCGTGGTGCGTTTGCAAGCATCAGAAAGTTGAACGGCAACTGTTTCAATTTTGGCCGTTCCGCTTCCGCACTGGCACGCAGCTTGGCTGCCTGGGTCAACGAGCATGAACCACGGACGTTGCGCGCGGGTGAGAGTGGCTTCCATGCGCTGACGGTAATACCAGCGATTGACGGTAATTTTGCCGCCATCCGCCGACACGCCGGTGATGTGTGTCTCGGCGCGTCCGCCAACGCGTTGTGCCACGCCGGGCAGCGAGCGGGTCCAGCGCGAAGTCGCCGGAGCCACGATCAGTGTGGCTTGGGCAGCCTTGCAAATCGCTTCCGCAGCCGCGGCATCGGTGGCATATCGCGACTGGCCGAAATCCTTGCCGGCAACGCCGAAATAGTTTGTGGCCGGGCATGCAGCGATGGAATTCGCCGCCGCTTGAATGTCTTCGCCGACAAGGCCAATGACGAGTTTTGAGCCCGCAAGCGATTTGTGCAGGTCGGCTGCCACGTGCAACGCTTCGCGGGCGGACTTGGCCAGTGAACCGTCGGTTTCGGTGTGAGCGAGAAGTAAAATCGTTTCCATAAATTTATTTAGCCGCAAAAAGGCACAAAAAGCGCAAAATTAAACAGCATCGGATAATACATATTTTTTTACCTCGAACTTTCTGGGGGCAACTTGACACAGCCATCAACTCCCTCGCCCCGCCTGAGCGGGGAGAGGGGCGGGGCGAGGGGATTTGAATTTAAACGCACCACCTCTCCCCGGCCCTCTCCCCCAACCCCGTTGGCGGAGAGGGAGGAATTTTTCTGGGTTTTCATAGTTTCTTTTGCGTCTTTTGCGCCTTTTTGCGGCAATTATTGCTTTATCCACTCGACGATTTCCTTCGCGATGTCGTCCGGCGATTTATCCTTCACGATTTTGGTTTCGCGCAACTGTTTCGGCAGCGAAACAGCCGCAAAGCTCAAGCCTTCGCCCGCGAGTTTCACCGGTTTGGCTTTTTGCAACGCCGGCATCACCGTGCGCATGTTGACCATGCCGACCTGCGGATTGTTCTTCGGCTCCGGCAAATTGCCCGTGGCCCAGCCAATCAATGCGGGTGCGCCGGCGCATTTCGAAATCTGCTGTTTGCCGCCTTCAATGCGCTCCAAAACTTCAAACGAGCCGTCAGCATTGACTTTTAATTCATCCACGCCTTGGAACTGGTCTGTAATGCCGAGGCGTTCGCCGACCATTTGCATGGTCGATCCCGCGCCGCGCGAAGCGGATTCCCAGCCGCCGAAAACGAGGAGCTTTGATTTGTCGAGACCGGGAATGGCGGCGATGGCCTCGGCTAAAGCGGCGGCAACTTCAGCAGCCTCGGTGAATCCGCTGGCCGGACCGTCCAATGCAATCAATTCAAACGGCACTTTCTGCGCGACGATCATCATGACCTGTTGCAGCTTGGCCTTGGGGCCGAGGCTGACGAGCCAGACTTTTGACCCGGGCGCGTTCTTCGCCAGATTGGCGGCTTCGTAAAGCGCGTGGCCCGCCCACGGGTCGAGAATTGCAGGCAACATCATTTCATTTTTCAATGCCGGGCCGGTCGGGCCGGACACCGGCTCCAAAGTTTGAAGCGGGTCCGGCACGACGCTGCCGCAAACGACGATTTGATAGGCAATGCTCATAAATGTTTACACGGCCACAGATGAACACAGATTTTCAAAGTTGCTGCAAGGAGAAGAATCAACGTCTGAATCAATTTTCCGCCGAGTGTAGGCCGCCTGTTCCGGCCTTGAAGGCGATATTGGTGCGTTCGGAATTTTCCGGCAAAGGCTGCGCACAATTCCACAAGCACACGCCGCAGTGAACGCATTTCTCGCGATCGAAGTCCGGCACGCCGCCTTCGCCCGGAGTGATGGCCTGGCCGCTGCACAGTTCGATGCAAATCTTCGTGCCGCATTTTTCGCAAAGTTCCGGATAAAGAAACACAACATGATCCTCATAGCCCGGCGGCGCCTGCACTTTGCCGCCCATGATCAGCGCGTCCTGGTGCGAGACGAGCAACTGGCCGTCGTAGGGAATCGCCGGCCAGCCGACACGTTGCATGAGCGCGCCATGCAGTGACACGCCTTTGATCTGACATTCCCTGCGCAACTGCTCGATTTCCCCGGCGGAAACCCTGCCGCGATAATATTGTTCGATGGAGGGAAGCCGTTCCCATGGTTGCGCCGGTTCGCCGGCGAGCGAGAGTTTGCCATTTGTAAGACCGGCGAGCGCCATGCCCATCATGCCGCGCACGACGCCCTTTTGAAAACCATCACGGGATTTCTCGGCCACGCGGGCCTCTTTTTCAATCCAGCTGGCGCGGCGGCGTTTTACATAGGTTTCTTCGAGGTTTTGTTTTGTGAACGGTTTCTTCGCCTTGAGCAATTCAAGCACGGCCTCGGCGAGTTGCGTCCCCGAAGCCCAGGCTTCGTCCACGCCGGAACCGGTGAGGACATTCGTCGTGCCGCTACCTTCGCCGATGCGCGCGTAGCCGTCGCCCACGAGATGTGGTTCGCCGCGCCGGCCCGATTCGCCAAGCGTCTTCGCGCCCCAGGAACGCAGTTTGGCGCCTTTGAGATGCCGCCATAGATACGGATGGAGCATCCAGTGCTGGAGGTAGCGATAAGCCGTGCGCACCGGGCTGTCGAACCAGGACGGCACGAAAATGCCAAACGATGCGACACGCTCGGGATGCACATAAAAGAATCCGAAAATTTCCGGCTCCGGATAACCGAATGTGTGCAAAACAGTTCCGGCTTTGAGCGGCGTGTCTGCCGGCAAATCGACGACGAATTTCATGCCCACCGCCCAATCGCGTGTGTGATGTCCGTTTGGCAGACCGAAGTGCTCGTTGAGTTGCCGGCCAATCGGGCTGATTGGGCCATCGCCCACGACTGTGAGCGCGGCGCGAATGTCCATGCCGGGCGTAAAGCCGTCGGACGGCTGGCCTTTCTTGTCCACGCCCTGGTCGAGCAGGCGGACGCCGACGACTTTGTTCTCTTCGATGAGCGCCTGCGACACCGGCGTGCCGGGCCAGATTTGGACGGCACCGGTGCTTTGCACCTGCGCCCCGACCCATTGCATGAACTGGCCCATCGAAAGCACCATGCCCCCGCGTTTATGGAGGAAGGCCGGAGTCCATGGCAGCTTCAGGGCGTCATGCTCAAACGGCAACGCCCACTTGAAGGCGCGAATCATCACGTCCGCCGCGCGCAATGCAGCTGATCGCCGGCTCGCGCCGATGGGATCGAGCAGGTAAAGCACCTTCTCCTCGCCAACGGGCGCGGCCATCGGGATGCCGGCCCTTTCGATTTCGGGAAAACTCGTCCTCAAAGCCCGTGCCCGTGTTACGATGCCCGACACGCCAAACCCGATGTCATCCGCGCGTTCATAACAAAGAATTTGCAGCATCCCGCTTTGCGGGACGGACATGCCCGGCGTGGTTGCGCTCTCGACGGCCGGTCCCGCAGTGGCGGGATTGGGATTGGTCAGTTGTTTGGACAACGTGGCGAGAAACCCCGCCGTGGCGGGCCCAAACCCGACGCAGACGATGTCGGCCTCCATTCGCTGGCGTTCAATCGAAGGCAATCATACCTCCATGGTCAGGCTGGATAATCCAAAGCTTCGCGGGTCATTACCTCGGTCAGTGCTTTGGCTGCGCGATCTTTGGCCAACCGGCAGCCGGTGAGGCAACCGTCCAGTTTGGCGCGCAGGCGGATGAAGTCTTCGAGTCCGGCGAATCCTACGCACGGGCCGGCTTTCAGCGGATGCGATTCACTGCTTTCAAAGACGTCCGAACAGGCACACGCGGTTGGGATAACATCTTCGAGCACATCAAGTTTGTCCGCCTGGCAGCAGGTGTGGCTGCTTGTCTCGTCCCAAGCCGGATGACGGTTGTAACCGTGAACAAGTTCGGCGCAGATGCGGCCTACCTCACCCGCGGCCCGCGCGGTTTGGACATGGCAAAGATCGGTAAAGAAATTCACGAAACCGGGCAGGCCCTCGGTAAGCGCGGGATTCGCAGCGCCTTTGGTTTCCAGTTCGATGATGTCGAGGATGAATTGTCGCGCAGCGAGCAGCCAGCAAAGCGCATCGGCCATCGGGAAGGTCACGCCCTGGCGCGTTTTATGATACAGCTTCGCACCGGCGGCATCCTTGGCTTCGAGCATGTGTTGCAGCGTCCAGAGCCAGAGTTGCATGGCACTGGCGAGCGTGCAGGCGCCGGTGCCGGGACGTTCCGACGCGACGCGGCGCATCTCGGCAATCCATTGCCGGAACTGCGCAAGGAACAGTTCGTTGGTCATTGTGATTGAAAGCTGCAACCGCTGCACCGCCTCGGGGCCTTCGTAAGTCGCTTCGAGTTGGGCGTCCATCCATTTCTGTCCGAGAAAGCCGGGGCAATCCTCCGTGATGCCGTAACCGCCCATGAGACTGACGGCTTCGCGCATCATGTTGGCGCCATGGCCGGTGTTCCAAAGTTTGCAGGCGGGGCAAAGAACATTGGCCAGTGAATCGAGGATGACAAATTTCACCAGCGGGTCGGCTTGCAGGGCGTTTGTGGCGTTCGGTTCACGCGCGCCCACCGGCTGCAAGGCCAGTTTCAATAGTTCCAGCGCTTCCTGCTGCTTCTTTGTCAGTTCCTTGAATGCAGCACGGCCAGTCAGTTTTTTCTCCGCGAGCCACTGGTCTTTTTGTTTTTCCAGGGGATCAAGTTCGTCAAACAGGCGCGCGGCGGCAAAACCCAGTGACGCGCTCGCCTCGCCCGTGGCCCAGATGTCCACGAGCCGGTGCAGCGCATCTTCCTTTTGCTGGATGCCCAATTCATAACGCGGCGTGCCGGGACCGCCTTCACCGCCACGGAACCGGCGGCGCTGGTAAAGAATCACCGGCTCGACCGCCGAAAGCAGTTTCGCCGCGGTCATCAAACCGACCGTGACGCGCGTGCGGCGGAAGACCGCTTCGATGATTTCGCCGTGCGAATAATTCGGGATAATGACGCCGTCCTTGATGGCGTAACCGCCGACAATGCGGTTCGCGGGCACTTTCAAGTTGAAAACGGGGTCGTTCGTGGACGAAAGCTGGTGGACGAGTTTCTTTGTGGGCGTGCCGCGGTCGAATATGCCGGGATCCGTTTCTTCCAGGATGATCATGCAACTGCCCTTGATCCGTTTATCGTCGGAGTCCACGGCAGCCGTCACGACATTGGCGAAGCCCATGTTCGTGATGAAACGACCGCGTTTTTCCACCTGCAACAACGGTTCCTGGCCATCCTTCCATTCGGCGACGCGCACCTTGCCCGCCATCATGCCGGTCTCGACGCCGACGAACGGGATCGGTTCAGTGAGCGCGAATGCAGCGCGAACCTGCTTGCGGTTCTCACCCGGCTTGAGCGGCGCGGCATTGCTGACGTATTTGGCGCGCTGCTCCGGCGTGCCGCGCTCGTGAATGGGCGCCAGGCCAAGATTGCTGGCAAGGCTGCCGGTGGCCGCGCCTGCGTCCACCCACGACAGCTCGAACGCGATCAGCGCCAGCATGAGATTTTTTGGTCCGGCGATGAAACCGCCCTGTTCCGGATCCAGAGACGCGGCGGTGATGCCGCTTTCGTCGAAGTGCGGGAGCAGGCCGGCTTTCTCCGCCGTCCATTCGTGCGAATTGCGCCCGCCCGCGGCGACGAGCCGGGCGACCGGTCCGCGCGCCACCTGCCGCGCCGCCTGCACCAGCATGTGCAGTTCGTAGCGGTCGGCGAAACGCCACATGATCTGGCGCACATCGTCCCCGGGCAAAGTTTGCAGTCCTGGCGGCGATTTCGTTTCGGCAGGCGCTTCCATAAAAAAATTCAGTTACAGATGGTTTTTGTCATCGAAAATCCGCGCCCGGCTTTGGCAACCGATGCGCGCGCGGAATTTTCCGCAAGAAACCGTGGTTTTGCCAGAATAAACAGCGCCACCAACCAAGTTAATTCACCCGCTCGGCGATCTGGTATTTGAACATGCGCTTCTTCATCCAGCGCACCGCAAGCAGGTCGTAGAATGACGCAAACAGCCGGTTCCAAACACCGTAATGGCTCTGGCCGGCGAACCGCAGGCTGTTGCTCACTTCGATTTCCGTGACTGTAAAACCTTCGATCTTGAACAGCGTCGGCAGGAACCGGTGCATGCCCTTGAAAAATTTCAGGTTGTCAATGCACTCGCGCCTGAACGCGCGGTAGGTGCAGCCGGCATCAGAAATTTGCTCGCCGCTCAACTTGTTCCGCACCCAGTTGGCGATGTTCGATGAGGCTACTTTGACGAAATTATCGCCTTCGCCGCGCGCTTTCACGCGTGTGCCGCAGACGCAATCGTAATGCTTTAACGCCTCCAGAAATTTTGGCAAATCCTTCGGGTCATTCTGCAAATCGGCGTCCACGGTGATGATGTATTTGCCGCGTGCGGCCTTCATGCCGGCGAAACTCGCCGCGCTTTCGCCGCAATTGAACGCGAACCGCTGCGCGCGGATGCGCGGGTCGCCCGCCGCGAGTTCCTTGAGGATTTCCCACGACTTGTCCCTGCTGCAATCGTCGGTGATGACGACTTCGTAAGGCAGCTTGAACGGCTCAACCGCCTCGCGGATGGCTGTGATGAGCGCGCGCAAATTGTCCTGCTCGTTGTAGCAGGGAATCACGAGGCTTAATGTGGGCGTCTCGGCCATTATTTCTTCCCAAAAAATTCCGCAATCGCGTCGCAAACCTTGTCCGCGGCGTCCAAAGCCATTTCACCGTGGATCGGCAGCGACAAAATTTCCTTCACCGCTTGTTCGGTTTTCGGCAGGCGCGGAATGTTTTTGAATTTGTTCACGATCGCCGGCTGTTGATGATTCGGCACGGGATAATGGATGCCGGTGCCAATGCCGCGTTCCTTCAGGAAATTTTGCAGCTCATCGCGCTTCCCTGTGCGGATGACATACATGTGATAGACCGCTCGCGCCCACGGCTTTTCCACTGGTGTTGCGACGATGCCTTTGAGCCGCTCGTTGTAGCGCGCGGCGATTTTCCGGCGGTTGTCATTGAAGCCGTCGAGATGTTTCAGCATCACGCGGCCAATGGCAGCCTTGATTTCGTCGAAGCGCACGTTGAACCCGGCGAATTCGTGGAGATATTTGTCCTTGCGCCCGTGGTTGCGGAGCATCCGGACTTTTTCGGCGAGCGCATCGTCGTTCGTCACGAGGCAGCCGCCATCACCGAGCACGGTGAGGTTTTTCGACGGGAAAAACGAGAACGCACCGAAGTTGCCCATCGAACCGACGGTTTTACCGTTGTATTTCGCGCCCTGCGCCTGCGCGCAATCTTCGAGCACCCACAACTTGCGCTTCGCGGCGATTTGAAACACGCGATCCAGATTCACCGGATGACCGTAGAGATGCACCGGGATGATGCCGACGGTGCGCGGCGTGATGAGCGATTCCAGCTGCTCCACGTCCATGCAAAACGTGTCGTCAATGTCGTAAAACACCGGTGTCGCGCCGCAATGGATCAGCGGTTCCATCGTCGGGAACGCGGTGTGCGACGGCACGATGACTTCATCGCCCGGCTTCAGGTTTTGGGCGAGGTGAAGCATGTAAACAATCATCGTCCACGACGTGCCGAGGATGGCGTGTTTGACGCCGGTATGCGCGGCGAGTTCGGCTTCAAAGGCCTTGCACTCGGATGCGAGGATGTATTGGCCGGAGCGGATGGCGCGTAATGCGGCCTCCTCGACTTCCGGGTTCACGAAACATTTTGATAACGGGATTTTTTGCATAAATTTTTCCGGTTTTTTACCACAGATGGACACGGATCAACATGGATAAAAAACAAAAGGGGGCATAGAACTGCCCGGCCTGCCAACAAATCCGTGTGCATCTGTGTTCATCCGTGGTTGAAATTCTTTTACAATTGGACGGCTCTGCCGGTTTTCACGGATTCCAGCGCGGCGTTCAATACGCGGACGGAATCGTAGCCGGCCCAGCCGTCGGCGCGCGGTGCCTTGCGCGTTTGCACCGAATCCACGAACGCGCGCAGCTCCGCCAGCAACGGTTCTTCCGGCGGCGTTTCAATTTGCGTCACGACGCCCTCGATCGCTTTGAAATCCTTGCCGTCGCGGACGTGCTTGTTCCCGTAGGTCTTGATTTTGTATTGCGCGACGTTGTAATCACAAACCGCGCTCATCCTGTCGCCGCAGACGATGACTTCGCGGAATTTGCCGGGGATGAAATAGTCGTTCTCGACCGTCGCCCAGGTTTTGCCGTGCGGCGTTTCGTATTCGAGCGACACGAACGACACGTCCTCCATGCCGCGCCCCATGAAATCATGGTGAATGGCCAGCACGCTCTTCGGCAGTGCGTTCAAGACATAGTTGAACAAATCCACGAAGTGGATGCCGTCGGCGAACATCACGCCGCTGTCGTTACGCGGGCGTTTGAAACCGCCGAAATGCCCGCGAATCATGTTCACGCGACCAAACTGGCCGGACTGAATCGCGTCGCGAATCCACAACGTCGCTGGATCAAACCGCAGAATGTGCCCGACTTGCAGGATGCGGCCCTTGCGGGCGGCCAATTCGGCCAAAGCTTTGGATTCCTCGTTCGCGAGAGTCAGTGGTTTTTCAACAAACACGTCTTTGCCGGCTTCAAGGAATTCCTTGCAGAGCGAAAAATGTGTCTGCGCGGGTGTGACAACGGCCACACAGTCTACCTTGCTGGTAAAATCCTTGTAATTCGTCGTGAGGCGCGCATCGGGCAGGCCGAGTTTGCGCGCAGGCTCGAGCTGTTTCGCGCCCACTTCGGCCACGTAAAGCTCGACGGGCATCGAATTGAGATTGCGCAAATGGTTGGCACCCCAGCGACCCACACCCAGCAAAAGAATTTTTGTCATCGGAATTTGACAGTGCAAACGCACGACTCGCCGTTTGAAACCGGCACTTCTAATCCACGAAATCTCACGGGCGCGCAAGCTAAAAGCCAGCACTTCTGATTAACGATTCACCGACAATTTCCATTGGCCGACCTGCGTCACGGAACGCAACGGCATGGCACTATGAACGGAGCGGAAATGTTCCATCGTGCCGCCGAAGCTGACAATCCACACGCGTCCTTTGCCCTGAAGCAATTGCGCGAGTGCATCTTCATCGGGTAGAAGCCGTTCACCAAGCCGCCCGCGGTTGCCGGGAAATTCAAATGGGACTTGCGTCAAATCCATGCCGCCAAAATACGGACGGTCTGACGACGAAATCACTCCGCCCGAATAAAATGCCAATCCTTGCGGCAGCCTGCCCCAGCACACAACGGCGTCGCCGGATTGAAAATTTTCGCGCAACGCCAGACCGAGCGGTTTCAAGGTTTGATTGGATTTGAAATCCGTTTCGAACAACGGCGCCTCGGCAGTAACCACTATCAGTGAAAAAATCCCCAGCCCGGCGGTAATTGCCGCGCGCATGGAGATGCTCCATTTTTTTGCCAGCCAAAAAATTCCCAATCCAACGACAACCGCCACCGGTGCCTGCCACTTCATCCATTCCGGCAGCGTCACATGAAAAACAGGCGGAAGGGCGAGCGGAACGACAATTAAAAGCAACATGGAACTGGCCGCGCACAACCGCCAAAGCCAGTTTGGAGCGTGTGGAATATTTGGATTTTCCACTTCATTAAAAAACCGTAGCGCAGCGAGCAAAGCGATTGCGGGGAAAATCGGTAAAATGTAGGCAGGCAGTTTGGACTGCGAAAGCGAAAACAGCACGAATGTAAAAATCGTCCAGACATTCAGCAACACCCAGGCATCTTTTGATTTTACATCCAAACCGCGCCAGTGCGCCCGGCGCCACAACCAGCCGAGCAGCCATGTCCACGGCAAAAGTCCGACGGCGAGAATTCCGAAGAAATAGAAGAAGCTGCCGTGACGGTTTTTAATCGTCGTGCCGAGTAGATGTCCGGCGGCCTGGCCAAAGACCATGTAATGAAACGCGTCCGGCACCCGCTGAAAAACCGCCAGAAACCACGGCATTACCAAAACCAAAAACAGCGCCAGCCCGCCAATCAGCCCGCCGAACAGAAGTTTCTTTTGAGAAAAACTTTTCCTGCGATAAATAACCAACGCTGCCAGCGCAACGAGTGGAATGGCCACGGCAACCGGTCCTTTGGTCAAAAAACCGGCTGCGATTGCAACCCAACCGGCCAGATGCCATCTTAGGAAAGTTGAAGGTTGAAGGTTGAAGGTTGAAGGTAAAACAAGCCAAGACCGCCAGAAAAAATACATTGCCCACGCGATGAATTGCGCCAAGAAAATGTCCGGCGTCAGCATTCGCGCCATGACGAAGTAGAGCAATGAGCTTTGCAGAATCAGCGCGCTCCACAACCCGGCGCGGCGGCCGCCGATGGAACAGCCCAGCAGCCACACCGCCCACACGCCGCTGATGCCTGCCAGCGCGAGCGGCAGGCGCACAGCCCATTCGTTCTGGCCGAACAGTTTCATCGAAACCGCCACAAGCCAGTAAGTCATCGGCGGTTTGTCGAGGTGCGGCAGATACCAGAAATGCGGCACGAGCCAGTTGCCGGTCTCAATCATTTCGCGCGCGACTTCCGAGTAGCGGCCTTCGTCCGGCTCATTCAACGCGCGGCTGCCGAGCAGGAAAGAAAAGGTGAAGACGGTCAACGCCAGCAAAACCCATCTTTGGCGTGCTCCGGTTAAAATCGGCATGGCTGGCTTCAAGAAATTTTCCAAGTGCCCAAAACTTTTGCCCGCAGATTACGCAGATTTGGCGGATTAGAAATGAAAATTCATCTGCGACATCCCCGAACTTTTTGCAGCAACTCATCCAATGACGCGTCGTAAATCACAGCGGCTAAATTAGCGGATTATTGTCATCCGACAAGTGCGTTAAAGCGTTCAAGAGTTGAAGCGTTGAAGCGAATTTACGACCCTTCAATGCTTTAACGATTCAACGATTCAACGCAGTCACAATTCCAATCTCGATGCGCGCGACCAGAGGAGATTTTTCAGCGCGAAAAGTTCCAGCGCAAAGGGGATGTAACCGCCGTAACCCAGCAGCGGCATTTCGAAGACGTGCAGGAATTGCGCGCCTGGCGTGTGATAAATCCATTGCGGCCAGGACCAGTAATTCCACATCTCCCAGAAAAACCCGCAGATCAACGCGCCAAGCGACAGCGAAATCACCGGCCGCCAGTCGCCGTGTTGCAGCCAGGCCAGAAAATGCGGCCGGCCCAGCCGGCGGTTCACCGGCTCGAAGATGAACACCAGTGAAATCCAGACCAACGGATAGAAATATTTCGGCCAGGCCAGCGTCAACGCCAGCATGATCGGCCCGCTGAACATCAGTCCCAAATTGACGCGCGGCGTGTCCGGAATCCGCGCGCCGGGCCGGAGCGATTTGACCCAGCGGAACGTCCGCACCAGTTCGGCGGTTTCGAACACGGCCGGCATGACGGTGGAAAACGACAGCGTGCAAAGCGCGTAGTATTCGAGCGGGGTGAATGAGCCGGCGCCGAGGTATTCCCAGTTGCCCGTCCGCCAATTGATGATTTCAAACAGCCACCAAGCCGGCGCGGACAGGATGAAGAGCAGGATGAACCCCTTGCGCGAGCGCGTCCACAACGACGTGCCGGCGCGCCACCAGACCAGCGCGTCCACCACGAGGATATAACCCAGCCACAGCGGGAAGAACAGGTAGGCCGTCCGCAGGCCCGGCAGCGTCCAGTTCAACGGCCAGCACACCGCCAGCAGGAACAGTCCCAGCCAGCCTTGCGGCGCAATTCGCGGCAGTTGTCGTGCGGCATCCATTGTTTAACCGACACAAAATAACCGGCACTGTTCGGATTGGGAAGCCGGACGGATGGATGAAACCGCAGAGAAAAATGCGGTAGCACCCGCGTCTCGCGAGTTGTTTCGAGCGTCACGCCCGAAACTGAATTGCTGGAGTAAACTACATTACTAAAGCTTTACCTTGTCCGCCACTTGCGCCGCGTCTTTGCCGCTGTGGCCATAGCGAACGGGAGCGTGCTTTCCCAAAACTCCCTTGACCGTCCCTCTCGCTGATTCCATGACGAGTTGTAATTGAGGGACAGGCTGGGACGTTTTGTAATCTGTTCTTTCCAAGGCGCGCCACTGTTTGCCAAGTCCGGCTTCTTCGGCAATGGCGGACAGGTTGATGCGTTGCAGCAAATCCACCGTGACCGATCGTTTGACGCCAGTGAAAATCAAGCTCTGAAGAAATTGCCGGCAGGGTTCGGAATTCAGAATGTCCGCGACGACCTGGGCCTGCGATTCCCGCTCAAAGGGTAGGTAGTAACAGGCGTCGTCCATGAAAACCGGCTTGCCTTTGAAGGGCCCGATGACTCGAAAGGTTGGGTCGCGATGCAACCCGGACACCGCCACCTTCCACGGCATGAACGCGTAGTCGCCAATGCCGAACAAGGCAAATGGCATCCGGCCTTTGTAAATGCTGCTGCCCCGCGCCTCAAATTTTTTGCGATGGGATTGAAGGTAGCGCCAGGTGCGCGGAACGGTATCTGCCATGACCGCTGTGTCGGCACCAACACGGCGTTGGGTCACGACCACAAAGCGTTCGGGGGCTGTGTTTCCGTTGGCCAGATCGGTGCATTTCAATAGTGGGAAAAGATTTTGGGGCTCCAATTCCACCACCTCGCCCAGCTTGTTCTCAAAATTCCTGCCTTGAGCAGGCCAAAGCTCCATGACGCTGGCGCAATCGTGTTTCACCCCGGAACGCCACTGGAATGGGCACAGTCCTTCGAGATGCCGCATCCGACGGTAGGCAACGATGTCCGCAACCAAATCCTGTCCCGCCAATCCCATTCGGACGGATGGCTTGGCTGCTGAAAGTGAATCAAAAACGTCCGCTGTTTCCGGGCCAGCAGAACCCGTTCGCACCAGCAAAAGACATGCGTCAACTGAAGCTCCGAAATGAGCCGACGCATCAATGCGATAAAGCGAGGCCTTAGTGATGCGTCCATCGTTCTGCCAAGCGTAGCGCAACAGTTTCCTCGCGATTGCTGTCTTGCAAAGCATCGCAATGGTCGCCTCCCGCCCGCGCAGAGCGCGAATCAGCTGGATGAGCATCCACTCGGAAATGTCGAAATTGGATTTACCTGTGCGCGCCGCAATTCCACGCAGCCCCAAGAAATTTTCTTTCGCCGGAAGATTGCTGCCATTCATCGCGGAGACGGTTGAATTTGTCACCCACGGTGGATTGCCAAGGATAAGCAGCCTCCCTGGTATTTTTTGCAATTCTGACTCCCAATCGTACGTGAAAAAATCCTGACAGGTGACAAGCGCGCGTTTTGAAGCTCCGGCTTGTCTGAGTTCCCTCGTTGCTTCCTTGACGTGAGCTTGATTGATATCCCAACCGAACAACTTTGCGCTTGGAAAACTCTCAGCCGCGGCAACAAGGAAAGTTCCACATCCGCAGGTGGGTTCAATGACAGCATCGGCAGTGACACCTTCAGCCCGCAATCGGTTGCACACTTCCTGAGCCAAAGGTAGAGGTGTCTGGAAATCACCAAATTCGATGCGCACCTTCGTTTTCATTTCAAGCGCAGGATGCCGCCGACCGAACCAGCCTGCTCAATCACGCGGCTATATTGCAACCGCCATTGCAATGCGTTCGATATGGTCAGGTAGCCGAGCTTCGGCGGATTTCGGAGAACTTCGCCGGCGAGATTCCCGGCCTCAATCTCATCAACGGGCAACATCCGCTCTTGGAAGAAAGCCAAAATGTCGTCTCGGTTGGCCTTGTTTTCTAACAAATGGAGAAGCCCGGAAGTGGTCTGATAATCCGCAGTGCGGTCTTGTTCGACGAAAATGGTGTGTTGAACATCCAATCTTGCCACGCGCAATTTCTGGTCGTCGTGTTTGTCATAGACGAAAACAAGCAACGAATAACCCAAACCATAAACTTTCTGTCGCGCGCTTTTGAAAGGACACGACGACTGAGGTTGCCGGATGCTCGTGACCTTGACGTCCACACCAAGCTTCGGAAAATCAATCCCTTTTGCGGAACTCCCACGGACATACGCATACCGGCGTTGGAGAACCGACTGAAATTTATGCTCAAGATAGGTGCCAACCGCTTTTCCATCGGTGACACCAAATAAACTTTTTTCGGCGTGTTTGGACTCGATTTTGGCAAATGCTGTTGCCTCTTTTTGAAGAAGTGCGATGGTCAGCGGCTTAGGCATGATGTTGATTCAATATCGTTTCTCGATTTTTTACAACTCCACTTTCGCCGCCACCTGCGCCACGTCTTTGTCGCCGCGACCGGAAAGATTGATGATGATAAGTTTGTCCTTCGACATTTTCGGCGCGCGTTTCATGACCTCGGCAATGGCATGCGCGCTTTCCAGCGCCGGAATGATGCCTTCCAGTTGCGACAGTTTCATGAATGCATCCAGCGCCGCGTCGTCCTTGATGTAGGTGTATTCCACACGCTTTTTGTCGCGCAGAAAAACGTGTTCCGGCCCCACGGCGGCGTAATCCAGTCCGGCGCTGACACTGTGGGTGAGTTGAATCTGGCCGAACTCATCCTGCAACAGGTAGGAACGTGTTCCCTGCAATACACCGAGTGAGCCGCCTTGAAACCGTGCGGCGTGTTTGCCGGCTTCAATGCCTTCACCGCCCGCCTCAACACCGATCATTTTCACGGATTTGTCTTCGAGGAACGGATAGAACAGTCCCATCGCGTTCGAGCCGCCGCCAACGCAGGCGACGAGCAGGTCGGGCAGGCGTTTTTCCTTTTCCAAAATCTGCGCCCGCGCTTCGTCGCCGATGACGCGCTGGAAATTACGCACCATGAGCGGATACGGATGCGCGCCATAGACCGTGCCGAGGATGTAATGCGTGGTGCGGACGTTGGTGACCCAATCGCGCATGGCCTCGTTGATGGCTTCTTTGAGCGTCTTTTGGCCGGCATGAACGGGCACGACTTCCGCGCCGAGCATTTTCATGCGATAGACGTTCAGTTCCTGCCGTTTGCAATCCACCGCGCCCATGTAAACAACGCATTTCAATCCGAACATCGCGGCGACGGTGGCTGTGGCGACGCCGTGCTGGCCTGCGCCGGTCTCGGCAATAATGCGTGTCTTGCCCATGCGTTTGGCGAGCAGAATCTGGCCAATGCAATTGTTGATCTTGTGCGCGCCGGTATGGAGCAGGTCTTCGCGCTTGAGATAAATTTTCGCGCCGCCGAGTTCCTTGGTGAGCCGTTCGGCAAAGTAAAGCGGGGTGGGGCGACCGCAAAATTCCTTGAGATAATACTCGAGTTCGCGCTGGAACGCCGGGTCTTTTTGCGCGCGTAGGTATTCGTCCTCCAGCTCCTGCAACGGCTGCATCAGCGTTTCGGGCACAAAACGTCCGCCATACGGACCGAAATGGCCGCGTGCATCCGGGGCTTTGGCGCTGGAATTCTTGCTCATAGCCCGATTTTCACGCAAAGACGCAAAGACGCAAAGGAATTATTTCAACCACGGATTAACACAGATGGACACGGATTTTATTTTGATCTGCCGCGCCTTAAATTTGGCGCGAAAACCCTAGTTCAAAAATGGAACATTGATGAGTTTTGAAAGAAAAAGCGACGGGATTAATTTTTCTGCGGACACCAGCGGATTTTTCATCCGTGTTTATCCGTGTCCATCCGTGGTTAAATTTCAACTCGCCTTCACTGCTGTGATGAGGGCTTGCAGCGAAGCTTTGGCGTCGCCGAAGAGCATCCGGGTGTTGTCCTTGTAGAAAAGGAGATTCTCAATGCCGGCAAAGCCAGCCGCCATGGAGCGTTTCATCACGATGACGGTCTTGGCGCGGTCGGCCTCGATGATGGGCATGCCGTAAATCGGGCTGGACTTTTCCTCGCGCGCGGCGGGATTGACGACGTCGTTGGCGCCGATGACGAGGCACACGTCCACGCGGTCCATCGTTGGATTGATGGCGTCCATTTCGCAAAGCTGGTCGTAGGGAACGTTGGCCTCGGCGAGCAGGACGTTCATATGACCGGGCATGCGGCCGGCGACAGGATGGATGGCGAAACGGACTTCGACGCCGCGTTTGCTGAGTTCGTCGGAAAGTTCGCGCACCGAATGCTGTGCCTGCGCAACGGCCATGCCGTAACCGGGCACGATGACGACCTGTTGGGCGTTACCGAGGAGCAGGGCGGCTTCGTCGGCCTGAATCGGTTTGACGGTGCCTCCGCCAACGTGAGCAGCACCTGCGCCGCTGGACGACTTGGTGGAACCGAACGCGCCGAAGAGAACGTTGGTAACCGGACGATTCATCGCTTTGCACATGAGCAATGTGAGCAACGTGCCGGAGGAACCGACCAGCGTTCCGGCAACGATCATGGAAATGTTGTTGATGGTGAAGCCGTCCGCAGCGACCGCGAGGCCGGTGAACGAGTTCAACAGGGAGATGACGACCGGCATGTCCGCACCGCCGATGGGCATGACCATCGCCACGCCAAATACCAGCGCGAGCGAAAACATCACGACGAACGCCGTGGAATTGGTCGTCGCCCAGCCGGTGAGATAAACGCACAGGCCGAGGATGACGGCGAGGACGAGTCCGTTGAGAATGTTTTGTCCGGGGAACGTGTGCGGTTTTTCGAGATAACCCTGCAACTTGGAGAATGCAACAAGGCTGCCAGAAAATGACAGCGAACCGATCAGCGTGGCGAACAGCATTGTGATGGCGAAAAACGTCGTGATGCCTTCGGGGCTGTTTGCGCGCCTTAAAAATTCCAGGCTAGCGACCAGCGCCGCCGCGCCGCCGCCCACGCCGTTGAACAGCGCAACCATCTGCGGCATCGCGGTCATCTTCACTGAATACGCGCCGATGGCACCGATGATCAAACCGATCACGAGTCCCACGACCATGAGGGTGTAATTCAGGCTCCAGCCGTGTTTCAGCAGCGAAGTTTCCTCACCGCTCCCGAGCAAGGGTATGGTGGCCGCCAGCGCAATCAACATGCCGAACGCGGCCAGCAAATTGCCGTAGCGCGCCGTCTTGGGCGAACCCAGCAGCTTGATGCCGAGAATGAACAAAACCGCGACCGCAATGAATATGATGGCAATGAACGGGCTCATTTTTTCTTCTTCTTGAACATTTGCAGCATCCGGTCGGTGACCATGAATCCGCCGAACACGTTGGCCGAACCGAAAACCACCGCGACAAAGCCGAGCGCCACGGCCAGTGTGCTGGCCGCGTCCGCCAGCACCAGCATGCCGCCGAGCACGATGATGCCGTGAATGGCGTTGGTGCCGGACATCAACGGCGTGTGCAGCATCGAGGGCACTTTGGAAATCAGTTCGAACCCGAGAAAAATCGCGAGGACGAAAATGAAAAATACCAGGATTTCTGTGCTCATATTTTCAGCTTGGTTTTGCCACGAGCTTTTCGTTGACGATTTTGCCGCCGTACGTGACAAGGCAGCCTTTGATGATTTCGTCGTCCAGCTTGAGGACAAACTGCTTGTTTTGTTTGTCCCAAAATTCCTCCACGAGGCTCGTCAGGTTCGCGGAATAAACCTGGCTGGCGTGCATCGGCACGCGGCCCGGCAAATTGGCAATGCCGACAATTTTCACCCCGTTGCGATCGGTCACCTTGTCCAGGACCGCGCCTTCGATGTTGCCGCCGGTTTCAATTGCCAGGTCCACGACCACGCTGCCGGGTTTCATCGCGTTGAGCATTTCGGCCGTGACGAGAATCGGCGCGCGCCGGCCGAATACCTGCGCGGCGGTGATAACGACGTCGGAGTCGCCGCAAATTTTCTTCATCGCATCGCGCTGTTTCTGGATTTGCTCCTCGGTCAGCGCCTTGGCGTAGCCGTCCTTCGTCTGGCCGGTCTCGCCGACGTCAATTTTCAGAAATTGCGCGCCGAGCGACTTGACCTGTTCCTCCACAACCGGCCGGGTGTCGTAGGCGGTGACTTTCGCACCAAGCCGCCTGGCAGTCGCAATCGCCTGTAAACCGGCGACACCGACGCCGAGGATGAAAACTTTTGACGGCAAAATTGTGCCCGCCGCCGTGGTCATCATCGGAAAAATCTTGTTGGAATAACGCGCGGCGAGGATGACTGCCTCATAGCCGCCAAGATTTGCCTGCGACGATAACACGTCCATCTTTTGCGCGCGGGTCGTGCGCGGGATGAATTCCATGCTGATGGCGCTCACGCCGCGTTCGGCCAGTTTTTGAACCAATTCCTTTTCGTTGAACGGATCCAGCAAACTCGCGTGAACGCAGCCGGATTTCAGCAGCGCGATTTCCTCGACCGGCGGTTTACGCACGCGCAAAACCATGTCGGCGGAGCCAAGCAACGCCTTGCGGTCGGTGGTGATGGTGGCGCCGGCGGCGGTGTAATCCACATCGGTAAAACCGCTGCCGAGGCCGAGGCCCGCTTCGACTTCCACTTGCGCGCCGAGCTTGACCAGCCTGGCGGCGCTGGCCGGCGTCAATGGCGTTCTGGTTTCGCCCGGATACGTTTCTTTGGGAACGGCAATCTTCATTTCTCGAAAAAAGTGGCGCACACACTATCACATCCCCTTCCTGGCAGTAAATCAAATGTTGCCATTTTCCGTGCGTCTATTGCAGGCTTAATCAGCCACCCTTTTCAAGGTCAACCGGCGGCGGTTTTGGCGGCATGGATGAACGCGCGCACTTTGGCGTGATCCTTTTTCCCCGGCGCGGACTCCACGCCACTCGAAACATCCACACCGAATGGCCTCACTTTTTGGATGGCGTCGGCGACATTTTTTGGCGTCAAACCGCCGGCGAGAAAAACCGGGCGGCCGGGTTTTTGCGCCTCGATGGCCAGGTCCCAGTTGAATTTTTCGCCCGTGCCTCCGAGGGTGTCGGATGAATAAGCGTCCAGCAGCCACGCGTCGGTTTTGTATTTCGGCAATTCCTTCAGCGATTCGGCGTCACGGATGCGAAAGGCTTTCATGCTCATCAAACCAAATTGCGTGCAAAATTCCGGCGGTTCGTCGCCATGAAATTGGAGCAGGCTCAAACCGCACCCGGCAATGGCGCGCACAATCTCTTCCTTCGGGGCGTTTACAAAAACTCCAACGCGCAGGATGAACGGCGGCAATTGTTTTGAAATTTCGGCGGCGATTTCCATTGAAATGAATCTCGGGCTTTGGCCGTAAAACACAAAGCCCAGCGCGTCCGCACCAGCCTCGACGGCAACCTGCGCGTCAGCGAGGTTTGTAATGCCGCAAATTTTGACCCGCGTGTTCATGCCTCCGCTTTCTCTAAACCGGAAACGCCGCGGACGCGAACTTTTTCAACCTCCGCGAGATCAACCATAACCGAGGTGGCGGAGGATTTGATAAACAATCAGAGAGGCGACATAGGCGAGGCCGGTCATATAGATGATTTGAAACAGGGGCCATTTGAGACTGTTTGTTTCACGGCGGACGACGGCGGAAGTGGCGAGGCATTGTGCGGCGAGGATGTAAAAGACAAGCAGACTTATGCAGGTGGCGGTGGTGAAAACGGGAGTGCCATCAGTGCGGGTGGCGTGGCGCAGCGAGCTGTAAAGCGACGTGCGGCCCTGTTCGGTGGAGCCCTCGCCCACGCCGTAGACGACGGCCAAAGTGGAAACGATGACTTCGCGGGCGGCGAAGGAACTCAGAATGCCGATGCCAATCTGCCAGTCGAAACCCAGCGGTTTGATCACAGGCTCAATAATGTGGCCAATCCGGCCGGCGAAGGAGTGTTGCAGCGAACTTTGCGCCGTCAGGCGGCCGGCTGTGAGATGAAGTTCATCGGCCCGTTTCGCGTCGCCGGATTTTTCGACCTGCGCGGCTTGCGCGGTCAAAGTGACGGCGGCGGCGGGCGGGGCGGATTTGGGATAATGCGACAGCGTCCAGAGGAGCAGTGAAATCAACAGGATGATGGTACCGGCCTGTTTTATAAAAATTTTGGCGCGGTCAAAAGTGTGCAGGAGTGCGGTTCGCAAACCAGGCAGGCGATATGGCGGCAGTTCGATCACCAGCGGTTTGCTGCCACCGGGCAGAATCGTGTGTTGGAAAACCAGGGCGGCGATCATGGCGAAAATAATGCCGGTCGCATAGGCGCCGGTAAAAATCAGCGCAGCTTTGAAAGGCGATTGTGGAAAGAGGAGCGCTGTGACCATTGCATAGACGGGAATGCGCGCGGAGCAGGCCATCAGCGGCGTGATAAGGATGGTCACAAGCCGGTCGCGCGGATTTTCGATCACGCGGGTGGACATGATGGCGGGGATGGCGCAGGCATGGGCGGAAAGCAATGGCATAAACGCCTTGCCAGGCAAACCAAGCCGGCGCATGACCTTATCCATCACAAACGCGGCGCGCGCCAGATAACCGGTGTCTTCCAGCAACGAAAGTGCGAAAAACAAAATGCAGATTTGCGGCAGGAACACGAGTATGCCGCCGACGCCGCCGACGATGCCGTTGACCAGCAGGCTCCGCAAATCGCTTTCCGAAACACGCGCCGCCACCCATGCGCCGATGTCGGTAAAGAGATGGTCAATGAGATTCATCGGAATTTTTGCGACCCAAAAGATCAGAACAAAGAGCGACAGCATGACGCCGGCAAAAACCACCATGCCGGCGATCGGATGCGTCAGGATTTCATCCAGTTTCTCGGTGTGCTGCGAACGGCGAGCGACTGCTGCATCCATGACCTTGGCCGAAACGGATTCAGTCCACTCGTAACGCGCCTGATAGGGACAGCTGCCACATATGGCGCAATTGGGTTTACAGTGCGCAACGGCCTCCGGCATCGCGCCGGCGGCGAGGCGTCCGATTTCATGCCGAAGATCATCAATGCCCTTTCCGGTGCGTGCGGCAACCGGGACAACGGCACAGCCGAGTTCGGAGCGGAGCTTTTCGACATCGATGTGAATGCCCTCGCGCCTGGCCATGTCCATCATGTTCAGCGCAATGATGACAGGGCAGTCGAGCTCGAGAACCTGGCTGGCCAGAAAAAGATTCCGCTCAAGATTTGTCGCGTCCACGACGACCAGCGCAGCGTCCGGGGCGGCATGTTTCGCGAGGCGGCCGCGCAGGGCGTCACTCGCCATTTTTTCTTCCGGTGAAGAGCTTTCCAAGCCGTAAAGTCCGGGCAAATCCACGATGATCATCTGCCGCTGCCCGATTTGCACCCTGCCGACTCTGCGTTCGATGGTGGTGCCGGGAAAGTTGGCGGTTTTGGCGCGTAATCCCGTCAGCGCGTTGAAGAGAGTGGTTTTGCCCGCGTTGGGATTTCCAACCAATGCGAGTGTGAAGACGTGTTGTGGGCGTTGCGCTGGCGAAAGCGACGACTCAACTTTCATTTTCGCAACGTCTTTCATATGAAAGGCTATTTTTGCATTGCGCAACGGCCCGGCGGGCAGACCTCCAGCCATACACGCGAGGCCAGCGATGCTGACATGCCGAGCCGGGTGCCAAAAACCCGCACAATGAGAGGGTCTCCGGGCTTGACGACTTCAACCCGGCGTCCAATACAAATGCCCAGCATCTTGAGCCGCTGTATGTCTTCACTCTCAGTTTCGATGCGACAAACAATGGCGCACGTCCGCGGCGGGAGCTTGTCGAGCCGTGTTTCAGGGAGAGTTGTGCCCATATTTGTTTCCTTTGTTAACTGGAATTTTAAACGTCGCAGCCCAAACATGCCATTTTCTTTTAGCATCTTCTGGCTGGTTTTTGGTGAATTGCTTCCTTTTAGAAACGCCGGTATGATGAGTTTTCATCTGAAGGGTAATCCAGCGCGTATAACTTGGTCAATAACTCTCCAATTTTATGTAAAGCCCCTGTGAAATTTGTGGAGAACTCCTGCTTTCTAGATTTTCTCGTTTCTTTACTTTCCAAATTTCTTCACATTCTTCTGAAGTGACCTTGACACCCGCAATTATTTGCTTTATTCACAGACCTTAATACTGATATCTTTTTATAAAGAAAAATACTATTAGTTGCCCATGAACCTTGTCATCACGAAGGAGCAAATTATAAATGGACTGCAGGCAGTTCAAAACGTAGTCAGCTCACGGACAACTCTTCCCATTCTTTCAAATGTGTTAATGCGTGCCGAAGGAGATCGGGTTGAATTTACCGCGACAGACCTGGACGTAACCATAGCTTGCTCTGTAGAGGCAAAGGTAAAAAAACCGGGGGTTTCCACGGTTCCTGTAAAAAAACTCTTTGGGATTGTTCGCGAACTGAATGGCAGCGAGATCGAAATCGAAGTGGATGAGAAAAACACGTGCATCATTCACTGCGGAGCGTCATTTTATAAAATCCACGGGCTGAGCGCAGATGAATTTCCCCCACTACCGAAGTTCAAAGACGACAAAAAGCTCTCGATGTTACAGGAAACCGCCAAGGCAATGTTGAAAAAGACATCATTCGCCATTTCCACCGATGAATCGCGTTATGTGCTTAATGGAGTTTTTGTCAGCCTCAAAGATCATAAAATGACAGTGGTGGCAACGGATGGTCGCCGGTTGGCGCTTGTGGATGAGGAAGTGGACATCTCGGAAAAGAGCCAGGGAGAATTCATCGTGCCGGCCAAGGCGGTAAATGAACTGAACCGTCTCCTGCAGGAGAAAGGGGACTTGGAGATCAAATTCAGCGAGAATCAGGCCGCGTTTAAACTAAAGGATGACAAGGGATTCTCCATCCTTATCATCACCAAGTTGATTGAAGGCAATTATCCAAATTACCGCCAGGTCATTCCGGCCGAAACCAAGGAGCGCGTGCCGCTGGCGCGGGAGGAATTCCTGCATGCCCTGCGCCGCGCCGAAATCATGACCAGCGAGAAGGCCAATTCCGTCAGGTTGACCTTCAGCAAAAACAACCTTGCCATCACCGCGAACTCACCGGAGGTCGGAGAAGCCCGAGAAAGCCTGGCGGTGAACTACAAAGGCAAGGAAATCGCCATTGCCTTCAACGCCAAATATCTCATCGAACCGCTCAACGCGCTGGTGGAAGACGAAGTCTTCTTTGAACTGATTGATGAACTCAGCCCGGGAGTCCTCAAAATCAACGGCCCATTTCTCTACGTCGTCATGCCGATGCGGTTGAGTTAAATTTCTGGCGGCAGAGTGGAAAGAAGAATCAGGCCCGACGTTCCTTGATCGCCGCGAGAATATCCGCCACGACTTCGTCTTTCGGTTTCGCACCGAGATTGCCTTTGCCGTGAACACGAACTGAAACGGCTCCGGCGTCCATGTCGCGACCACCGATAACGAGCATCGTGTGCACTTTAGCTTCTTCGGCGCGCTGGATTTTGCCGTTGATCTTGTCTGTGCCGTAATCGCCTTCGGCGCGGACCATGTTCGCGCGCAGTTCAGCCGTGATTTTCTTCGCGTAATCCACGAGCGGCGCTTCTTCGCCGATGGTGAGGACGCGGACTTGTTCGGGCGCGAGCCAGAGCGGGAAATTGCCGGCGTAATGCTCGATCAAAAAGCCGATGAACCGCTCGTGCGTGCCCAACGGCGCGCGATGGATGCACAGCGGCGTCTTGTCCGTGTTATCCTTATCGCGATAAACGAGACCGAATTTCGCGGGCACGGCGAAGTCCACCTGGTTGGTGGCCAGCGTGAATTCGCGCCCGATGACGCTCCAAACCTGCACGTCAATCTTCGGGCCATAGAACGCCGCCTCGTTTGGCACTTCCACATAAGGAATCTTCGAATCTATCAAAACCTTACGAACCATGTCCTCGGTCTGTTTCCAGAGCGCGGGTTCGTTGACATATTTCTTGCCCATGCCCTCGGGCGCAGAGGTGCTAAAACGCATCTGATACTTTTCGATGCCGAAAATCTTAAAATATTTCAGATACATCTCGTTCACCGCGTTGAACTCGGACGCAAACTGCTCCGGCGTGCAATAGATGTGCGCATCGTTCATGTTGAGCGAGCGGACGCGCATGAGGCCGAACAATTCGCCCGACTGCTCGTAGCGATAGCAAGTGCCGTATTCGGCGAGGCGCAATGGCAAATCGCGGTAACTGCGCGGCTCTGCTGCAAAAATGCGGTGATGATGCGGGCAGTTCATCGCTTTGAGGTAGTAGCGGTCAGGCTTACTAACCGTCTCAAAGTATAGGTCGTCAGCGAGACGATTATAAGCGAGGTCGTCGGACATCTGACGAAGCTCGGCAGGGATTCGCTTGCGAAGTTCTTCTGGTGAAAACGGATCGTGCCCACCTTCCTTCGCGATATCGAACATGTAGGGCTTCAATTCTTCGACAAGCCTTTGAACCTGTTCTGCTCGGATTGTCTCTGTTTCTTTAGAGATTTTTGCGATTCCCGACTCCTCGCGTAGCGTCATTGGCGGAAACATTGACTCCGCGTAGAGCAGCGGCAGATGCCCGCTGGTCAGATACATTTTTTCCTTGGCGATGTGCGGCGTTTTCACCAGCACGTAACCGGCTGCAAATTCGGTTTCCTTTGCCAGCTTTTCCAATTCTTCGGCAATGGCCGCACCTTTGGGCAGCCACAGCGGCAGACCTGGGCCGACATATTCCGTATCAATCGTGAACAGTCCCATTTCCTGTCCAATCTTGCGGTGGTCGCGGCGCTTGGCCTCTTCCAGCATTTTGAAATACTCGTCGAGCTGGGTCTTGTTCTTGAACGCCGTGCCGTAGATGCGCTGGAGTTGCGGGTTCTTCTCGTCGCCCTTGTAATAGGCGCTGGCCACGCTGGTGAGCTTGAACGCGCCGATGTTGCCGGTGCGCATCACGTGCTGCGGGTTCCATTCGCAAAGGTCAATGAAGTCGCCGTTCTTGCAGTAGGTAATCCGTTCGCCTTCGGGAATGTTTTCGAGGTTGCCGATTTTAAACTTGCTCGGGTTGCCCGGCCTCGCGCCCAATGCCCCAAGCCTTCCGGCCTGCGCGTCAGCGATCGCCTGCTCGCGCGTGACAACAACTTTCTCGAACGTGTGGTTCGCCTTGATTTCCTTTTTCATCTCGGCCTCGATTGCCGGGAAATCCTCGGGCGAGATGCGGTGCGACAGTTCGACGTCGTAGTAGAAACCGTTTTCGACCGCCGGGCCGGAGGCGAATTGGGCGTCAGGCCAGAGGCGCAGGATGGCGGTGGCCATCACGTGGGCGCAGGAATGCCGGATGCGCTCCAGTTCGGTCATTTTCGCGCGGTCATCGGGTTGCATAAGTTTCGCACAACAAAGAAACAACGAAACGAGGAGGAAAACAAGTTTTCTGCTTCTCGTGGGTAGGGACGCGCGGCCCGCGCGTCCGTCGGAAGTTCCGCCTCACAACCCGGTCGCCTCGCCGAGGCGACCCTACCAATAACTTTGTTCCTTCGTTCCTTTGTTGTTCAGTAAAAGTCACCGGGCGGTTTTCCAGATGGTGAGCAGCGCGCCGAAACCGCACAGCAACAGCAGGCTCACGGCGATGGCGCCGCTGTTGGCGTATTGCGGCACCCATTGCAGCGATGCCGCGCCGACCGCCGGGCCGACGCAGTTGCCGACGCCAATGGCGGCCTCGTGGATGCCGCCGTGTTCGCCTTTGGCTTCGCCCGCGTCCATCGAGTAAAACAGCGACGAGTAATAAATCAGCCCGATGGCCGCGCCGAAGAAAATTTGCGCCAACAACAGCACGGCGAGATTCGGAACGATGAGAATCGTCGCGAATGAAATGACGAGCGTTGCAAATGCTGCCACCAGCCAGCGGAAGCGGTAATGCCAATCCGTCCAACGCCATAGCACGATAAAGACGCCGAGTCGCACAAAGCACCACAACGAGCACGCAAATCCCACAAACATCGGCGTGAGCCGAAAATGCGCGGCCAGCGTGGGCAGCATCGGGATGAACGTGTTGATGGCGATGTAAGCGAACGGGTTCGCCAGCCACGCCATGCGAAGAAACGCCTTGGTTTTGGCCGGCGAAGGCCGATGGGGGTCGGGCGGCGGCATAACAGCGGGCTGACCGATGGTGGTGCGGGCAACGTCAGTGGCGTACTTTTCCAGCCAGAAAACCAAAACCAGTTGCGCGGCCAAAATAACGATGGGCAGGTAGAAAATGGTTTTGAAACCGAATTGCTCCACGAGCGTGCCGCCGCCAAAAAGCGCCAGCGCATTCGTTGCCGCCCAGACGACATTGTAAGTGCCGACCATGCGCGGCAGGCCGACGGCGTCCTCGCCTTCGCTCACGAGCGCCTCGATGGTCGGCCAGATAAAACACATTCCGGCGTTGAACGCTCCAGTGGCTAGCACCAGGCCGATGGCGGAGTTGAATTGCGAGCCGGCGGCCAGCGCAAAAATCATCACGCTGAAGCCGAGCTTGAGTGAGTTGAAATAGCCGCGCCGTTGCGCGAACCGTCCGGCCTGCCACGAGGCAACGGCGTAGATGAGGCCGTTCAGCGAGGCGAAAGCGAGATTATCCTTGGCGCTGAAGCCAAACTGGTTCCGCATGAAAAAATAGATGTAATAAAAATAGAACGCCACTGCGAAGGAACCCAAGCCTCCGAGTGTGAAGTAAGCGAGTTTAAGCCGGCTTCTTTTTTTAGTAATCATATAACCCCGTGTCACGTGTGTAACCGCCGCCTCCGGCGCCGCCGGCCTCGCCGCCCATGAAATCGCCAAGCACGTCGCCCATGTCTGCCTCGATTTTTTCCGGGTCTTCACCGGCTTCGAGGCGCTTTATGGCCGCGTCGAGTTCCTTTGGAACCGAGCCGGGAGGCATAAGGTCTTTCATTTTCCGCATCATGTGCGCCATGTGCCGCGGATTGTTTTCGTCCAAGTGCTCCATGTCGCGTTCCATTTCCATCATTGCGCGCCCGACGCGCGGATCGTCGAGATCGGGCATCGGCGATTCATCGCCCGCAGCTTCGGTTTTGGCCGCCGGTTCTTTCAAGCTGCGCGTCGTGGCGAAGCGGCTGATTTGCCTGGACATTTTTTTATCGCCGCATTTGGGGCAGACCGGCTGGCGGCCGGGATTCGCCCGCTTCGAAAGGAAGCTGAAAATCTTCCGGCACTTCGGACAGGCAAATTCGTAAATGGGCATAGGTGACGCGAAAAATAAACCATGAAGACCCAAAAATACGAAGAAATTTTGGAGATTCAGCCACAAAATGTGGGGGAGCGGAGCAACAACCAGTGTTTGAAATCCGCAATTTACGGTCTAAAATCGGAAATCGAATGAAAACCGCTTATGAACTCGCGATGGAACGGCTTAACAAAACTAGGCCGGCTGTCAAACTCACCGGCGCGCAAAAGGGGCAGCTTGCGGAATTGGATTCAAAATACGCCGCGAAGATTGCCGGGCGCGAAATCGCATTGAAGGATGAAATCTCGAAGGTCGCTGCGGCGGGAGACGCGGAAAAGATTGAAACATTACGGCAACGATGGGTTGCCGAGCGCCAGAAACTTCAGGCCGAGTTGGAAGAGGAAAAAGAACGGGTGCGGCACGGCACAACTGCGAAATGAAACTCGGAACTGGCTTGCCGAGATGTGTGCCGGACCACCAACCCCGCGTTTGTTACATGATTACTCGACAATACTGACTCGTAATGCATATTGGATTGTGATGCGGCAACTCTCAGGAAAACCAAAGATGAATGCCTCCACTCAATCCAATCTTCCCCATCCTGCCTTAACCGATGATCGAACCTCGCGAGAATCACGACGGCTTGGTTTCACTCGCACGGTTTCGACTTGGCCAAAGCCCGTCGTCGCGGGGCTATTGCTTGGGCTGGTTTTCGCAGTAGGATGGGTTGACTACAAGACCGGTGTGGAGCTTTCCTTTTCGTTGTTCTATCTCATCCCAATCGCCATCGGCACTTGGGTTGGAAGCCGTTCGATTGGAAACATAATCGCCTTTGCGAGTGTGGGTGTTTGGTTCTTTGCTAACCATTTTGCCGGACACGCTTACGGAGATAGGTTCATCCTGATTTGGAATATATTGACACTGGCTATTTCGTTTCTGGTGGTGGTTGCCTTGCTCGCGTCGTTGCGCGAAATAAACGAAGGTTTGGAACAAACTGTGGCCCGCCGCACCAAGGCGCTTCAGTCCGAGAACGCCCAACGCCGCCAAGCCGAGGAAGAACTTCGCCGTGCCCTGAGCGATATCCAAACAGCGCACGCAGAATTGCAGCGGACCCAATTTCAACTCACCGAATCGGCGAAGATGGAATCCATAGGCCGGCTGGCCGCCGGCATCGCGCATGAGATCAAGAACCCGCTCATGACGTTGAGTCTGGGGGCGGACTACTTCCTGAACCGCAAGACCGAAAACCCGGACGAAGTCCAGTTGGTCCAGGACATGAAAGAAGCCATCCATCGCGCCAGCGACATCATCAATGTCCTTCTGGATTACGCTCACCCGCGACCATTGCAGCGCACGAGTGAGGACATCCATAACGTCATCGAAAACTCGCTCGCGCTGGTGCGGCATCAATTGAACAAGCAACGCGTAACGGTAGTGCGCGAATTCGACACGACCGTGCCACCGCTGTCGCTGGATCGAACGTGCATCGAGCAAGTGTTCGTGAACCTCTTTCTCAATGCGATGCAGGCAATGCCGCCCGGCGGCACTCTCACCGTGCGGACTTTCGCCCCCGACCTCTGTGGCGGCGACAGCGATGCCCCGGCGGGCGTGATGGTTGAAATTGACGATACGGGCCACGGCATCATGCCAGAAAACGTGGACAAACTGTTTGAGCCTTTTTTCACGACCAAATCGCCCGGCCATGGAACGGGTCTGGGGCTGGCGACTGTCCGCCGGATCATGGAAATCCACGGCGGTTCAGTCCGCTTGAGCAGCCGGAAGGCAGGCGGCACGCGCGCCACTCTGCAATTCAACAACGAACCGAGGAAAGAACCATGACAACTAAACGAATTCTTGTGGTGGACGACGAACCGAGCGTCACCAGAAACTTGAAACTCAACCTTGAATCCAGTGGTGGTTACGAGGTGCTCTGTGAAAACTATGCCACCAATACGTTGAGCGCAGCACGGACTTTCCGACCGGATTTAATCTTGTTGGACGTGATGATGCCCGACATGGACGGCGATGAGGTTGCCGCACAGCTTCGGGCCGATCCGCTGCTCTGCGACACACCGATCATCTTCCTCACAGCGATTGTTTCCAACAAGGAAACGGACGGCCGCGAAATGATCAGCGGGGCAGAGACGTTTCTTGCCAAGCCGGTGGACATCGGCGAGCTAAAAAAAACACTGGAGCAACACGTTCGGAAGTGACGCACGAAAAAGCGTGAGGCTGTGCCCTCGACACCACCGCCGAGCAACGACCGGCGCGATTGGTAGGGGAAAAGGCAAAATTCTACTACAAGCTTGCGACGGCGCGGCAGCCCCGCTCTTTCCAGGTCGTCGAACAGTTCGCCGATTCATTGAACGTAGTATTTACCTTTCATGGCGTGTTTAGTCCCACTTCAGAAAGGGCGGGGTGGTGCGCGCGAGAGGATTTGAACCTCCACCCATTTCTGGACCGGATCCTAAGTCCGGCGCGTCTGCCATTCCGCCACGCGCGCGACCCTGGTATCAAGTTGCGCCACAGCCGGCGGAATCTCAAGCCCGGTTTTTCCGGTTGTCGTCCAGCCAACGCGCCATTGCAGCCGTCGAAAAGTTCGTTTAGGTTCGTGCCATGTCATTTGGTAACCGGCTTTTGTTCAGCGTGTGTGCCGTGTGGTTCGGCGTCGTGTTGAGTGGCTGCGCGCCGTCGGGACAGAGCCAGTCGGATGAGGAAAAAGAGCCGCATTATGTTCTCGGCAAAAGCCGCGTCAACGCGATGGATTTTCGGGGGGCGATTGAGGCGTTCGAGGAATCGTTGGAGGTGAATCCGCATTCAGCGTCGGCGCATTTTGAACTCGGCTGGCTTTACGATGAAAAAGAGCCCGACCCCGTGGCGGCGATTTATCATTACCAGCAATATTTGAAACTGTGCCCGGGCGCCGACAACGCGGAGGTCATCAAGCAGCGTATTTACAGTTGTAAACAACAGTTAGCTGCCGACGTGACGCCATTGTCCAGTACGCCCGCCGCGCAAAAGCAACTGGATCAATTAGCCGACCAGAACCGGCAATTGCAGGACGAGGTGAACAGGTGGCGCGCGTATTACGCGAGCCAGTTGGCGGCGGCCAAAACCAATTCGCCGCCGACGCCGAACAATGCCGTTGCGCAGCCAATGCCAGCCAAGCAAACCGGTGCGAATGCAGGCCATTCCGGAAATACCGCGGCCACTGCCAGACCACGCACGCATACGGTTGTTGCCGGTGAGACAGCGGTGGGCATCGCGCGCAAATTCGGCGTGAAATTGAGTGCGCTGCAGGCGGCGAACCCGGACATGAATCCCAGCCGAATTCGCGTCGGTCAGGTTTTGAACATTCCACCGCCGTAAACAGCACGCCCGGCCCGCTCGAAGATACTTCTCCGACATTGACAAAAGACTGGAAACAGACCAAATCAGTGTCAATTCACGCACTTTTACTGTGCCACAAAGTTTCCATTTAACTTGTTGACTCATTTCATAATTGCGCCAAACTGTCACTCTTAATTCATTGGAGATTTGTTTTAATGGCAGCGCCTAAATCCAGTTTTCTCGACAAAGTGCTTGGCCGCATCGGGCGGCTGGACGCGGAGGGTTTGCAGACGGTTGTTCAGCGGCTCGCGCGCGAGCGCAGTTTTCTCGAAACACTGTTCAACACGATTGAGGACGGTGTGCTCGTGGTGGACGAGCAGGGCCGCATTCTTTACTTCAACCAGGCCGTCACCCGGCTTATCGGTTTGCAATCCGGCGCCGAAGGCCAGCACATCACACGTTTCCTGCCGGAACTCGATTGGGAAACCATTTCGCGTTTTGACACCGAAGGCAGTGCGCATATCGCACGGCATGAGTTTGAAGTGCAATATCCACGTCCGCGCTTCCTGCGGCTTTACGCCGCGCCGCTCGGCGGCGAAATGGCGGGCAATTCCGGTGTGGCATTGATTTTGCACGACGCGACCGAGGCGCGGCAGAAAACGTTCGAGGCCATCGAAAGCGAGCGCGTCCAGGCGCTCACACTGCTTGCCGCCAGCGTCGCGCACGAAATCGGCAACCCACTTAACGCGTTGCACATTCATTTGCAACTCATGGAGCGCGAATTAAAAAAACTCAACGCGGGTGCGGCAAATTCAAATTTAATTTCGAGACCCCATTCACAAACACCTGCCGCCGGGGCCGACACGGCGGAAATTTCACACAGGCTGTCGCGGTATCTCGACGTGGCCAAAGGCGAGATTGTCCGGCTGGATTACATCATCACCCAGTTTTTGGAGGCGATTCGCCCCGTGTCGCCGCAATTGAAACTCGTTTCCCTCAACGACATCGTTGAGAAAACCCTGGAATTGCTGCGGCCGGAACTGGACAATCGCGGCCTGAATGTGAAAACCAGGCTGGCGGCCCGGTTGCCGGCGGTACCGCTCGACCCGGCGCAACTGCAGCAGGTTTTGGTGAACCTCGTCAAAAACGCGATGCACGCGATGACAAAGGGCGGCACGCTGACGTTGCAAACCGGCGCGGGCGTGGATGGCCTTTGGGTGAGCGTGACTGACACCGGCGGCGGCATTCCCCAGGAACAAATCAGCCGCATTTTCGAACCGTTTTTCACGACGAAGAAAAGCGGCACCGGTCTCGGTCTGATGATTGTGCAGCGTATTGTGCGTGCGCACGCAGGCCGCATCGAGCTCGAAAGCCACGTTGGACGCGGCACGACATTCCGCATCTGGCTGCCGTTGCATGAGCGCCAGCCGCGTTTGCTGGAGGAAAAAATCGAAACCGCGGAAGAACGCCGATGAACGCGAGTATTTTTCAATTTCGTCCGTGTTCATCCGTGTTCATCCGGGGTTAAAATTATGGTTGAAAAACCGACATTGCTGATTGTTGACGACGAGAAGCCGACGCGTGACGGGTTGCGCGCGGCGCTTGAGGATCGTTACGACACTTATGTGGCCGAAGATGCAAAGGCCGCGATGGATTTGCTCGAGCGCGAAAACTTCGACGTGGTCCTCACGGATTTTCGCCTGCCGAACGAGGACGGTCTGAAACTCATCGCGCGCGCCAAATCGCTCACCCGTCCGCCGGTTTGCATTTTGATGACGGCCTACGGTTCGGAGGAACTGGCGGTGGACGCGATGAAACACGGCGCGGACGATTACATCGCCAAGGGCCGGCTGCAAATTGATGAATTGGAGATGCGCATCGCCCGCGCGGTGCGCCGGCAAAACCTCGAAACGGAAAACGTTTCACTGCGCCGGCAACTGGATTCGAAATTCGGTCTCGAAAACATCATTGGCGAATCGGCGGTGATGAAGGAGATTTTTGAAATCGTCCAACAAGTTGCGCCGACGCGGGCGACGGTGTTGCTCGCGGGCGAAAGCGGCACGGGCAAGGAATTGATTGCGAAGGCGATTCACCAACTCAGCCCCCGCGCAAAACAGTCGCTGGTGACGGTTCAGTGCGCCGCGCTCGCGCCGACGTTGCTTGAAAGCGAATTGTTCGGCCACGAAAAGGGCGCGTTTACCGGCGCGCATGAGCGGCGCATCGGTCGTTTCGAACAGGCACAGGGCGGAACACTTTTCCTCGATGAAATCAGCGAAATTGACGCGGCGATTCAGATCAAACTGCTGCGTTTTTTGGGCGAGCGGACGTTTGAGCGGGTCGGCTCGAATAAAACGCTGACGGCGGACGTTCGTTTGATTACAGCAACGAACAAGAATCTTGAGGAACTTGTCAAAGCCGGGAGTTTCCGCGAGGACCTATTTTTCCGATTGCGCGTGGTGGAAATCACGCTGCCGCCGTTGCGGGCGCGGACAGGTGATATTCCGTTGCTGGCGCAGGGTTTTTTAAGCGAATTTGCGCGCGAGAACGGCAAAGCCGTGAACAGTTTTACGAGCGATGCGTTGGAGCTGTTGATGAATTATTCATGGCCGGGCAATGTGCGCGAGTTGCGCACGGCCATCGAACACGCGGTGGTGCTTTGCCGCGGCGAAAAAATTGGAGCACGCGATTTGCCCCGACAGATTGCCGTCGGGGGGCGGGCGGGCGGGCAGACCGGCAATCTGGCGCCATCGTTGGCGCGAAATGCTCTGACAGTGAAGGAGGCGGAGAAACAACTGATCATTCGCGCATTGAAGGAAATGGATGGCAATCGTACGCTGGCCGCCAAAAAAATTGGCATGAGCCGGCGGACATTCCACCGCAAGTTGCACACGTATCATTTGGAAGGATTTTGACCATGCCCTTCCCACAGGATTGGATTCACAAGCTCGGGGAAGGCGCGTGGGCGGGATACTTGAAAACCGCTGCTTTCTGCTCGAACGCTTATTCCTGACCGACTGGGAACGCTGGAAATAGAATCAAAAGTAAAGCGTCGCACCCGCCGAAAATTTCATGCCGCAGCCCGCCGCAAACGGTCGGCAATACCCGACCACTCCTGCAACGCCGGAGGCGCTTCGACGACGACTAATTCCACGCCCATTTCGTCACAGCGGTTAAACTCCGCGTAAATCGCCCGCGCAAACGCCTCTGCGTCATGTGGAATCACGCTGACACCCGCAAAATTCGCCGCCGCTGGAATCCGCGTATGCGCGATGACGCAACAATTTCCAATTTCAAACCGCCGGTTTTCAATTTGTTTTCGCAGGTCAGCATCATTGCGCCAGTTTAGAACCAGCAGCTTTGCCTTCGGCGCGTAATGTTTTTTCAACAAGCCCGGGCTGCGCAATGTGGACTTTGAACTTCGGACTTTGGATTGTGGACCTTGGACTTTACCAACGACGGCCGCCAGCGATTCGACATGGATCATTCCCGGACGCAAAATTTGCGGCGGCGACACCGTTAAATCAAGCACGGTGGATTCAATGCCGACTTGCGATTGTCCACCGTCCACAATCAGGGAAATTCCCCCGCCAAGTTGTTTACGAACATGTCCGGCATTTGTCGGAGAAACACAGCCCGACAAATTCGCGCTCGGGGCGGCAAGCGGGAATCCGCACTCGCAAATCACGGCTTGAATGAATGGATGGCTCGGCCAGCGCACACCGACTGTCTTGCCGCTGGCCGTGACGATGCCGGGAATTTCCACCGCGCGCGGCAACACGAGCGTCAACGGGCCGGGCCAAAATGCTTTTGCCAGTTTATCGGCGCTGGCCGGCCAATTTGCCACGCAGCGTTTTGCCATTTCGATGCTCGCGACGTGAACAATAATTGGATTGTTCGCCGGACGCCCCTTGATTCGGAAAATTTTGGCAACCGCCTTTTCGTCCAGTGCGTTCGCGGCCAGACCATAGACCGTTTCCGTCGGCAGTGCCACGACTTCGCCGGCGCGCAACAATTCCGCGGCGCACCGCACAGCGGCGTCAAACAACGCGGGCATGGACGTGGACAGGATTTCGGCGGTCACACGCTATTCATAGCGCAAGGCCTCAATGGGGTCGAGTTTGGAAGCTTTGCGCGCTGGATAGAAGCCGAAGAAAATTCCCACCGCCGCGCTGAAGATGAAGGCGATGAGAATGGACTCGGTGGAAACAGTGGTGGGCCATTGTTTGATCAGGGTAATCGCCTGGGCGCCACCGATGCCCAGTGCGATGCCCAGCAGCCCGCCGGTGGAACTGAGCGTGACCGCCTCGATGAGAAATTGCAGGAGAATGTCGCGGCCGCGCGCGCCGACAGCCATGCGGATGCCGATCTCGCGCGTGCGCTCGGTCACGCTGACCAGCATGATGTTCATGATGCCGATGCCGCCCACGATGAGCGATATGATGGCCACGCCGGCGAGCAGAGCAGTCATGGTCTCCGTGGTGGCGGTCTGAGCCTCGGTAATTTCCTGCTGGTTGCGCATTATAAAGTCGTCGTCGCGGCCAGCCTGGATGCGATGCCGCTGGCGCAGCAGCTCGGCAATGCCGTTTTGGACGCTGACCATTTGTTCGGCGCTTGCCGCGGACACCTGTATCATGCGGAGCGTGATGGCACCGGAGAAACGCTTCATTGAAGTGGTGTAAGGCACGATGATTGTATCGTCTTGGTCCTGTCCACCCATGTTCGCGCCTTTGGGCTTGAGCACGCCCAGAACCCTCATGGGCGCGCTGGCGCTCCCGCCGCGCATACTTATGCGGATGATTTTGCCCACCGGATCATCGTCGGGAAACAATTGGTTCGCCGTGGTTTTTCCGAGCACACAGACTTTGGCGGCGGACCGCACATCGGCCTCGGTGAACATTGCCCCTTCCGCGGTGTCCCATACGCGGATGGTCAGGTAATCCACCCCCTCGCCCATGACCTGCGTGCTCCAATTATTTTCACCGGCCGTGATTTGGGCGCCGTTGCGCACTTCCGGGCTGACCGCCAGCACGCCGGGAACTTCATTCTGGATCGCGAGCGCGTCATCAACCGTAAGCGTGCCCGCGCCGCCGAAGCCGGAAAAAACACCGTTGCGGTTGATGCTACCGGAAAAAATCTGGATGACGTTCTGGCCGAGCGCGGCGATGCGCGCCTCGACCTGCGCCTTGGCCCCACGGCCCAACGCAACCATCGCGATGACCGCGCCCACGCCGATGATGATGCCGAGCATGGTCAGCACCGTCCGCATTTTATTCCGGCGCAACGCGCGAAAGGCGATCTTGATGACGGCGAGGTAACGCATGGTCAATGGGCCAGCTGGGCGGCTTTTTGTTCCTCTTGCAGGCGGGTTGATTCCTTCTCCGCGTTCGACCGTTTCGCCACGGGCGAATCGCCCACCACTTTGCCGTCGCGCATGACAATCATGCGTTTGGTGTATTGCGCCACGTCCAACTCGTGGGTGACCATGACGATGGTAATGCCCTGATCATTTAATTTTTGGAAGACACCCATGATTTCAATGCTCGTGTGGCTGTCGAGGTTGCCGGTCGGTTCGTCGGCGAGCAGCAACGCCGGCTGGTTTGCCAAGGCGCGGGCGATGGCGACACGCTGTTGCTGGCCGCCGGAAAGCTGGTTTGGTTTGTGGTCAGCGCGGTCACCGAGGCCGACGATTCCGAGCGCCTTCAGCGCCCGCTCGCGCTGGGTTGCGCCTTCCAAATGCTGCCGGGTGTAAAGCATTGGCAGTTCGACATTTTCCAAGGCGGATGTGCGCGAGAGCAGATTGAAGCCTTGAAAAACGAAGCCGATTTTCTGATTGCGGATGTCGGCCAGCTCGTCGCGGCTGAGTTGCGAAACATTGATGTCGTCGAGTAGGTAACGGCCCTGCGTTGGGCGGTCGAGACAGCCGATGATGTTCATCAATGTGGATTTTCCCGAACCGCTCGCGCCCATGAGTGCGACAAATTCACCCTGAAGAATTTCCAGCGACACGCCGCACACCGCCTTCACCTCGACTTCGCCGGTCTGGTAGGTCTTGTGAATGTCCGCCAGTTTGATGACAGGCTTCATGTAAACGTCCCCGCACCTACCTGCCGCCACCCCGGCCGCCGCCGCCGAACGGGCTCGCTCCGGCTGACGAGGTGGCAACCTGTGATTGCGGCAGCTTGACCGCCGTAATAACCACGTCGCCTTCCTTCAAGCCATTGCTGATTTCCGTGTAAGCACCGTCGCTGATGCCGGTCTTGACGCGAACAGCTTGAGGTGTCGGTTCTCCGGATGGCGCATTGGTGGCCAGCACGTAAATGGTGCGTGACGCAGGTTGTGCACCACGAGAACCTGAACCGCCACCACCGCGTGCGCCAAAATCTCCGCTACCACCACTGGGCCGTTGCAACGCGCCGCTCTGGTATAATTCGCGGAGCTTCGCGCGAATCTCCGGAGGCACTTCCTCGCCGCGGTCGCGCATTTCACGCACCCGGCGCATCAGTTCTTCCGGTGGCTCGTTGCCCGTGAGGGGCGCCCTAGTGTTGGCGGCAACTTCAGTCTTGTTCGTGTCTCCGCTTTTCGCGACTTGCACGATATTAGTTGCGGCGGGTTTCGTTTCCTTTCCCAAGCCGATTTTTGCCAGCAGCCGCGCGGCAAACGTCTTGTTGGTGGACGGCTCCAACAGTCGAAAACGAAGGGCGGCGTTTGGGATTTTCAACACTCCGGAACGCTGGGCGGTGATGATGGAGGCGTTTGCAGTCATGCCCGGTCTGAGTTTCAAATCAGGATTGCTGACTTCGATAACCGTGTCGTAAGTGACGACATTTTGCACCGTGGTGGGCGAATTGCGGATTTGCATGACCCGGCCGGTGAACTTGCGGTCTGGAAAAGCGTCCACCGTGAAAGTCACAGCCTGTCTTTCTTCCACGCTGCCGATATCTGCCTCGGAGACGTTGGCGTCAATCTGCATCTGGGTGAGATCATTGGCGATGATAAATAGTGTCGGCGCCGACAGGCTCGCGGCAACGGTTTGGCCGACATCCACGTTGCGTGAAATGATGGTGCCATCCACCGGCGAGTAAATGGTGCAACGTGATAAATTGACCTTCGCATTGTCCAGTGAAGCCTGCTTGATCTGAACCATCGCCTGGGCCTGATGCAGATTGGCCATGGCCGTGTCGTAATCTGATTCAGCAATCAAGTTGTCTTTGAACAACTCCGTGGCGCGTTTCGCCTGGACTTCATTCAGTTCGAGGTTTGCTTTTGAATTGGCGAGGTCACCTTCGGCCTGCGCCACCGCAGCTTTGTAAGTCGCCGGGTCGAGTTGCGCGACCACCTGGTTCGCCTTCACCGGCGAATTCCAATCCACATACAGCGTCTGGATGATTCCTGAAATCTGGCTGCCGACCGTGACATTGGTGACGGGATTCAACGTGCCCGTCGCCGTCACCACCTGCGTCAAATCCCCGCGCGTCACCGCCGCCGTCTGATAAACCGGCGCGTTGTTGTGTCCGCGCCGGAAATACCAAATGCCGCCGCCAATCACCACGATGGCCGCTCCCAGAATGACCGCCCACTTTACCCAACGATGGCTGTGATTTTCCGCCATATAAAAATTCCAACCCACCGGCTGTTAATGTTTTGGACAGCAACGGTACCTGACAAGTTACGCAATTTCCCACGCCTGTCCATGTTTTCGTCGAATCAATTTCGATTTGAGATGGTCGCCAGGAACCTTAGAATCATTCCGTGCTCGAAAAGCTCACCCGACAACTTGCCGGAGCCTGTTCGCTCACGGACGGACAGGTCCGCGAAGCTGTTGAACAACTCGCCGACGAAAAAGTTTCCGCGGCTGTGAAAGCCGATTTTCTGGCCGCGCTAGCCCAAAAGGGTGAAACGCCGGATGAAATCGCCGCATTCGCCCGCGCGTTGCGCGACAAATCCATCGCACCGCCGCTGGACACCGAAACCCGCGCACGGGAAATCCTCGACGTCGTCGGCACCGGCGGCGACCGCCTTGGCACTTTCAACATTTCCACCGCCGCCGCATTGATTTGCGCCGCCGCCGGCGTGACCATTGCCAAGCATGGTAACCGGGCGGTTACTTCTCAAGCCGGCAGCGCCGATGTGCTCGAAGCGCTGGGCGTGCGGATTGATTTGACTCCTGCGGAGGCCGCGCGTTCATTGCGCGAACGCAACTTCGCCTTTTTCTTCGCGCCGGCTTATCATCCGGCTTTCAAGCACATCGCATCCGCGCGCAAGCTTTGCGCTGAGCGCGGCCAGCGGACGATTTTCAATTTGCTCGGTCCGCTGCTGAACCCGGCGCGGCCTTCAACAATGCTGGCCGGCGTTCCACGGCCTGAATTTTGCGAGCCGATCGCCCGCGTGCTTCAATCGCTTGGCGTCCGGCGTGCCATGGTCGTGTGCGGAAAAGTTCCGGCTGTTGGTTATTTGGACGAACTTTCCACCCTCGGCGAAAACACGATTGCTGAATTTTATCAGGAACGCGGCCTTGCCGTTTCAACGGGTATGCCGGAAACATTTTCGTTGCAGCGGGCAACGCTGGCGGATTTGCTCGGCGGCGACCGTCAGGCCAATGCCGAAATTATCCGCCGCATTTTGCGCGGCGACGAGCGCGGTCCCAAGCGCGATGCCGTTTTGCTCAATGCCGCCGCCGCGTTGTTCGTTGCGGGCAAAACGAAGTCGATCGCGGATGGTTGGGATTTGGCCGGCGAGACTGTTGACAGCGGGCGTGGAAATAAAAAGCTCTCGGAACTTGCGTGCTGAATTTACGGAGATTCGGTTTCGGTGGTTTCGCCTTCAGCGGCTTCGGCTTCGTCGCTTTCAAGCGAGGTGCTTTCAAACGAGGCGTAGTGCAAACCAAGATTGTGTTGCGCGGTCTTGTCACCCTGCCGCGCGGCGCGGATGAACCATTTTATGGCTTGCTGCTGGTCTTGCGCCACGCCGCGCCCGGTTTGATAACACAAGCCGAGATTGCATTGGGCAGGCGCGCATTCCTGTTCAGCGGCAGCGCGATACCATTTGACCGCCTCCTCAAAATTTTGCGGCACGACCTGCCCTGTCTCATAAAAAACGCCGAGATTGAACTGTGCTGCCGGATAACCGCTCTGCGCTGCCTTACGATACCATTTAACCGCTTCGGCATAATTTTGCAGAGCGCCCTGGCCGGTCTCGTAAAGCATGCCAAGGTTGAATTGGGCCGCAGGATCGCCCTGCTCGGCCGCTTCGCGCAACCACTTGGCCGCCTCGCCAAATTCCTGCGGCACCCCCACGCCATTCAAATAGCAGACACCGAGATAGCATTGTGCAACGGAGTCATTTTGCTCTGCCGCGCTCCGAAACCATTTCACTGCCTCCCGATGATCCTGCGCCACGCCCTGGCCATTTTGGAAGCAGACGCCAAGATAGCATTGCGCCTGCGGATTTCCATCGTGTGCGGCCTGCCGCATCGCCTCAAACGACTCCCATGTCTGGCGGTTGCTTGACATCGTAAAAAGAAAAAGTTAAGGGCTTGCCCGCGCCGCACCTATCGTAAATCGCTATTGCGCAAATTCAAGCTGCGAATTCAGCGCTGTATTTTAACTTCCGCTGCGCGAATCGGCCTGATAAAAAGCTTTCATGGCGACCCCATTAACCATCGGTTTCCTCGGCGCGGGCAAAATGGCCGCCGCGCTCGCCCGCGGCTTCATCCGCGCCGGACTCGCCAGCCCCAAGGACATCCTTGCCGGCGATCCATCCGACGCGGCGAGAAAAAGCTTTGCCGGAGAAACTGGCAGCGAAACCACTGCGTCCAACGCGGATGTTTTGAAATTTGCCAATGTGCTGATTCTCGCCGTGAAACCAGTCCACGTTGCAAGCGTTCTGGCTGAACTGCGCGGTGAATTTACAAACGGTCATCTGCTCATTTCCATCGCCGCGGGTGTGACCCTCGCCAAACTTGAAGGCGCGTTGCCCGCCGGCGCGCGAGTCATTCGCGTCATGCCCAACACGCCGGCGCTTGTCGGCGCAGGGGCCTCGGCGTTTGCGCTTGGCAAAAACGTGACCGCTGCAGACGGCGAACTGGCAAAAAAACTTTTGTCCGCCGTCGGAACTGCATTTCAAGTCAAAGAAAACTTGCTCGATGCTGTGACCGGCTTGAGCGGTAGCGGTCCGGCTTATGTTTATTCGTTCATCGAAGCGTTGAGCGACGGCGGCGTGGCGGCAGGTTTGCCGCGCGACATGGCCTTGAAACTGGCCGCGCAAACCGTTTTGGGCGCGGCCAAAATGGTTTTGGAAACCGGCCAGCATCCCGGCGCGCTCAGAGACCAAGTCACCAGCCCCGGCGGCACCACAATTGAAGGTTTGCGCGAACTGGAAAAAGGCCAGTTACACGACGTTGTGATGAATGCTGTCCGCGCCGCGACGGAAAAATCAAAGAAGTTGGGTCAAGGCTGATACTCGGAATAATATCGTATCCATAAAACAGGATAGGCTGTCCTGCAATTGCGGGACGCCGTTCATTAACTGCTAGGCGTCGGACATCCGACGCGAATCAGATGATTGCTCTTGGCTACATTTTATTGGTCGTCGGAGTCATCGTTGGCATTGTCGGCGACGTCATGTTTTTAGTTGTTGCTTACAAGCGCAGCCTTTGGTGGTTTTTCGGCTGCCTGTTTGTGCCTCTAGTATCCTTGATTTTCTTTTTCTTGAATTTGAAGGCCACCATCAAGCCAGTCGGTCTTCAAGTGTTCGGTTTTTTACTGGCAGGTTTGGGCAGCTATGTGGCCGGAGTCATTTGGCCTAATCATTTGCCCTAATCATGAGCACGCCGCTAGGCTGCAAACCGGACAGGCTTCAACGCTTGGCGAGCAATTTCCGCACGTCCACCGCTTCCATTCCCGCCGTGCGAATGGCTTGCAGGCCGAGGTCGGTGTCTTCGTAAGCTCGGCAAAATTTTGGTTCCACGCCTATCCGGCGCGCGGCTTCGAGAAAAATATCCGGCGCAGGTTTTTGGTTCTTCACCATTTCGTTCGTCACCACGGCGTCGAACAAATGCCGGATTTTCAGATGGTCGAGCACCATGCCGATGATTTTTTGCGAGCCGCCGGAAGCCACGGCCATCGGAATTTTCCCGTGATTCGCCCTGGCGATTTCCACCACGGCGTGGATGGGTTCAATCTGCTCCATCAGCGGCAGGTAAGCTTCTTCCTTCTCGTGTGCCACGGCGATGTGGTCGAGTGAGAGGCCTTGCTCTTCAGCCAGCAGTTTCAAAATGTCACGCGAAGGTATGCCGCCAAGTGAATAAAACCGGTCTTCGGGAAAATGGAGACTGTGTCGTTGTGTAACCATCTGCCACGCGCGCCAGTGCAACGGCATGGTGTCGGCCAGCGTGCCGTCACAATCAAAAATGAGCCCGCGCGGTTCAAAGTGTGTGGTTTTCATTTTCGCCAGATGATGTTTGTCAGCCTATAAAGTAGGGCAGCGCTTCCAGCCTGCCTCCATATGAATCTCCCGCTTAAGCGGCTTTCTTAAAATTTGAGACAGGCAAGATGCCCGTCCTACGTTCTCAACGCCTCCAATCGTTTCTCCAAATCATGTGTCATGAGCGGTTCGAGCAACGGGTCAAGTTCGCCTTCAATGAAATTCGCCAGATTGTAAAGCGTCAGCTCAACGCGATGGTCGGTGACGCGGTTTTGCGGAAAATTGTAGGTGCGGATTTTTTCATTGCGTTCGCCGGTGCCGACCTGGTCTTTTCGTTGCGCGGCGTATTTCGCATTTTCCTCGGCGACTTTTCGTTCGAATAAACGCGAGCGGAGGACTTTCAGCGCTTTCACCTTGTTTTTCTGCTGCGAACGTTCGTCGGCGCATCGCACAATCAAACCGCTGGGCTTGTGGATGATTTGCACGGCGGAATCCGTTGTGTTGACGCCCTGGCCGCCTTTGCCGGAAGCGCGGCAGACGTTGATTTCAATTTCGTCGGGTTTGATTTCCACGTCCACTTCCCCGGCTTCGGGCAGCACGGCGACGGTCGCGGTGCTGGTGTGGATCCGGCCTTGCGCCTCGGTCGCGGGCACGCGCTGGACGCGATGCACGCCGCTTTCGTATTTGAGCCGTTTGAAAACGTCCGTGCCGGTGACCAAAAAAATGATTTCCTTGAAACCGCCGAGGTCGGAGGGATTGGAATCCATCGTTTCAACCTTCCAACCGCGCGCCTCTGCATAGCGGCAATACATCCGGTAAAGATCGGCGGCGAACAGCGCGGATTCCGAGCCGCCGGCGCCGGCGCGGATTTCGATGATGGTGTTGCGCGAATCGGTCGGGTTCGGCGGAAGCAAACCGCGTTGTAATTCCAGTGAAAGTTTTTTTTCGGCCGTTTCGAGCCGGGAAATTTCCTCCTTCGCCATCCGTCCCATTTCCGAATCGGGCGCTTCAGCTTCAAGCAGCGTGCGATTTTCTTCGAGATCGCCCAGCGTTTTCGTGTAAGCCACGCCAATGGTGACGAGTTCCTTCAGGCGCGCATATTCGCGCGAAAGTTCCTGCGCGCGTTGCGGGTTGTCGAAGGCCTTCGGATCACTCAACGCGGCTTCGATTTCAGCGTAACGCTTGCGGAATTTTTCAATGTGCGGACGGAAATCCATTTTTCAATTTCGGGTTCAAATCATGTGCCATTTGCAAAAAAAGGCCACCCGCAATCCCAAAACGGGACGGCGGGCGGCATTTTGGAAAAAAGCTACTTCTTTTTCTTGCGGGTTGCGGCGGCGGCTTGGGCGGCTTTGGTTTTCACCAGGCGTTGCTGGAATTTATCCACGCGTCCGGCGGTGTCCACGAATTTCTGCTGGCCGGTGTAGAATGGGTGGCACGCGTTGCAGATGCCGACGATAATCACAGGCTTGGTGGAGCGTGTTTTGATCACGTTGCCGCAGGCGCAACGGATTTCCGCATCCACATATTTCGGATGAATGTCCGTCTTCATAAAAAGGGGCGGAAAGTTATCACGCACGAGCCGGATGACAAGAGGGAATTTTCACACCCCGCCAATCCACTTGCGGTCTTCCCAAACGGCTTTCAACGAGGTCAAGTTGCGCCGGTCGAAAATGTTTCTGGCTGCGGCACCAAGCTTGCCCTTTCTGAGATTGTTCCATGCATCACTCGCATTGACGGCCACGAGCTGGAGCACGCTGGGATCGCGATAGCAGTCAATCATGCAGCGTGTGCAACCGTCACGAATGAGTTTCGACTGGTCGAACTCGTAAATCTTGCACATCGGCGTTTCCCAAAAATGGCAGCGGTAAAGGTCGAGATTCCAGTCGAGGTAAAAATATTTATGACCGGCAAGGCAGCCGAATTTTTCACGTTCGCCGCGTAAATGCCGCTGCATTTCATTCAGGGATTCCATCGGATTGATGACAGGGAAACCACTGCGCCGTTTCATCCGTTTGATTTTCTCGAACACCCCGATCAACTCATCTTTTGTGTAACTCACCAGGCTGCTGTCGCTGAAACTCAAGTAGCTGCTGGCCAGCGAAGTCAGCGGATAACTGAACGTGCAGCTCTTGAAACCGAGTGTTTCGAGAAACGCAGGCAGTTTGTCGTAATCGTCAATCAACCGGCTTGCTGTGATGCTCGCGGTGGTTTGAATGCCGGCCGAGTGGAAGAATTCATTGGCGCGTTTGATTTTTTTGCAGACATCCGGCAGTCCGCGGTTTTTCTCATGTTTCACGACATCATGAGCATCAATGGACATGATGACACTGCTCAAGCCATCGTTTGCGAAGCCGCGCATGTTCTCTTCGGTCCACAAACCTCCGTTCGTGCAGATCATCGGGTGGATGCCGCGCTCCGCCGCGTAGCGCGTCATCGCCCGCAAATCGCGATGCACCATCGGTTCGCCGCCGACGAAAAGCAGATAATCAATGTGGTTCTTGACGCAAATATCAATCACGTCACGCGCCTCCTGAAGTGTCACGCTGCGTCCCGCCTTCGGATTGGATTTCGAACGCGCAAAGCCGCAGAAATCGCAGTCCGCATTGCAAATGTTCGTTATGGCAAATTGCAGGTAACCCGGCCCGCCATGATTGAGCACTTCACCGATGAGTTTGAGCGCGCCCTTTTTGAGGCGCATGACTGGTTTGGAAAAGTCCGGCGGTACCGCAGCCGTCGGAGCGGCTTTGGCAATACGCGGACTTGTCGTAATGGGTGCATTACTCATGTTAAACCACAGTATTATGTCCCCTGGAGATGTTGGGGGCAAACCCTCTTTTGTTCGTAAAAAACCGTTTGTTGATGATTTTCACTTTGCGTGGAACATGCGGAAAGCTTAGTATTATTGCGCTTGGTATGGTTGCGTTTGTCCGATGGTGTAATGGTAACACAGCGCCCTTTGGAGGCGTTATTCATGGTTCGAATCCATGTCGGACAGCCAATCTGGATTTTTTTGTGAACCTCTCTTGAAGTCCGCTCATTCGTAAACTTCCAACACCAGTTTACCGGGGAAAGCGTTGATTTGCATCTTCATGCTTTCGGTCATGCCCGCCGCGTTGTTCGCGTCTGTTTATTTATGGGGGTCATCTTTCCGGATTTTTCGCTCCGCCTCAAGCCAGTCCTGAACCGCTCGACCGTCCTGGCGGCCTCGCTGCTCGTAGAGTTCATAGGCCCGTGTGGTGATCTGCGGTGTAAGATCGAGCGGCTTCTTGGCCAACAATGAGGCTTTGACTGGATCAAAAATCCGATATGCGAGCAGTTTCACGCGGTCACTCAAGAGTGCCCATATAAGTGCATATCCCCATACGAACCCGGCCCAACCCCAGCCGAGGGGTGTCATAAGGAATCCGTAGACCGCGATGAACGTCGCCACGATTTGTGTGCCGAGCACGGCCACCCATAAAATCCGCGCGGGGCGGATGGACCAGAACGCGCCGCGCGTACGCGTCAGGAAAATCGTCAGATGTCCCGCCACGGACAGCATCAGATACATCAGCGTCTGGAGATGCGGACGGTCGAGGTGAAAAACGCGGTCGCCAAGGTAAAATAGGCCGAACGCGGCCACCGGGCCGATGACACCCAGCACCGAGGCAATCCCCAGCACCATGCGCATGTTCCAAGCCTCGGGTTGATCCTTGTAGTGAACGTTGTCATAGGCAATGGACAGGATGGCGCCGTCGTTGAGCAACGCCAGCATCACGATCATCACCGCCGTCAATGGATAAAAGTTGAAGATCAGGATCGCCAGCGTCATGAACAACAGCACGCGCAGCGTCTCGGCGATGCGGTAAATTGCGTAGCTGTTCATCCGCTGAAAGATGCGGCGGCTCTCCTTGATCGCGTCAATAATCACCGACAGGCCGGGCGTCGTCAGCACGATGGCCGCCGCCGCGCGCGCCGCGTCCGTCGCGCCCGAAACGGCGATGCCGCAGTCGGCTTTCTTCAGCGCGGGAGCGTCGTTCACCCCGTCGCCCGTCATACCGACCATGTGGCCGCGTTTTTGCAGGACATCCACAATGTGGAATTTGTGTTCGGGGAACACCTGTGCGAAACCGTCAGCCTTCTCAATGGACTCGGCCACCGGTGCGGTCTCTTCATGCTCGACATCACCCAAGCCACCGGCATCGAGGATATTTGTGCCCATGTCTAACTTTTTGGCGGTTTCCTGGGCGATGGCCAGGGCATCGCCCGTCACCATCTTGATCTTCACGCCCATCTTGCCAGCGGTCGCGATGGTGGCCTTGGCATCTTCGCGCGGCGGATCAAACAGAGGCAACACGCCGACAAACTGCCATTGCCCGTCGCCTTCAGCCCGGGCCACGCCCAACGAACGAAAGCCGCGCGCCGCGAATTCGTTGACCGCCTTCTCGACGGTGGGCTTCACTTGCCCGGCATTGGCCGACAATGCCAGAATCACCTGCGGCGCGCCCTTCGTCACCTTGAACGTCTTTCCGACTTTGGCTTTGACGGTGGCCTCGGTGCGTTTATGCACCGGGTCGAACGGCTGGAAATGAACCACCTCATAAGCCTTCAAAGGCTCTTTGTCTTTCAGTCCACCTAGCACGGCCAGATCAATGGTGTCGTTGTTGTCCGCACGCGACGCCAGCGCGCCATTGAGGATGACTTGTTCGGCGGGGACATTGTTTACGCTGAACGGATCGCCCAGCGTCAATTTGTTCTGGGTCAGGGTGCCGGTCTTGTCCGCGCACAGCACGTCCACGCCCGCCAGTTCCTCGATGGCTACCAGCTTGCTCACAATCGCCTTTTTCTTGGCGAGCAGGCGCGCGCCGACCGCCATCGTCACCGACAACACCGTCGGCATCGCCACGGGAATCGCCGCCACGGTCAGCACCAGGGCGAACTGCAACGTGGTGAGGATCGGGTCGCCACGGAAGATCGCGACAGTAATGATCACCGCCACCATCGCCACCGCGAGGATGATCAGGTAATTGCCGATCTTCAAAACCGCCTTTTGAAAATGGCTGACGGTATGCGCCTCCTGCACGAGTGACGCCGTCTTACCAAAGTAGGTGTTCGCACCTGTGGCATAGACCAGCGCGCCAATTTCGCCCTGACGAATGATCGAACCGGAAAACACCGCCTCGCCGGATTTGCGCGTGGCGGGCAAAGATTCTCCCGTCAGTGCGGACTGATCCACCTCCACCGGGTCGCCGTCCAACAAGCGCGCATCCGCCGGCACAATGTCGCCCAAGCGCACACGAATGACGTCGCCCGGCACCAACTCACGCGCCGCCGGGTTGATCCACTTCCCGTCCCGTTTCACCCGTGCCTTGATCGCCAGCTTGGCTTTCAAGGCAGCGATGGCGTTGCCCGCCTCGTGTTCTTCCCAGAATCCGACCACCGCGTTGGCCAGAAGCAAAAGAAGGATGATGAAAAAATCCGGCCAGTGCCGAACCACGCCCGACAGAATGACCGCCGCCTCGATCATCCACGGAATCGGTCCCCAAAAATAGGAGAGGAATTTCAGGAACGGATTGGTTTTCTTTTCTTCAATCTCGTTGGGGCCATATTGGGTCAGCCGTTTCTGCGCCTCGGCTTGGGTGAGACCTTCTGACGAAGATCCCAATTTTTTCTCCACCTCCGGCAGCGGCAGGGTTTTCAAATCGTTCTTCGGATCGGGTTTGGCATCGGGCTTCGATCCCAGCTTCGATTCTGCGGGAGCCTTGGGCTGATCGGCACTGGGTTTCATAATGGATATTCTTCTGTCTTTGCTATGCCGCAGGTTTCGTGAGCTGCGGAATACTTGTTGTCATGCTCATGTCCTTTCCATCGCGGCAGTGTATTCACCACGGCGCGCCGCCCGGTTGCACCTGGCCCGATGAAGCAAAGCTTGTTGCGCCGCTTTCACGTTGGCCTCCTTGCCCTGCCAAATCTCCAAAGCCGGTTGCTGGATGGCTCTGGCATACGAAAACGCCAACGCCCAAGGCAATCGCGACTTGAACCTGACATTCATGGCATTTAAACGGGCGGAGGCCAGTTCAGCGGATTGGCCGCCCGACAAAAACGCAATCCCCGGAACGGCAGCGGGGACGGCCCGCAAGAGACACCTCACCGTGGCATCAGCCACCTCGTCCACCGTTGCTTGCTTGGGGCAGGTCAATCCCGGAAGCACCATGTTGGGCTTCAGAATCATGCCTTCCAGTATCACCCGTTGTCCGTAAAGCTGGTTGAAAACCGTTCGCAGAACTTCCTCCGTGACCTCGCGGCACCGCTCCAGGGTATGCCCGCCGTCCATGAGCACTTCCGGCTCGACGACGGGGACCAGTCCGGCTTCCTGGCACAACGCGGCATAGCGCGCCAGCGCGTGCGCGTTGGCTTCGATGCAACCCCGGCTGGGAATACCATCGGCAATGGTAATCACCGCGCGCCACTTAGCAAGACGGGCGCCCATTTGAAAGTATTCAGCCAGCCGGTCGCGCAATCCATCCAGACCTTCGGTTATTTTCTCTCCGGGATGACCGGCCATGTCTTTGGCACCGGTATCTACTTTGATGCCGGGAATGATTTCCGCATCGGTGATGGCTTTAACAAAGAGAGTGCCGTCTGTTTTTTTCTGGCGGATCGTTTCGTCATAGAGAATCACGCCACTAATGCTCTTACCCAGACCGGGCGTGGTGATTATCAACTCCCGGTAGTCGCGCCGGGCATCCACTGTCTGCGGAATGTCCAGCTTTGCGAATCTCTTGTTGCAGGTGGGATTACTTTCATCCATCGCCAGCAGGCCCTTGTCGTCGGCGACCAGCGCCCTCGCGGTGTCTATCAGATTTTGCGCATTCATTTGAGATGTTTTTGGTTGTGAAAGTTTGGCGGTGGTTCTGTTACTGCCCGACAGCGGCTGGCACCATCGGCTGCGAATGACCATGAATCGGCCAGCGCAAGTCGCCGGTCATCAAATAAATCAGCATGGCCGCCAGCATCAAAATCACGCAGAACCAGATACGCCAATCACGATGGGCACGTTTCCAATAAGGACGATGGCCATGATGAAGTTCTTTGCCATTTGGATTTTCAAACCGGTGGTGATCATGCTTTAGCTCATTCATTGGTTCTCTGCTTTCTCGTTCCCTTCCCGAAGGATTTCGGGCCGGCATTGTTACTGCCTGGCACCATCCACTTCCAGTTCCGGATTTCCGGCATGTCCTGGCCGTGCTTGTCAATGTACTGCTTGTGCTCGATGAGCTTGTCCTGCATCTGCTGCTTCAGGTAGGCACCCTTGGCACCCAAATGCGGCAAGCGATCAACCACGTCTTGCACCAGGTGAAACCTGTCTAGCTTGTTCTGTACCCTAATGTCAAAGGCCGTCGTGATGGTGCCCTCTTCCACGTAGCCCCGGACGTGGAGGTTGCGGTTGGTCCGGCGGTAGGTCAGCCGGTGAACCAGCCAGGGGTATCCATGGAAGCCAAAGATGATGTGCTTGTCTTTGGTGAATAGCGCATCGTAATCCATTTCGCTCAGCCCGTGCGGGTGTTCGGTTTGCGGCTGCAACTTCATGAGGTCAACGACGTTGATCACCCGGATTTTCAGATCAGGCAGATGCTGGCGCAGAATGGAAACGGCGGCCAGAATCTCCAGCGTGGGCGTGTCGCCGCAGCAGGCCATGACCACATCCGGTTCGGTGCCCTGGTCGTTGCTGGCCCATTGCCAGATGCCAATTCCTTCGGTGCAATGCACGACCGCCTCTTCCATGGTCAACCATTGGGGCAGGGCGTGTTTGCCGGCCACCACCACGTTGACGTAATGCCGGCTGCGCAGGCAGTGATCCATCACCGATAGCAGGCAGTTGGCGTCGGGTGGAAGGTAAACGCGCACGATATCGGCCTTCTTGTTGACAACGTGGTCGAGGAAGCCGGGATCCTGGTGCGTGAAGCCGTTGTGATCCTGCTGCCAGACGTGGGAAGCGAGCAGATAGTTCAGCGACGCGATCTTCCGGCGCCAAGGCAATTCCAACGTTACCTTCAGCCACTTGGCGTGCTGGCTGAACATCGAGTCGACGATGCGAATGAAGGCCTCATAGCTGTTGAACAGCCCGTGCCGTCCGGTCAGCAGATAACCTTCCAACCAACCCTCGCACTGGTGCTCGCTGAGCATCGAGTCCAACACGCGCCCGGCGGGCGCGAGAAATTCATCATTCTTTACTTCCCGGGCGTCCCACTGACGATTGGTTGCTTCAAAAACCGCGCCGAGGAGATTTGAGAGTGTCTCATCGGGACCGAAGACACGGAAATTACGCTGATCCTGATTCAGCTTGGCCACGTCACGTAGGAACTTACCCAGCACCATCGTATCCTGGCCATCAACGGCACCGGGCGAAGGCACCTTCACTGCGTGGACGTGAAAATCCGGCATGCGCAGGTCGCGCAGCAGAATGCCGCCGTTGGCGTGCGGATTGGCGCCCATCCGCCGGTCGCCCTTCGGCGCCAGCTCGGCCAATTCCGGCATGAGCCGGCCATTTTTATCGAACAGCTCCTCGGCCTTGTAACTTTTCATCCAGCTTTCGAGCTGCTTGACATGATCGGGATGCGCGGAGTCCACCAAGAGCGGCACCTGATGCGCTCGGAAGGTGCCCTCGACTTTCAGGCCATCCACTTCTTTCGGTCCCGTCCAACCCTTGGGCGACTTGAGGACGATCATTGGCCAGCGCGGACGAGTGGTGTCGTTTTTGCTCCGCGCATTCTTTTGGATTCGCCGGATGTCCTCGATGGCCGTTTCCAAGGTGTCGGCCATGAGTTCATGCATCTTTTCCGGCTCATCGCCTTCCACAAAGTAAGGCGTCCAGCCGCAGCCACGGAAAAATTGTTCCAATTCCTCATGCTCGATGCGGGCCAGGACGGTCGGGTTGCTGATCTTGTAACCATTGAGGTGCAGGATCGGCAGCACGGCTCCGTCGGTGATCGGGTCGAGAAACTTGTTGGACTGCCATGCTGTGGCCAGCGGTCCGGTTTCCGCCTCACCGTCGCCGATGACGCAGGCGACGATCAAATCGGGATTGTCGAACGCGGCCCCGAAGGCATGGCTAAGAGAGTACCCCAGCTCGCCGCCTTCGTGAATCGACCCTGGCGTCGTCGGCGCAACATGGCTGGAAATCCCGCCGGGAAACGAGAATTGCGTGAACAGCTTTTTCAGCCCGGCTTCGTCCTGGGTGACGTCCGGATAGATTTCACTCCAGGTGCCTTCGAGGTAAACGTTGCCCACCAGCGCCGGGCCGCCGTGACCGGGACCGGCGATGTAGAACATGTCCAGGTCATATTTCTTTATGACCCGGTTCAAATGCACATAGATGAAGTTCTGGCCTGGCGTCGTGCCCCAGTGTCCGACCACCAGCGGCTTCACGTCGGAGAGTTTCAGCGGTCGTTTCAGCAGCGGATTGTCATAGAGATAAATCTGCCCGACCGACAGATAGTTGGCGGCGCGCCAGTAGGCGTCCATCTTGTGGAGCAGTTCCGGCGTGAGTGTGTTGGTTTTCATGGTTCAATTCTTTTTGTTCACCGCGCCGAGCCGGAGAATGCGGCATACCGAACGCGCGATCATAAGCTCCTCGTCCGTGCGAATGACGCGAACCGTGACCCGGCTGGCGTCCGTGGAAATCACCCCCGCACCCTCCATATTGCGTGCCTTGTTTATTTCGACACCGAGGAAATCAAGTCGTTCACAGATGCGCGCACGGACGAGAGGCGCATTTTCGCCGATGCCCCCGGCGAAGACGAGCGTGTCCAAGCCACCGAGCGCTGCGGCGAACGAACCGATCCATTTTTTCGCCTGATAGCAAAACAGCGCCACCGCTTCCGCCGCCCGCACGTCCTTTTTTTCATGCTCAAGCAGGTCGCGCATATCCGAGCTGGTTTCCGAAACGCCGAGCAGGCCCGACTCGTGATTGACCATTTTGTAAAACTGGCTGGTGGTCATTTGCTCGGTGCGCGCCAAATAAGGTGCCAAGCCTGGGTCCAAATTGCCGGAGCGGGTGCTCATCACCAGTCCCGCCGTCGGCGTGAAGCACATGCTCGTATCAATGCTTTTACCGTCGCGCACGGCGGCCATGCTTGCGCCATTGCCGAGATGCGCGAGGATCACACGGCCCTTCGATGCCGCCGGGTCGCCGAGACGCGCGAGTTCTTCCATCAAATAGGCATAGGACAAACCGTGAAAACCATAGCGTTGAATCCCCTTTGCGTCGAAGCGCCGTGGAATCGGCAGCAGCTTGGCCACACGCGGCATGGTTTGGTGAAACGCCGTGTCAAAACAGGCCACCTGGGACAGTTTCGGATAACGCTGGCGGAACGTTTCGATTAACTCAATCTCTCGCGGCAGATGATCCGGGTCGTTCGGGCTGATGCGACGCAGTTCATCCAATAGTTTTTTTGTGACAATCTCAGGCTCGGTATGTTTCATGCCGTGGACTACTCGATGTCCCACGGCTTTGACCGACGCAAAATGATTTTGTTTTTCGAGCCAGTCTATCAGGGAATTTGCCGCTGATTTGTGATCGGCAGCGGCGAGGTTGCGGCTCTCAGGCTGTTTCTTCGTCGGTGCATTGAACGTCAGATTCGTCCCGCTTAGGCCGATGCGGTCAACCTTTCCATGAAGCCCGCGCTTCAGCGGTTCTTCGACTTGGTAGAGCGCGAACTTGATGCTCGACGAGCCGCCATTGATGGTGAGGATCTGTGCGTTATTTGGTTTCATGAATGATTCCTTCGTCATTCTGCAATCCGAACGAAGCCAGTTTCGCGCATGTGGACCTGTAATCCGTGTGAAGAATGCTTCGAATCCCCAAACCTTCCGCGACTTGGACGAACATCGGGGTGTTTTCGATATAGACCACCTGCCGGGCCGGCGCTTGGGCGATGTTCAGCGTAAGCCGAAAGATGTCCGCGTCGGGCTTGCGGAAGTGGACGAAGCAGGAGGAAATGAACAAATCTACAAACTCATCCAGCTTGAACTTTCGAATCCGATACGCATTCAGTTCGCGCCCTTCGTTGCTGACCACGGAGATCTTCAATCCATACCGTGCCTTAAGCCGGCGGACCAACTCGATCATCTCGGGATAAGGTTTCGACTGCGCGAACATGAAGCGACAAAATTGAGCCCGGGTGAATGGTCGCTTCTGGTAAAAGACCACCCGGCCTAAATATTCTTCCAGCGTGAGCTTGCCCAACTCGTAAGTGTCAAAGTTCAGGCTATGCCGCTGTTCCATTTCGGCCCAGTTCAGCTTGAAGTACTTCGCCGCTCGCCGGCGGGCATGATGATCCCAGCCGTTGGTGAGCAGGACACCGCCGATATCCAGAAACAATGCCGTGATTGGTGCGCTTCTTTTCATTTGGCCGGGAGAGGGGAAGTCTGGGGAATTGGCTTCGTCATTGCCTGGTACATCATTTCCTCGCTGAAGAACGGTTGACCATACAGTTCATACCCGCCGCTTAGTTTTTCGTTAACTTTCCGCGCCAGATCGTCATGGGTTGCGGCATCGGCGTGGAAAGGCACCGCGATGATTATATATTCGATCGGAGTTTTCATGTTATGTTGAGTCCTGTCGCTATAAGATTATCGCTGCCACAGCATGTGAGTGGCTTCCAAGGGAACCGCCACGCCGTCGCAGTACGGTATTACTCGCGCCGTATAGTCGGCTGGTGGGCGCGCCGCAGATACGGTCGCACTGTAAGCGTAGCCGCCCGGCGAGCCGGCCAGTGGACGAACAAGCTTCATCTCCTGTCGCACCGGGCTGCCACCGTCAACTCCGTCGGCATAAAGCTCCACCCGCACTGCCTTCGGGTCGAGGTCGTTGAAATAGATTTGGGTCTCAAATACATGCTGTTCACCTTTGGTCTCCACTTTTAATTCGCCAAAGCGCATCGCGGCCCATTTCTGTTCCAGACTATGCCGCCAATCCACCATTTGCCTGCCGATGGCGCCTTTGTTGGCAACGCGCGATTGGTAGGCGGCAGCCGCCGGGAGATAGTGTTGCTCGGTGTATTCGCGCACCGTGCGATCAGCGGAGAAGCGCGGGGTCAACCGCGCCATGCTTTCCCGCATCCGCGCGACCCAAGCGGTAGGGATGTCTTTTTCGTTGCGGGTATAAAACTCGGGAATCACCTCGCGTTCGAGCAAGTCGTAGAGCGCCTCAGCTTCGGCCGCGTCCCAGGATGGATCGCTGTCATGCTCCTGACCGTCGCCCAGCGCCCAACCCAGATCCGGGACATAGGCTGCGGCCCACCAGCCGTCCAATTCCGATAGATTGATGCCGCCGTTGACAAGCACCTTCATGCCGCTCGTGCCGCACGCTTCCCACGGTCGCCGTGGCGTGTTGATCCAGACATCCACGCCCTGCACCAGTCGCCCGGTCAAATGCATGTCGTAGTCACTGAGGAAAATCGCATGAGGACGGACCTCGGGTTGGCGAATGAATTGTATCCATTTCTGGATCAGGGCTTGTCCCGCCAAGTCTGCGGGATGAGCCTTACCCGCAATGATGAGTTGCACCGGCCGCTGCGGATTCGATAACAGGCGAAGCAGTCGCTCCGGGTCGTGCAGTAGCAGATTTGGTCTTTTGTAGGTCGCAAAGCGCCGCGCAAAACCCAGTGTCAACGCATTAGGATCGAAGAGATGCTTTGCCTTCTCAACCGTCTCGGACGACGCGCCGGCGGCGGTATAGTGCCGGGCCAGACGCTCGCGAGCGTATTCAACCAGAGACTTGCTGGTGGCGATGCGAAATTGCCAAAGGCTGTCGTCAGAGACGTGGCGAATGTCCTGCTCCAAAGTTTCCGTTTTCCCCAGCCAGCGGTCTTTTCCACAAGCCTTGGTCCAAAGCTCATCAGCGGCCGCCGAGTCCCAAGTTGGCATGTGAACTCCGTTGGTCACATGGCCGACGGGCACTTCGTCCTGCGGCCAGTGGGGAAAGAGCGGCTCAAAAAGATGCCGGCTAACTTGCCCATGCAAGAGACTCACGCCATTCACCGCCCCGCTGCCGCGGATGGCCAGATACGCCATGTTGAAACTCTCCGACGCGTCGTTCGGATTCTGGCGGCCCAGAGCCAGCAAATCGTGGAGTTTTATACCGAGCTTCTGCTCGGCATAACCACCGAGGTATTGCTCGATGAGCGCCGGAGTGAAACGGTCAAACCCGGCGGCCACCGCCGTGTGGGTGGTGAAGAGATTCCCCGCCCGCGTGGCGGCCAATGCCACTTCAAAAGGCTGCGCATTTTCCTGCATGAAACTGCGGGCACGCTCCAACACGGCAAAGGCGGCATGACCTTCATTCAAGTGACAGACATCCGGCTTGATGCCGAGTGCCGCGAGCAGTCGCCAGCCGCCAATTCCAAGCAGCATTTCCTGCAAGAGGCGCAACTCCGGCCCGCCTCCATAAAGCTCGCTGGTAATTCCGCGATGAGCAGGAAAGTTAGCCGCGTCATTGCTATCCAGCAGGTAAAGTTTCACCCGACCGACTTGAACCTGCCAGGCGCGCAGCCAGACCGAGTAGCCAGGCAAAGTGATCTCCAACCGTAACCACTCGCTGTTCGCTTGGCGCAACGGTGTGATCGGCAACTGTCCGGGGTCGTTATACGGATAAAGGGCTTGTTGCGCTCCGTCCTTGTCAATCACCTGACGAAAATAGCCTTGTTGGTAGAGCAGCCCCACACCGACCACCGGCACACCCAGATCGCTGGCGGCTTTGAGTTGGTCACCGGCCACATTGCCCAGCCCGCCTGAGTAAATGGGCAACGCCTCGCTCAACATATATTCCATGCTGAAATATGCGACACACTTCAAAGGAGACTGCGGGTGATTTTGCTGAAACCACGCGGGTGCCTCCGCCGCCTGACGCTTGGCTCGAAGCAGGTCATCCACGTTCTTGCGGAAGGCGGGATCTCCCAGCACGCGCTGGAGTTTGTCCTTCGAGACAGTCTGCAGGACCACCCAGGGGTTTTGAGTGAACTCCCACAGCGCGGGATCAAGCTGCCGCCACACATCATCGGTAGCGTGATTCCACGACCAGCGCAGGTCCAGCGCCAGCTCTGCCAGGGAATTGAATCCTTCGACATTCGCAGTTAAAGAACTATCGATCGGCTTGCTGACCGGTGTTGGTTTATTCATGGCTTTTTCTTTCGTTTTGGCTTGGACGAAATCACCGGCTTCGGTGGTGACACCGCCAAACCAGCGTTGATGATTATCCGGGCTTCCGCCAGGATGCGGTGCAGATGCTCCTCTCCATGGAAGCTCTCGGCATAAATTTTATAGATGTCCTCGGTGCCGGACGGACGCGCCGCGAACCAGCCGCTTTCTGCCACCACTTTCAACCCGCCGATGGGCGCATCGTTGCCCGGCGCATGGGTGAGGATAGTCTTGATTTTTTCGCCCGCCAACTCGGTGAGCTTTACCTGCTGCGGTGAAAGTTTCGCCAACCGCTCCTTTTGTTCCGGAGTGGCTGGGGCATCAACACGGTCATAGGCAGGCTCACCAAACTTGTGCGTTAGTTCGTGATAGTTTTCTCCGGGATCGCGGCCCGTGCGCGCGGTGCTCTCCGCTGCGAGCAAACAGGGAATGAATCCGTCCTTGTCCGTCGTCCAGACGCTGCCATCCAGACGGAGGAAAACCGAACCCGCGCTCTCCTCCCCGGCAAATCCCAGCGAACCATCAAGCAAGCCATCCACGAACCACTTGAAACCAACCGGCACCTCGAAGAGCTTTCGTCCAAGCTTGGCGGTGATCCGGTCAATCATCTGGCTGCTCACGATTGTTTTTCCAACGGCCGCCGATTTGGACCACTTCGGCCGGTTCTGAAAAAGATAGAAAATCGCCGCGCAGAGGTCGTGATTGGGCGGCAGCAATCCTCCGCCTTTGGTGACAATCCCATGCCGGTCATGGTCAGTGTCGCAGGCGAACGAGAGATCAAAACGGTCCTTCATCCCGATCAGCCGCTGCATCGCATAGGGCGAGGACGGGTCCATGCGAATCTGGCCATCCCAATCCACCGTCATGAACCGAAAGGTGGGATCAACCGTCTTGTCGACCACCGTCAGGTTCAGACCATGTCGCTCCGCGGTCCGCGCCCAGTAATGGACGCCGGCACCGCCCAGCGGATCAACACCCAGATGGATCTTCGCGCTGCGAATGATGTCCAAATCAATAACATTGCCGAGGTCATTGACGTAGGCGGTAAGATAATCGTGCCGATGCGTCGTCGAGACACGCAGAGCCTGCTCGTGGGGAATGCGGTTCACTCCTTTGAGCCGGGCTTCGAGCAGCGCGTTCGCCTTTGCCTCAATCCAACCGGTGACGACCGTGTCTGCCGGCCCGCCATTGGGCGGGTTATATTTGAAGCCCCCGTCATGCGGCGGATTATGCGAAGGTGTGACGACAATCCCGTCGGCGAGTCCCTTTTTGCGCCCGCGATTGTAAGTCAGGATCGCATGGGAAATCACCGGGGTCGGCGTGTATTTGTCTCCTTCGGCAAGCATCACCTCGACGCCATTGGCCGCCAGCACCTCCAGCGCGGTGTCGCAGGCCGGAACGGAAAGCGCGTGCGTGTCTATGCCAAGATACAACGGGCCGGAGATGTTTCGCCGCTTGCGATACAGGCAAATCGCCTGGGTGATCGCGAGGATGTGCCATTCATTGAAAGCCAACTTGAACGGCGAGCCGCGATGCCCGGAGGTGCCAAACGCCACGCGTTGGGCCGGCACCGAAGGGTCGGGTACCTCGGTATAGTAAGCCGTAATGAGCTGCGGCACATTGATGAGTATTCCGGGTGGTGCCGGTTTTCCGGCCAAGGGGCTTATTTTCACAGTGCTTCCTTCGGTGGTTTGTTTTCGAGTTCCGTTACTTTCGCCAGACGGCGACGATGCCGCTCCGCACCGCTGAAGCGCGCGGCGAGAAATGTTTGAACCAATTCCCAAGCGAGTGCGTGACCGACTACAAGTCCCCCCAGGCAGATCATGTTCAGATTGTCGTCCTCGACGCCTTGGTGCGCTGAAAAATTTTCGTGAATCAAACTCGCACGCACACCCGCCACTTTGTTCGCGCAGACCGATGCTCCCACTCCGCTGCCGCAAATGGCGATGCCGCGCTCCACCTCTCTGCAGGCTACTGCACGGGCCAGCAGCACGACAAAATCCGGATAATCATCGTCCAACTTCGGCTGTTGGTCCCCGAAATCGATCACTTCATGACCGGCTTTGCGCAACTTTCCGACGAGTTGTTCCTTCAATTCAAATCCGCCATGGTCGGCGGCGATGCCGATGCGTTGGCGCGTTCTCGTCAATCCCGTCAGCGGCTTATCGCTGGTGCATTCACTGATGGCGCTCCCACGTCTCCGGCTTGGTGCGGTTGAGGATTTCTTTGGCATGGGTTGTATCATTCATGGAGCCGTGGGCAATGACAATGGCCATGATACGCCGGCGTGGGGGCTTCTCTATGGGGTATAACCCTACTCTTCATGTTCGGTTTCACAGGGGCTGTTGACGCATAAGTCCATCGGAGAACCATTTTCTTCGTTGGCGACAGAATTGCGCTTCAACCAAACCGCCAAAATTCCAATGTCGGCGGGCGAAACACCGGAAATACGGGCGGCTTGGCCGATGGTTGCGGGCCGAATTTTAGTGAGCTTTTGGCAGGCTTCAGGGCGAAGACTTGGCACTGTGGAAAAATCGAATGTGTCGGGGATAAGCTTATCTTCCAAGCTCTTGAATTTTTCAACCTCGGTTTTTTGACGTTCAATATATCCGGCATATTTGACTGCAATTTCGACTTGCTGGATTATTTCGTCGGGCAAAGTTTCACGTCTGCCGGACAAATCCCTGTAAGCTACTCCAGGCCGACTTAATAATTTTGCCAAAGTCTCTGAACCAGAACGTGTTGTATACATTCGATTGAGTTCATTGGCAATAGCTTGTCGCTTGGCGTGAAATTTTTTGTAATTACGATCTGGCAAAAGGCCAATCTCATGACCGACCTCAGAAAGACGCAAGTCAGCGTTATCCTGACGGAGCAGCAGACGAAACTCTGCGCGAGAAGTGAACATCCGATAAGGCTCAGTTGTTCCCTTTGTGACCAAATCATCAATCAAAACACCGATGTATGCCTGATCGCGCCGCAAGATGATTGGATTAAGCCCTTTGACTCGTCTCGCCGCATTAATTCCAGCCATAAGCCCTTGACCTCCAGCCTCTTCGTACCCTGAAGTGCCATTGATCTGCCCGGCCAAAAATAAATTGCGGCAGACTTTTGTTTCCAACGTCGGCAGTAATTGCGTTGGATAAACGAGATCGTATTCTACAGCGTAGGCCGGACGAATGATTTCGGCATTTTCGCACCCGATAATTGTTCGAACCAACTCAACTTGCACTTCAAAAGGAAGACTGGTTGAAAAACCATTTACATATATTTCTTCAGTTTTTATTCCTTCGGGTTCTAAAAAAATCTGATGCCGTTCTTTATTGCTGAACCGCACAATCTTGTCTTCTATTGACGGGCAGTATCTCGGCCCAACACCTTCAATGACACCAGAATACAACGGCGATTTGTGAAGATTTTTTCGAATTAATTTAGCTGTTTCCTGCGTCGTGTAAGTGATGTGACAGGGCATTTGACCGTTAAGTTGGTCGAGAATTGATCCCGGTGGATATTTCCCTTTTGACAAACCATTCGTTGGTTGCTTTGGACGATTTTGTTCCATGTGGAACAAATCATCCTTCCAGTAAGTAAAGTATGGGACCGGTTCGTCGCCAGGTTGTGCTTCGGTTTTGGAAAAATCAATTGAACGACGAAGCAAACGCGGTGGGGTCCCTGTCTTAAAACGGCCAAGTTCCAAACCGAGTTCCTGAAGCGACGATGAAAGGCTCATCGCAGCCACATCACCCGCACGTCCCCCGGTTTGTTGATTTGATCCGATGTGCATTAAGCCCATCAAAAAAGTCCCCGTCGTGACGACGACAGTCTTTCCATAAAATTGGACCTCCAAGGTTGTTTCTATTCCAAACGCTTCTCCATCCTTATGTAGAATTTTTGACGCCTGGCCTTGTTTAACGTCAAGATTTGGCTCTGTCTCACAAACCCATTTAAGTCTGAATTGGTAGGCTTTTTTATCGCATTGAGCGCGTGGCGCCCAAACCGCCGGACCCTTTTTCAAATTTAACATTCGAAATTGAAGTCCAGTCATGTCTGTATTTTTTCCCATCTCTCCACCGAGCGCATCAATTTCGCGAGCCAAGTGTCCTTTTGCCAGCCCGCCAATTGCCGGGTTACAGGACATCTGGCCAATCGTGTCAACGTTCATGGTCAAAAGGAGTGTTTGGCAGCCCATTCGAGCTGCGGCCAGTGCTGCCTCAACTCCAGCGTGACCAGCGCCAACCACAATAACGTCGTATTGCTTTGGATAAACAAACATGAAAAAATCAGCCTAAACTATATCTGCAATTGAATAAGGAGTGACTTGGAGTTTTTGAAATCCTGTGATTCCGGCTTGCCGCTAAATGCTCAATAACTTTAAATATAACTTCTATATCATCTTCTGCTCCAATAGCTTTTGAAATTTCTGACACGGTAAATAACTCTTTTGGTTTCTCGGAAAGATAGGTCAGAATTTTTCTTTGGATCTCGACGACTTGGCTGGCTGCTTTCTTGCCGGCTTCAACACCCGGTTGATGATAAGCGTTGATGTTGACCAACGACGCATAAAATCCAACGGTGCGCTCGAACAGTGCTATCAACATTCCCACGGTTCGTGCAGAAATGTCCCTCACAGTAATTGTCAGGGATTCCCGGCCTTTTTCCGCAAGAGCCTGCCGGGTGCCCAAGTAAAATCCATTCAGAAAATCTCCGGCCGTCACTTTGTCCTCGACCATCAAACTCGAGTTATGACCGTCGCCCAAAACTTCGATAAAGGTGACAAAAAAATCGTCCAATCCATCCCTCAGTTGCTGTATGTAAGAATGTTGATCTGTGGAACCTTTATTGCCAAAGACCGTGATCCCCTGATTGACGACATTTCGATTCAAATCCAATTCTTTGCCCAATGACTCCATAACGAGTTGCTGAAGGTATCTTGAAAACAGCTCTAGGCGGTCTTTATACGGTAAAACGACCATATTTTTGATTCCTTTACCGTTACCGGATTCAAACCAAGCCAAAGCCAATTGTAATGCCGGATTGGTTTTGATACTCTTGTTCATGGTAAGCCTATCAATTTCACAAGCTCCAGACAACAAGTCACTTATATTAAATCCTTGCAAGGCCGCTGGAAGTAATCCAACAGCAGATAACTCGCTCGTTCGTCCTCCGACCCAATCCCACATCGGGAAACATGACAGCCATTTATTTTGAATCGCGAATTTATCGAGATCACTTCCTTTCATGGTTATGGCAACGGCGTGTGAACCGAAATCAAGAGATGCTTGTTGATATGCGGCTTTTGCGACCAGCATCCCGTTGCGCGTTTCCTTTGTGCCGCCGGATTTTGAAATGACGATGCACAGTGTTCGGTTTAAATCACCGCCAATTGTGGCTAAAACTCGATTCATGCCGTCTGGGTCCGTGTTGTCAAAAAAATGTGGATTGAGCTTGTCCGTGCGCGGATCGCCCAGAGCATGGGCGACAAATTGCGGACCTAGCGCGGAACCGCCAATGCCAACCAGCAAATAATTCTTAAATGCACCGCCTTTGCCGCAGATTTCTCCAGTGTGAATTTTAGAGGCGAAGTCTTCGGTCCGTTTGACAGTTTCCTCGATTTCCTTGCGAATTTCCGGTGTTGGCGCGAGCGCGGGATTCCGCAGCCAATAGTGCCCGACCATGCGATTTTCATCGGGATTGGCGATCGCGCCTTTTTCCAATGCCGCCATGTCGGCCAGCGCTTTTTGCGCGCGTGATTCCATGCCGGCGAAAAATTTGTCGGTCACATTCATCCGGCTTAAATCCATGGCCAGGCCGGCTTCAGGAAACTCGGTGTAATACTTTTGGAACCGCTCCCACCATTGCAACTTAGGGTTGTTCATAAGATTTATCAGGGCGTAGTTGAATAAAATTGATAACGGTCTCTGGCAAGAAAATTGCGCAACGAGCTTTATGCGAAGATGCAAAGGCCGGACTAAAGGGGAAATCCTTCAAACGCCGCAAATGACCCAAACGACTGCTTACTTCGCCGGTAGCGTAACAATAATGCTTGTGCCGTGATTGAGGCGGGATTTGATTCGGATGTTGCCGCGATGCGTTTCGATGATGCGGCCGACGATGGCCAGGCCGAGTCCGGTGCCTTTGGCTTTCGTCGTGCTCAACACCGCCGTGAAGGCGCGCTGTTGGATTTCCCTGCTCATGCCCTTGCCGGTGTCCTTGCATTCCACCAGGACGTGTGTTGGTTTTTCACTCGAACGCGGCAGGCGAACGGCGCAGGATTTAATCGTGAGTGTGCCGCCGCCCGGCATCGCTTCGGCGGCGTTGAGAATCAGATTTAAAAACATTTGCTCAAGCTGCGTCGTGTCGCCCATCACGGCAGGCAAATCCGGCTGCAATTTGCGAATCAATTTAATGTTCTGGTTCGCCAGCTTGTGACGCACAAGCAATCCAAGTTCGTCGATCAATTCATTTAGATTCACCGGCGCGAGTTGCGGCTCGGTCGTGCGCGCGAAGGCGAGAATTTGTTCCACGATTTTGTTCAAGTGCTCGATTTTTGCGTCAATGAGCCGGGCGTCTTTCGCGCGCGGGTCGCCATCGGGAAATTTCAAATTCAGCGAGTGATACAGCAGCTTCATCACCGTGAGCGGATTGCGGATTTCGTGCGCGACTTCGGCGGCGAGCAGACCCAACGCGGAAAGCTTTTCGTTTTGTCGCAATTGTTCCTCCACATCCACGATGCGTTCGTAGAGCCGCGCCTTTTCAATCGCGATGGCCGATAATTCAGCCAGTGCGCTCAAAATGCGAATCTCCTCGTTTGAAAAATTGTAAGGCCGCCCGGTGTAGACGCTCAACGTGCCGGTCGCCTGACCGGCAAACAACAGTGGGACGCTTAAGAGTGAGATCAATCCTTCGCGCCGCGCCATTTCGACGTTTTGATAGCGGCCGGATGTTTGAACATTCCCCACTTGCAACGGTTTTTTGCGGCGCACAACGACGCCGAGAACGCCGTCTTCGACGCTTAATCGCGGCTTTTTAAGATACGCTTCGCCCGCACCGTGACTTGCGCGCAAATCAAGCCACTTACGGCTTTCGTCAAGCATCATCAGCGAACACATTCGCGCACGCATCAACACGCAAGCTTCGCGCGTGATGACGCGCAGTGTTTCATCCAGGTTCAAAGTCGAATTGATTGTGCGGCTTACGCTGGCCAGCGATTCAAAAAGGCGGGCTTTCAACCGTAATTGTTCGTAGAGCCAGGTGTTGTGAATCACTTTGGCCGCCTGCACCGCCAATTCCTGAAGCAATCCCTGATCGTCCTCGCTGAAGGCGTCCACGCGATCCGAATCCACGTTGAGCACGCCGCGCGTTTCACCGTTCACTTCCAGCGGCACAGCCAGTTCCGACCGCACGCCGCGCCGCGCCGCGACGTAATGTGCGTCCTGTGTCACGTCGCCGACGCGCGCGGGTTTGCCCGTGCGCGCGACCCGGCCGGTGACGCCTTCGCCAATCCGCAATTGCAACCGCGAAGCGCTGGGCGGCAATCCCTGCGACGCGTGGATTTCCAGAAAACCCGAAGTGGGATTGATTAAAACGACGGAACCACTGGACGCTCGCATGAGGCGAACGGCTTCGCCAACGATGAGTTGCAAGGCCTCCTGTGGTTCGAGTGTTGAGTGAATGACATTGCTCACTTGATAGAGCAGGTTCAGACGCTCGTAACGCGACGTCAGCTTTGAAAGCTCGTCATTCACTTATTCGATTTTGAGTTTTGAATTTTAAGTTTTTAGTTGTTTCATGCCCACGACCAAATTTTTTGCGACTCAAAATTCAAAATTTAGAACTAAAAATTTATCTGACGCGCGTGATTAGCAACAAGCCCGTCGTGCCAAACGCCAGATTCGGCAGCCACGCCGCCAGCCACGCAGGCAAAAAACCACCCGTGCCCAGCGCCAGCCCGACTTGCTGGAGCACGAAGAAAGTGAAACAAATGAAAATACTGCCCGCCACACCGACAAAAAGATTTCGCCGGCCCGACGCCGTGCCAAATGGAATCGCGATCAGCACCACGACCAGGCAGGTCCATGGCATGGCCAGCCGTCCATACAATTCCGTGAACAGCCAAAAACTATGTTTGAACTCCGGGTTGGGGTGATTGGAAAGCAGCCAAAAATGATTCGGGCGCACCAGATTGGGATGTAGCCGCAAATCCTCCAAAAGGACCACCAGTGGGATGTTTAATTTACGCGACTGAAGACTTTCATATTTGTTGATTTCGATTTCCCTCTGAATTTCTTTGGGAGTTTCATCAAATGCCGGCATCGCCAGCACATTTGTTTGAAAGAGCGGCAACAGCGGCGCGGTCGTGTCCACTTGCGCGTATTCCTTCACGTTAAAAAACATCCAAACGCCGTTCACGCGAACCGCGCGCGCTGCCTGCAACTGCCGCCACGAGCCGTTGGGCAGGGTCCAGCTCACCTTCGGACCGAACATTTCGGCGGTTTCAGGATTATATTCGCCGATAAACCACGTGCGAGTGTGATGTTCGCGCGCATTGGTGAAACCGAAGTTGCGGAATTGATTTCGCGCGCCGGGGTCATTTGAATTTTGCACATAGCGATTCTTGATGCATTCCGCCCACCCCGTGCTGTATGGCACACAAAATTCATTCAACGCAAACAACGCAAGACTCGCGATGAATCCCACGACAAAATATGGCACGCATAATCGCCACAGACTCACGCCCGCCGCGCGCGTGGCGGTGATTTCGTTGTGCCGCGCGTGGTTCGTGAGCGTGTAAAGCAACGCGAGGAGCAGCGCGATTGGCAGCACCATCACCAAAAATTCCGGTGTCATGGCGATGGAATACCCGATGACATCGAGCAAATGCAATTTACGCTCCTGCATTTCGTTCAGTTCGGTGAACAAGTCATAGGAAATCCAGAAAATCAGGAAGCCGCCGAGGCAATACGCCAGCGGCGTGAGCAGTTCGCGCATCAAATATCGGTCGAGCAACCGCATCTTGATACAAGGTAAACGGCGCGGCACGAATGGGGCAAGCCTTGTTGAGAGGCGAACCGATTAATTTCTTGACTTTCGTCAATGGCTATTGCAAAGTAATATTGTGAGTCCAAGTGGACAGGAATTGTATCGGGTTCGTGATATCGACAACATGGTGTATGGTCCGGTAGACTTGAACGGCTTGATTCAGTGGATTCAGGAAAAACGGGTGCTGCCGGAGACACTAATCCATGTCGAGGCCGAAAGCCGTTGGCATCAAGCCCAGGATTACGCGCCGCTGCAAAAATACTTTTCATCCCAGCCAGAACCGGCGCCGGGAGCCGTTCACCTCGACCGAACCGTTGACATCAGCCCCGAAGAACTCCGCCAGTTCCCGATGTTTTCCAATTTGTCGCACGAACAACTGCAACAGCTTGCAGCTTTGAGCTATTCCTTTGAAGTCGCGCCCGGGAAACTGGTCGTCAAACAGGGTGAACCTTGTGACGCAATTTACTTCGTCTTGTCCGGCGCGTTGCGCGTTCGATTGCTCGCTGGCGAAAAAAATGAAACCACTCTTCGCCGGATTTACGGCGGCGAATTTTTCGGCGAAGTCGGCATGTTTCTCCAAAGCACGCGGATGGCGGATGTGGTGGCCGATACCAAGGCACGATTGTTGCGAATTTCGTCGAATACCTTCCAAAAGCTGATCAAGGAAACCCCGGAATTGGCCGGGCCGCTCTTGTTTTCACTTGCTGCTACGATGGCGCAGCACATGGCCGAAGACCATCGGAAATCTTCACGGGGAATGACCTCGGAACTTCGGTGGCATTGAATGGTGGAGGCGGCGGGAATTGAACCCGCGTCCCTGGCAAACAAACCAGCCGCGACTACATGCTTAGTCCGGAAAATTTTTTCTGCTGTGCGATGGCGTCCGGACTCGAATCGCACCGCCTAGTCCGCATGGAATTTTCTCGGCTGCCGGCGCGCGGTCTCCGCCTTCAGCCATGCCTGCCATGGCGTTCATCCGGCGTAGCAGGTGTCCACCGGCGAACGTCGCGGCGCTTAGGCCGCGAGAGCTAATTCTTGGTTAGCTGTTTTGTTTGATGCGATGATTAACGAGGCCAACGCATCGTCCTCGGCATGCCGCCTCTGGCGCATTCCCCAGGTCGAAACCAGTGCGCCCCCAAACGGACATCTACATTTTCATGCTTAACACCTGAAAGGTCAAGGCGTGCGGTGAAAATCAGTCCGCTTCAAAAATCTCCTCAATTTTCGCTTTAAACAAACGTGCCACCTTGAAAGCCAGCGGCAAACTCGGATCATATTTTTCGGTCTCGATGGCATTGACGGTCTGGCGCGAGACACCGAGTTTGTCGGCGAGGTCGGACTGCGACCATTCTTTGGCTGCGCGCAATTCGCGCAGTTTGTTTTTCATTTATACCTCCGCCATGAAAAGATGGCTCCAATCCCGTAGTAGGCCCACATGATGTAAAACGCCCATTCCGCATGAAATTCCGGTGCGTGCATGTCGCGGAGAAACAAATAACTGAAACAGGTGAAACCTGTGGCAATTCCCGAAAAGGCCGCCGCTTCAGTGACAACTTTTCTTTGCAGTTCATCCAATCCCTCCGAAACAAAGCGGATGGTGGTGGCGGCAATGTAAATAATCGGCAACACCGGCAATAGAATCAGCCAATATCTATGTGGCAATTTGTCTGAATCGAAGTGGTTCAGCGCGCAAAGTCCCAACGCATAGGCAAAGAATCCGACAGTCATCCGTAAAACATATTTTTTAAAGTGCGTTTTCATAAATTTCATTTGAATGGTTCACAAGTTGATCACTTGAGGAATGCGTCCACCTGGGCTGCAAATTTTTCGGGCTGGTCAAGCATGACGAAGTGGAACGAGCCATCAATGCGGACTATTTTTTTGTCTGGCAGAGCGGCATAGTTTTCCTGGTAAAGCCGGTCGGAAGCCGCTGGCGGAATGCCGGCCAGGGAATCCCAGGCATGGAGTATCGTCACCGGCGTTTTTATTTTGTGCAGTTGGGGGCGGATGTCAGTCGTCATGTCCTCATACATGGCGCGGGCCACGACTGATTTGTCGGACGCAACCGCCCATCGGGTTGCCTGCTTGCATCCATCCGGGGATTTGACGAGTGCGTGCATGAAGGCGGTTTCACTTTTGGCGTAGTCATCCTGCGTTTGAGCGAGGATGCTGTCGCGCATGGCGGCGGCTTGCGGTGCCACGGTGGCAGGGTCTTTCGCGCCGAATAGCGCACCATAAAAGGGCAGTGAATCCACAATCATCAGTCCAGCCACGTCTTCCGGATGCTGAAACGCCAGCATGCTGCCCATGAGTCCGCCAAGCGAATGACCAATCACCCTCGGCGCTTGCAGCTTGTTAGTCTTGATGTAGGCGTCAATGGCATCCACCGTCGGCTGCATCATCGGACCTTGCGCGTTTGCCTGCGGCGGCGAACCGGCAAATCCGGCCACTTGGATGATGTGCAGGCGGAAATGATTTTCCAAATGGCTGGCAGTGGCATCCCACACCGCGCCCGAAGTGGCGAGTCCGGGTATGAGCAGCACGTCCGGGCCATGTCCCCGGACGGTGACAGTGATGCGGTCTGAAACAACATCCGCAGCGGCGGTGAAAACCTGCCACGTCAGAGCGACGGTTAACAAAGCGATGAATTTGCTTCTGTGCATGAGATTGTTTTTCATAAAATTCATTGGTAGCGGCGGTTGAGGATGGCGTAGCCGAGAAAATAAAAGCCCAACACCAGTGAAATCGGGAAACTGGCGGTCTGGAAATGTGAACCGAGGTGCAGATGGGCCGGCAGCACCCCGGCTTGAAAAACGCCCGCCTTGTCCAGGATATGCCAAGTCGAGACCACAAAGAGAGTCACGCCGGTCGCAAAGAGACACGCTTCCACCGACACCCGGCGATGCATTTCATCCATGCCGCGCACCCAGCGCACAAAATCCCGCACCCAAAGCAGACTGATGAGCAACGGAACCAGCGCGATGATCGCCCGTTGGGCCACAGTCCATTCCCGGGGCAGGGAGAGCAACTGGTCGCCCGCCCACGACAGGATCATGGCCACAAAGGCCCAGGTGTTCGCTTTTAAGTTCGCCCGCAACGAATAACTCGGGCCAAACATGATTTCTTCCGGAAGATTTGGTTTGTCATTCATGCAGCCAGTGTAAAGCATACTTGTCATATGTCAAGCATTCTTTACATTTATTTTTAAGTGAAAAAAGGCTGGAAATCCGGGTGTTTCTTTCAAATCACGCGCCAGCGTCCTGGACTGCGGTGGCCCTCCACCGCTTTTCGAACCACCCAAAGCGCCAGGGGGCTGGCGCACTCCAAAACGCTTCGCGACGTTCGCACCTCCAAACAAAAACGAGGCTGGAATTGTTCCCAGCCTCGCTCGCTTTCGATTCCGTCGAACGTTATTGCTCCACGCCGACGCGGTAGAAGCGAGCATTGCCCGGAAGAACGGCTGTATCGGTTTGGGTGTTGGTGGGCGCGGTGGCGGCAATGTTCGTGCTGACAATGGAATTGAAGCCTGTCAGCAGGTTGGTGGAACGTTCAAGCCAATAGGTCTTTCCAGCAACGCTCGGCCAGCCCAGCACGACGGCGTTGGAGTTGGTGGCAGACAACACCGTCAGCTGCAGGCAGGAGGCGGCATTGGTCGGATTCGTTCCTGCTACCCACTCCGCCAGATTGCTCATGCCGTCGTGATCGGGGTCGGCGTTCGGGTCGGTGCCGGTCAGATGGCCGAAATACTCAAGTTCCCACCAATCCGGCAGGCCATTGCTGTCGGTATCCACCATGCGTTGCAGGTTGAGCCGCCTGCCGTTGTGCACCTCGCCCTGTAAACCCGGGACGACATCCGCATTCGTGAGGACGCGTTGAATCCGTTGAGCCACGGTTTCGTTTGGAAAGTTCATCGCGGCGAACGCGACCGCGCCGGACACGTGGGGCGTCGCCATCGAGGTGCCGTTGAGGTATTGATAAATCTGGGTGGGATCAGGCTCGTTGACGACGGTGGCGGGGGAATTTGTTTGCAACGCAAGCCCGTCGGCCTGGGCAAGGGAGACGGCGGGAATCCAGTTGTTGGTGCCACCCAAAGTGCCGGAGAAATTGCCGTTGGTATTGTTGTAAATGATGGCCGCGAGCGCGCCAGCGGTCATGGCGTTGACCACCTTGTTTGAAAAAGTGAGGGTTCCGCGCTCAATCAACGCGATGTTGCTGCGCACGGCGGTTGGAAAATCCGAGGGATTTCCCAGCCCGCAATAATAAACCGTAGCGGTGATGCCGGTGGTGGTGCCGGAATACGTCAGCTCGTTGGCGCTATAGATTGTGGATCCCTGCTGGACAGAGGCAATCGTGCCCGCCAGCGCAACGGGCAACAACGAAAGGATGTTCACGCCGGGCGCCCCCAAATCCACGGTGTTGGTGCCGTAGTCTGAAAAGGACGCCAGGGCATCATTCTGGTCGGTGGCCGCCACGACAATCATGTTGCTCAGCCGGTAACTGGCGGGATAAAAGGCGGTGGTGTCGTTGTCGCTGGTGTTGTTTCCCGCTGCGCAGCAAAAAATGATGCCGGCGGTGCCGGCGGCCTGCATGGCGGCGCGCTCGGTGCTGTTGGACCCGCCACCACCGAAGGATTCATTGATGGCGACAATATTCGCGCCACGGCCTTTCATCATGGTCGCGTATTCAATCGCCTCGATGATGGCGGAGTCGGGCAGGGAGTTGCCGTCACTCGATGCCCGGAGCGCCATAATCTTGGCCTGATAGTCCACCCCAATCACGCCCAACTGGTTGTTGCCGATGGCAGCAATTGTTCCGGCCACATGCGTTCCATGAAAAGCTGAGTCCGTCGGGTTGGGAAGGTTGTCCGCAAAATCATAACCGTAATAATCGTCCACGTATCCGTCGCCGTCGTCATCCACACCGTTGCCGGCGATCTCGCCGGGATTGATCCACATGTTGCCGGCCAGATCCGGGTGCGTGTAATCTGCGCCCGTGTCAATGACCGCCACCACCGGCCGGTTGGTGGTGGTGGGGGTTGGCTGTGCCAGTCCCCAAGCCGCGACAAACCGGATGTCGTCTCCCGCCGTTCCCGCAGTCCCGTTGACCGACTGGCCGGTGTTTTGCAATGCCCACAGATTGGCAAAATACGTGTCGTTGAATGTCGTGGTGGTCACCCAACGCAGATAATTCGGTTCGGCGGTTTCCACCGCCGGGTCCCGGCTCAACTCGGCAATCAGTTCCGCCGTCGTCCGGTTCCTGGCGCGTATTAACCCGGTATGGCGCCCTCGATCCCGGGAGAGTCTGGCAAAATGTTTCGTCAACGCCAGCGAATGGCCGGCCAGCGCCTGTTGGGCGGCATTCAAAGTCACCGACGGTTTGAAAGTAACGATGACTTCGCCTTCAACGTATGCTTGTGCCGGATGGCTTGAGCCCGCCGGCGCCCCGCTGACTGTCAGGCTCAGTATCATGAAGGCGGCTGACATTCCCTGGCCAAAAATCTTCATCAAAGGTTTCCTTTCCAGCATACTATAATAACATCTCGGGAGCGGGTTGACAAAAATTAAAACGAGGCTGGAAAACCGGGTGTTTCTTTCAAACCGCGCGCCAGCGTCCTGGACTGCGGTGGCCCTCCACCGCTTTTCGAACCACCCAAAGCGCCAGGGGGCTGGCGCACTCCAAAACGCTTCGCGACGTTCGCACCTCCAAACAAAAACGAGGCCGGAATTGCTTCCAGCCTCGCCTGTAATTTCGTTGGTAGGGACGCGCGGCCCGCGCGTCCGGGCGGACGGTTCGGCGAACCGTCCCTACCTTAATAATCCATTCCGCCCATGCCGCCCCCGCCCCCGGGCATCGGGGCCGGCTTTTCCTTTTCAGGAATGTCGGCTATCAGGCATTCGGTTGTCAGCAACAGGCCGGCAATCGAAGCCGCGTTTTGCAGCGCGGTGCGGGTGACTTTCTTCGGGTCAACCACGCCGGCCTTCACGAGGTCTTCATATTCGCCGGTGGCCACGTTGTAACCTTCGTTGCCCTTGCGCTTCTTGACTTCTTCGACGACCACCGAACCTTCGACGCCGGCGTTCTTCGCCAGTTCGCGGGTCGGCGATTCGATGGCGCGCTTCACGATGTCCACGCCGATTTTCTCGTCTTCATTTGCGCCCTTGACCGCTTCAATCGCGGGCAGACAGCGGATCAATGCCACGCCGCCGCCGGCGACAATGCCTTCCTCGACCGCCGCGCGCGTCGCGTGCAACGCGTCCTCGACACGCGCCTTTTTCTCCTTCATTTCGGTTTCGGTCGCTGCGCCAACGTTGATGACGGCCACGCCGCCGGCGAGTTTCGCTAGGCGTTCCTGCAATTTCTCGCGGTCGTAATCGCTGGTCGTCTCTTCGATCTCGCGGCGGATTTGATTCACGCGGCCCTGGATATCGCTGGATTTGCCGCCACCTTCGACGATGGTGGTGTTTTCCTTGTCAACCACGATGCTCTTGGCGCGGCCGAGGTCGGCCAGTTCAATGCTCTCAAGCTTGATGCCGAGGTCTTCGCTGATGAACTTGCCGCCGGTGAGAATGGCGAGGTCTTCGAGCATGGCCTTGCGGCGGTCGCCGAAGCCCGGGGCTTTCACGGCGCAAACATTCAGCGTGCCGCGCAATTTGTTCACGACCAGGGTCGCGAGCGCTTCGCCTTCAACGTCCTCGGCGATGATGAGCAGCGGTTTGCCCGTGCGCGCGGCCTTTTCGAGCAACGGCAACAGGTCCTTCAGGCTGCTGATTTTCTTTTCGTAATTGAGGATGTAGGCGTCTTCGAGCTTCACCTCCATCGTCTCGGCGTTCGTGACGAAATAAGGAGACAGATAGCCCTTGTCGAACTGCATGCCTTCGACGACCTCGAGCGTCGTCTCAATGGACTTGGCTTCCTCGACGGTGATGGTGCCGTCCTTGCCGACCTTGTCCATCGCGTCGGCGATGATCTCGCCGATGGTGGTGTCCCAGTTGGCGGAGACGGTCGCAACCTGCTTGATCTCGTCCTTGTCCTTCACCTTCTTGGCGATCTTGTCAAGGTGCGACACCGCGGCTTCCACGGCCTTGCCAATGCCGCGCTGGATGCCGATGGGGTTGCCGCCCGCCGTGACGAACTTCAGGCCTTCGCGATAAATGGATTCGGCCAGCACGGTGGCGGTGGTGGTGCCATCGCCGGCGGCGTCGCTGGTTTTGCTGGCGACTTCGCGGATCATCTGTGCGCCCATGTTTTCGTAGGCGTCCTCCAGTTCGATTTCCTTCGCCACCGTCACGCCGTCCTTGGTGATGGTTGGGGAACCATATTTCTTGTCAATGACCACGTTGCGGCCCTTGGGTCCGAGCGTGGCGACGACCGCCTTGGAAAGCTTCTGGACGCCGCGCAAAATCGCCTGCCGCGCCGCCTCTTCAAACAATAATTGTTTTGCTGCCATAATTTTAATCAGTTTTGAGTTTTAAGTGTTAAGTTTTGAATTCAGGCTCTGGGCTCGTGGCTTTGGGTTTGAGGTTTTCTCGTGCCCGGCGCCTCGTGCCTCGCGCCTCTTTTTTAAACAAGCACAGCGAGGATGTCGTCCGATGACAAAATCTTGTATTCCTTGCCGTCAATTTTGATTTCTGTGCCGCCGTATTTGCTGACAAGCACGCGGTCGCCCTTTTTGACTTCAAACGGGATTTTCTTTCCATCGTCGTTGGTTTTGCCGGTGCCGAGGGCGATGATGATGCCTTCCTGCGGTTTTTCCTTGGCGGTATCGGGAATGATGATGCCGCCCTTCTTGACTTCCTTTTCTTCAACCGGCTCGACCAGGATACGGTCGCCGATCGGTTTAACGTTTAGTGCCATAGGTTCTTTCGTTTTTGTTGTTTGGTTTCGAGTTGTTAATTGTAATCAACTCCCGCCGCACCCGCGATGGGAAAATTTATTCAGATAGAGCGCTTGTTATCTTTTCTTTTTATAAAAACTGGCTTCTGAGTCAGGACGTCCATACATGTAAAAGCCATAGCCAGCGGAGTCACAAGCGGTCTCCATTAAAGAAAGCCATTCATAAACAGCGTTGCCCAAATCATATTCACCTTCACCGCTTTTAATCATCGAATCTCCGAAAATACTTTCCGCTTCCATTCGGTCGATTACAAAACCATGATCTTTGTAGCCATAGACCAATTGTATTGCGACATCTTGAGGATTCCCTTTGAGCGGTGAGACTCTTTTCTTCAACAATCGTTCCGCATATTGCACAGCGGATTCTGCAACGCGCTCGTAATAACCAAGGTTTACCAAATTCAATGAGGATGAGAGATATTTTGCAAACATATCTGATGCCTTCGGATATTGACTTGCGAGTTCAGCCACATGTTGGACTGCATTTTTGAGTCCCAGCGCAGGAAGGTCATTGAATTGAGGATCAATCGGGCCTAGTTCGCTCATCTGCCCCATGTGAATTTCATCGGCTCCACAACACAATAAAGTAGCTGCTGATTTGGCGCGACGAGGAACGACGGCGATAAATTTTTCAGTTGTTGATTCACGGCAAAGCTTGCTTATCAAATATGCCGGCTCAATTTCACCACCAGCAGACGTGATAATAAGACCGATTTCACGCTTTTGTTTGAATGAATTAATTGCCTTGTAAATCTTGTCAGTATCCGTTCGCAGCATCGTCAAAGGGTCGTGAATGATGAGCCAATTGTATTTTGGATAAGCCGGAGATAAACTTATCGCCTTCGTAAGAATTTTACTTACGCATTCACATAATTCCTTTCTTTTGGCCAAGGGATTTTCTCCGTTGATTAACGCCCAAAACTCTCCGTAAATTTGGCTCAAAGATTTCTCAGGTGGTGCTTGTGGACCTTGGGGCTGTGTTGGTGATGAAGGTTCAGTTGGCGCTGCACTTGGCATGGCTTCTGTATTTTCTACGGTAGTATTTGGAACTACCGTTTCGCCATTTACCGCGTTTGGAGCCAGTTCCGGCATAGAATTAGTTGTTTAAATTTTTATTTCTTCTCGTCCACAACTTCGGCGTCAATCACCGTGCCGTCGTCCTTTTTGCCCTTTTTCTCCTCTGACTTGGCTTCACCAGATGGGCCGGCGCCCTGCGCCTTTTCAGCCTGTGCTTTCGCAGCAGCAGCTTTGTAAAGTTCGGTGCTCGCGGCCTGCCACACTTCGTTCAACTTTTCAGCCGCGGATTTGATTGCAGCCGTGTCGCTGCCTTTGAGCGCTTCTTTCACGTCTGCGACGGCCTTTTCGATCTTGGCCTTGTCGTCGCCGGAAATTTTGTCGCCGGTTTCCTTGAGCATTTTCTCGGAGCGATAGACCGCGCTGTCGGCTTCGTTGCGCGTCTCGACTTCCTCGCGCTGCTTCTTGTCCTCGTCCGCGTGTGCCTCGGCGTCCTTGCGCATTTTCTCGACTTCGTCCTTCGAGAGACCGCTGCTGGCGGTGATGGTGATTTTTTGTTCCTTGCCGGTGCCGAGGTCCTTGGCGCCCACGTGCAAGATGCCGTTGGCGTCAATGTCGAACGTCACTTCGATTTGCGGCACGCCGCGCGGGGCGGGCGGGATGTCGGTAAGATGAAACTTGCCGATAGTCCGGTTGTCTCTTGAAAATTGGCGTTCGCCCTGCAGGACATGGATTTCCACGCCGGGTTGGTTGTCCGATGCGGTGGAGAAAATTTCCGATTTGCGGGTCGGAATGGTGGTATTGCGCTCGATGAGCCGCGTGAACACGCCGCCCAGCGTCTCAATACCAAGCGACAACGGCGTCACGTCGAGCAGCAGCACGTCCTTGACCTCGCCCTTGAGCACGCCGCCCTGGATGCCGGCGCCCACGGCGACGACTTCATCCGGGTTCACGCCCTGATGCGGCGGTTTATTGACGAGTGAATGCGCGGTCTCGACGACTTTCGGCATGCGGGTCATGCCGCCGACGAGCACCAATTCGTCAATCTTTGCCGCGTCAATATCGGCGTCCTTCAAACAAGCCTTTACCGGCGCGATGGTGCGCTCGAACAGTTTATCACAAAGCTGTTCCATTTTAGCGCGGGTCAGCTTCATCGAAATATGTTTTGGGCCGCTGGCGTCGGCGGTGATGAACGGCAGATTGATTTCGTATTGCTGCGCGCTGGAAAGGGCGATTTTGGCCTTTTCAGCCTCTTCCTTGATGCGCTGGAGGGCGTCGGGCTGCTTGCGCAAATCCATGCCGGATTCCTTTTTGAATTCGCCGAGAATCCAATCCATGATGAGGCCGTCCCAGTCGTCACCGCCGAGGTGCGTGTCACCGTTAGTGGCTTTCACCTCGAACACGCCGTCACCGATTTCCAAAACTGAAATATCGAATGTGCCGCCGCCCAGGTCATACACGGCGATTTTCTCGTCCTTTTTCTTGTCGAGACCGTAGGCGAGCGACGCAGCCGTCGGCTCGTTGATGATGCGGAGCACTTCCAGGCCGGCGATGCGCCCGGCGTCTTTCGTGGCCTGGCGCTGCGAATCGTTGAAGTAAGCCGGAACGGTGATGACGGCCTGTGTGATTTTTTCGCCCAGACGCATTTCGGCGTCGGCCTTCATCTTGGAAAGGATCATCGCGGAGATTTCCGGCGGTGAAAATTGTTTCGCTTTGCCGTCCACTTCCACTTCCACGGCGGCGTCGCCGTTGGACGTCTTTACGACTTTGTAGGGGACGCGTTTGATTTCCTCGCTGACTTCATCGAATTTGCGGCCCATGAAACGTTTGATGGAGTAAACGGTGTTGCGCGAGTTAGTGACGGCTTGGCGCTTGGCCGATTCGCCGACCAGCCGTTCGCCGCTCTTGGTGAACGCAACGACGGACGGTGTGGTGCGTTTGCCCTCGGAATTTTCCAAAACCAGCGGCTCGCCGCCTTCCATGACCGCCATACAGGAGTTCGTGGTGCCCAAATCAATGCCTAATACTTTTGCCATAAAAAAAATAAATATTGGTTGTCTGCCCCTTATTCCAGTGCAATTATGATGCCGTAATTCTCAAAACGATACGGAAGCCTTATAAACAAAGGGTGGATTTCTGCTTTTCAGGTTTTCCGGCTGGCTAAAAAATAGTGCCAAAAGCGTCACAGTGGCACAGTAAGAGTGCCGTTTGGCACAGCTAAACAAGGTAGGGCGCGATGTCCCTATCGCGCCGTTTTAATTTTGCGGCGCGTTCGGAGAACACGCCCTACCCTCTTTGCTAGTTGCTTCCCGGTTTGACGGTGGGAATCGCGGCCCGTTGAAACTTCATGGTAGGGCGCGATGTCCCTATCGCGCCGAAAGTGAAGGTGGTATTCGGTCATTGGAGCGATAGATCCACGGCCAATTTTCGACCTGTTTACATATGCCACGCCTTACCGGATTCAACAGAATGTAACTGATCTTTTCTGCTTCCTCGTGATGGTCACGCAAACGATGATCGAAGAAATCGCGTTGCCAGACGATTTTCTCATTCCGAGTTAAAAATCGTTTCCAATTTGTAATCGTCGTCTTCATTCCCGCCTCTCGCGGAAACGCAATGACGGCATGGAGATGGTCCGGCATCAACAGCATGAGCCGACAATGCCAAACCAATGCTTCGTGATTGTGCGCGGCTGCGGCCAGCACAGCTTGACCTGTACCTTTGCGACAAAGCTGATTTTCCACCCGAGGTTCGCAATTGATGGTGATGAAAAAGAATGAGCCGTCCGAAACCCAAGGTGGAATTTCGTGGCCGGGGCGGGTGCGAACAGGAAGATTCATCTTTGAGAAATTGCAGTTTGTTGTTTAGCCGGACAACCCAAATTTTTTTGAGACGGCGCGTTCGGAGAACGCGCCCTACCTATTTTTTGATCGTCAGGTGCTTGGCTCACATGATGAGGCGAGCTATCCCTAGCCCCGCCGCGGCGCGATAGGGACATCGCGCCCTACCTCTTTAACTTATTTGCTTCCCGGTTTAGCGGCGGGAATTTTGGCGAGATCAGGCGGTAATTTGTCCGGCTCGAACGCTTCGACTTGGAGCGCAATCAAGCTGGCGAAGGGCACGCCGAAGTTCACCGTGCCATTCGAACGGTCCACGATGGCCGCTACGCCGGCGACTGTTCCGCTGTGGGCGCGGACGATATCAATCGTCTCCTGCACGCGGCCGCCCCTGGTCACCACATCCTCGACGACGAGAATTTTTTCGCCGGGCGCAATTTTGAATCCGCGCCGCAATGCCAGTTTGCCATCCTCCTTTTCCGTGAAGATAAACCGCACACTGAGCTGCCGCGCGACTTCCTGTCCAATGACGAGTCCGCCGAGCGCGGGCGCGATGACGGTGACAGCGCCGAATTTGCGGACTTTACCGGCCAGCGCGCCACCGAGCTTCTCGACAGTCGGCATTTGCTGAAGCGCGAGCGCGCATTGGAAGTATTGGCGGCTGTGCAAACCGCTGCGGAGAATGAAATGGCCTTCGAGCAGCGCGCCGGTGTCGCGGAAAATTTGCAGGACTTCGTCTTGTGTCATGCGGGTATGGTATGTAGCCGCGACCTTCAGGTCGCGCAAGCAAAAGCGCAAGCTAAAGCTTGCGGCTACGTTTCATTTTCTGAATTCTGGCTTCGTGCCGAAGTGGATCAAATTCATCGTCGCCATTTTATTGCTGCCGGTTTGTGCCGGCGCGGCGAAGGCATTGTGGCTGGTGCTGTGCGCCAGCGGCAAAGCGGACGTGGTTTGGGTGCCGTTGCTGGCGGGAGTGGTTTGTTGGGTCGTGATTTACGCGCTGTTGCCGAAGCCAATGTGGATTTACGTGTTCGGCCATGAATTGACGCATGCGATTTGGACGTGGCTGTTCGGCGGGCGCGTCAAAAAATTCAAAGCCGCCTCCGACGGGGGGCACGTGGTTGCGAGCAAAACCAATTTCGTCATCGTCCTCGCTCCGTATTTTTTCCCGCTCTACGCGGCGTTGGTTGTCGCGGTGTTTGCCATCGGCCATTTGATTTTGGGGTGGAAGAATGATTTGGTTTGGTTTCACCTGATTGTCGGCGCAGCGTATGCGTTTCACGTGACGTTGACCTGGCATGTGTTGAAAACGCGGCAGTCCGACATCACGTCGCAGGGTTGGTTGTTCTCCGCGGTGATTATTTTTCTTGGCAACGCCAGTGTGCTGCTGTTTGGCTTGCCGTTATTGACCGCAAAGGTCAGTTTGTTCAACGCGCTGGGCTGGTGGCTGGAAAGCACGGGACAAATTTTCAACTGGCTGGCGCGGTGGCGTTGGAGTTGATGCCGAAATTTATCAATAATTCTGTCTTGAAATAAAACGCGGATAGGTTCAAATCTTCAAAAAGCGCCGTATGGATTTAGGTGATATTTTAAGCAAGGCACAAATCATTCCGGATTTGCACGCGAAGGATCGCTGGGAAGCGATTGATGAATTGATTGGCAATCTTGTCGACACGGGCAAAATACAACCCGGCGACCGCGACGCCGTGACCGCCGCCGTCAAAAAGCGCGAGACTTCCATGAGCACCGGCATCGGGTTCAGCATCGGCATTCCGCACGCCTCGACCGATTTGATTCTCGAAGTTGTCGGCGCGCTGGGCCGTTCGAAGGATGGCGTGAACTTCGACGCGCTCGACAATCAGCCGGTAAAGCTCGTCATGCTGTTCCTCGTGCCGCAGGGCCAGTTTCAAAAGCACCTTCACACACTGGCCAACATCGCCAAACTCCTGCACAAGGCCGATTTCCGCCAGGCGCTCGAACAGGCGCCGGATGCCGAGGCGATGCTCAATATCATCAGGGAATACGGGAAGAAGTAATTTCTGTTCGGAGGGACGAGCTCTGCGAGTCCCCGACCTTCAAAGCCTTGTGTGAAAGTGGGCTCGTGTAACTCGCCCCTCCGAAATTTTATCCGTGTTCATCTGTGTCCATCCGTGGTTAAATAATTCCCGTGCTGCCGCACAAACAAATTGAGCTGAAACTGCAACAGGCTGTCCGGGCTGTTTTGCCTGAGGCTGATGTTTCAAGCGTTTTGGTCCGGCCCTGCCCCGATCCGAAGTTTGGCGATTATCAATCCAATGCGCTGATATCGCTCGCCAAGTCGCACAAGTTGAACCCCCGCCAGGTGGCCACGGATGTTTTGGCAAAACTCGATGTTTCCGAGATTTGTGAGAAAGTCGAAATCGCCGGGGCGGGTTTTTTGAATTTCCGGCTGAAACATTCCGCGATTGTCCAAACACTGCAATCCGCGACGCGCGGCGAGCATTTGTTTTTTGAGAAAGCCACACAGCCGCGCACCACCGTCATTGATTTCAGCTCGCCAAACGTCGCCAAGCCGATGCACGTCGGTCATATCCGCTCCACCGTTCTTGGCGATTGCCTCGCGCGCACGCTGCGACTGCTCGGCCACCGCGTCATCACCGACAACCACATTGGCGATTGGGGCACGCAGTTTGGAAAGTTGATTGTTGGCTGGAAAAAACACCTGAACGTTGACGCGCTCAAAGCCGATCCGCTCGCCGAAATGGAGCGGCTTTACAAACTCGTAAATGCCGCGAGCGAGGCCGACGAGAAAGTTTTGGAGGAAGCGCGCCAGGAATTGGTGAAGCTCCAAAGTGGCAACGAGGAAAATCTGAAAATCTGGCGCGAGATGGTTGCGCTTTCGCAAAAGCAATTCGGCGAAATTTATTCGCGGCTCGGTGTGAAGTTCGACCACACACACGGTGAGAGTTTTTACAATCCGCGCCTCAAGCCGCTCGTGGATGAATTGCTCGCCAAAGGCATTGCGCGCGAAAGCGAGGGTGCGATCGCAATTTTCTTCGACGATCCCGCAACGGCGGGACAACTCAAAGAACATCCCGCGCTCATCCGCAAAAGCGACGGTGGTTTCAATTACGCAACGACCGATTTGGCCACGCTGGCATATCGGCTCGAAACCTGGAAGCCGGATGAAATCATTTACGTCACCGACGGGCGACAGCAGTTGCATTTTCAGCAGGTCTTCGCCGCGTTCCAAAAATGGCATCCCGAGGCGAAAACGAAACTCGCCCATGTCTGGTTCGGTTCGATTTTGGGTGAGGACGGCAAGCCGTTTAAAACGCGCAGCGGTGAGACAGTAAGACTGGCCGATTTACTGGATGAAGCGGAGAAAAGAGCGCTCAAAATCGTTTCCGAAAAGAGCCCCGAAGTTTCTGAAGCTGCGAGGCGTGAAATCGCCCGTGTCGTCGGCATTGGCGCGGTGAAATACGCCGATTTGCTGCCGAACCGCCAGAGCGATTACGTTTTTAGCTGGGACAAAATGCTCGCGCTCAATGGCAACACCGCTCCGTATTTGCAATACGCTTATGCGCGAATTCAAAGCATTTTTCGGAAGGGCAACGTAGGACAGGCTTCCAGCCTGTCTCCATCTGAAGAAAAAAAGAAGTTAGAGACAGGCGGGACGCCTGTCCTACTAAACGCGCCCGAAGAAATCACACTCGCGAAACATTTGTTGAATTTCGGCCTGACGCTGGAAGCGGTTGTCGGGGAATATCGCCCGAATTTTCTCTGCAATTATCTTTTTGAACTGGCCGGCAAGTTCACCGCGTTTTACGAAAATTGTCCGGTGCTCAAGGCTGATGCTGCAACGCGCGCCAGCCGCCTTGCACTTTGCGATTTGACGGCGCGCGTTTTGAAACAAGGCCTCGAAATCCTTGGAATCGAGGTTTTGGAACAAATGTGATTCCAAAGCGGCGCTTCATCGCGAAGTAAATGTTTGAATTGCCCAAAGCAGATGCGCACCACGGTCAGCACGAAGAATCTTGGTCGTGCCCGCCGGTGTGCTTATCTTGAGGACCAACGTTCGGCAGGCAAAACATGCGCCATCTCTCCCAACCCAGGGTCTTGAAACTGGCAGTCATCGCCGCGCTGGCCACTGCACTCGCATGTTATCCCCGCCTGTCGTTTTGGCTGAACCGGTCTGCTCCGATCTGGTATCTGGAGACCATGATCTTCTTTTGTAGCATGGTTCTTTGGAGTTTCGTCTTTGCGTGGCACACACTATACACCCAGCGACCGGTCTGGATTCTCAAGCAGGAATCCGGACCGTTCATCGCGGTGACCCTGGTTGGAATTATCGCTGCGATGGTGTTTCATCTGTTTCTTGACCCATCGCTCCGATTCAAAGTGCCGGAGGAATATCCGGTTGACTTGGAACATTGGTTTGCACTGGTGCTGTTTTCCCTCTTCTTAAGCCAGTTGTTCCTTCTCTTCGCCCCTTTTGCCTGGCTCATGCGGTTGTTTCATAACCGCTGGGTGGCAACCTGCCTGACCGTTTTGTTTGGAGCTGTTCTGTTGGTGATCAAAATCCACTCTTCCCCAACGCCGATTCCGCTGCCACTGTTTGCCGCGCTTCTGGCTGGCAGAATCATCACGGGATTTCTGGCGGTTTGGTTCTATCTTCGCGGTGGAATAATTCTGATCTGGTGGTGGACTCTTCTGTTTGAAGCCAGACATTTGCTTGATCTGGCTGGCAATTCATAAAGGGACGCGAGCCGAACTTCAAAATTTCGTGTTCAACCGCACCATTTTGATTAAATCTTTGCGCGATGTTTGAATTGCTCAAAACGGATACCCGTACCAAAGCGCGCTTGGGAAAATTGACCAACGCCCATGGCGTCGTGGACACGCCGGTGTTCATGCCCGTTGGCACGCAGGCCAGCGTCAAGGCGCTCGACCCGCGCGAGCTGTTGGAGATGGGCACGCAAATCATCCTTGCCAACACTTATCACCTCAACATCCGGCCCGGGCTGGAAACTATCCGCGCTGCGGGTGGGCTGCATCGCTTCATGAATTGGGAACGTCCGATTCTCACCGACAGCGGCGGTTACCAGGTCTTCAGCCTCGCCAAAATCCGGAGAATCAAGCCTCACGGCGTTGAGTTTAATTCGCACGTGGATGGCACGCCGCTGTTTCTTGGCCCGAAGGAGGCGATGGAAATCCAGCGCGTCCTCGGCTCGGACATCGCGATGGTCTTTGATGAATGTCCGCCGCATGACGCGCCGGCCAGGGAACAAAAGCTTGCCGTCGAACGCACGATCCGCTGGGCGCAGGAATGCCGCGAGCAGCCGCGTGCCGAAAGGCAATTGGTTTTTGGCATCGTGCAAGGCGGCAGCAATCCGGCGTTGCGCGAAGAGTGCGCCAAGGCGCTCGTTGCGATGGAATTCGACGGTTACGCCATCGGCGGCGTCAGCGTAGGCGAGCCGGAACCGGAAATGTTGAAGGCGATTGAACTGACCGAACCGCATCTGCCGACGAACAAGGCGCGTTATGTGATGGGACTCGGCACACCCGCGCAAATGATCGAATTGATCGCGCGCGGCATGGACATGTTCGACTGCGTGCTGCCGACGCGCGTGGCGCGCAACGGCACGGCATTTACGAGGCGTGGCGCGTTCGGCCTCAAAGGCGGCGCTTACAAGGCGGATTTCCGGCCCATTGAGGAAGGCTGCGAATGTTTCGCCTGCCGTCATTTTACGCGCGCCTATCTGCGGCATTTATTGAACGTGAATGAAATCCTCGGCCTGCGCATGGTGAGCGTCCACAACTCGCATTTATTTCTGAAATTGATGGCGGACGTGCGCGCGGCAATTGCGGCGGGAACATTCGCGGACTTTCGCCGCGATTTCATTGCGAATTACGTTCCGTCAAAAAAAGTTTTGGATGCGCGAAGAGCGGCAGGCGATGAGCGGTGATTTTAGCCACAGATGAACACAAATGAAACACGGATGGAAAATTGAGTCGCGCGAAGGACGCGAAGAAAAATTGCCTCTTTTTCCTTTGTGAACTTTGCGGCTTGGCGTGAGTAATTTGGGAATTACTTGCGGAGAAATTTAGCCACGGCCTCGGTCCGGGTGCGGACTTGCAGCTTTTCATAAATGCGGCGGATGTAGGTGTGAACGGTTTCGTAGCTGATGCCCATTTTTTCCGCGATTTCCTTGTAAAGAAATCCATGGCTTAAAAAATCGAGCACCTCCTGCTCGCGCGGGGAAAGATTTTCAGTGGATTGCGCCGTGGCCGCCGTTTTTTGAAAGGACTGCACGACTTTGCGCGCGATGTGCATCGTCATCGGCGAACCGCCCTGGTGCATTTCCTGAATGGCTTCGAGCAATTCCTTGCTGGGCGTGCGTTTGAGCAGGTAACCGCCGGCCCCCGCCGTGAGCGCGTTGAAGATATTTTCCGTGTCCTCGTAAACCGTGAGCATCAACACCTGGGTTTGTGGAATGAGTTGTTTCAGTTGGCGCACGCATTCGACGCCGCTCATGCCGGGCAGATTGATGTCCATCAGCACGACGTCCGGTCGTGCTTGAGGCAAATCCTTCAGGGCGTCCTCGGCATTGGCATACTGGCTCACGCAACGGAAGCCGTCGGCGCGATTGAGCACCCGCGCCAGCGTGCCGCGCAGCTTGTCGTTGTCTTCAACAATGGAAACAGAGATAGACACGAGTTGTTTTTCTAAACCGCCTGTTTGCCAAAAGGAACCGTCAGGCGCACCAGCGTCCCGCCTTTTGTTCCCGAACCAATTGAAAATTTTCCGCCGATGTCTTCCATCCGCTTGCGCATGTTGCGAAGTCCGTCCCCCGCTTGCGCCGCATTCGTGTCCGGATTGCCAAGTCCGCGCCCGTCATCCTCAATCTCCAAAGTGAAATGGTCCGGCTGCAATCGCAATCGAATCCAGACCTCGGATGCCTGGGCATGTTTGACCACATTGTTGACGGCCTCTTTGAAGGCGAGAAAAATGTTGTGGCGGACATCCGGCGGAAAGGCAATGGCGGGCAATTGAACCGGCATATCCGCCCGATAACGCAGTCCGGCGAGCGCAAGATATTCCTGCGTGTATTTGCAAATATAGGTGACCAGACCGTCCAGCGTGTCGTTGGATGGATTCACCGCCCAGACGATTTCATCGAGTGAACGGGTTGTTTCGCGCGCGGTTTGGGAAATTTGTTGTGCATGCGCTTCAACTTCTTCAGGGGAACTTTTGTCTGTTTCCGCCATTTCACCCAAGAGGGCCACTTGCGTCAGGTTTGCGCCGAGCTGGTCATGAAGGTCACGGGCAATGCGGGAGCGTTCCTTTTCCAACGCCAGCTGGCGTTGCAGTTTTTGCGTGGAAACATACCGCACCACGGCGACAACGATTCCCAAAAAACACAGAATCACAACGGCGCGAAACCCTCCGGTCTGCCAAAATTGAGGCTGTACCGTTATTTCAAGGACGCTGCCGGCATCATTCCACACGCCATCTTCATTGCAGGCGGTGACATGAAACTGGTAATGGCCTGGCGGCACCTCGCTGTAATAAGCAATCCGTGTGTCACCGGCTTCAGTCCAGGCGGTGTCACGGCCCTCCAAACGATATTTGAATCGCACCTCTTCGGATGCGGTGAAATCCAATCCGGTGTAGTGGATTTCAAAACGGTCATGACTGGGCGGAACAACGATGGATTGCCGCCACGCTGAACGGATGCGATTGGTTTTTTGTTCCCAACCATCCACCAGCACGGATTCGATCATGACCAACGGCGGCTGCAGATTCGGTTTAAGCTCTTTGGGATTCACCGACGCCGCGCCTTTGGTGGTGGGAAACCACAGTCCGCCGTCGCCTGTGAGGCATGCAGCAGGTTGGGAGCCGCCCGAACATTCGCGCGTCGGCAATCCATCAGCCTTTCCATAAATCCGGCACGCAATGGAACCCGCCTTTTCGTTTGCAAAATCGTCCAGCGACTTCTTCAGGATTCGCATCAACCCCGCGTTGGAACCAATCCATAAATAACCTTCATCATCTTCGACGAGGTAACCAATGCTGTTGCTGGCAAGGCCGTCGCGCGTGGAATAGCGGGTCCACTTCCCATTGTGAAATCGAGCTAGGCCGTGGCCGAATGTGCCAACCCACAAAGCGCCGTCTTTGTCCTCGTAAAGACAGGAAATGTCGTTGCCGGGCAATCCATTTATTTCTGATTGATGGGAAATAAATTTCCCGTCTTCAAAACGGTCTACACCGCGATTCTCCGTTCCCACCCACAGGTTTCCCACCGCGTCTTCTGCGATGGCGTGGATGATGTTTTCCGACAAGCCGTCCTGCGTCGTGTACATTTTCCAATCCTGTCCGTTCCAACACGCCAGGCCGTTTCGGGTGCCCGCCCACAATCGGCCGTGGTGATCTTCGAACAAGGCAAGGATTTGCAGGCCGAGAATTTCCGCGCCGGGAGCAGGTTGAAAATGATTGGTTTGAAATTGAAACAGCCCCTCGTCCCGTGTCCCGGCCCAAACTCGCTGCTGCTGATCCACCAGCACCGTCCATGCATTCGAATTTTGTCCAACAGCGAAATCCTGCGCGGTATTGGCAAGCCAGTAAGTCATCCCATGCGCGTTAAAAGCCGCCCACAGACCGCCGCGCGCATCCGCGGACAACGATTGCGCATCCCACGGATGAAGTTCGCCCGCCGTGTTGAAAATTTTTCTTTTGATCCGATTCAAGCCGTCGCCATCGGTTCCGACCCACAGATTTCCCTCGCGATCCATGCACAAGGAAAGAACAAATGCCGACGACAACCCCTGTTCCTTTGAGATACGCTGGCATTTCCCGTCTGCTCCATACCAAAAAACGCCATCGCCCAGCGTGCCAACAATCAGGTTGCCGTCCCTGTCTTCGCAGGCGGAGGTGACGGTCGCATTGCCCCACGGATACGGCCCGAAATTCCTTTCGAGCTGGGTGGAATTCCACTTTTGGACCTGGCCGTTGATCAATCGCCATGTTCCCCCGCGTTGGCTGGCTGAAATGCAATCAAGTTTCTGCGCCTGAATCAGCTGTCCGATGGGAAAGGCCGGCGGTTGGAAATTGGCTGGTTGAAATGAAAACAGCCCCCAATTCTCTCCAATCCAGAGCGCGCCGGACTTTTCAGCAACAATCATCCGGCAAACCGCCGGCGTATTGAAATTAAAATTCCAGACGGCCATTTTTCCATTTTGGTAGCGTCCCAGATGAGCGTCCGCCGTGTAAAGCCATACCGTGCCGGTCGAATCTTCACAGGCTGACACCAACCGCCCTTCGTGTCCGCCGCGCCCGAGATTGAAGTTTTGGATTTTTCCGTCCTTCACCAACGCCACATCTCCTGTGTCCGTTCCGATCCAAAGATTCGTGTGACTATCTTGAAACAGGCAGACAATCCGCTCGCTGTTCAAACCGGGCGTGTTTTCTTCGTCAAAAACAGTGAAGTGAATTCCATCAAAACGCACCAGGCCGTTGAGCGTTCCGAGCCAAAGATAACCGTCCCGGGTTTGAATCACCGAAATGACCGAACTTTGCGGCAGCCCCTGTTCGGTGCTCCAGGAATCCACAATGAACGGTGAATCGGACTGATCAGCCGTGTCTGCAACCGCCGGAAGGACGGAGAGACAAACGCAAAGCAACAACCATGCGAAAGGAAGCGTCCGGCAAGTTTTCAGCATGTTTGATTCTTCGAACTATCCAGCCGGATGTAAAGCCGTTTGAAGGAGGCGCCAAGCGAAAATAGAGGTGAAAATCTTGACCACGCCCGCGCGGATTGTCCGAACCAAAGCCCGCCGGGCGGGTTGATTTTCCGGACTAAAAACAAAACAACATGGTTTTGATCATGGCCATGTTGTTTGACGGAACAGGTTTGTGCCTCGAATTAGTCGAAGGCGTGACCGGCGCAGCAGAGAACGTCCTTGATTTTATGCTGGACGAGTTCCTTCACCTTCGCGCGAGCCGGGCCGAGGTATTTGCGCGGGTCAAATTCTTTTGGATTCTCGACCACCACTTTGCGAATTGCCGCTGTCATGGCGAGACGCAGGTCGGTGTCAATGTTGACCTTCGTGCAACCGACGCGTCGGGCAACTTCAATGTCAGCCTCCGGCACACCCTGGGCATCAGGCATTTTGCCGCCGTATTTGTTGATTTCCTCGATGAGTTCCTTTGGCACGCTCGAAGCGCCGTGCAGCACGAGCGGATAATCACCCAGCCCGGCGTCCATGAGCGCCTTTTTGATGGCCTTGAGACGTTCGAGATCGAGATGCTGTTCGCCCTTGAATTTGTAAGCGCCATGTGAATTGCCGATGGCGACGGCGAGTGAATCGCAGCCGGATTCCTTCACAAATTTCACCGCTTCCTCCGGATTGGTATAATGGCCGCTCTTGGAATAGCTGCCGCCGGCCTCGCCTTCATCGAATTGCGCGCCCACGAGATGACCCAGCTCGGCTTCCACCACGCAATTATGTTTGTGCGCGTATTCCACGACCTTCCTGGTGATTTCGACGTTTTTCTCAAACGGCTCGTGGCTGGCGTCAATCATCACGCTGGTAAACCCTTCGTCAATGCAGTCCTTGCACAATTCAAACGTGTCGCCATGATCCAGATGCACGGCAATGGGAATGGTTGAGAGGCTGACGGCCGCCTCAATGAGCTTTTTGAGATAAACGGGATTTGCATATTGCCGGGCGCCCTTGGAAATCTGGAGGATCAACGGCGCTTTTTCCTCTTCGCAGGCCTCAACGATGGCCTGGATAAGCTCCATGTTGTTGACGTTGAACGCGCCGATGGCGTATTTGCCCTTCAACGCTTTTGCAAACAGCTCTTTTGTATGTGTCAGTGGCATAGGTTTTCGATTTTAAATTTGCAGTGGCAAAGATGATAACCAAGTTTTTCTGAAAAGAAACAAAAAACATAGCCGCACATCTCCGAATAAATTCCTTTGCGCCGTCGCGTCTTTGCGCGAAAAATGCGGTGTGCAGGTGCGATTTCTCCTCGGCCCCGCCGGCAGCGGCAAGACGTTCCTTTGCCTGAAGGAAATCCGTGATGCACTGCGCGAAAATCCTGAAGGACCGCCGCTGATTTTGCTGGCGCCCAAACAGACCACGTTTCAACTCGAACGCCAGTTGCTCACCGGCCATTCGCTTGACGGTTACACGCGACTCCACATTTTTTCATTCGAGCGGCTGGCACGATTTGTTTTTGAAAAATCAAACATCGTGCCGCCTGAACCATTGAGTGACGAAGGCCGTGTGATGGTGTTGCGCGCGCTGTTGATGCGGCACGAACATAAACTGAAACTTTTTCGCGGGAGCGCGCGCCGCCCCGGCTTCGCGCAGGAACTCGGCGGATTGTTCAATGAATTCCGGCAGCATCAATTGACGCCGCTCAAACTCCGCGCCCTTGCCCAACGCCCGGGCTTGCGTCCCGAACTTGGGGACAAGCTGCAAGACCTCGCGCTGCTGGACGACGCTTACGCGAAATGGCTCTCCGAACACGAATTGCAGGACGCGGATTGTTTGCTGGATACGGCGACCGAAGCGCTGCGCTCCGAACTTAAAACTCAAAACTCAAAACTTAAAATTCAAGGTTTGTGGTTGGACGGTTTTGCCGAAATGACGCCGCAGGAACTCGGTTTGCTCGCCACCATTCTGCCGTTTTGTGAACGCGCAACGCTCGCGTTCTGCCTCGACGAATCCCGCGCGCGGAAAGCCGAAAGTTCATGGCTCTCACTTTGGTCAGCCGTTGGCAAAACCTATCAACAATGCCGGTCGCGAATTGAAAATCTGCCCGATTGCACAATCAGCGTTGAAACACTTAAGCGTGTCCCGGACCAAAACCGCTTTACGGGCAGTCCCGCTTTGCAATTTTTGGAGGCAAACTGGTCGCAACCAACTCAAAACTTAAAACTTAAAATTCAAAACTCAATCCGGCTCGTTGCCTGTCCAAATCCCGAAGTCGAGGCCGTTCTGGCCGCGCGCGAAATTTTGGAATTCGTCCGCCGCGGCAATCGCTTTCGCGACTGCGCCGTGCTTGTTCGCAGTCTTGACGCCTATCACAAGCCGCTGGAGCGCGCATTTTGCCGTTACGGCATCCCGTTTTTCCTGGACCAGCGCAAATCCGTTTCACATCACCCCCTCGGCGAACTGACCCGCAGTGTGGTCCGCACCGTTGCATTTGACTGGCGGCAGGAGGATTGGTTCGCCGCGCTGAAAGCCGGGTTTTCGCCGGTGGATGAGGCGGAGATTGACCGGTTGGAAAACGAGGCGCTGGCGCGCGGCTGGCGTGGCGCGAAATGGCGCGAACCCATTCAAATCGCCGACGATCCACAATTGGAAAAATCACTCGAACGGTTGCGCAAAAAAATCCTGCCACCGTTTGAAAATTTCGCCAAACAGCTTGTGCGGTTGAAAAATGAACCCACCGGCGGGCAATTGGCCGATGCGTTGCGCGAACTTTGGGGCGAACTCGATGTGGAGAAAACCTTGGAGCGTTGGAGCCTTGTCGAAACGGAACAATCCGCAATCCATTCGACCGTTTGGGATCAAATGAACTTGTGGCTGGAAAATCTGGCGCTTGCATTTCCACGCGAGCCATTGCCGCTGCGCGACTGGCTGCCAATTTTGGAGGCGGGACTTTCGAACCTGACCGTTGGGGTGATTCCGCCCGTGCTCGACGAAGTGCTCGTCGGCGCGATTGACCGCGCGCGCAACCCCGATTTGAAACTGGCGCTCGTGCTCGGCGTGAATGAATCCGTTTTTCCCGCCGCGCCCGCCGCCCCGACGATTTTGACCGACGCCGACCGCGATGAATTGAATCCTGCGGTTGCGCTTGGCCCGGATTTGCGCGAGCGGCTGGCGCGCGAGCGTTATTATGGCTACATCACCTGCACCCGCGCGCGGGAAAAACTCGTTGTGACCTTTGCCCGCCTCGACGCCGATGGCAAAACACTGAACCCGTCGTCGCTCGTCGCACATCTGCGACAGATGTTCCCTGAACTTGAAATTGAGGAATTCCACACGGACACCGATTTGGGCGAGGTGGAACATGTGAGTGAAATCGCGCCGATGCTGATGGGAGTTCAGGTAGGGCGGGCTGTCCCCAGCCCGCCGGAGCGGCGCGATGAGGACATCGCGCCCTACCAACAAAATTGGGCGAGGTTGCTGAAAATTCCAGTGCTCGCAACGCTGCTCGAAAATTTGCGCCAGTTGCGCGAACCGGATTCGGCGGAATGTTTGTCTCCCGCGCTCGCGGAAAAAATTTACGGCGAGACACTGCAAACGTCGGTCAGCCGGCTCGAGGAATTTGCCCAGTGCCCGTTTCGATTTTTCGTTCATTCCGGCTTGCGCGCCGAGGAGCGAAAAGTTTTCGAGCTGGATGCGCGCGAACGCGGCAGTTTTCAGCACGAAGTTTTGAAAAAATTCCACGACGATTTGACGAAAGAGGGCAAACACTGGCGCGACATTGCGCCGTCGGAAGCGCGCGAACGCGTTGGTAAAATTGCCGCCGGACTTGCGCAAGATTATCGCGACGGTTTGTTGCGCGCGGATGACCAAAGCCGGTTTGCCGCGCGCATGCTGACGGAGTCGCTGCAGGATTTTGTCGAGGTGCTCGTCGCGTGGATGCGCGGGCAGTACCAGTTTGATCCGGCGGTGGCTGAACTCGAATTTGGTTTCAACGTCGGCGGTGCGCCCGCGTGGGAAATCAATCTCGACGACCGGCACAAGCTCGCGTTGCGCGGACGGATTGACCGGGTTGATTTGTGCCGCGAAACCGGCGACAGCGCGTTATGCGTGGTGATGGATTACAAGTCCGGCGGCAAGAAGCTCGACGCGATTTTGGTCGAGCACGGCGTGCAATTGCAATTGCTCGCGTATTTGAACGCGCTGCGGCATTGGCCAAATCCTCAAACGCTGTTGGAAGCGGCCCGGTTGATTCCAGCGGGTGTTTTCCACGTGAATCTGCGCGGCCAATACGAAAGCGGCAGCACGCGCGCCGAGGCGCTGGCCGACGCGGATGAATCACGGCGCGTGGCGTATCGTCATACGGGACGTTTTGATGCGAGTTTTCTGGACAAGTTTGACAACCGTCCGAATGTGCGGTGCGGCGACCAGTTTAATTATAACCGCAACAACGACGGCTCAATGCGCAAAGGCTCGACTGAAGCGCTGTCGCGCCCGGAATTTGGAGCGTTGCTTGACCGCGTCGAAATGCAATTGCGCAAGATGGGCCGCGCGATTTTTTCCGGCGCGGCGTCCGTTGACCCGTATCGCAAAGGCAGCGAGACGCCGTGCGGATTTTGCGATTACCGCGCCGTGTGCCGGATTGATCCGTGGACGCACCGTTATCGCGTGCTGCGCGCGGCGAAAGAAAATTCTCCGTCAACATGACGCTTCGCGGCAAATCCGATCCGGATTGGTCCTCGCTTGTCGAAGAATGGAAGGCCATGCAGTTGCAGTTACGTGAGCGAATGATTGTCACGCCGCTCGAACCGCTGCCGGGATTTGTCGCCGGGGCGGATTGTGCGTTTTCCGCCGACAAACAAACCATCTTCGCCGCCGCCGTGGTTTATGACCGTGAAACGCAGCGCATCATCGAAACCGCCCATGCGGTGCGGCCCGCTGAATTTCCCTACATTCCGACTTTTTTAAGCTTTCGCGAAGGGCCGGCGGTTTTGCAGGCAATCCGTTCGTTGAAGCATGAATTTGGTGCGATTCTTTTCGACGGTCATGGTTTTGCGCATCCGCGTCGCTGCGGCATCGCATCGCATCTGGCGATTGAATTGGACAAGCCCGGCGTTGGCGTCGGCAAAAGCCGGTTGATCGGAACGTTTGGAAAACTTTCGCCAAAGGCGGGGGCAACTGTGCCGCTTATGGACGACAACAAACAAATCGGCGTTGTGTTACGGACGCAGAAAGGTATTCGTCCAGTTTTTGTGAGCGTCGGCCATCACGTGGATTTGGCATCCGCTGTCAAACTCGTGTTGGCCTGTTGCACGTGCTATCGCATTCCAGAACCGACGCGGCAGGCGGACATCGAAGTGGCGAAGTTGAAACGGACGAGCGGTGAGATTTAATGATACTCCTGCAACGTCTTGACGCTGTAGCCGGATTTTTTGAGTGCGGCGATGCCGAGGGCGGCGGCTTTCGCGCCGCTTAGCGTCGTCATGATGGGCGTGCCGGTGTAAATCGCTGTCGTGCGGATTTTGACTTCGTCTTCTCGCGGCACCGCGCCGCTCGGCGTGTTGATGACGAGCTGGATTTCCTTGTTCTTGAGCAAATCAATCACATTTGGACGGCCTTCGAGCAATTTAACGATGCGCTCGACTTTCAAGCCCGCCTTTTCCAGCACACCGGCCGTGCCGACTGTCGCCACAAACTCGAATTCCAAATCGGCAAATTGTTTCGCCACCGCCGCAACATGTTTTTTGTGCGCGTCACTCACGCTGATGAAAACTTTTCCGCTCAACGGCAGCGACGCGCCCGCCGCTATTTGCGATTTGGCGTAGGCGATGCCCAGGTCGGCATCCAGACCCATGACTTCGCCGGTCGAGCGCATTTCCGGCGAGAGCAAAATATCCTGCCCATGAAAACGGTTGAACGGGAAAACGGATTCCTTCACCGCCCAATACTTCGGTTTGATTTCCTTGGTGAAACCGAGTTCTTTCAAGGTTTTTCCGGCCATGACTCTCGCCGCGAGCTTGGCCAGCGGCACGCCAATGGCCTTGCTCACAAACGGCACGGTGCGCGACGCACGCGGGTTCACTTCGAGCACGAAAACCTTTTCGTCCTTCACGGCGTATTGGACGTTCATCAAGCCGATCACTTCCAATTCGCGCGCCATCGCGTGAGTGTAATCGCGAATTGTCTCGATGACTTTTTTGGAAAGTGTGTGCGGCGGCAAAACCATCGCTGCATCGCCGGAATGAATACCGGCGAATTCGATGTGCTCCAATATTCCTCCGATGACAATTGTGCCGTCGCCCGGTTTTTTGGAATGGCCGACGTCGGCGATGCAATCCACGTCCACTTCGGTCGCATCTTCCAAAAACCGGTCCACGAGCACCGGACGTTCGGGCGATGCCTCGACCGCGAAACGCATGTAATGCTGCAATTCGGCGTCGGAATAGACAATTTGCATCGCGCGACCGCCGAGCACGAAACTTGGCCGGACCAAAATCGGGTAGCCAAGCTTTTGGGCGACTTCGAGCGCCTCCGTTTCGTTCGTGGCAACACCGTTGGGCGGCTGCGGAATTTTCAGTTTGTCGAGCATCGCGGCGAAGAATTTGCGGTCTTCGGCGATTTCGATGTTCTGTGGTGAAGTGCCGATGATGTTGACGCCATTTTTCTGGAGGCCGAGCGCAAGGTTCAGCGGGGTTTGCCCGCCGAATTGCGCGATGGCGCCCCAGCATTGCTCGCGTTCGTAAATGTGCAGCACGTCTTCGAGCGTGAGCGGTTCGAAGAAAAGCTGGTCGCTTGTGTCGTAATCGGTCGAAACGGTTTCGGGATTCGAGTTGACCATGATGGTTTCGAAACCGTCCTCCTTGAGTGCGAACGCGGCGTGCACGCAGCAGTAATCAAACTCAATTCCCTGCCCGATGCGGTTCGGTCCGCCGCCGAGAATCATCACTTTTTTCTTCGGCGTCCTTTTGATTTCGTCATCGCCGCGATCATAAGTCGAATAATAATAAGGCGTGTAAGCCTCAAACTCGGCGGCGCAGGTGTCCACGAGTCGATAGCTGGGCACAAGGCCGAGTTTTTTCCGTAGCGCGCGGACTTCGTCCTCAGTTTGGCCGGTTAAATGGGCGATTTGCCGGTCGGAAAATCCCAAACCTTTCGCTTTGCTCAAAGTGTCATGTGTCATGTGCCATGTGCCACGTTTGCGCTTTGGGCGCGCCGTGTCAGGGAACGTTTGAAACCGCCGATGAGGGCTTTGGTTTTGGCTGCTTGTGTATGATGTTCCCGAAACACAGGTTCATTAATATAGCCATTGTCGAGCGCCACATAAAGCAGAGACTGAACTTCAACAGCTGAACGTCTGGCGATTCCTAAAAAACGGGCGAATTCGACCTTTGATTCACAATCGAAACCTTCGGCAATGTTGGCCATGGTTGAAACCGCTGCGCGTTGAATTTGATCCTTCAATCCAAAATCCCGCGCCAAACCACCATCACCAGTCAAATGATAAACACCACGCGTCAATTTCCGCGCTTCCTGCCATGCTTGAATATCTTCAAATTTGCTGATTAAAGGCATGGTGATAAAACCTGATACGTGACACTTGATACATGACACGAAAGAGTAAGCCGGAAAAATCTGCGCGTGTCGAGCGGGGAGTGTTCAAATCCGCTTGCCGACCGCACAGGTTTGCGTTACGAAACGGCGGATGAAAAGATTCGGGTGCGCGTTTTTTTGGCTGTCGTTTTTCGTCCCGATGCTCGCCAATGCGCAAATTGATCCCATCAAGCGCGATTTGGTTCAGTTCGGCTACAATCAAGCGCTCGAAGGCCACGCGCCATTTGCCGGATACGCGTTTTATTATCACAACCAGCCGGATTTTCTGCGCACGAACCTCACCTTGCGTCTGGCGCTCGCGCCGGTTTATCTCGATTCGGAGCTGGGCTTCGTTGGCGGACTGGGACCGAACACGGATTTCGCCATCGGCGTGGCTGGCGGCGGTTTTGGGGACAGTTATTCGGAGATTCGCGGCGGCACGTACTATCCCGGCGAATCGTTTGACGGCAACGGCGGGGAAATTTCCGCGAGCGTTTATCATCTGTTCAATCCCGGCGACGAAATCCCGCTGAACTTTGTTTTGCGCGGCACGGCGCATTATTCTTTTTACGGTCGCAACGGAGACACGTCACCGGCGTTTCAACTGCCCGGCGACCACGGCGATTTCAGCGTGCGCACCGGACTGCGCTGGGGCGGCGTCGAACCGACGTTGTTTCCGCCACTCGCGATGGAGTTGTCCGTTTGGTATGAGGGTTATTTTCGCAGCCATTCCGGCACGTATGGTTTCAACGGCGACCGCGAGCTCAAGGAACAATCGCATTTGTTTTGGGCGGAAGCGGCGCTGGCGTACACGCTGCCCAAAAGCCAGCAAAGTTTTTACGTCCGCCTGACCGCCGGCACGAGCGTGGACGCCGACCGTTTCAGCGCGTATCGGCTCGGCGGATTTCTGCCGCTCATCGCGGAATTTCCGCTATCGCTGCCCGGCTACTATTTTCAGGAAATCAGCGCGCGACAATTTGCGCTGCTCAATGCGAATTACCTTTTGCCGCTCGACGGGGAAAAACGCTGGAACATTGACGTGAACGCATCCAGCGCGTTTGTGGATTATCTGCCCGGCGAATCGCAGCCCGGCAACTGGCTCAACAGCGTAGGCGGCGGCATTTTGTATCATTCACCGTCCGACCGCTGGAAAATCATGCTCGATTACGCTCACGGCATTGACGCCATTCGTTCTCATGGACGCGGCGCGAACAGCATCGGTTTGCTCGTGCAATTCGATCTCGGCGCCAAGCCCAGCCGGAGCTTCAATTCCACGCAACCATCGCAGTGGCGCGGATGGCAGCGGATTTTCGGCGATTGAAAGTCGCGAAAGCCGTTTTCAAATGCATTTTTCCCCGCGCCTGGCGCCCGGGGCGGGCCGGGATGCGATTCGATTCGACTTGCGCCAATCGCCGTCGCTTGGTTTATTATGAGGACAAGTGCGCATATGGTGGAATTGGCAGACACGCTACTTTGAGGTGGTAGTGGGGCAACCCGTGCAGGTTCAAGTCCTGCTATGCGCACCAAATTTTTGATTCCCCCCATTCCGCCAGGGGAAAAACATGGTTTACCAAAAACAAATCCTGCTGGAAACCCGGGGACACCGGCACATGCATGACCTGACGGCGGACGTGGCGCGGATTGTCCATGAATCCGGCGTGCGCACGGGCACCGCCCACGTGTTCAACGTCGGCAGCACCGGCGCGCTGGGCGCCATCGAATACGAACCCGGACTGCTTGAAGACCTGCCAAACCTCCTCGATAAACTCATTCCACCGGGCCGCAACTATGGACACGAACAGGCCTGGCACGACGGCAATGGCCATTCGCATTTGCAGGCAACACTGCTCGGGCCGTCCCTGACCGTGCCGGTGGCCGACCGCAAACCGGTGCTGGGCACCTGGCAACAAATCTTCCATCTGGAATGCGACATTAAACCGCGCCGCCGTGCCATCATGGTGACGGTCTCCGGTGAGTGATTTTTTCGCGAATGGCAGATCGGCAGGCAGCAATTACCGTCGCGCCTGCAGACTACGCACCGCGAAAAACTTCTCGGCGTATTTGCCGAGCAAATCGGCCTCCAAATTCACCGCATCGCCAACTTTGCGTTCGCGCAATGCCGTGACTTCGTAGGTGTGCGGGATAATCCAGACGCGGAAACTTTTTTTCTGCACGCTGGCTACGGTGAGGCTGATGCCATCCACGGCGACCGAACCTTTGAAGACGATATAACGCATCACTTCTGCCGGCGCGGCTATGTCCAAAACAAAATCCGCACCGGATTGTTCCCAGCGGATGATTTTGCCGACGCCGTCAATGTGCCCGGTCACGAAATGGCCGCCAAACTCGCCGCTCGCGCGCAGCGGACGTTCCAAATTCACCAGCGAACCGGGCTCTGCGAATTGCAAATTCGTCCGCTTCCACGTCTCCCGCAGCAAATCAAACTGAACCAGTTTGTTTTTTCCACGCGGAGAAACTTTCACGGCTGTCAGACAACAGCCGTTGACAGCCAGGCTGCCTCCGGATTTCAAGCCGCGTCCAGTGACGCCGGCGCGCACGGTCAATTCGATGGATTTCGCCGTCGGTTTGATCCGCTCGACGATTCCTGTTTCTTCAACGATACCGGTGAACATCAGGTGTAGTTTCAAGTTTCAGGTTTCAAGTTTCAAGCAGACAAATTGTCCCCGAAAAATGCGATGGTTTTGAATTTAATCAACACGTGCCGTCAGCAACAAATCCGGTCCGAGCCGCCTCCACTCGACGTTGCGAAGCCGGAGCGCCTCCGCCAGACTTTTCGCGCCGCCACCCGCGACCGCTTTGCGTGAGTCGCGTCCGCCCAGAATTTTTGGCGCGTAAAAAAACGCGATGCGATGTGCAAAACCGCCGAGCAGAAACGATGCGTTCACTTCGCCGCCGCCTTCGACCAGCAGGCTGGTAATATTTTGTGAGCCGAGTTTTTGCAACAGCCAACGCAGGTCAATTTGTTGGTAGGGCACGGTCTCCGCACCGTGCCGCGGCGCGCTGGGGACAGCGCGCCCTACCTTGATTATGGGCGCGACAAGAACATTCACGCGCCCGGCCAAAGCCGCGACGCGACTTTTCGGCGCGGATTTGCTCACGACAATCGTCGTCAGCGCCGCAAATTTGTCAGTTACAACTTTTGCCTTCAACGGTGTTCGTGCCATCGAATCCAAAATAATCCGGCGGAGCCGCAAATTTTTGTTCTGACTTCTGACTCCTGACTTCTGCCTTCTGAATGTCAGGCTTGGGTTGTCCGCTAGAATCGTGTTGATGCCGACGAGAATCGCGTCGTTGCCTTGACGCAATTTCATGCCGTGCGCCCGAGCCTGCTTGCCGGTAATCCATTTCGACTCGCCACTCGCCGTGGCGATTTTCCCATCGAGCGTCATTGCCGCCTTCACGGTCACGAACGGCGTGCGGTGAACAATCCAATGGTTGAATGGTTCATTAAGCCGCTCACATTCATCGGCGAGTCTGGTAGGGACGGCTCGCCGAGCCGTCCGGTCATCACGGCGCAATAACCCTACCTCTGTTACTGCAATCCCGGCACGTTTCAAAATCCTGAAAGCACGACCGGCATGTTTCGGATTTGGATCCGTCGCGCCGACAACCACGCGTTTGATTCCCGCCGCGATGATGGCGTCCGTGCAAGGTGGCGTGCGGCTGTGTGAGCTGCACGGTTCGAGCGTCACGTAAAGCGTTGCGCCGCGCGGCGAGTGCCCGCGTTTCTGCGCATCGCGGAGCGCTTCGATTTCCGCGTGCGGCAGACCCGCACGCCGGTGCCAGCCGCGCCCGATGATTTTTCCGCCTTTCGCCAATACCGCGCCGACCATCGGATTGGGCGAAGTCATGCCGTAGCCGCGTTGCGCCAAACTCAAAGCCAGGCGCATAAATTTCAAATCATTCTTCAAACAACGCCTCCGCAAATTGTTTTGCATCGAACGGCTGCAAATCGTCCGCCTGCTCGCCGAGGCCGACGAATTTAATCGGCAGGCCGAGTTCCTTCTGAATCGCCACGACCATGCCGCCTTTGCTCGTGCCGTCGAGCTTGGTCACCACCAGCCCGGTGAGCGGCACGGCCTTGTTGAACTCGCGCGCCTGATTCAGCGCGTTCATGCCGGTCGTCGCATCGAGCACCAGCAACACTTCGTGCGGCGCGCCGGGCAGTTGCCTGCCGATGACGCGATGTAGCTTCTGCAATTCCTGCATCAGATTGTGCTTGGTGTGCAAGCGTCCGGCGGTGTCTATGAACAGGTAATCCGTCTTGCGCGCCTGCGCAGCAGCAACGGCATCGTGCGCCACAGCCGCCGCATCCGCGCCATAAGCGTCGGCAATCACTTCAACTTTCAACCGCTGACCCCAAAGCTTGATTTGCTCTATGGCTGCGGCGCGAAACGTGTCACACGCGGCGAGCAAGGCGGTTTGCCCGCGCGATTGAACGGCGTGCGCAAGCTTGGCCGCCGTGGTGGTTTTGCCCGTGCCATTGACACCAACAATGGAAACGACGGTCGTGCCATGCGGCGCTTTGATTAAATCGGTTTTATTCGATGCCCCCGTCTCCGCCGAAGGCTTCGACGCGGCAAGAAAACTCTTCTCCACTTCGGCACGAGCGATGGCAAAGACATCCAAGCTGGCGCCGCCCTGCGTTTCATAGTTTTTTTTCACCGCAGCGATAATTTGCGAAGTCATCGCCATTCCCAAATCGGCGGCGATGAGCGCGGTTTCGAGTTCTTCGAGCGCGGCGGCGTCGAGCTTCGGCGAGCGCGTGATGACGCGCTTGATTTCGTGCGCCAGCCTGCCGTGGGTTTTTTGCAGACCGGCTTTGAACTTCTGAAATAGTCCCATGTTGTAAATGCAAAATGATGAATGAAGAATGCGGAATTATTTTGGCGTGGGCGACGAATGTTTTTCGTCCGCTCTTTTTTTCGCCGCAAAGAGTTTTTCGACGTGTTCGTAGGGCAGTTTAATCCTGCCGATGAGCGGTTTGCCCTTGCTGAAGCCGTGGCAATCGGAGCCGCCGGTCACAAGCAAATGAAATTTGTCCGCGATTTCCAGATAACGCCCGGTCATCGTGGTCGAGTGCTTCGTGTGAAAACATTCGAGGCCGTCGAGGCTGGAGTCAACCAGGGCCGGAATCACGTCGTCGGTGCGATTCAATCCCGGATGCGCCATGATCGCGAGGCCGCCGGCCTGATGGACGAGTTCAATGGCTTCGAACGCCGATATTTTGGCTTTGGGCACCCACGCCGGACGATTCTTTTTAAGAAAACGCCTGAAAGCCTCGTCCGAATTTGCGACGAGCCCGGCTTTCACCAGTGCGCGTGCGACGTGCGGTCGACCGGGTGATTTGCAGTTGGCCAGCGCAAAAACAGCTTCGGCCTTCAACGGCATATTCAATTCATTGAGTCGCGCGACCATTTCGCGAATGCGGTTTTGGCGGACAACCTGAAACCTGGCGATTTCGGTCAGCAATTTTTGGTTCTGCGTGTCCACGAAATAGCCGAGGATATGCAACTCCGTGTCCTCGTGTTCAGCGGTCAATTCGGTGCCCGGAATGAAGGTAATGCCCGACGCTTCGCACACTTCAGCCATGCGCGCGCAGCCCTCGACCGAATCGTGATCCGTCAATGAGAGCGCGGCAAAACCGAGTCGCACGCCGTGTCCGACCAATTCCTCCGGCGAAAATGTGCCGTCGGAAAAATACGTGTGCAAATGCAAATCGGCGAATTTCATTTAACGATTCTTGCCGGACGCATGAGTTCGCTCCGGATTTTGTCCAAAATGCCGTTCACAAACTTGCCGCTGTCCTGCGTTGAGAATTTTTTGGCGATGTCCACCGCCTCGTTGATGCTGACAATGGGTGGAATGTCCTCGCGATACAGCATCTCGTAAATCGCCAGCCGCATGATGTTGCGGTCCACGGTGGCGATGCGGTGCAGTTCCCAATTTTTTGCGTGGCCTTTGATTTTTTCGTCAATGGCGTCGCGATGCTCGATGACGCCGTGAATCAGCGGGTCGGCGAACAACCGCATTTCAGCTTCCTCGGCCGTTGGCGGCGGCAACTCGACCGGTTGTCCCCAGGTTGCCGGCCCTTTTTCCTCGGCGATGGCGGCGGCGCGTTGCGTCTGCCAAAATTCCTCCAGCGCCCGGTTCAAATCCTCCGGTGGATTCAAATCGTGCTGAAACAAAAACTGCACGGCGTGTTCACGCGCCTCGCGTCGCTTGCCCATAAACTTAAGTTTAACAGTATGACCTGTCCAAAGTCCATCCGCCTTCGCAAGGCTACGGCGAGATTAAAAGTCTAAAGCTCGCCTCGGCGGAGCCTTCAGCGAAGCCTGGGTCCAAAGTCAAACAATGCGACGCAACTTTGGACATTGGACATCGAACATTGGACTTGTTAAAACTTCGCGCATGAGCAAAGTCCGAAAACTCCTGCATACGCGCTATCGCGTCAACGATTTGGAACGCACAGTGAAATTTTACCGCGACGTGCTTGGCCTCGATGAAATCCGGCGGCACAAATCGCCGCGCGGCTCGGAACTTGTCTTTCTCAAGGCGCCGGAAAGCGACGAACAAATTGAAATCTGCCATTTTCCCGGCAGCGATTCCGTGCAAGTCCAGCCCGATCTCACGCATCTCGCGTTTGAAGTGGACAGCCTCGAAGAATTCGGCAGGCACCTTGCCAAACACGGCATGAAATACTCCGACGGCCCGACCACGACTTCCAACGGAACAACTTTCGCCTTCATTGACGCGCCAGAAGGTTACGAAATCGAATTGATTCAAAAAAAGTGAGCGCCGTTGCAACTTAAAACTCAAAATTCATAATTCAAAATTAATTTGAAATGAGCATTCTCATTGTCGGTTCGACGGCGTTGGATTCCATCAGGACTCCGACGGCAAAAAATCCGCGCCTGCTGGGCGGCTCGGCCAGCCACGCGGCAGTCGCGGCGAGTTTTTTCAGTCCGGTGAAATTGATTGGCGTTGTCGGCGACGATTTCCCCAAAAAATACATCCGGCTTTATCGCCGACACAAAATTGATCTCGAAGGCCTGCAGATTTTACCCGGCAAAACGTTTCACTGGTCGGGCGAATATGAGGCGAACATGAACAATCGCCGCACGCTGCTGACCGAGCTGGGCGTGTTCGAGACATTCACGCCCAAACTGCCGAAGGCGCATCGAAACACCCAATTCGTCCTGCTGGCGAACATTGCGCCGGCGCTCCAGCATCACGTGCTCAACCAGATGAGGCGGCCCAAATTCGTCGTGGCCGACACGATGGACTTGTGGCTGAACATCGCGCTGCCGGATTTGCTGAAGCTGCTCAAGCGCATTGACGGCTTTGTGCTCAACGACAGCGAGGCGTACCAGTTGACGAAGGAAAGCAACGTGTTCGCCGCGCTCAAAAAAATCCACAAGCTGGGACCAAAGTATGTGATCATAAAAAAAGGTTCGCACGGTTCGATTTTGTCCGGACCGCGCGGCTATTTCATTTGCCCGGCATATCCGCTGCACGCCGTCGAAGATCCGACCGGCGCCGGCGATTCGTTCGTGGGCGGCATGATGGGTTATCTGGCGACGGCGAAGGGTTCGATTGATGACAACATCCGGCGCGCCATGGTTTACGGCAGCGTTGTGGCGGCATTTTGCTGCGAAGGCTTTGGCCTGACCCGCACCACGAAAATCAAACGCGCCCACATTGACCGCCGCGTGAAGGAATTGGAGAGGTTGACCAAGTTTTAAGAGGAAAATATGTCGGCGCTTTCGGAGGGCGGAGCCCTGCGACGCCCTAACTGTCTGGAATATGGGGGCTTGTGGAACTCGCCCCTCCGAAATTCAACGGTCGCGCTTCAAAAGAAATTCAGCCAGCGCTTCGAGGGCGATGGCTTTGCCTTTGAAAATTTTTAGCGCGGCAAAGGCTTTGGCTGTCAGTTGCTCGGCAATTTTCCGCGATTTTTCCAGACCGACAATCGCCGGGTAGGTCGCCTTTTGCGCCTGCGTGTCTTTGCCCGCCGTTTTGCCGAGTTGCTCGCTCGTCTGCGTCACGTCCAGAATGTCGTCAATCACCTGAAAGGCGAGCCCGACGTGATAGCCGAAATCCGTCAGCGCCTTGAGTTGCGCGGACGTGCAGTTGGCGCTCATGCCGCCGAGCCGGACGGAACAACACAACAGCGCGGAGGTCTTGCGCTCGTGAATGTAGCGGAGTTCGTTCGCGGAAAGTTTTTTGCCTTCGCTTTCCAAATCCGCGACCTGCCCGGCGACGAGTTGGAGTGAGCCGGACGCTTTGGCGATTTCCAGAATGAGGTCGCGGTGCGGATAGCGCGGCCAGCCTTTGGCTTGCGTGGCGATTTCAAACGCCTGTGTCAGCAATGCGTCGCCTGCGAGCACGGCGATGCCTTCGCCGAAGACCTTGTGGTTGGTCGGCTTGCCACGGCGGAAATCGTCGTTGTCCATCCCGGGCAAATCATCGTGGATGAGCGAATAGGTGTGGATGCACTCAACGGCGCACGCGAGCGGCATGGCGGCAGCGTCGCTGCCTCCACAAGCTTCGGCAGCGGCAAGGCAAAGCGCGGGGCGCATTCGTTTGCCGCCGGCAAAGAGCGAATAGCGCATGGCTTTGTGAATGGTGACGGGCCTGGTTTTTTCGGGAGGCAGGAATTTGTCGAGCGCGACATTGACGGCTTTGGTGCGCGCGGCCAGGAATTGCTGCAAATTGAATGGGTTTTTGGCGGACATGACGGTTTGTTTTAGAAAACGTCCCCAACCGGCGCAAGTTTTAAGGAGGTTTTTCTTATTGCCTTCAGGCCGTTCACGATTAGAATCCCCAGTTCCGCTTATCAAAACATATTGTGAACGCTGAACTTTGCAAAAGAGCCGCCGAGAAAGTCGGCAATCCGAACGTGCTGGTGAACCTCCTTTCGCGCCGTGTGCGCCAGCTCAATTCCGGCGGCGGCGGCTCGAGCCGTCCGCTGATTGGCGATGTGGGGAATCTCGGCGTAGCGGACATCGCGTTGCGTGAAATTCTTGAGGACAAAATGGGCTGGGACGTGCCGGAGCCGATCGAATTGCTCCGTCCGCAAGCCAAGAAACGCAAAAAGCGTTAAATGTCCGTTTCCGTAGGAGCCGAGGTGACGAGGCTCTGACAGGTTTTCAATTTCTGATTTCCACTTTAGAAGTGAGCCTCCTTACGTCGGCTCCTACATTTTTTAATCTGTGAAATCCGCGTCATCTGCGGATAGACTCAAACCCATGGCCGACATCATGACCAATCACAAAGCCCGGCGCGATTATCACATCCTCGAAACGTTCGAAGCGGGCATCGTGTTGCGCGGCACGGAGGTCAAATCGCTGCGCGCGGGCAAGGGGCAGATCGCCGACGCCTTTGCGCGCGTGGAAAAGGACGAGGTCTGGCTTTACAACGCGCACATTGACGAATACTCGCACGGCAATCTCCAGAACCATCAGCCCAAGGCCCCGCGCAAATTGCTCCTGCACAAATCGGAAATCCAGAAGCTGTTTGGTCTGGCAGCGGTAAAAGGCCACGCGCTCGTGCCGCTGGCGTTTTACTGGAAGAACGGGAAGGTGAAGGTCGCGCTCGCCGTCGGCAAAGGCAAACAGCAATTCGACAAGCGCGAAGATTTAAAACGGCGCGAGTCGGAACGCGAACTCAAGCGCGCCCAGATGCACCGGTTTAAGGGAGGAAAATAAAACCGCAGAGGCGCGGAGATGCAGAGAAGATACGAAAAATTTGATTGGTAATTTTTACTCTGCGCCTTTGCGTCTCCGCGGTGAAATCAAACCTTTGCTTCGGCGGGCTTCTTCCAATTCCGCTTGGGCGCCTTGGTGATGAGACCTTTTTTAATTGCGCTGGCGGAAACAGAGATGTAACGCACTTCGCCGCTGGGGAAAATGGCCTTTACGCGCTGCAAATTCGGCAGGAAACGGCGCTTGGTGATGGCCGTGATGTGTGTGCCGATGCCGCCCTGTTTCTTGGGCTTGCCACTGCGCCAGATGATGCTGCCCTTCATCGGGCGTTTGCCGGTCAGTTCACAAATTCGTGCCATAACAATTTCGTAAAAATCAAGGAGCGCGGAAGGTAGCAGCCAATCGCCCTGTTGCAAGCATTATTTCCGGGGGATTTTGCTTTGGATCTTCACCCGAAGTTTGAAAAAAGGGCTTGGCTTTACGGAGCGATTGCCGTTGTCTTTGGTTTGCATGAACTTGAACTCTCTTTGCCGCCATCCGACCACAGCTCTACTTTTGATTATCAACTTTGTTGCGCCGCTTGTTGCAGTCCGCGCTGTCGCCGCGGAGACCAACAACGTCCAACCTGGAGCGGCGGTCATTCTGCCGGCGTCTGTGGGAACCAACGCCGATGCTGTCGCGAATTCGGTTGTGAAAGTGTTTTCCACAGTGCGTTACCCTGATTTTTACCGGCCATGGGCCAAGGAGTCACCGAGTGAAGTCACCGGCAGCGGCGTCGTCATCGAAGGCAAACGGATTCTCACGTGCGCCCATGTCGTGCTTTACGCCAGCCAGGTGCAGGTGCAGGCCAATCAGGCGGGCGACAAGGTTTCCGCCACGGTCGAGTTCATCGCGCCGGGAATTGATCTCGCCGTGCTCAAGCTGGATGACGAAACGTTCTTCAACTCGCATCCAGCATTGCCGCGCGCGAAGCTGCTCCCGGAGGTCAAGGATGCGGTCATGGTTTATGGTTATCCGGAAGGCGGCACGAGCCTTTCCATCACCAAAGGCATCGTGTCCCGCATCGAATTCACCAGCTATAGTTTCCCCGTTTCCGGTCTGCGAATTCAAATTGACGCGGCCGTCAATCCCGGCAACAGCGGCGGGCCGGCTGTGGTGGGCGACAAGATGATTGGGCTTGCCTTCAGCCACCTCAACCAGGCCGAAAACATCGGTTACATCATCCCGTGCGAGGAGATTGAGCTGTTCCTCCAGGACATCGCGGACGGCCATTATGACGGCAAGCCCGCCATGTTTGATGAGTTGCAAACGCTCGAAAATCCCGCTTTACGCCCGTTTCTCAAACTCGACAAGCCGGTGGAAGGAATGATCGTGCATCAGCCGGACAGCGACGATCCGGCCTACCCGCTGAAGGAATGGGATGTCATCACCAAAATTGGCGACACGCCGGTGGACGACCAGGGCATGGTCAAACAAGGGAACGACCTGCGCATCCGTTTCCAATATCTGGTTCAGAAAACGGCCAAAAACGGAAAATTGCCGTTGACGGTGGAGCGCGATGGGAAAGAAATCCATATTGAATTGCCCGTATCGCCGAAGCATCCGATGCTCTTGCCGGATTTGAGAGACGCCTACCCGTCGTATTTTATTTACGGGCCGTTGGTGTTTTCCAGTGCCTCGCAACAATTCGTCCGTGAGTTCACCAGCGGCAGCCGGGGGGGCATACGCTGGATGATCTGGTTGAGTTACCGGGGCAGTCCGCTGATAACGCGCATCAGCGACAGGCCGGCTTTCAAGGATGAGGAACTTGTGGTGGTTCCATCTCCCTTCTTTCCGCATAAATTGTCGGAAGGCTATTCGGATCCATTTTGCCAGGTGGTTAAAAGCGTTAACGGCATTCCCATCAAAAACCTTGGCCATCTGGTGGAGGTCTTGCGCGATAACAGGGACAAATTCATCACCGTCGCCTTTGCTGGCCGCGATGGCGAGACGATGGTGTTTCCACGGGCCGAAATGCTCGCCGCCACCGACGGCATCCTCACCGACAACGGCATCCGCAGCCAAGGCTCGCCCGATACCATGGCCATCTGGAACGCCGGGTCTTCCAAATAAATCACCGGCATACTAAACTCTGCCGGTTTATGGCCACGATCAAACCATTTGCCGCGTTGCGACCCAAACCGGAACTGGCTTCGCAAATTTGCGAACTGCCTTACGACGTCATGTCGTCGGACGAAGCGCGTGAACTGGCGGCCAACAATCCGTTGAGCTTTCTGCATGTCAGCAAACCGGAGATTGATTTGCCGCCGGGCACGGACATTTACGCGCCGGAAGTTTATGCGAAGGGCAAAGAAAATTTTCAGAAACTCATCCGTGACGGCGCGCTCCAGCAGGATTCACAGCCGCACTTTTACCTTTACCGGCAAATCATGGGCGGTCATTCGCAAACCGGCCTTGTCGCGGCCGCGAGCTGCGAGGAGTATCTCAATGGCGTCATCAAGAAGCATGAATTGACCCAGCCCGACAAGGAAGACGACCGGTTGCGCCACATTGAAACGCTCAATTCCCAAACCGGTCCGGCGTTTCTGACTTATCGCGCCAGTTCAGCGCTTGACGAATTGGTTGCGATGAAAATTGCGGGGAAACCCGACGTGGATTTCACGGCCAAAGATGATGTGCGGCACACTTCATGGACGATCAATGACGCGGCGGAAATTCGGCTTATCGGAGCGCAATTCGCAAAAATTTCACGCCTTTACATCGGGGATGGGCATCATCGCAGCGCTGCGGCGGCGCGTATTTTTCAAAAGCGCCATGGCGCGGGCCGCAGCGGGCAATTTCTGGCCGTGATTTTTCCGCATAACCAGCTGCAGATTCTGCCCTACAACCGCGTGTTGAAGGATTTGAACGGCCACACGCCGGAACAATTGCTGGAAGAACTGCAAATCCATTCGGATTTTTTGATTTCAAAAGACGGAAGCGCGATGCCAAAACGGAAAAACGAACTCGGGTTTTATTTTCAAGGCAAATGGCGGACGCTTTCGGTGCAGCCGATAAAATTGCGGAAAGACGCGATTGAGAATCTGGACGTGACGCTGTTGCAAAAAAGAATTCTTGCGCCGGTGTTTGGCATTGACGACCCGCGCACGAGCGAGCGTATTGATTTCATCGGCGGCATCCGTGGCACGGCGGAACTGGAAAAATTGGTGGATAGCGGTGAATACGCCTGCGCGTTTTCGATGTTCCCGACGGGCATCGAGGATTTAATGACGGTCGCGAACGCCGGCGGCATGATGCCGCCCAAAAGCACGTGGTTCGAACCGAAGCTCCGCGACGGGATGTTTTGCCATATGATTTAAAGTGTCACGTATCACGTATCATGTGTCACGCAGCCGAATGCCAAATACCCGACGGACGACACTTGGCACATGACACACGACACCTGACACTTTAGCTTTTCCCCGTGCCCTTGACCCGCCTCCAACGCAGTCTGCGCGCCACCTTTGCGGGCATGGCCGTCAACGTTGTGTTGTCAGGCACGAAACTCGCCGCGGGCATTGCCGGCCATTCGCATGCGCTCGTCGCCGATGCCGTCGAATCCTTTGCCGACATTTTCAGTTCGCTCATCGTCTGGCGTGGTGTCGTCGTTGCAGCGGTGCCGGCGGACGAAGACCATCCCTACGGCCACGGCAAGGCCGAACCCATCGCTTCTGCCATCGTTGCCACCATGTTGTTGGGGGCGGCCCTGTGGATCGCCATCACGGCGTTCGGCGAAATCACGAAACCCCACCCGTCGCCGGCGCCGTTCACACTCATCGTGCTGCTATTGGTGGTGGCCGTGAAGGAAGGACTGTTCCGGTTTGTTTCGCGCGAAGGCAAGGCGGTGGACAGTTCCGCCGTGCGCACGGACGCCTGGCATCATCGCAGCGACGCCATCACGTCCGTGGCCGCCGGCATCGGCATCAGCGTGGCGCTCATCGGCGGCAGGGGTTTCGAGGCGGCTGAGCAAATCCGCCAGGTTGCGACAACCACGCCCGGCGTGGACAGCGTGGAAAAATGCATCGTTCGCAAGGTGGGTTATCAATATTTCGTGGACATGCATGTGGAAGTGGATCCGCAGATGACCGTGCTCCGCTCGCACGAAATCGCCCATGCCGTGAAGGACAAAATCCGCGACGCCCTCCCCGCCGTTTGCGACGTGTTGGTTCACATTGAACCGCGAAAACACAGTCCCAAAATCTGAATTCATTTCCTCTTTGCGCGTTTGCCATTTTGACGGTTTAATATCCGTGCATGAAAATCGTTTTAGCCTATTCCGGCGGCCTCGACACCTCGGTGCTGCTTTCGTGGCTCAAAGAAACCTACGACGCCGAGATGATCGCCTTCTGCGCCAACATCGGGCAGGAGGAGGAATTGCGCGGCTTGGAGGCGAAAGCCAGAAAAACCGGCGCGTCGAAAATTTATATCGGCGATTTGCAGGATGAATTCGCGCGTGACTTCATCTATCCGATGATTCAGGCGGGCGCGGTTTACGAAGGCCAGTATTTCCTCGGCACCAGTATCGCCCGGCCGCTCATCGCCAAGGAAATGATTGAAGTCGCCCGCAGGGAAAAGGCCGACGCCATCGCCCACGGCGCCACCGGCAAAGGCAACGACCAGGTGCGGTTCGAACTCACCGCCGCCGCGCTCGCGCCGGACTTACAGGTCATCGCCCCGTGGCGGGACGCGCGGTTTCGGAGGGAATTTCCCGGCCGGCAGGAGATGATTGCGTATTGCAAGCGGAGAAAAATCCCCGTCCAGGCCAGCGCGAAGAAGCCGTTCTCGATGGACCGGAACCTCCTGCACATTTCCTACGAGGCGGGCATTCTCGAAGACCCGTGGATGGACGCGAGCGACAAAAAGTTTCGCGGCTCGTTCACCACGCTGTCCGTGTTCCCCGAAGACGCACCGAACAAACCGGAATTCGTCACGATTGACTTCAAGAAAGGCAACGCAGTTGCCGTGAATGGAAAGACTCTTTCCCCGCTGGGCGTGATGAAGACACTGAACAAAATCGGCGGCAAACACGGCGTCGGGCGGGTGGACATGGTGGAGAACCGGTATGTGGGCATGAAATCGCGGGGTGTGTATGAAACGCCCGGCGGCGCCATCCTGCATTTTGCGCACCGGCAGATGGAAAGCCTCACCATAGACCGGGAAGTCATGCACCTGCGGGACGCGCTGGTTCCGCGGTATGCGGAGTTGGTGTATTACGGCTACTGGTTCGCGCCGGAACGGCTGGCGTTGCAGGCGCTTGTGACCGAGAGCCAGAAGAACGTGACCGGCACCGTGCGGATAAAATTGTATAAAGGCAACATCATGATTGCTGGCCGGAAATCTCCGGTGAGCCTCTACAGCTCGCACATTGCGACGATGGAAGCCGATCCTACAAAGGCGTACAACCAGGACGACGCCACCGGCTTCATCCGGTTGAACGCCCTGCGGTTGAAAGTTGCGGCGAAGGTGCAGAGGAAGAAATAAATCGCGATGAAGCTCACGAAAAGTTCACGGCATTCGAAGATCACGGGTGACTTCGGTGAATTGATCGTGCTGTATCTACTTTCCCGCCACGGCTTCGAATGCGCCCGGGTTGATCACACGGGAATTGATTTGATAGCGCGGCGGCCAAATTCCCGCGAAGTTCTTGGAATTTCGGTCAAGAGTCGCAGCCGTCAAGCTGGAACTGAAAACACACATCTCGCATTACCACATGATGGATTTGTTAAAGCCAAGGCCGCGTGTGATGCGTTTGGTTGCACACCTTACTTCGCGCTTGTAATAGATGCCGGTCAGCGAATACGGGTCTTCTTGCTGTCACTTCGTCATCTTCAAAGGCTTTTTCCAGGCGGGCGCAAGGTGTCCGCGTGGCAGATGTCCGAATCCTTCTTACGGCAGTATTACGCTGATCCGCAAATCGCCATCTTTGAACTTACCACACACGGAGAGAAGTGGTTTTAGCGCATTTTTAGGGTAGCCTATGCCCAATTCAATTCTCTTGTATCGTTATTTGGATGCTGCGTCAGCGCTGAAGACAATCGAATCCCGGTCATTCAAGGTTGGTAGGTTACGAGATTTTAACGACCCGTTTGAATGGCGCATGGGGATTACAGGAATTATCCCTGAAGGCAAAGTGGTCGCAAATGCTTGCATGGAGGGCTTCATTGACGACGTTCATGGGTGGCTTGGAATTTTTTGTTTTAGCGATACGGCCACAGAACCAGTCCTCTGGTCGCATTACGCCGACAAGCATCAAGGTGTAGCATTTGAGGTCAACTATCTCATAGAGCCGGACAAGCTTTTCAAAATGCGTTACACCAATGAGCGCCCAATTGTGGATGCTAACAGACTTCTCAATCCAATCGGACTTGACGCTTACCTATTACCGCTCCTTTACCGCTTAATGACCCAAAAATCGCCCGGCTGGTCTTACGAGCGTGAGTATCGAGCATTTGTCGACCTCAATAAAGACTGCGAAATTTCTGGCGGGCTTTATTTCAGGCGCATTCCAGAAAATTTTCTTCAACGCGTAATTTTGGGTTATAAATGTCCGTTAGAGGAAAAATATGTTCTCAAAGCGCTTGGGAAAAGTGGGTTTACTTCAACGAAAGTTGTCCGGGCAAAGATGTGCCTTGAGACTTATTCAATTCGAACCGAGTAGCTTCATACTGTGAGGAGCAGAATCTTTGTCGCCACCCGATTTTCTTGATTTGTATTTACAACCTCCCTCACCTTTTTCCTCTCCCCAAGGAGAGGACATACCGGAGCAAGATTTCTGGTTGGCGGGAGATTGTCCGGCCAATCCAGTCGCACGGCATTCCAAGCACGCGGCGAATGATTCTCCTTCTCCCCGGGGGAGACTTGAGCCGATTGGGAATCGGTGAAAGGAATTCGGCGAAGCCGAAAGCCCGCAGGGCCGAGCGAGCGGGCGCGAGTGAGTCAACGCCGGGATGAGGGCGAGCGTTCAAACCATCATTCTGTGAGCCACCGCCCGCCCCCCAGCTCTTGCACGCAAGGGCTGGGCGGAATTTTTGTCGCCACCCGATGATTGCGTGGTTCAAGTAACGAAGTTACCCTCGCGCAAATCAAAACCAACCTATGTCAAAATTGAATTTCACTTTCATGTCGCTCGCCGGCCTTTTGCTTTTTTCAGCCGCCATTTCCCGCGCCCAAGTCACGAACACTCCGGGCATTAACGTCTATGACGGTTTTGAGACGGCCAAGTTGAGCAAGCTTTGGGACACGGACAGATTTGAAGCCGGCGCGGTGACGATGCAGACGAACATTGTCCGCACCGGCCGCGGCGCGGCCCAAATCATTCTCCGTTCGCGCGACATTTTTGAGGCTGGCATCAACGGCAGCAAGGACACCGAGCGGGACGAGTTGCTCGAGGCCAAGAAATTGACCTCGAAGGAAAACGTGCCTTATGAGCAATCCTTCAGCATGTTTATTCCAACGAATTTTCCCATCGTGCCGACGCGCTTGGTCATCGCGCAATGGAAACAGAATTGCGGCGGCAACAGCAATTGTTCGGACGACAGCCCGGTGCTGGCGATTCGATACATTTCCGGCACGCTCAAAATCACACAGAACATTGCCAGACATGAAACGGTGCTTTATCAGGAAAAGGCCGAGTTTCGAGGTCGGTGGCTGGATTTCAAATTTCAAACCCGTTTTACAACCAATCAAAACGGCCGGATCAGAGCGTGGCTCAACGACCGGCTGTTGGTGGATTACACCGGCGTGAATGCCTATCCCGAAAACGCAACCACTGGTTACCGCAACCCCAGCCGGTTTTATTTCAAAATGGGGCTGTATCGCGACCTGATGGCCGAACCGATGACCATCTACATTGACGAGTATTGGAAAAGGGAATTGCCGGAAACCAATCTTTAAACTCCGTAATTTCAGGCGGGCGGTAAACTTTCTTTACTTATATTTTCTCCGCAGCAACTCTACATTCCGTTTACCCGTTTTATTCGTATGAAATTTTGGCGCACAATTTTTTTATCCGTTTTAGCCATGGCCGTCGCGGCCAAGGGACAATCTCCCAATTCCGTCGCCGGCCCAGATCCTCGGGAAATTCCATTGCCGCCAATCAAGACGGCGATGGGCACGTTGCCGGGCGTGAACGATTTGCCGGTTCGCCCCGAGCTGCCCGATGTGATGACAATGAACGACGGCACAAAAGTCACGACGGTCAAGCAATGGGAAAAGCGCCGCGAGGAGATGAAAAAAATTCTCGAGTATTACGCCATCGGCCAAATGCCGCCGCCGCCGGGAAATGTGGAAGGAGAAGAGGTCCAATCACAATTGGTGCTGGGTGGAAAAGTGAAATATCGGTTGGTGCATCTGACCTTCGGGCCGGAACGAAAGCTGGCGCTGGACATAGGCATCTTCACACCGGTCGCAGGCGGGCCGTTCCCGACCATCATCTTGCAGAGCGGCACGCCGCCCGGTGCGACACCGTTGCCACGCCTGCCGCAAGGCCCAACCCAGGGCAAAGGACAGGATGTTTTGCTCGTGGTCGGCCCGGCAACGAACGCAAGTGCGGCGGCAACCGTCACCAATACTCCTGCGGTGCCGGGTCAGGAACCGGCAGCGCCAACAGCAACAGCCCGTGGCGGTCGCGGCGGGTTTGGCGGACCGGCCAATGCCGAAGATGTCGCACAGCATAACAGCGAATTGTTCCGTCGCGGTTACGCGCTCGTGATGTTCAACCCGAACGATTGCGCCGAGGACACGACGTTGCGCAATGAGGATGGCAGTTGGGCGTTTCGCCACACACGATTTTTCCCGGCTTATCCCGGTTATGATTGGGGCATTCTCGCGGCTTGGGCATGGGGCGCGTCGCGCGTCGCCGATTATCTTGAAACGGATCGCGCGATTGATAAAACGAAGCTCATCATCACCGGCGCGTCGCGCAACGGTAAATCCGCGATGATCGCGGCGGCGTTTGACGAGCGGTTGATGGGCGCGCCGGTCGTGACGGGCGGCGGCGGCATCGGCGCGTATCGCTTCGCTGGTCCGCGCCACAGCGAGACGCTGGACATCATGCAGAAAAAATATCCGAACTGGTTTTCACCGCATCTGCATGAATTCTGGGGTCAGCGCGAGAAATTGCCCTTCGACGAACACTGGTTTCTTGCGCTGTGCGCGCCCCGTCCTTTCATCGCATTGGAAGGTGATGCGGATAGGATTTCGTATCCCGAAGCGGTCAGACAGTCAATTCTGGGCGCGCAACCGGCGTATGAACTTTTCGGCGCAAAAGACCGGCTCGGTGTGAATTACGCGCATCATGGCCATGCGTTCACAGAGGAGGATTGGACTGCGATGATGGACTTTGCCGACAAAAATCTTCGTGGCATGAAAGTCGAGCGCACGTTTGATCATTTCCCGACGGAAGCGGAACTCGACGCTGCTGCGGCGGCCAGGGCCGCGTCACCTTCGTCCCGATGATTCCCATGAAAAAATTATTTTTCCTCCTATTTCTCGCGGTCGCGCTTTTCAGCGCTGATGCCGCAACGAAACTTCCGTTCAACGTCCGCGACTTTGGCGCGGTCGGTGATGGCACGAACAAGGACACCGTCGCCTTCCAAAAGGCGCTCGATGCATGCGCCATCGCCGGCGGTGGCGAAGTGCTCGTGCCTGCCGGCAACTATCTCATCGGCAGCGTGCAGATCGGCAACCGCACCATCCTCCGGCTGGCAACGAACAGTGTCATCACCGGCAGCGCGGACACCAATGATTACCCGATGCTCGATGTCCGCTGGGAAGGGCGCTGGCAGCCGGGGCGGCGCGCGCTTATCTATTCTGCGAATGTTGACCACACTGGCATCATCGGGCCGGGTCGCATTGACGGGAATCCTGCCGTCGCCGCATCGCAGAATCCCCGTGGCGCGGTCGTCCTTGAACCCATTTCTTGCAATGACGTTCGCTGGGAAGGTTTCACCGTGACGCAAGGCGGCAACTGGGCGACTCACCCCACTTACTGTTCCGATGTCGTAATTAAGAACGTGAACATCAACGGCAGTCGTGATGGCATTGATGTGGATTCGTGCAAAAACGTCCGCATCGAAGGCTGCGACATAGACACGGGCGACGATTCCATCAGCCTTAAATCCGGTCGCGGGCTGGACGGCGCGCGCATCGGCAGGCCGACGGAAGACGTGCTCATTACCAAATGCACCTTGAATGGGCAACGTTTTGCCTGCATTGGCATTGGCAGTGAAACCTCCGGCGGCATCCGCAACGTGCGGATCGAACACTGCCAGTTGACCAGCCACACGTATGGCGTCTATGTGAAGACCCGCATCGGTCGCGCCGGAATCATCGAGAACATCGCGGGCGACGACCTCGACGTGCTGGCCGGGGGCTTTCTCCGCGTCAACTTGATCAGCTCCGGCAACAAAAACACAGCGGACGATCCGGTGGAGGGACTGGCCGGCTACCCGGTGGGCCGGAACTTCCACTTCACCGACATCCGCATGACCGGCACCACCCTGGCCGATGTCAGCCAGATTGCCGCGGAGCGACCGCTGGATGGGCTGATCCTGAAAAATATCACGGGTACCTGCACCAAAGGCATCGCGCTGGCGCACGTCAATCACGCCGTCCTGCGCAACATCCACGTGACCGGCTACACAGGTCCGTTCCTTACCCTGACCAATGCCTCGGGCATCGGGTTGGAAGAGCTGAAGCAATAGCCAGATGTAGGGCTACGATTCAACTGTTCAACGCCATCACGGCCCAGTCGTTGTTTGTCGTCGAGAGCACGACCATACATTGGTCCACCTTCACCGTCGTGGCGTAGAGGTAAAGCATGTCGATCTTTTCCTGCGCCAGTTTCTCGGTGATGAACTGCAGCTGGCCAGCCTGGTTTTCGCATTCGACGAGGATGACCTTGGCTTCCTGCACTTCCCAATGCTTTTCGCGCAACGCATTCATCATCCGCTGATGCTCGTTGCTGACCATCTGGATGATGGCGTCCTGACCGTCCACGGTGGCGATGATGGCGTCGAGTTTGATGCCCTTTTCCGCGATGCTTTTGGCGACTTGGGCCAGCACGCCGACCCGGTTATTCAGCCGGACGATTGCTTCCTTCGCCAATTTTGCCTTTATCATACGGCCTCCCATCGGTTTGCCACTTGGCCGCGCCACCGGCCCGTGGCGTTTTCCAGCTTCAGTTCTATTTTACCACATCTCCATTAGTTTTGCTCCACTGAATTTACGAAAAAATTGATTCAATCTTCTCTACGCCTTTGCGTGGCAAGGTTTCAATCCTCCGCCCGTTCACCCGCGGGGGCCATTTTGACGAGGCGCGGGAAAAATTTTGCCAGCGGTTCAACAAGGTCGGTTTGCGCGGCCATGACTTCCTCGATGTTTTTATAGACCATCGGGACTTCATCCAGACCGGCGGAAATCAGTTTCACACCGCGTTCGTCCAAATAGGGTTGAACCATCTTCCAATTAAAACTCTCCCTCGCCTTGTGGCGGCTCATCACGCGGCCCGCGCCGTGTGAGGCGGAGTTGAGCGACGCGGCGTTGCCCTTGCCGCGCGCGACGAACGTCGGGCTGGCCATCGAACCGGGAATCACGCCCAGCACACCCAAGCCCGCCGGCGTCGCACCTTTACGGTGGACGATGAGGTCACGTCCACCGTGGCGTTCCTTCCACGCGAAGTTGTGATGGTTTTCGATGTCCAGCAGCACGCCCGCGCCGAGATGACGCGCGATGTGTTTGTGAATGAGATAATGATTCGCAGAGGCGTATTGGCCCATCAATTCCATCGCCGCCCAGTATTCCCGGCCGTCGGCGGAATCGAGGTCGAGCCACGCGAGAAAATTCAATTCCTTTGGCAAATCCCTGTGTTTCTGGCGCGCGACGCGGCTGTAATGGTCGCAGACCTGCGCGCCAGTGCCGCGACTGCCACTGTGGCTCAACAGGGCGAGATACGTGCCCGGCTCAAGACCGAGTTCCTTGTTCTCCACGGTGAATTCGCCGAACTCGACGAAATGATTGCCGCTGCCGCTGGTGCCGAGTTGCGCCGCGGCTTTGTCGCGAAGGCGTTGTGTGACGGGGCTGACCGACCAGTCCTCGTCCATAACCGGATGTGAGCGGCGATGTTTGAATTCCACGCCAATGCCGAAGCGCGTCTCGGCTTCAATGGCGCGGATGAGATCGGTTTCGCGGCGGCGCAACCAGTCGAGCGGCAAATCGAGCACGGTGAGTTTGACGCGGCAGGCGATGTCCACGCCGACGGCGTAGGGGATGACGGCGTTGTCGGTGGCCAGCACGCCGCCGATGGGGAGGCCGTAGCCGACGTGGGCGTCGGGCATGAGCGCGGCGGCGACGGAGACGGGCAATCGGCAGGCGTTCTCCATCTGCTGGAGCGCGTTGGCGTCCAGATCCACGCCCCACTGGCGGTAGGTGATGGGCTGGCCGGGCATGAGAAACAGTATGCCTCGCAAGGCGCATGTGCCAATGGAAAGTGGAACATTTGCATTTTTGCCGAATCGGGATACTGTTCACGCATTATGGAACCGACCATTGCCCAAAAATCCCCATTTGTTCAACAAGTCAAACCCGGAACGTATTGGTGGTGCGCCTGCGGCCAATCAAAAGCCCAACCGTTTTGTGACGGCTCGCATAAAGGCACCGGATTTGCGCCGAAGAAAGTCGAGATCAAGGAAATCCGGACTCTCGCGTGGTGCGGTTGCAAACATTCGAAGAACGCGCCGTTCTGCGACGGGAGCCATGCGGGATTGGTTTGAGCGAACTTACCGGCGCTTTTCGCGTCCGGTTCTTATTGCGAACGGCATCCAGCATGTCATTTCCAGCTTGCCCTCCGCGCCCGTTTCGCGTCTAAACAACCCATGCCTGACTGGATTGTCGTCGTCATTTTGGGCGTGATCGAAGGGATCACGGAGTTCATACCCGTTTCGTCCACCGGACATCTGCTGGTCGCGGAACATCTCCTGAAAGTCCACGAGAGCGATCTCTTCAACATCGTCATCCAATGCGGCGCGGTCATCGCCGTCCTGCCGCTGTTTCCCCAACGCCTTTACAAATTCGTTTTCGAATGGCGCCAGAAGGAAACGCAGGATTACCTGCTGAAAATCCTCACCGCCTTCGTCATCACCGGGGCCGTGGGTTTCGTCCTTGATAAAAACGGCTTCAAGCTTGAGGAAAACGTCGCACCCATTGCCTTGGCATTGCTCATCGGTGGCATTGCCTTCCTCGCCATCGAATGGTGGCTGCGCGGGAGAAAAATGAGCGATAAAATCACCTGGCCCATCGTCATCGCCGTGGCCGTCGGCCAGTTGATTGCGGCGGTTTTTCCCGGTTCATCCCGTTCCGGCTCGACGATTTTGCTGGCGCTGTTGCTCGGTATGAACCGCCCGGCGGCGACGGAATTTTCCTTTCTGGTCGGTATTCCAACGATGCTGGCGGCGGGCAGCCTGAAAATTTTTGAGGCGTTGCATCATCCCATCGCCAATGCGCCGCATGAAAATTGGGGCTTGGTTTTGCTGGCGACCGTCATTGCGTCGGTGGTTTCCTTCATTGCCGTGAAATGGCTGCTGCGTTACATCCAGACGCACACGTTCAATCTGTTCGGCTGGTATCGCATCGCACTGGCGGTTGCGATTTTTCTCCTGATGCTGCGTTGAGAATTTTGGACGGGCGGGTTATGCGAGTCCCAAATTATGCGAGCCCAGGATTGCCTTGAATGGGGGCTCGTGTAACTCGCCCTCCGAAGTAAATCACTGCGCCGGCGCTGGAATAAAAATTTTCTGCCCGATCTTCATGTCGCCTGGATTTAGCCCGGGATTCGCCTTCAAAATCTGGTCCGTTGTTACTTTGATGCCCTGATCGCGATATGCTTTCACAATCGCCGAGAGCGTGTCTCCGCTGCGAACGTTGTAATCATAGCCTTTTTGCGGGCTGCCTGCGGCCGGACCGGGATTGCCCGTCGGCGCTGTGATTGGGACACTCGGTGTTATTTTATGGCCTGGCTGCGGCGCGCCCAACGATTTTCCAAGGCGTTCCAACTCCTTCAAAATCCGCGCGTTGTCCTCCTGCCGTTTCTTGTCAATTTCCTGCACCTGTTCGGCGAGTTTTTTCAAATCATCCTGGTTGGCTGTGGTACCGGGCTGATTCAACTTGTCCTGCAGCCCGCTAATTTCCTTCTCCAGCGCCTCGATGCGTTTGGCCTGCAACGCCTGTGCATCAACCAGGTCCTGGACCTGGCCGTTGAGTTTGTTGATTTGCTGTTGTGTTGCGTCCTCCTGCCCATGCGCCACCCAGGCTGTGAAGACGAAAATGAAAAGCCAAAGCGAGATTTTTCTCATGCACCGAAAATAAACCGCCATGCGGCGGCGTCAAGTTGAAGCGCACAGGTCGCGCGACGAAATCTCACGCCAGTTTTCCGTACCGCCGGATTTCCGGCCAAATCCACGCCACGGCGAGCACGGTCAAAATGGTTCCGACGCCGCCGGACACGACGGAAATCACCGCACCGGCGACAATCGTGTTCCCGATGGTCGGCCCGAAAATTTGCGCCACCATGCCGGACTCGAATCCGCCGAGTTCATTGGACGTGCCGATGAAGAGATTGTTGACGGCGGAGACGCGCCCGCGTTTTTCGTCGGGCGTGAGCATCTGCACCAGTGTGTGCCGCACCACGACGCTGATGTTGTCCACCGCACCGCACATGAACAACATAATGAACGAGAACCAAAACCACGTCGAAAACCCGAACGCAATCGTGCCCAGCCCGAAGGCCGCCACAGCCCACAGCATCGCCCGCCCGGCTTTTTGCAGCGGTGGCCGGTGATTCAGAATAAACACGCAGAGCACAGAGCCCATGGGCAGCGCCGCGCGCAACAATCCCAATCCGCCTGGTCCACTGCCCAAAATGTCCTTCGCATAGATCGGCAGCAGCGCCGTCGCGCCGCCCAGCAACACCGCGAACATATCGAGCGTGATGATTCCCAGAATCATCTTGCTCGCATAAACGAACTTGAATCCCGTCAGCAGCACCTGGAGTGTCATGGGTTCCTTGACGGTAACGGTGTGTTGCTGCCTGATCATGCTGATGAAGATGAAAAAGACCAGCGACGTTACCATAGTGAACACATAAACCAGTGCTGCGGGGTAGGCCGGGTGATACCTGAGCATGTAGGCGATGATCGCGCCCGCTGCCAGCGGGCCGGTGATGCTGGATAGTTCAAACGCGCCGGCGTTCCAGTTCACCGCGCGCGGGAAATCCTTGCGATCCACCAGATGCGGCAGAAATGCCGCGTTGGCCGCCCACATGAACGTGCGGGCGGTGCCGCCGACAAACAGACAGACGTAAACCCAGTAAACCGGCGCCTTGAGCGCCGAAACGACAGCCATTCCGAGGCTTGCCATCGCGATGACAATCGCCATCAACGCCACGATCCGTTTGCGGTTGTAATTGTCCGCCACGTGCCCCGCCGGCAGCGTGAACAGAAATATCGGGATCATTTGCGTCAGCCCCACAAGCCCCAGTGCCAGCGCGGAGCCGGTGCGTTCATAAAGTTCCCAGCCCACCGCCAGCAAGAACATCTGCTGGCCAAACACCGCTATGAGGCGGCCCGTGAGGTAAAGCGTGAAATCCCGGTTCCGGAAAATGGCATACGGATGCTCGCCGGTGGTTTGCGCCAAGGGCGTCGGCAGATTTTCCGGTGATTCAGATTCGTGCATGAACGGAACGGCCTTGAATTTAGCGCAAAATTTGCGCCCGTCGAGTTTTCGCGGTGAAGACAACTAGCTCCAGCCGTCCAGCGGGAAGTGGAGCGTTACTGCCTCTTCAAAAGTTTTTCAAACCTGGCGATCACGTCCGGATTTTTGTCCGCGACATTTTGAGTTTCGCCTGGATCGGTTTTGAGGTTGTAAAGTTCCCAGGGTTTGTCGCCTTGTGCGCGTGTGATTTTCCAATCGTCCATGCGCGCCGCCTGGGCGAGGCCGTTCCCATTTTTCATTTCCCAACGGAAAAAGCCGTGCCGGTTGGTTTGCGTTTGGCCGAACAACGCCGGTAAAACGGAGATGCCGTCAATATTCTCCGGCGGCTTGGTGAGCGCAATCCCCAGTGCCGTTGGCAAAAAATCCCACGATGCCCAGGTGAGATCGCTGACTTGGCCGGCTTGAATTTTTCCCGGCCAACGAACGATCATCGGCACGCGCAGGCCGCCTTCGTAAAGCTCGCCACGGATGCCGCGAAACGGTCCGGTGCTGTGGAGAAACTTCGGATCAATACCCCCGTCCTTTGCCGGCCCGGTGTCGCTCGAAAAGAAAATCACCGTATTGCTGGTTTGATTGATATCTCGGAGTTGTTCCAGCAGTTGTCCGATGCATCCATCGAACCGCGCAATCATGGCGGCCTTGTTCTTTTCCGCCTGAGGCCACGGTTCCCCTGAATAAGGAGCGTCGGTGGGCACTTGCATCCCGTTGCCGGTGCGCGCCATTTCGGCGGTGTTCGCGCGCGGAGTTGTGTAATTCAGCAGCAGAAAAAACGGCTGGTGACGGTTGAATTGGTCCGGTTGATTGTTTTTGATGAAATTCATCGCCATGGTCGTAAACCGGTCGGGAATATATCGGCCCTTTTTGCCGTCGGCGTTTTCGTATACCGGCGCCTTGCCCTGAAAATGGGTCGCTGGATCATGCCGCCACATGTAATCGGCGTAATAATTTTCCGCCTCGCTGGCATCAAAATAGCCGGCGAATTCATCGAAGCCCTTCAACCACGGTGCGCCACTCGTGCCGTCACCCCCCAAATCCCATTCGCCAATCAAGCCGGTGTGATAGCCGGATTGCTTGAGCACTTGCGCGACCGTGACATCGTCCGCTGCCAGCGGCACGTCCACGTCCGCGCGCTGTTTCAAATGCGCTGAATCTTTGCCGAGCATCAACGCGGCGCGCGTCGGCGAACTCGCCGCATCGCCCGCGTAATAGCTCGTGAAACGGATGCCATCGGCGGCGAGCCGGTCGAGATTCGGTGTTTGAAACTTCGTCTGGCCATAGCAACTCAAATCGCCATAACCGAGGCCGTCGGCGACAATCAAAATAATGTTGGGACGGCGCGGCATGGGTTTTGGCGAACTGTTGGTGAAAACAAATTGCGCCTGCGCGTCCGGCAAAAATCCCAAAGCTGTCACAAGCGCAAACAGCGCGCCGGCGAAGACATGGCGGAATCGGTAATGGCAAATGGATGTCATGTGAGGTTGGATTCTGGGAAAATCAATGCGTTCAAAGCAATTCTTTTCGGCAGGGCATTTGTGAACAACCAAGAAACAAAGGAACAAAGTTTTAGGGGAATGGATTTGTTCCACCGTCGTTGCCTGGTTTCTTTGTTGTTAATTCCTTTTCCCAAATTCCGCTTCCAACGGAATTCGCATCGCGACAATGAAGCTCGGAATCGTGGTCAGCAGCACCCAGACGAAGAAATGCGGATAGCCGATGCGCTCCTGCAACCAGCCGCTCCACATGCCCGGCAGCATCATGCCCAGCGCCATGAAGCCCGTACAAATCGCGTAGTGCGCCGTCTGATGTTCGCCGCGCGCAATGTAAATCATGTACAGCATGAACGCCGTGAAACCGAAACCGTAGCCGAATTGCTCGACCGCGACGCCCGCGCCGATGGCGAAAAGATTCTGCGGCTGCGCATGGGCCAGCCAGATGAACACCGCGTCGGGCAGATGAATCGCCAGCAACATCGGCCACAGCCAGAATTTCAATCCGCGCCGCGCCACGACAAAACCGCCGAGCAATCCACCGAGCAGCAGCGCAAAGATGCCGGCTGTGCCATAAACCACGCCGAGTTGTTCGTTTGTCAAACCCAGACCACCCTGTTCGCGCCCATCAAGCAAAAATGGCTGAACCATTTTCACGAGCTGCGCCTCGCCGAGCCGGTAAAGCAGCAAAAAGAGCAGCAGCGCGATGATTTTGGGTTTCTGAAAAAATGTTCCGAACGTTTTGAAGAATTCGCGGAGAAAATTTTCTGACGAGCCAGCGCGCCTGGGTTGATCCATCGCTGGCTTTGGCAGGACAAAAAAATGATAAGTGCCCAGGCACAAAAAAATTCCCGCCGTCAGGGCAAGCGTCATTGACCAGGCGAACGCATAATCACCGGTGCGTCCATGAATTTTACCGGCAAGAATCACGAGGCCGCCTTGCGCACAAATCATTGCCACGCGATAAAACGTGTTGCGAATGCCGACAAAAAACGACTGCTCGCGTTCCGTTGTCGCCAGCATGTAAAAGCCGTCCACGGCGATGTCATGGGTCGCGGAGCTGAATGCCAGCAGCCAGAAAAACGCGAGCGTGAACTGAAAAAAATGCGGCGCGGGAATGGTCAACGCCACGCCCGCCAGTCCCGCGCCGAGGAGCAATTGCATCGTCCAAATCCACAGCCGCCGTGTTTTAAGCAGATCCACCACCGGACTCCACAGCGGCTTGATGACCCATGGCAAATAAAGCCAGCTCGTGTAGAACGCGATGTCCGTGTTTGACACACCGAGGTTTTTGTAAAGCACCAGCGACACCGACATCGCCAGCACATACGGCAGTCCTTCCGCCACATAAAGCGTGGGGACCCAAAACCACGGGCTGCGGGAACTGGTTTTTGCGTCGGCCATCCGGGCATGAGTAAAACAGGCCGGGGCCGTGCGCGCAAAAAATTTCCGGCTTGGCACTTGGGGTGCGCAATGGTTCAGTCAGCGTGTGACCGGCGCATTTCTCAACGCATTGGGCATTTTAATCGGTGGACTTTTCGGACTCGCCCTGCGCAAGCCGTTGTCTCTCAGCGCGCAAATTTTTTTCCGAGCGGCGCTCGGCGCATTCACCGTTTTCTTCGGTCTGCAGCTCGTTTGGTTGAGTATCGGCGGAACCTTTATGCCGGTGTTGAGGCAAATGCTCACCGCCGCGCTCGCCGTGACTCTGGGTTTTTGGGTTGGGAAATTGCTCCATTTGCAAAAATTATCGAATCGCCTCGGCCGTTTCGCGGGCAGTTTGATCGCGTCCGCGCAATCGAACGCGCCGCGCAAAATCAGCGGCGGTTTCAGCGCGTGCGCCGTGCTTTTTTGCGCCGCGCCGCTGGGATTGGTCGGCGCGGTGGTGGATGGGCTGCCGCCCCAAGGCGGCCAGTTCGGGTACTTCTGGCTGCTGGCGATCAAAGCCGTGATGGATGGTTTGGCCATGACCGGTTTCGTGAAGCTATTCGGCTGGCCGTCCGCACTGTCGGCGTTTCCTGTCTTCGCCTTTCTCGGCGGAATCACGCTTGCCTGCCAGCTTTGGGTGCGGCCGTTTCTCGAAACGCACGGTTTGGTTGATCCGGTCAATGCCGCCGCCGGCCTTGTCGTGTGCGCCATTGCGTTGATGATTTTTGAAGTCCGCAGGGTGGAATTGGCAAATTTTCTGCCGGCCATCGCCCTCGCGCCGCTGCTCGCATGGTTGCTGGAATGAACCAACGCATGCTCGCCCGGTGGCGATGGAGCGGGTTGGCATTCAAGCTTTGGCTTGCCGCGCGCCGCGAACAAGCTAAAGCTAAACACCGGCATGAATTGCGTTGTCACCGCTGGACCAACTTACGAACCGCTGGACGACGTGCGGCGGCTCACGAATTTTTCCACGGGCCGACTCGGCACGGAACTGGCCAATTTTCTGGCCGCGCGCGGCCACAAGGTGAAGTTGCTCATTGGAGAACAGGCCACGTGTTCCGGCGAGCGACGTGTGGAGCAGGTGCAGCTTTTCTCAACCACCGCCGATTTGTGCGCCAAGCTGAAGGCGCTGGCGGGCAAGCGCGTGAATGCGATTTTTCACGCCGCAGCGGTCAGCGACTTTGCCTTCGGCAAAATCTGGCTGCGCGCGCCGTCGGGCGAACTCACCGAATTCAAGTCCGCCAAAAAAATTTCCACGCGGGAGGGCAAATTGCTCGTCGAACTGGCGCCGACGCCGAAAATCATCGCCGAATTGCGCGCCTGGTTTCCGCGAACGCAGCTCTTTGGCTGGAAATTTGAGGCGAACGGCACGCGGGCGGACGCTCTAAACGCCGCCAAACGGCAGATTGCCGGATGCCGTACCGACGTGTGCGTTGTCAACGGCCCGGCTTACGGCGAAGGATTTGGCGTGGTGCTGCGCGATGGCAAGGCTGCGCATTTTGCCAGTGCGCCGGCGTTGTTCGTGACGCTGGAGAAGATTGTGCAGGCATGAAAATCAGCCGACGCCAATTTATTCTTGCTGCAATGCTGTTGGCTCCTTGGGCGGTTGTTGGCGACGCCAGATGGATTGAACCGCAATGGGTGAAAATTCGACGGTTGCGACTTTGCCAAGGTAAGCCGACCCATCGGTTTGTTCACTTCAGCGATTTACATCACAAAGGTGACCGTGAGCACTCCACGTCCGTTGTGAAGATGATCAATTCATTGTCGCCTGATTTTGTATGTTTCACCGGTGACATCATGGAAGAAGGAAAATATCTGCCCGAAGCTCTTGAAATTCTTTCCGGCGTCAAATCTCCGATGTATGGCGTGCCGGGCAACCACGATTACTGGAGCAAAGTGCCGTTCGACGGGATGATTAAGTGTTTCGCCGCAACCGGCGGAGCTTGGCTTCTCGACGAACAACGAACAACCCTTGATGGAAAAACCAACATCATCGGCGTGGCACATGTTGGCCCGAAGCATTCATTGTCTTCCGCAAAGATTGGAATGAAAAACATTTTATTATTCCACTACCCCGCGTGGGTTAAAAAATTCGATGGTCAGAAATTTGATTTGATGTTGGCCGGCCATTCACACGGCTGCCAAGTGCGTATTCCTTTTTATGGACCGATAATGACTCCATACGCTGTGGACGAATACGACCTCGGATTATTTCAGACGAAATCAGGTCCGCTGTATGTGACTTCCGGCATCGGCTGGTATCCCATTCCAGTCCGTTTCAATTGCAGGCCAGAAATTGTGTTGGTCGAAATTTAGAAGTTCCTTTCCCGTTGAAGCCGCTTGCGGCGATTTGTATCGTGCGGCCGATGTTGCCGCCGGAAACCATCCCGTTTTTGGTAGGGCGGGCTGTCCCCAGCCCGCCGCCAACGGCGCGATGAGGACATCGCGCCCTACCTTCCATGCGTCCACAAATCCAAGACAATCCGCTGGCTGCACCCGTAACGACATTGTGGGGTGTCGGCGCGGAACGCGCGGCGCAACTCGCACGCCTCGACATTCACACCATCGAGGATTTGTTGCTGCACCGGCCGCGGCGTTATGAAGATCGCCGTCATTTTCGCAGTATTGCCGGGTTGACCCGTGACGAAGCGGCGACCACGCGCGGCACGATTGTCACGCTCGGCCTCAGACGTTTTCGCGGCGGCAACAAATCCGTTTTTGAAATCATTCTCGATGATGGCAGCGCCCGGTTGCATTGCCGCTGGTGGAATCTGCCGTTCATGCAAAATTATTTTGCGGTTGGCGACGAGATTTTCGTTTACGGCAAGCTCAATGAAACCAAGCCGCGCATCATTGACCATCCTGAAACCGAAGTCATCGAGGGCGGCGAGGAGAGCTTCATCCACATCAACCGCATCGCGCCGGTGTATCCGCTCACCGAAGGCCTGCCGCAACGCTGGTTGCGCGGGCTGATCTGGCGGACGTTGGAAAAATTCGAGCGGCACATCGCCGAACCGTGGCCGGGAAATGTAGGACAGGTGTCCCGCCTGTCTCCATCTTCAAGTTCTAAAAATCAGGGACAGGCTGGAAGCCTGTCCTACCCGACGCGCGCCAACGCCATTCACATGACGCATTTCCCCGAAGAGCTGGCCGATGTGGAAATCGCACGGCGACGGCTGGCGTTGGATGAATTCATTGCGTTGCAGCGTGACATGCAGCTTCGCCGGAAAAATTTCGAGGCCAAATCGCGCGCATTACCGTGCGGTGGTGACAATCGTTTGATGAAGCCGTTTCTGGCACGGCTCGGCTTCAAGCTCACCGACGCCCAGACGAAAGTCCTCCGCGAAATCCGGGCGGACATGAGCGGGGCGCATCCGATGCGGCGGCTGCTGCAAGGCGACGTCGGTTCAGGCAAGACGGTGGTTGCCGCCTGCGCGGCGCTCATGGCTTTGGAAAGCGGGTTCAATGTTGCGCTCATGGCGCCGACGGAAATCCTTGCGGAACAACATTTCAACAATTTTTCGCGCTGGTTTGGACCGCTCGGCGTGAAGGTGAAATTGCAAACAGGTTCACACAGGAGTAAGGAACAAGAAGTAAGGCGCAAGACCCTCGCAGCAAAACCCTTACTCCTTACTCCTTGCTCCTTGACCATCGGCACTCACGCCCTCATCGAGTCGGGATTTGTATTGGAGAAATTGGGTTTGGTCATTATTGACGAGCAGCACAAGTTTGGCGTGGCACAGCGCGAACAGATCGTGCGTAAAGGCCGCTATCCGCATTTGCTCGTGATGACGGCTACCCCGATTCCGCGCACGCTCGGCCTTACGCTTTACGGCGACCTTGATATTTCGGTAATTGACCAGATGCCCGGTGGACGCGGCAGGATAAAAACTTTTCTACGCACGACCGAAAAATTGCCTGAAGTTTGGAAATTCATCCGCGAAAAACTGGCTGCCGGACGGCAGGCATACGTCGTTTATCCGCGCGTGGAGGATTCAGGACCAAATGGGTTGAAAGCGGTGAAAAAGGAATTTGAAAATTTGAAGAAGCTGCTCGCGCCATTCCATGTCGGGTTGATGCACGGCCGGTTGAAAGGGCGGGAGAAGGACGAAGTAATGACAGCGTTTCGCGCGAACCAAATTCAGGCGCTCGTCGCGACGACGCTGGTTGAAGTGGGTTTGGATGTGCCGAACGCAACGATCATGCTGGTTGAAAATGCGGAGCGGTTCGGTCTGGCGCAATTGCATCAATTACGCGGGCGCATCGGGCGCGGCGCGCATGAGTCGCACTGCATTTTGATTTCCGACGCGAAGAATGAGGATGCAGGGCGGCGCTTGAAAGTTTTGGAAGAGACGACGGACGGGTTTCGCATTGCCGAGGTGGATTTGAAATTGCGCGGGCCGGGCGAATTGCTCGGCCAGCGGCAAAGCGGCCTGCCGAAATTCCGCTTCGGCAATCTGGCCGGGGATTTGGATTTGATCCGGTTTGCGCGCGAGTTGGCGGCGCAAATAATTTAGCCGGGTCACGCTTGGATTTTGCGGGGGATTGGCTTAAGTTGCCGGTATGAAAATATTTTTCTTGGTTTTGATCGCCGCCGGATTGTTTCTGGCAGGTTGCGGTGGCGGTAATTCCGGCAAACAAGCCCAAACCACCAATTCAACAGCCACTTCCACCAATGCGACTCCGAATTACAACACGGGCAATCCCCTCACGGCACCGGTGGATTATCTCGGCGCGGTGGCGCAGGCAAAAAAATACTCGGAGAAACAGATTGATCTTGCGTATCTCAACCAGGCCATCCAGCAGTTCAACGCAATGGAGGGTCGTTATCCCAAAGACCTCAATGAACTCATGCCAAATTACATCGGCAAAATCCCACAGGCACCTTACGGCTCAAAAATTGTTTATGACCCGAACACAGGCATGGTGAAAGTGGTAAAACAATAAGTCGCCCTGGGAGAGACTGGATGACTCTTTGCCATCTGGGTTTTGTGTTTTTGGCTCGCCAAATGGAGTTCCTACAGGCAAACCGTTCACCTCGGTTTTGATTCATGAACGAGCAAATCGTCATTCTCGATTTTGGGTCGCAATACACACAGGTCATCGCGCGGCGCGTCCGCGAGTGCAACGTGTATTCAGTCATCCTGCGCTACGACACCCCCGCCGGGGAAATTGCCGCGCTGAATCCCAAGGGCATCATCCTTTCGGGTGGCCCCTCCAGCGTGTATGCAAAAAACGCGCCGCTGCCGGACAAAAATATTTTCGCGCTCGGCGTGCCCGTGCTCGGAATTTGTTACGGCGTGCAATTGTTCGCGCAATTCCTTGGTGGCAGGGTCGAGAAAGGCCTCAAACGCGAATACGGCAAAGGCACGTTGCGCGTGACAGACAATTTTTGCCCGCTGTTTGCAAATCTGCCGGAAATCCTGCAAGTCTGGAACTCGCATGGTGACAAGCTCACGAAACTGCCGCGCGATTTCAAACCGGTCGCTGTCACGGAAAATTCCGAATACGCGGCGATTGAAAACCGCGCGCGAAAATTTTTCGGCCTGCAATTTCATCCCGAAGTCGTCCACACGCCGCGCGGCAGGGAAGTCCTCGCCAATTTCGTCCACGGCATTTGCGGTTGCGGCAAAAACTGGACGATGCGCGGTTACATCATGCGGGCCGTTGAGGAAATTCGCGCGCAAGTCGGCGGCGAAAAAGTGATTCTCGGTTTGAGCGGCGGCGTGGATTCAAGCGTCGCGGCGGCGTTGATTCACAAGGCCATTGGCGACCAGCTGACCTGCATTTTCGTCAACAACGGCCTTTTGCGCGGACACGAGGCGGAAGTCGTGCAGGAAGTTTTCGGGCGCAATTTCAAAATCAAACTGCAATACGAAGACGCCTCGAAGCTGTTTTTGAAACGGCTCAAAGGCGTGACCGATCCCGAACGCAAACGGAAGATCATCGGCAAAACGTTCATCGAAGTTTTTCAGAATGCGGCCCGGCGCGCGGGCAAGGCGAAATTTCTCGCGCAAGGAACGCTCTATCCCGACGTGATCGAGTCTGTGCCGATTAACGGCAATCCCGCCGCGCTCATCAAGAGCCATCACAACGTCGGCGGGCTGCCGAAGAAGATGAAGTTTGCGCTGGTCGAGCCGCTTAAATGTTTGTTTAAGGACGAAGTGCGCAAGCTTGGACTCGAACTCGGCCTGCCGCGCGAAATTGTTTTGCGCCAGCCGTTCCCCGGCCCGGGCTTGGCCGTGCGCGTCCTCGGTGAAGTCACGCCGCCGCGTCTGGAAATTTTGCGGAACGCGGACAGCATTGTCGTGGAAGAAATGAAGAACAGCGGGTGGTATTACAGAATCTGGCAGAGTTTTGCGGTATTGCTGCCCGTCCGCAGCGTGGGGGTGATGGGTGACGAGCGGACTTACGATTACACCATCGCCATCCGCGCGGTGGAATCGCAGGACGGCATGACGGCGGACTGGGTGAAACTGCCCTACGAATTGCTGGAGAAACTCGCCAGCCGCATCATCAACGAAGTCAAAGGCGTGAACCGCTGCGTGTTCGACATCACCAGCAAACCGCCGGGGACGATTGAGTGGGAGTGATTTGCTTCAGCACGCATTTTTTTGCTGGTCTTCGTTGTGGTGTATGGCTAGACTGCGGGCAAAGTCAGACCTTAGCGGTTTATGGACATCATTTTTGATTGCCCCAAATGCGGACAGGAACTGGCGGTGGACAGTGCCGGAGCCGGCACGGAAATCGAGTGCCCGTCGTGCAGCCAGACAATTACGATTCCGCAGGAATCCACAAAACCGGCTTCGGGGGGAACCATCATCACCGGGCAAACCGCTAATCCCATCGCCTCGTCCGCGGCTGCGAAAATAGAAAAACATCTTAAAGTGCCGTTGCGTGACAAGCCGGGCGAGTCATTGGTAAAAAAAGCACAACCGATAGAGGTCGTAACCAAAAACGCTGACAAAAAGATACGGGTTCACACCATCCGTCATGCAGGCTGTGTTGAGTTCGGCCATGACAAATTTGACGAGAAGGTTACGGATTTTTTGAATGGAATTGGCGAGGCCAATCTTATTGGCATTCACATGACCACCTACAACTTTCTCGATGTCGGCACGCAAAAAATAATGCTGGATTTCGGCGTGTTGATTATTTATCGGGGATGATTGATCTCTGTGTGCCTTGACTCACCGGGTGTGGCTTATTACTGTCGCAGTATGAATCGCCGGTTCGTTGTTCTGTTTGTGGTTGTTGCGTGTGTGGTGTTGTTTCCATTCCGCTCGCCAGCGCCGCTGACTTACACGCCGGGTGAAGGGTGGTATTACGAATCTTACGGGGAAAGCACCAAGTGGCAGCGTGCCCGTGCCAAGGATCAATTGGATGTGGCGCAGCAGGCGTTTGACAGTCGTGATTACGGCCTCGCGCTGCGGGCTGCGCACCGCATCGTCCGCGTATGGCCGCTTTCTGATTACGCTCCGCGCGCGCAATATCTCGTCGGTCGTTGTCTCGAAGTGATGGGCAAGGACGAAGAGGCTTTCAACGCTTATCAGGTCATCGTTGAAAAATATCCCAAGAGCGCTGAATACGAAGACGTGTTGTGGCGCCAATACCAAATCGCCGACCGTTTCCTCGGCGGCGAATGGTTCAAACTCTGGGGTTATATTCCGCTTTACCATTCGATGGATAAAACAGCGGGCATGTTTGACAAAATCGTTCAGAATGGTCCTTACAGCGATGTTGCGCCGAGCGCGCAATTGCGCATTGGCGCGGCGCGCGAAAAACAGGAGGATTTTCCCGCCGCAGTGAAAGCCTACGAGATTGCCGCTGACCGCTATCACGGCCAGCCGGCGATTGCCTCCGACGCGTTGTTCGACGAAGGTGTTTCGCATCAGAAACAGGCGGAGACCGCCGAATACGATCAAAGTGCCGCCGTGCAGGCGGTCGCGGCTTTCACCGATTTCATCACGCTTTATCCAGACGATAAGCGCGTTCCGCAGGCGCGAAAGGCCATTGCCGTGCTTAAAGCGGAACAAGTGCGTGGTAATTATGAAATCGCGCGATTCTACGAAAAGAGCAAAAAATGGAACGGCGCGCTGGTTTATTACAACGAAGTGTTGCAACTCGATCCTAATTCCTCCTACGCCGCGCGGGCGCGCGAGCGTATTCAAGCCCTCAAGCCGCGCCTTGAAGCGCCGGCCAACTGAAATGCGCCTGCTTCAATTCCTCGCTGTTTCCACGATGACTGTGTTGCTGACCGGTTGTGCCGGTTATCATCTCGGGCCGGTCAACGGCGCGGTCGCAGGTGAAAAAACCATTGAAATTTTGCCTTTCAACAATCAAACGCTTCAACCGCGCCTGGGCGACTCGGTAACGCAGGCGTTGCGCGAACGGTTGCAAACCGACGGCACATATCATCTCGTCACACGCGGTCCTGGCGACATTGTCGTCACCGGCGTCATCACACGTTACAGCCGCAAAGGCTTGAGTTTTTTGAATTCGGACGTTGCCACGCCGCAGGATTACCGCGTTGACATCACCGCGCATGTCACCGCTCGCTCGCGCGACACGGGCAAGGTGTTGCTCGACAAAGATGTAAGCGGTTATGCGCTTATCCAAGTCGGCGGGGATTTGACGGACACGGAGCGTCAATCCCTCCCGTTGCTCGCGGAGGATTTGGCGCGTAATGTTGCGGAACTGCTGACGGAGGGAACCTGGTAAAAATTATTAAATGGTTGAAGCCAATTCTTATTCTGCTATCGTCTTTTGTGACGAATAACCAAACAACAAATCATCAACCATCATGACAAAGAAAATTGCTAAAATCACAACCTTAAGTCTTTTCGCTGCCGCGCTCGTTGCGATGCCCGTGTTGTCGCGCGCGCAAGACAGTAACGCGCCGGCGTCACCCAATCAAACTGCGCCTGCCACGCCCAAGAAACACAGTAACCTGCCCTTCCACGGCAAGCTGAGCGCGGTGGACACGAAGGCGATGACGCTGACGGTCGAGAAGCGCACGTTTAACATCACGTCCGACACGATAATCACCAAGGACGGCCAGCCGGCGACCTTGTCGGATGGCGTGGTCGGTCAGCCCGTTTCCGGCTCTTACAAGAAGACCGATGACGGCAAACTCAATGCCATCACTGTGCATTTCGGTGTCAAGAGCGGGGAGAAACAAAAGAAGGAAAGCTCGAACAATTAATCCTCCGAAGTTTCCCTGAATTCAGGGCGGGCGGCAGCGCCCGCCTTTTTTATTGCCGCTTCCACCAACCGGTAAAGCTCTTGGCCTTTGGCTGCGGCATTTGAGATTGCTTGACGAGCAACTGGCTGCGCGCCGCTGTCAACGCCATGATGAATTCGTCATAACTCAGAAAACGGTCCGCCGGATTTTTCGCCAGCGCCTGCACCAAGGCGTCGCTGGTGGGCTGTGTGATTTCAGGCACGACGAGATTCGGCGGCGTCAGTGGCGTTTGCACCTGGGCGGCGATGAGGTCCTCGACTGTCGGCGCTTCAAAGGGCGTGTGACCGGTCATCGCATGATAAAGAGTCGCACCGAGGCTATACATGTCTGAGAGAAATGTTTCCGGCTCACGTTTGATTTTTTCCGGTGCAACATAATACGGCGTGCCCCAGGTCACATCCCCCGTTTCCTGTTTCGTGCCAGCTGCTTGCGCAAGGCCAAAATCCACCAGCTTCGGTTCATGATCCGCGTTGAACAAAATATTGCCGGGCTTGATGTCGCGATGAAGCAAATCGTATTTGAGTGCCATGTCGAGGGCCGAGGCGATTTTGATCCCGATATCGAGCACGTCGACTTCCGGCAGCACGTGCAATTTTTCGATGCGCGCATCCAGACTGCCACGGTCGGCTAATTCCATCACGAGATACCGTCGTCCCTCCCATTCGTCAAAGGTGTAAATGTGGATGATGTTCGTGTGGTTGAGCCGGGCGCAGGAGCGGGCTTCACGAGAAAAACTTTCTATCGCCTTCAGGTCTTGGGACAACGCCTTTTTCATCAATTTCACCGCCACAAGCCGTTCCAGCATCGTGTCCCAACCGCGATACACGTTGCCCATGCCTCCGGAGCCGATGATGCTGCGCAGTTCAAATTGCCGCAGCTGCATCGGCACCATAATCGAATGTCCGCACTTGTTGCACGGCGTGGTGGCCAGCGGCGCGAGATCGCTGGGAACGAAGACCTTCGTCTCACACCACCCACACGTGACCATCCGTAATTGGTCGCTCATACTTTGAGATCAATTTACCATTACCCTGCTGCGCGACAAGCCTGAGAAATCTTATTTTTTCCTTATAAAAAACTTGTTTGACAAACGCCCCGGAATGGTGTTTCTTTCCACCGGTTAAAAATGAAAACCACGGTTGTTTCAACTCTGAAGCATGTGCAAGCCAATGGATGCATGTCTATTTGGCAGCGCAATCGCTTTGGTCTGGGCGTCGTGGGGACAAAATTCTAAAGAAAACAACAGATTTTTCGGGAAACCCGCGATTGCCAGTCAGTCGCGGGTTTCCTGTTTTTTAACCCAAAACCGAAAACGAAAGGAAAAACATGAACACAAATCAAACACGGGCGCCGACAAAGTTCGTCCCCGAAACACGGTTCGGACTGCGAACGGGACCGCCGGCGTCGTTTCGAGCCACACAGGAAAATGAATTCGAACGGCTCAAAAACCGGTTGCTTGCGCAACGATTGGCCGAAATACCGGCGCCGGAATTGAACACTCCATTGCGGCGCGCAGCCAACGAAGCAGCGGCACTGGCATGGGCGGCGCTATACCCATTGCTGGTGTTTCCGGTGCTGTTCGAGGAAAAAACTGTAACCGTCGTTCGCCACGCCGAGCGCCAGGCGCGTATTTTTAAGAACGGCCGCAAATTTCCCGCCGTATGAAACCACGCCGATTTAAAGTGGGGACGAAGGCGTGTGTGGGAAGCTGTTTGCGCGGGTGAAAAACCACACCTGTGCCAACAGCTTCTCGCCACGCCTTTTTTCTTTGTGAGGAATGATGCGGAACGCGGACAACTTGTCCGCGCTCCTACGAATTTTCCTCAACGCGCCGAATCCGCGCGCCGAGTTGTTGCAGCTTGCGGTCAATATTTTCGTAGCCGCGGTCAATGTGATAAACGCGATTCACCTGCGTCGTGCCTTTGGCGGCCAAACCGGCAATCACCAGCGCTGCCGACGCGCGCAAATCACTCGCCATCACCGGCGCGCCGCTCAACGGCCGCCCGCCTTTGACAATTACGCTCGGCCCTTCGATCTCGATGTCCGCACCGAGCCGCGCCAGTTCGCTCACGTGCATGAAACGCGATTCAAAAATCCGTTCCGTGATGATGCTGATGCCCGGCGCAAGCGCGAGCAGCGACATTATCTGCGCCTGCACGTCCGTTGGAAACCCCGCATACGGCAGCGTCGTCACGTCCGCCGGCGAAAGTTTTCCGCTTCGATGAACCAATAAATTTACGCCGCGTTTTTCAACGGCAACACCCGCCTCATTCAGTTTGTCAATCACCGCGCCCATGTGATCGGCGCGCGCGCCTTTGAGCGTTACTTCGCCGTTCGTCGCGGCGGCGGCAATCGCGTAAGTCGCCGCCTCAATCCGGTCGGGAATCACTTCATGCACCGCGCCATGCAGTTTTTTGACGCCCGTAATTGTAATCGTCGGACTGCCCGCGCCGGAAATTTTCGCGCCCATCGCGTTCAGAAACTTTGCCAGATCCACGAGTTCCGGCTCGCACGCCGCGCTTTCAATGACCGTCACGCCTTCGGCCAGCGTCGCCGCCATCATCACATTTGCCGTGCCCAGCACCGTTGAACCGGCGCGCCCGCCGAGGAACATCGGCGAACCGGTGAGTTGTTTCGCCGCCGCGCTGACGTAACCGCCTTCGATTTCGATTTTCGCGCCGAGCGCTTCAAAACCTTTCAAATGAAGATTGATGGGCCGTGCGCCGATAACACAACCGCCAGGCAGCGCCACACGCGCCTTTTTCAGCCGCCCCAACAGCGGCCCCATGATGCAAACCGAACCACGCATTTTGCGAACGAGTTCGTAGTCGCCGTAGCCGCGGATTTTCTGCGCGCGAACGGTTACCGTGCCGTTTTCAAATTTAGTGCTGGCGCCGAGCGATTCGAGAATCTGCGTCATGAACCGCGAGTCGCTGAGGTCGGGCACACCATGGATGACGCACGGTTCGTCGGTCAGCAACGCAGCCGCCATGATGGGCAACGCGGCATTTTTGCTGCCGCTAATCGTCACCTCGCCGTGCAATGGCACGCCGCCTTTGATCAAAAAACTTTCCATGTGAAATTGGTTTATCCTTCTTGTTCTCGTCCTCGTCCTCATTTTTCGATTACGAGGACGACGACGAGGACGATTTGGCAATTAAAAATCTTTCGTGCTGACTGTAATCCTCCCTCACCGCTTCGACAATCCACTTTTCGTTTCCAAAAATTTTCCGAACTGCTTGAGCCTGGCCGTCTCCGAATTCAAGCATGATTTTCCCGTCCGATTTCAAAAATGCCGCTGCGTGCGCCGCAATCAAACGGTAAAAATCCAGGCCGTCCGTGCCACCGTCGAGCGCAACGCGCGGGTCAAAATCGCGGACTTCAGGTTGAAGTGTGGCAATTTCGGCGGATGGAATGTAAGGCGGATTACTAATGATGAGGTTGAAGCGCGCGTCGCCGGACAATGCGGCAAAACCGTCACTTTGTTGAAATTGGATTCGCTCGATGACATTGTGCCGGACGGCGTTTTGTCCGGCCAATGCGAGTGCATCCACCGAGGTGTCTGTCGCGACGATTTTTGCGTTCGGACATTTTACGGCCAGTGCGATGGCGATGCACCCGCTGCCGGTGCCGAAATCCAGAGCAGTTGGGACATCAACTTGGGAGGGACGGCGTGTCGCCGTCCCTAAATTTGGGTCGGCAGGATGCCGACCTTCCCCTGTTAAAAATTTCCACCCGAGTTCGGCGAGCAATTCGGTTTCCGGTCGTGGCGCGAGCGCGTGGGGGTTCACAGCGATCTCAAGTCCGCAGAATGAAGTTGAGCCGACAATGTGCTGAAGTGGTTCGTGTTGGCCACGGCGTTTGACCATCTCGCGCAACGCGTCCACTTCTGTCGGCGTAAGCGTGCGCTCGAAGTTTAGATACAATTTCATGCGCGGCAGCTTGAGCAGATGTGCGAGCAGGAGTTCGGTTTGCAGGCGCGGCGATTCGACGCCTTTTTTGGCCATAAAATCCGCGCTCTTCTGAATCGCTTCAAGAACTGTCACATGGACAACTTAAACCGGAGCGATACGCTTGAACAAGCGGCGTGTGACTGCCAAAATCAAGTCATGAATGTACGGGTCAAAATGTTCCCTGTTGCGCTTTGGCTTGCCGTTTTCGGCACGGCCTGCAGCGCGGACAACACAAAATCCACCGGAGGTAAAACCATGAATATTCAAATCGCCAGCACCGTCTTTGCCGACGGCCAGCCGATTCCAGCAAAATACACTTGTGACGGACAGAATGTGTCGCCGCCGTTGAAATGGTCAAACGCGCCCGCAAACACGAAGAGCTTCGCGCTTATCGCCGACGACCCAGACGCGCCGGGTGGCACGTGGGTGCATTGGGTGCTTTATGATTTGCCGGCGACTACAACCGAACTCGCCGAGAATACTCCCAAATCGCAACAATTGTCCGGCGGCGCGAAGCAGGGGTTGAACAGTTGGCCGCACTTGGGTTACGACGGGCCGTGTCCGCCGCCCGGCAAACCGCATCGCTACTTTTTCAAACTCTACGCACTCGACATGTTGCTCGATCTCAAACCCGGCGCGACAAAAAAAGATTTGCTCAAGGCGATGGAAGGCCATGTCCTCGCCGAAGGGCAATTGATGGGGACGTATCAGCGGCGGTGAATTGACCACAAAGACACGAAGAGAAAATTTTCTTTGCGTCTTTGTGCCTTTGCGTTGAACTTTGCCTCTTCGTGGTAAAAATTTATGAGCAAAACCGCATTGCTGTTTGCCGGACAAGGCACGCAGGCCGTCGGCATGGGCAAAGACCTCGCCGAAAAATTTCCGTCGGCCAAAGCCTGGTTCGACCGCGCCAACGGCGCGCTCGGCTGCGATCTGGCTTCGATCTGTTTCACCGGCCCGGAAGCCGAACTCACCAAAACCGAAAATGCACAGCCGGGAATTTTTCTCGTGAGCTGGGTCGCGTTTCTATTGCTCAAGGAACAGGCGCCGTTGCTTAAATTCGACGCCACAGCTGGTTTGTCGCTCGGCGAATTCACAGCGCTGACGGCGGCGGGCGCAATGAATTTCGAGGACGGTCTGCGGGTCGTGCGCCAGCGCGGACGATTCATGCAGGAAGCCTGCGATGCCACGCGCGGCGGCATGGCGGCGGTCATCGGCTTGGACGAAACGCTCACACGCGAGGTTTGTGCCGAAGCCGGCGTGGTGCTGGCAAACCTGAATTGTCCCGGCCAGCTCGTGATTTCCGGCGAGATGGACAAGATCGCCAAAGCCGTCGAACTCGCCAAAGCCAGGGGCGCAAAACGCGCGATTCCACTACCGGTCGCCGGCGCCTATCACTCGCCGCTCATGGCCAGTGCACAGCCAAAACTTCAAGCTGAATTGGCCAAAATGAAATTATCATCACTGGTTGTGCCGGTGATTTCGAACGTGACGGGACAACCGCATGGCGGCACAACGGAAATTTCCGCCCGGCTTGTCGAGCAGATCACGTCATCGGTGTTCTGGGAAAAATCCATGCGATATCTGTTGGCACAAGGATTCACGCGGTTTATAGAACTCGGGCCCGGCACGGCATTGAGCGGTTTCATGAAACGAATTGATAAAAATGCGCAGATGCTCAACGTGGCGGACGTGGCAAGCCTGGAAGCGACGGCGAAAGTGCTGGTGTAGCACCCGCGTCTCGCGGGTGACGTTGGGCGTCCCGCCCGGCGCAAGTTTCCGCAAAGGTTCAGGCGGGACGCCTGAACCGACCCGCCGGAGGCGGGTGCTACCGACGGCTTTCGTCTCGACATTTTTTATGTGCATTCGTGTGCATTCGTGGTTAAACAATCGCCGTCATGAAACAACTTGAGAATCAAGTCGCCGTCGTCACCGGCGCGGGCCGGGGTATTGGCCGCGCCATCGCGTTGAAATTCGCCGCTCATGGAGCTGATATCGTGGCTGTGGATTTGAAAACCGAGTTTGTGCAGGAAACAGTGGATGAGGTGCGCAAGCTCGGGCGCAAGGCTTGGGCGGTGGCCGCCAACGTGTCCGAGGCCGCCAGCGTCGAGGCCGCTGCTGAACAGATTTTGAAAGAGGCCGGTCGGGTGGACATTCTCGTGAACAACGCCGGCATCACCAAGGACGGCCTGCTCATGCGCATGAGCGAGGCGGATTGGGACGCCGTGCTGGACATCAATCTCAAGGGAACGTTTCTCTTCACCAAGGCATTCAGCCGCGCATTCCTGAAACAGAAATCCGGCCGCATCGTCAACATCGCCTCGGTGATCGGCTTGATCGGCAATGCCGGCCAGTGCAATTACGCGGCGAGCAAGGCCGGCGTCATCGGCTTCACAAAATCCGTCGCGCGGGAACTGGCATCGCGTGGCATCACCGCGAACGCCATCGCTCCCGGGTTCATCGAAACCAAGATGACCGAGGCGCTCAGTCCGGAGGCGCGTGCCGCCTTGCTCAAACAGATTCCGCTGGCCAGTCTGGGCCAGCCGGAGGACGTGGCGGAGGTGGCACTATTTTTCGCCGGCCCGGCGGCGCGTTACGTCACCGGGCAGGTTTTGGCGGTGGACGGCGGGATGGTGATGTGATTGAAAAAATTTATGATTCAAGGCTTGACGATTTTGGCATTCATGGCATAGAGACGGGTCAAAATTAACTTATGGCTGACAAACCTATTGACCAACGGGTAAAGGACATCATCGTTGAACAGCTCGGTGTGAAGCCGGATCAGGTGACGCCGGAGGCAAAATTCATCGAAGACCTCGGCGCGGATTCGCTCGACACGGTCGAGTTGATCATGGCGCTGGAGGAGGAATTCGGCATCGAAGTGCCGGATGAACAGGCTGAAAAACTCACAACTGTCGGCGATGTCGTCAAATACATCGAAGAACATCAGCAAAAATAGTTGCGACCTTGAGTGCTTCGGGGCAGTTTCGGCTGGATTCGGCTTGAACTGCCCCGTTTGATTTTTTATGGCAAACCATTCAACAGAACGTCGTGTCGTCATTACCGGCCTCGGCGTGGTGACGCCGCTGGGAAATCAACTCGGCGTTTTTTGGGATAACCTCGTCGCCGGCAAATGCGGCATTGACCGCATCAGTTCCTTTGACGCGACACCGTTTGACTGCCAAATCGCCGGCGAGGTGAAAGATTTTGATCCCACGCCCGCATTCCCGTCGCCGAAGGAAATTCGTCGCACGGATCGTTATTCGCAATTTGGCATTTATGCCGGGTATCAGGCCTTGCTGGATTCCGGCCTCGACCTCGATAAGGAAAACCGCGACGAAATCGGTGTCATCATCGGTTCGGGCATCGGCGGACTGCAAACGACCGCCGAGCAACATATAGTTTTGCTCAACCGCGGGCCGGGGCGGCTGTCGCCATTCATGATTCCGATGCTCATCAGCAACATGGCTTCGGGCCTGTTTTCGATGTTTTACAAATTGCGTGGTCCGAATTTCGCCACCTGTTCGGCCTGCGCAACGTCCAACCACGCCATCGGCGAAGCCTGGCGCGCCATCAAAATGGGCGATGCGCAGGTGATGTTCGCCGGCGGCGCGGAAGCGGCGGTCATGCCCGTTGGCATCGGCGGGTTTTGCGCCATGAAAGCCTTGAGCACGCGCAACGACGACCCCCAACACGCCTCGCGGCCATTCGACAAGGAACGCGACGGCTTCGTCATGGGCGAAGGTGCGGGCGTGATTGTGCTCGAAGAATTGGAGCACGCCAAAAAACGCAGCGCGAAAATTTATTGCGAAATCGTCGGCTACGGAAACACCGCCGACGCTTACCATTTGACCGCGCCATCGCCCGGAGGTGAAGGTGCGGTGCGTTGCATGAGAATGGCTTTGCGCAATGGCGGGTTGAACCTGGAAGACGTTTCCTACATCAACGCTCATGGCACATCCACACAGCAAGGCGACCTTTGCGAAACGCAAGCCATCAAAACCGTTTTCGGCGGGCACGCAAAAAAGCTCGCCGTCAGTTCCACCAAAGGCGCAACCGGCCACATGCTCGGCGCGGCAGGCGCGGTGGAAATGAGTGTCTGTGCCCTCGCCATCAAACATGGCATCGTCCCACCGACCATCAATTATCAGGTGCCCGATCCAGAATGTGATTTGGATTACGTTCCCAACACCGCGCGCAAGTTGAAGGTCAACGCTGTTATCAACAATTCATTCGGTTTCGGCGGCCACAACGCGAGCATCGCGGCGAAGAAGTTTGAGGGCTGAAGCATCTTCAAAATAGGACAGGCTTCCAGCTTGTCTCCATCTCAAAGCGGGAAAAAGTCATGGACGGGCAAGATGCCTGTCCTACTTTAAAGACTCCAAAATCTTCTCCGCTGCTTCCCGCGGATTTTCCGCCGCATAAATCGGCCGGCCAATCACCAGCCAGTTTGCCCCGGCGGCAATGGCTTCCCGCGGCGTCAGCGTGCGCTTTTGGTCGTCGGCTTTTTCTGTGCCAGTGCGAACACCGGGTGTGATGAGTTGAATGCCGGCAGTCAACATTTGACGCAGCTCGGCCACTTCCAACGGCGAGCAAATAAGACCGCGCAGGCCGGCTTTGGTGGCCATGTTCGCGAGCCGGCGCACCTGGCTGGCGACATTCGGGTCAAGGCCGATTTCGCTTAACGACTGGCTGGTGAGGCTTGTGAGCACGGTCACGCCCAGCACCAACGGCGCATTGTGACCGGTTTGTTTCGCGGTTTTTTGCGCCGATTCCTCCGCCGCGCGCATCATGTCCACTCCGCCGCTGACATGCACGGTGAGCATTTGCACGTCCAATCGCACGGCCGAGGCAACGGCTCTGGCGACGGTGTTCGGGATGTCGTGGAATTTTAAATCAAGAAAAACCGCGGCCCCCGTCGCGCGAATCCGCCGGACAATATCCGGCCCGGCGCTGGTGAACAATTCGCTGCCAATCTTGAACGCGCCGACCACCGGCGCGATTTTCTTGGCCAACTCCAGCGCGGCTTCGGCGGTTGGCACATCGAGCGCGGCGATGATGGGATTACGCATGGTTCGAATTATTTAACCACAGATGAACACAGATAAACACGGATGGAAATAAAAGAATTGAACGGTCATAAGACAAGACCAGACAACAAAATTTTTCCTGTGCAGCACTCCGCTTTTTTATCCGTGTTAATCCGTGTCCATCCGTGGTTCGATTTGTATTTCCCCAGCTATTTTGACTTTACTCCCGGAATTGCCTAGCCTGCCCGCATGAAAGTCATCCGCCACACCGACGCGAATTTTTCCCAGAAACTTCGCGAACTGACTGCGCCGTCGAGCCTGTTCGATCCTGTCATCGAACAGCGCGTCCGCGCCATCCTTGATGCGGTGCAAATTCGCGGCGACGATGCGGTATTGGAATTCACGGAAAAATTCGATGGCGCAAAACTCACCGCCGACCAGATCGCCGTGACACAGGCTGAACTAATGGCCGCGTCACTCAAAGCCGACGAGTCGCTGCGCACCGCCGTCGCCGGGGCGGGAAAAAACATCACGAACTTCGCCAGGAAATCGCTGCGCAAAAACTGGCAGACGAAAAATTCGCACGGCGCGAAAGTCGGCGAGAAATTCGATCCGTTCCAGCGCGTCGGCGTTTACATTCCCGGCGGCAAGGCGCCGCTCGTTTCGACTGCGCTGATGACCATTACGCTGGCGAAGGTTGCGGGCTGTCCGGAAATTGTTGTTTGCACGCCGTGCGGCAGGGATGGCTCCATCAATTCCGTGTTGTTGTTCGCCGCTCGTGCGGCAGGCGCGACGGAGATTTACCGCGTAGGCGGGGCACAGGCGATTGCGGCGATGGCTTACGGCACAAACACGATTCGCCGTGTGCAGAAAATTTTCGGCCCCGGCAATGCCTATGTCGTCACTGCCAAGCGCCTGCTCGTCGGGTATGTCGCGATTGATTTGCTGCCCGGCCCAAGCGAACTGCTCGTGCTGGCGGACGAAACGGCGAATCCGAAATTCATCGCTGCCGACTTGTTGCCGCAGGCCGAGCACGGCTCCGGACACGAGCGCGTCTGGCTCATAACGACTTCGGATAAAATTTTGAAAGCCGTTGAAAAGGAGATTGCCAGACAATTACCGAAGCTGGAGCGGCGGGAATTCATCCAGCGCGTGCTCGACGCCAACGGCTGGCTGATTCAGGTGAAAACGCTCGATGATGGCGTGGCGCTGGCGAACCGGCTCGCGCCGGAGCATTGCGAAGTGATGACGCGCAATCCGCGCAAGGTTTCCAGGGGTATTTTGACCGCCGGCGCGATTTTCCTTGGGCCATGGTCGCCGACGGTGCTGGGCGATTACGTGGCCGGGCCGAGCCACACGCTGCCGACCGGCGGCGCTGGCGCGTCGTTTGCCGGCCTGACGGTGGATCAGTTCCAGCGCCGCACCAGCGTGGTGGAATACACCCGCGCCTCGCTCAAGAAAGCCCTGCCCACCGTGAAGAAATTCGCGGAACTGGAAGGTCTGGACGCGCATGGACGTTCTGCCGAAATTCGTTCCTCAAAATGAAAAGTCCTAAACTTTTGGTTCGTCCGCTCGTGCGCGAGTTGTACCCCTACGTTTATGGCGAGCAGCCAAAGATCAAAGGGTTGATCAAGCTCAACACGAACGAAAATCCGTATCCGCCGTCGCCGAAGGTGCTGGCGGCGGTCAGAGCGGCGGTGGACGGGCGGTTACGGAAGTATCCAAACCCGACGGCACAGACGCTGCGCGAAAAGCTGGCGAAGTTGCACGGTTGTCACGCGGACAACATCATCGTGGGCAACGGCTCGGACGAATTGCTGGCATTGGCCACGCGGTGCTTTGTGGAGCCAAGCGTAGGACAGGCTTCCAGCCTGTCTCCATCTGCAAAGAAAAAGTCAGAGACAGGCAAGATGCCTGTCCTACGTTGCAACATCATCCAATACTTCACACCAAGTTATTCGCTCTACCCAGTGCTCGCGGATATTCACGGTGCGGCGAAGAATCCCGTGTCACTCAAGCCTGATTTTAGCCTGCCGAGTGTGGCGGAATTGAAGCATGGAAGGGTGTGGAGATTTAACGCCGCACTGACTTATGTGACGACACCGAACGCACCCAGCGGTCGCGGTTATTCGATAAAGGAATTGGAATCGCTTTGCCGGGCGCAACGCGGTGTGGTGGTGCTGGATGAGGCTTATGTGGATTTCGCGGAGGAAAACGCGATGAAACTGGCGTTGAAATATCCGCATGTGCTCGTCGCGCGGACATTCTCGAAGGCGTATTCGCTCTGCTTCCAGCGTGTCGGTTATTTTGTCGGGCATCGCGACCTCATCGCGGCGCTGCACAAAATTCGCGACAGTTACAATGTCAACGGCCTCGGCCAGATCGCCGCAGTGGCAACGCTGGGTGATTTGCCGTATTACCGCGCGAATTTCCGGAGAATTATCGCCACGCGTGAGTGGTTGAGCCGCGAATTGACGAAGCTCGGTTTCCGTGTTTTTCCGAGTCAGGCGAATTTTATTCTCGTCCAGCCGTCATTGTTTTCCGCGAAAGACTGGCTGGAAAAACTTCGAGACCGGAAAATTCTGGTCCGCTGGTTTAATTTCCACGAGGTAAAAAAATATCTGCGCATCACAATTGGCAATCCCTCGGAAGTGGAAGCATTGGTGCAAGCGGCGCGGAAGATTTTGTTGTAGCTGTGCGGTAAAAAACCTTTTGCTTCCAGTCTGCCCGTTTTCTGCTAAAAAACCCGCCGTGTATTTGGATTTTTACGGATTGAAGGTGGCGCCGTTCGACCTCACGCCGGACCCGCGCTTTCTATTCCACAGTGCGAAGCATCGCGAAGCCATCAATCACCTGCTCTACGGCATCCGCGAGCGCAAGGGCTTCGTGCAGCTCACCGGGGAGGTCGGCGCGGGCAAGACGACGCTTTCCCGCGCGCTGCTGGAGCAACTGGATTCGCGGTATTCCACCGCCCTCATCCTCAATCCGGTGATGAACATGGACGAGTTGATGAAATCCATCGGCACTGAATTCGGCCTTCGCGTCAAATGGCGCAACCGGCTGGGGGTCAAGGCGGCAATCAATGAGTTTTTGGTCAAGCAGGTCGAGTGTGGCAGGGAATCCGTGCTCATCATTGATGAAGCGCAGGACCTGACCGACGAGTTGCTTGAACAAGTCCGGCTGCTTTCCAACATTGAGACCGACGACCGCAAGCTGCTGCAAATTATTTTGCTGGGTCAGCCGGAATTGCGCGACCGCCTGAATAATCCACGCCTGCGCCAGCTGCGCCAGCGCATCACGGTGCGATATCATCTCGCGCCGCTCACGCGTGCCGAGGTCGCCCAATACATCCAGCACCGGCTCGAACTGGCCGGCGCCAGGGGCGCACCCTATTTCACGCGGCCCGCGCTCTGGCGCATCTTCGGTTACAGCCGCGGCATTCCGCGACTGGTCAACGCCGTTTGTGACAAGGCGTTGCTTGCCGGTTTTGTCGAGCAATCCGAAAGCATCAACTATCGGATGATTAGCCGCGCCGTCCGTGAACTCGAAGGAGACATACACTTATGAGCCTAATCAACGACGCCCTCAAACAAGCCAGACGGTCACAACAAAACAACCCGCCGTCCAGCCAGCCGCCGTTGCCGCCGGTCGAATCCGTCTCGCGCGGCGGCATGAATTGGCTTCTGCTGGTGGCGATAGTTCTGCTTCTGGCCGTTGCCGGATTTTTCATCGGACTATCACTATCCACACACACACCGCCGCCGCCGGCAACCGCGCCGGCAAGCGCGCCAGTAACCGCGCCGGCAATTTCGCCGATCCAGCAGGTCGAATCCGTTTCCAATTCCCTGCCGGTTTCCACCAACACACCATCAGTTTCAAATGAGGTTGCCGCCGTTCCGCCGCCACCGCCACCGCCGCCGGAGCCAAAACTCCAGGGCATTTTGTTTGACCCGACGCGGCCGTGCGCCATTGTGGATGGGGCCACGGTTTTCGTTGGCGACCGTGTGGGTGAGTTTCGGGTGACGGCAATCTTGAAAGACAAAGTTACGCTGAAAAGCGGGACGGAAATAAAAGTTCTGAGCTTGGACCGATAAAAATTTTCATCTGTTTCGGTGACAGCCCCCAAACCACCGTTGCAGGCTACTTCACTTCGAGTTTGATGCCGTGACGTTCGAGCGTGCTGCCTTCCTGCGCGGCAAGATTGACGAGGGCTTCGTTGTAATTGGCGAGCGCGCGGATTTCCTGTGAACGCGCGGCGGTCAGGTTGTTTTGATATTGCAGCACTTCAAACGTGGTGGCCTTGCCGACGGTGTAGGTTTTCTGTTCGGCGTCAAGCGCGGCCTCGGCGTAAATGCGCGCCTGTTTCGTGGCCTCCACGCTTTGGTAATTGGATTGGGCCTGCTTCACGGCGTTGTCAATTTCCACCAAAACATTTTGTTCGAGTTGCTTCAGTTGCAGCACAATTTGTTGCAGCGTCGCCTTGTTGGATTTGTATTGGTTGCGCGGGCCGATATTGCTGAGGGGAACGGAAAGTTGCGCACCGTAGCTGTAAAATGGAGCGTTGCCCTCGCTGAATTGTCCGAACGTGTCGCTGAATTCCCTGCCGGCACCATTGAAACCGTAGGTGCCGATCAAGTCGAGTTCGGGAAAAAGTTGATTACGATAATACTTCAATTGAATTCCCTGCTGTTTCACGTTTAGCTGCGCTTGCAACAAATCGGGCCGCTCGGTCATGCCTTTGCTCCAACTGTCCTGCAAATCGAACAGTTGCAGCGGGGCCTCCAGCGTTGCGGTGGGCTGAATGTCCATGTCGTGCCAGCGCGAATACTCATCAGTGAGCAGGTTTTTCAGGGTGTTTTGGTCCGTATTGAGCGTGCTTTGTGCCGCAATCAGATTTGCGCGGCTGGTGGCAACCTGTGCCTCGTCCTGCTGGACGCTCAAGATGGCAAGCGTGCCGATTTGCACGCGCTGATTGTCCTGGTCAAGCTGCGTCTGGGCGAGCTTCAACGCCTCCTGCTGCACCTTCACGTTGTCCTGCGCATAGATGAGCTCGTAATAGGCGTTCTCAACGGCGGTGACGCTGGTGATGACTTGTTGGCGCAGGCCCTGCTCGGAATATGTGAGCCGGTTTTTGGCGACCTTGATGGTCAATCGCGTGTTATCAATCCAGAAGTTTTTCAGCAATGGCTGTGTGAGGCTCACCCCGATATTGCCGAACGAGTTGTCAAACGGAAGTCCGTTGTTTCCGTATTGCTCCGCAATGCTGCCGCTGAAATCGTATTGCAATCCCCACGGCAGCGACCCCTTGATGCCGGAATTGAATGAGTTCTCATCGGATATCGTGGGCGGCGTTTGGTTGGTTGAATACGGATTGTTACGGGGCGGCGACACCGTATAACTATGCTGGCCGGAAATGTTGAGCAGCGGATCATAACCGCCGTAGGCCGCGCGCAGGTTGTAGAGGGAGATTTGCGGATTGTAGCGCTCGATTTGCACGTCGAGGTTGTGCTGCAAAGCTTCCTGGATGCAATCGTCCAGCGACATTTGGCGCGTAGCGGTGTTCATGCCCGCTGGCGCGGCGGCTGCATTGGTGCCCAAAGGTGGGGCCGGCGCGTTGGTCTCGACCGGCATGGTGGCCACGTTCGTGCCCGTTTGCGCGGCGGCCGCGTTTGTGTCCGTCTGCGCGACGGCCATGAAAACCGTGGAGAGAAAAAACAAAACAATGTTAAAACTTTTCATCTTGCAAAAAAGCGCGCTTGAGCGCGCCCGTTCAAACAAATCCCATTCTGCAGCCAAAGTTATACCTTCGCCCAAACTTGCCGAGTTTAAGACGCATTGGCAATCCCCGAAGTAACCATTTGGTTAACTCGAGCTTGCAGCGGCTGCGGGTGTTTCCTCAATTTTCGCGTTCTGTTCAAGAAACGCGAGCACTTTTTCACGGGCAATCTGGTCGTAAAGCTCCATCACGCCGTTGCGTTTCTGCAAGTCCTTGAGAAATTTTTCCGGCGGAATTTGATACATCGCCGCCAATGCCTGCGCGTGTTGCAGCGCTTCTTCCTGTGAAACCTTGATGTTTTCCTTTTCCGCGATGCGCTGAATTAAAAACGCCAGCTTCACACGCTCCTTCGCGCTGCGCGTTGCGGCAGAGTAGATTTCGTCCTTCTGTTTTTCAATCAAATCGCGCGTCACGCCGCGCTGCGAATTTTCGCGCACGATGTCATAAACCACGTTGCGCGTTTCGTGCGCGACGGCGACTTCCGGCAAATCGAAATTCACCCGGTCAAGCAATCCACGGATAATCTGCCCGCGAACCGCTTTTTCCTGCGAGTATTTCAACTCATTCTCCAAATCGCGGCGGATACCCGCGCGCAGCTTGTCCAGATTTTCCGCGTCGTATTTTTTGGCGAACGCGTCGTCAACCGGCGGCAAAACTTTTTCCTTCACCTCGACAATCTCAACATCGAAAACGCCCTTTTTGCCCGCGAGTTCCTTCGTCACGAAATCAGCGGGGAAATCCACGTTGACCGTGCGTTTGTCGCCCGCCTTCGCGCCGATGAGCTGATCGGCAAAACCGGGAATGAAACCGCCTGGCGTGGTGTCCACCCAGAATTTTTTTTGCTCCGTCAAACCCTTTGCCGTCGGCGCGGTGTCGGTCATCGGCTTGCCGTCGCAAGTGCCGGTGTAATTCACCATGGCGATGTCGCCCAGGCGCAGATCGCGCGCGACCGTCTCAAATTTCACGTGCTGCTGCGTCAGCATTTTCAACGCGCGCTCCACGTCCGCGTCCGTGACGGATTTATTTTCGTGTTTGACCGGCAACCCCTTGTATTCGGGCAATTGAAATTCCGGCGCGGTTTCAATTGTCGCGGCGAACTGCAAATTTTGCCCGCGACCGAATTGGATTTCCTCAATGTCCGGGTAGCCAAGTACAGCGATTTTTTTCTCGTCCAGCGCCTTGCGATACGAATCGCCGATGAGCTTGCGTTTGACCTCATTCTTGATGTCCGCCTCGTATTTTTTGAGCACGAGGTCGCGCGGCGCCTTGCCGGGACGAAAGCCGGGCAACGCGGCCTGTTTTTGGAAATCCTTCGCGGTGGCATCGAAAACTTCGTCCACAGCTTTCGCATCCACTTCCACCCGCAGCAATTTTTTGCACGGAGCCAGATTTTCAACGGTAATATTCACAATGATTCCCGCTGGTCGGCGAGCCGCGCAGAATAAATGAACCCCGAGGATTTCGTCAATGGTTTTGATGGATTCCCAACCGCATTTCCGCTTTGATGTCGTGAATGCAGCGAACGATATTCTTCATCACCGGCACGGACACCGGCGTCGGTAAAACGGCGCTCACTGCGCTGCTCACGCGCCACTTGCGCGAACGCGGCGTCCGCGCGGCGGCGCTCAAGCCGATTTGTTCCGGTGGTCGCGATGATGCCCGCGCGCTTCGCGCTGCGTTGAACGGAGTTCTGTCACTCGACGAAATCAATCCATGGCATTTCCGCGCGCCTAGTGCGCCATTGCTCGCTGCGCGCCGGGAAAAAAGGCGGGTGAAACTTTCACAAGTCCTCGCGCATGTTCGTGCGATGCAAAAACGTTTTGACGTTGTGCTGATTGAAGGCGCGGGCGGTTTGTTGAGTCCACTTGGCGGGAATTTCAATTCGCGCGCTTTGATTGCGGCCTTGCGCGCAACGCCGATTATTGTCTGCCCGAACCGGCTTGGCGCGGTGAATCAAGTGTTGCTTACCCTCGAAGCGCTGCCATACGGCGCAACGGCCAAAGCGCGCGTCGTTCTGATGTCGCCGCCGAAACCGGATGCCGCCACCGCTTCAAACGCAAAATTGCTGGCGGAATTTTTTGACGCGAAACGGATTTTCATGCTGCCGTGGCTGGAGGAAAAGGTTGGGACGTCCACCGTTTTGAAAAATCCCCAGGTGAAACGGACTTTTCACGCGCTGATGAAGTTTTGACGAGGTGCCGGAGCGAAGCGGGCTGAAGCCCGCGCCCCGCTGCTCATTTGCGCGAGCCTCAATCATTTTTCGCCGGCGCGTTGATGGACTGAAATGATTCCCGCCATGGTTGGTGGTTTCTGTAAAGTTGCAGTCGCCGTCGCATATCTGCAACGCTTTGGCTCATGCCTTTAGCGGCTGCGAGTTCGACAGCTTTTTGGGTCACTTCCTGAGCGTCATCGAAATGGCCGGCTTCCGCGCAGGCCATGCCTAGCGCGTCGAGCACGAACGGCAGTGTGCTATCGCTCAAAACGTTCGCTTTGACTGCGAACACCAGCGCGGTCTTCCCGTCGCGAATTTGAGGATTTTCATCGGCGGCCAGCACCTGGGCGGTGTAGGCGAGGATTTGAAAATTGTCCGGGTCAATCCGCAATGCTTCGCGCAGCCGGCCAACCGCCTCGGCATCACGGCCCTGTTTGAGCAGCGCCTTGCCCATTTGAAAATACGGCCAGGGATAGGCCGGATCGAGCCGCGCGGCGTTGGTAAATTCATTCATGGCCTCGTCGAAACGCCCAAGTTCGACCAGCACGATGCCAAGCCCGTCGTGCAAGGCCGGCGGCTTCGGATCCAGCCGCACAGCTTCGCGGTATTCGGACAGCGCCTCCCCCGGTCGGCCAAGGTTGTCGAGCAGATTGCCGAGATTGTTGTGAATCTGGTAACGCCCCGGCATGAGGCGCGCCGCTTCACGATATTCCGCCAGCGCCCGGGTCAATTTGCCCTGTTGTTCGAGCGCGACGCCGAGGTTGAAGTGAGCGATGCCGTTGTCTTTCGTCACGGCGAGCGCGTGTGTGAACAGCGATTCGCTATCGTGCCAAAAGCGCAATTGATTTTCGGTGAGAATCACACACGCTGTGAGAATTGCGGCGGCCGCGAACGTGATGACAATTTTCGGAATTTGAAATCGGTCTGCCAAATCACGGACGCCGAAGGCAACGGCCAGGAACACGCCGATGGAGGGAATGTAGGTGTAACGGTCGGCCAGCGCCGCGCCGCCGACCTGGATCAGGCCGATGACCGGCACCAGCGTCCCCAAAAACCAAAGCCAGCCGACGAGCAGATACGGACGCGTGCGTCGTGTCTTCCAAACACAGCAGGAAACCACAATTAAAAATACGGTCGCCGCGAAGAATTGTGTCCGAAGCAAGGGTGTGATCGGATACAGGACCACCAGGTTTGCCGGCCAAAGCATTTTCAGAAAATAGTCCAGGTAGGATGTCACGGCGTTGGCGAGCCGATAACGCAAAGGAACCAGTTCCAGTGGGATAATGGCGCCACCACCATGCTGTGCGAAAACGGTTACGATGCAGGAAACCGCGGCAAGCAGAAAAAACGGCCACTTTTCCAAAGCGAGAAGGATGAAGGATGAAGAATGAAAGTTGAAAGCCGGAATTGGCGGCGCCGCGCTGTTTTCGGGATTTGAAATTGGAAATTGGGAATTGGAAATTCGCCGGAGCGGCCAGAAATCGAGCAACAACATCACGAATGGCAGCGTGACAAGCATGGGTTTCGCCATGAGGCCGAGCGCGAAGAAAATCAAGGCGAACCAAAAGCTGCGGCGGCAGTTTTCCTTTGCGTATTTCGTGTAGCTTAAAAGCGCGAGCAGGGCGAAGAACGTACTCAGGACGTCCTTGCGTTCCGAAATCCACGCAACAGATTCGACGTGCAGCGGATGCCACGTGAACAACGCGGCAACGCATGCGCTAGGCCACAATGCATTCGTCAGTCGGAACAGCAGCACCAAAAGCAAAACCGCATTGGCTACGTGAAACAGAACGTTGACGGAATGATGTGCGCCAGCATTGAGGCCGAAAAGTTCGCAGTCCGTCATATGGGAGAGCCAAGTGACGGGATGCCAGTTACTGGCATGTTGCGTGGTGTAAGCCCATTTGATTCCCGTCCACGTCAAACCTTTTTGGACGACATGATTTTTCGTAACGTAATCGTCGTCGTCATAGACCAGGAAGCCGTAATGGCATACGGGCAGATAAACCAGCAGCGTGATAAGTGCGAGCAACAGGCCAATGAGGCGCGGGCGGGACATGGGATTCTTTTGTATGCGATTTTTTCGCGCAGCCAGAATGGAGACAACCATTTATTTTTCCAATAAAAAGTCGTTGCATTTTTCCCGGCAATGGATAGAAATTCACCATCAGGCAGGAGAAATTGCTCGACCTCTTGTCATTTGGCCGCTACATCGGTTCCTCACGACGGGGTGAATTATCGGTATGAATGGATATTTATATGTTGTCGTGGGGGCTGCTTCCAATCAAGCAGAACTCGTCTACATTTGGAAACAGGCGACGCCGGAAGGCAAGGCGGTCATCGCCTGTCTCTTTGTCTTTTCCATCATCGCGTGGTCGGTGATGACCTCCAAAGCCCTGCAAATGCGCCGTGCGCGCCGCCTGAATTATTATTTCAACGAGGAATTTCATTCGCAAAAATCCGTGCTCGATATTTTTGACCGCAAATTGCAAATCGGAGGCTGCCCGCTTTTTGTGGTCTATCAATCCGGCTGCACGCAACTCGACGCGCGGTTGCGCGGCCCCGGCGGTGAACGGCGCAAACAGCATGTCTCGCTCAAAAACATGGAGCACGTCAAACGCGCGCTCGAGAACGTCGTTGCGCAGGAATCGTTGAAACTGGAATCCGGTTTGATTTGGCTGGCCATTGCCGTGAGTGGCGCGCCATTTCTCGGTCTGCTCGGCACGGTTTGGGGTGTGATGAGCACGTTTGCCGGCATCGCGCAACAAGGCACGGCGACGCTGGCGGTGATGGCTCCGGGCGTTTCGGCGGCGCTCATCACGACGGTCGCCGGACTGCTGGTGGCGATTCCCTCGATGTTCGGCTACAATTGGCTCGTGCATAATTTGCGCGTGTTCACCGTCGGCCTCGACAATTTTGCGCAGGAACTCGTTTCCAAAATGGAGACGGAGTATCTGGCGGAGGAATGATTTGCCGCCATGAGACGCTTTTCCCAGCGCAGTTATCTCGTGACGTTGAGCGAAATCAACATCACGCCGCTGCTCGATCTCGCGTTCGTGCTGCTCATCATTTTTGTCATCACCACGCCGCTGCTGGA
>JBEKON010000002.1:0-70380 GCA_049521735.1 Verrucomicrobiota bacterium
CGCTCGTCGAGGACGGCTTGTTGAGCGCGCAACAGGTGGAGGAATTGCTCGAGCAGCAAAAAAAAGGAGGCACACGCCTTGTCAAGCTGATGCTCGAAAAAGCTTATGTGAGCGATCAAGACTTGGCCGTTTCCATGGGGCGCGTGCTCAACGTGCCGTCAGTCAATCTCGCCCGCTTGAAGATCCCAGTGGAGACCGCCGAGCTCGTGCCGCGCGACACCGCGCATAATTACAAGATCATCCCTGTTTCACGGCTGGAAAACAAATTGTTCCTGGCGATGGCTGATCCGTTGAACGTCCTCGCCCTCGACGATGTCAAGCGCCTGACACATCTCGAAATCGCCCCGCTTATCGCTTCGGAAAAAGCCATTCTCGACAAGCTCAGCGCGGTTGACTCCGCCAAAAGCAGTTCAATAGAAGACATCATCCAGGATGCCGAAAAACAACTTGAAGCCGGCGTGGATGCCGCCTCCATTGAAACCATCAAGGAAGTCTCCGAGGATGTGAACCTCGACAAGCTTGCTGCCTCCAGCGAAGAAGCGCCCGTTATCAAACTTGCCAACCTCATCGTCATTCAAGCCATTAAAGACCGTGCCAGCGACGTGCATTTGGAGCCGTTCGAAAGGACAATGCGCCTGCGTTACCGCATTGACGGCGTGCTGATAGACGCCACCCCGCCGCCCAAGCAATTGCAACTGGCTTTGGCTTCGCGCTTCAAAATCATGAGCAGCCTCGATATCGCCGAACGGCGACTGCCACAGGACGGACGTATGCGTGTGCGCGTCAGCGGCAAGGATTACGACCTTCGCGTTTCCGTTCTGCCCACCATTCACGGCGAGAAAATCGTTCTTCGCATCCTCGACAAGACCACTCTCTCCACGGGCGTTGATAAACTGGGTTTGGACTCCGAAACCTTCAAACAAGTCAAGGCCGCCATTGACGCGCCGCACGGTTTAATTCTGGTAACCGGTCCAACCGGCTCGGGCAAAACCACGACGCTCTACTCCGCGTTGAATGAACTCAACAATCCAATTTATAACATTGTTACTGTCGAGGACCCCGTGGAATATCAGATTCCCGGCATCAACCAGGTTCCGACAAAAAAGGAAATCGGCCTCACTTTTGCCAATGCGCTGCGCTCCATCCTGCGCCAGGACCCGGACATCATCATGATTGGTGAAATCCGCGACACCGAAACCGCTGAAATCGCCATTGAAGCCGCGCTGACCGGCCATCAGGTGCTTAGCACCATGCACTGTAACGACGCGCCCGGCGCCATCGCGCGGCTCGACGACATGGGCATCGCGCCGTTTTTGATTTCTTCGTCTGTGATTCTTTCATGCGCGCAACGTCTCTTACGCCGCATCTGTCCGCATTGCAAAGAGCCGGTGACGTATCCCCCAAAAGTATTTGAAGACCTCGGCATTGATCCAGCCACGCTCGGTGACGTGCATTTTTATCGCGGCCGCGGTTGTGAGCGTTGCAAAAATTCCGGTCATAGCGGGCGCCTCGCCATCATTGAGGCCATGACTATCTCTGATGAAATCCGCAAACTCATCATCGCCCGCGCCAACTCGCGTGAGTTGGGCAAGATGGCCATCAGCCAGGGCATGCGCACGTTGCGCATGGTCGGGCTCGACCGCGCGCGCGAAGGCGTTTCCACGCTGGAACAAGTCCTGGTGATGACCTCGGCGCATTGATTCGCGCCGCTGCGCCTAGAATTTGCGCCGGGGAATGACAAATGGCTGCGATGTCTGCGACATCCACGGCGGCGGCTGCGGCGCCCATGAAGGTGTAATCGCGGGTTGTGTGCTCGTTTGTCTGGTAACGCCGGGCAACGGTTGCAGACCCGCCGGCTTTCCAATTCCACTGCTCAGCGGCGTGAACGAGGTGCCAAACGGATTAACCAGCGGTTGAGTGGTGCCGGAAGCCGGCGATGTTTGTGGCTGGGAGAGGGCTGTGCGGCCCGGTGAAAGTGTTGCCGCCGTGGCGGGCACAAACCCCGGCTCAAGCAATTGCCTGAATTGATCCATGTCAGCCTGCTGCGCGGGATTGGGAGCCGGAGAACCGGACAATTTTGACCGGTTCGAATCCGCATTTTGGCTTGTAAACAAATTATCGTTCAGCGCGGCATTCAACCGGCTGAAAATTGTTGACTGCGGATTTTCCAGACCGCTGTCGGCGGGATTGAACGAAGCGTTGTTTGTGCGATTGTACCTGTCGCCCGAAGAATTTTGGGACGACGTCGGATTTTTGGGTTGGCCGGCCGCATCGCGTTCCTGGATTTGGAGGTTTTTTCCCGGTATTGTTACTCCCAGAATTTCAGCAGGCGTCGAGACGACCCAGCTCTTGCGCCGCTCCGGCAATCTTTGAAGCTGCTGTCCCTCGCCCGGCGCTGGCGGCGGTGCAGCGGACAGGTCATCGAAGTTGGGGACTGGTGATGCACTTTGAAAACTGTCCCGAAAATTCGGCGACGATGATTTGGTTGAAAACGGCGTTGGATTGGATGAACCCCGGCCCTTGTCCGGCGAAGAAAAAATGATGGATCGTCCGGCATTCGTCGCCGGCTGTTGGGCTTCAATGGACAACGCCACCGCCATCCATGCGCCGGCCAGCAACGGCAGACTGAAATTTGCCGGGCGAAAATTCATTTTCAGTTTAATACACTAATGCAATGAACCCATTGCGTCAAAAATGAATTCGCCACTTCAATTCATCTTTCAGCCCGCTTCACTGCCGTTCGTATTCACCCTTGCCGAGGCGCTTGAGCACGGTGAACCCGGCCTTTTTTGCGTCCGTGACGGAAAGTGGCTTGAGTTTGTGCGGTGAATTGAAGGTGGAAATGATTTTGCGCACCGGTTTCTTGCACGCCGGACATTTTGTCAATTCCGGCGCGCTCACCGGCCGGCGCAAGGTGAATTTCCCGCCGCAAACCTTGCACTCGCCTTCACACAGTTCGTATTCGTAAAGAGGCATGAAGCAGCGCTACTTTTTCAAAAACGCGCTGAACAAATCAATCGGCAGCGGCAGGAACGTCGTCGTGTTGTGTTCACTGGCCATTTCGCGCATGGTCTGGAGATAGCGCAATTGCAGTGCAATCGGTTCCTTGCTGATCAAGGAAGCGGCCTGCACCATTTTCTCGGCGGCTTGGAATTCGCCTTCTGCGTTCACAATCTTCGCGCGGCGTTCGCGTTCGGCCTCGGCCTGCTTGGCCATTGCGCGTTTCATGCTGTCGGGCAACGCCACATCCTTCACTTCCACCGCGGTCACCTTGATGCCCCACGGTTCGGTCTGGCGATCAATGATTTCCTGCAACTTCTGGTTGATGATGTCGCGTTGCGAAAGCAGGTCGTCCAGCGGCGACTGCCCCAGCACGCTGCGCAGCGTCGTCTGCGAGATGAGCGAAGTCGCTTTCCAGAAATTCTCCACCTTCACCACCGCCGCCATCGGATCAACGACGCGAAAATAAACCACCGCGTCCACCGTGGCGGGCACGTTGTCCCTGGTCATGATTTCCTGCTTGGAAACGTCAATGGTCACGACGCGCAAATCCATCCGCACCATCTTGTCCACGATGGGAATAAGGAAAATCAGCCCCGGCCCTTTTGCGCCGAGCAGTTTGCCGAGGCGGAAAATGACACCGCGCTCGTATTCGCGCAAAATGCGCAGCGCCTGCGGCAGCACGATGACCGCCAGAATAATGGCCGCCACGGCCCAAGGCCCGATAACACGGATTATACCACCGATGAATTCGTCCATAATTTTTCTCCGTTATGTTTTTTAGGTTTTACTTTCAATGTCAGCCCTTCGATTCCGACAACTTCGACGGGTTGATCTTTTTCGATAACGACATCGCTGACGGCATTCCAGTTTTCGCCTTCGATAAATACCTTGCCGCCCCGTGAGTCAATCCGGGAAAGCGCATTCACAGTCTTGCCGAGCATCGTTTCCCTGCCGGCGCGAATCGGTTTGAACTGCGCGCGCAAACCGGCGCCGACGACGAACACAAAGAACGCCGCCGTGACGAGCGTCGCCGAAATAACCCAGGACAGTGATAATCCAAAGTCCGGCCCGGTGTGGTTGAACAACATCATTGCGCCGAGGAAAAATGACACAATGCCACCCGCAGTCAACACACCATGCGTCGGTGAAAAAATATCCACGATGAACAACGCGATCGCCAGCCCGATCAATACGAGTCCGGTGACGTTGACAGGCAGGATGGATGACATGTAAAGCACGAGGATCAGGGCGATGGCGCCCGCAACGCCCGGCAGAATTGCACCCGGATGGCTTAACTCGCCGATGAACCCGTAAATCACCACCAGCATCAGGATGAACATGACTTCCGGTCGCAAGAACAGTTGGGCAAAGCGCTCCCACGGTTTCATGGGAATTTCCATGACACTGGCGTTCGTGGTGTGGAGCGTCTTGTCGCCGATTTCGCGTCCATCGAGTTGCTTGAGCAGGTCCGGCATATCATCCGCGATAAGGTCGATGACGCCGATGTCGAGCGCCTTTTCGGCGGTTGTCGCCTTGCTTTCGACGACGGCGGATTTGGCCCATTCGACGTTGCGATGCCGTTTGTCCGCGATGGTTTCGATAAAACTGGAGGTGTAGTTCTCCAGTTTTTGCTTCATCACGTCATCGGTCTTTTCGACAGTGCCGCCAGTGCCAATTTCAACCGGATGCGCCGCGCCGATGCTGGTGTTTGGCGCCATTGCGGCAACATCAGCCGCCAGGGTGATGAACACGCCCGCGCTGCCCGCGCTCGCGCCGGAGGGGGCGACATAAACAACCGTCGGCACTTTTGAGGCGTAAAAGGTCTGGACGATTTGTTTGGTGGATTCGAGCAGGCCGCCCGGCGTGTCGAGTTGGATGATGAGGCACTCGTCATTTTGCGCCGTTGCCACGTCAATCGCGCGGGAGATGTAACTGGCTGTGGCCGGGCCGATGGCGCCATCAATTTTAATCAGCCCGACTTGTGCGGCTTGGGTCGTCACACCCAGGAGCAGTCCCGTAATGGTAATGAAATGCCAACGCCTCATACTTTCTTAAGTAAAGCCCACATTAACAAAAAGCGCGGCTACAGCAAACAATTTTGCCGGTCTCGTGCGTCAACGCCCAAAACTTTCCGCCATGGCCACGGCATTGCGCATGGCCATGGATTTGTTGACCGTTTCCTGAAATTCGCCTTCGGGCGTCGAATCGCTCACCCAGCCGCCACCGGCTTGCACGTAAGCTTTTCCGTCCTTGAGCAAGGCGGTGCGCAGGGTGATGCACGTGTCCAAATTTCCGTTGAATGAAAAATAGCCGACGCAGCCGGCATACGGTCCACGCGCGGTCTGTTCGAGCTCGGAAATAATCTGCATGGCGCGGATTTTCGGCGCGCCGCTGACGGTGCCCGCCGGGAACGTGGCACGCATCAAATCATAAGGCGTTTTGTCGGCGGAAAGTTTTCCTTCGACTTGTGTCACGATGTGCATGACGTGGCTGTAACGCTCGATGGTCATCAGTTCCTTTACCTGCACGCTGCCAAAAGCGCAGACGCGCCCGATGTCGTTGCGCGCGAGATCCACGAGCATGACGTGTTCGGCGCGTTCCTTCGGATCAGCGAGCAATTCCTTTTCCAAAGCCAAATCTTCCTCCTCATTTTTTCCACGCCGTCGCGTTCCGGCAATCGGGCGGATTTCAACCTTGCCGTCCTCGCAACGCACATGGATTTCCGGTGACGCGCCCACGAGCGAGAAACCGTCCAGCTCCAGCAAAAACATATACGGCGACGGATTGATGGAACGCACCGCGCGGTAAACATCAATGGGCGACACCTTGGTTGTTATGGAAAAGCGATGGGAACCCACGACCTGAATAATATCTCCCGCCGTGATGTATTCCTTGGCCTTGAGGACGTTGGCGTAAAACTTTTCCTCCGGCATGTTCGATTCGAATGCTACCGCCGGCATTGCGTCCGGCACGCTCACCGGATTGTGCTCGCTCGGCTGTTCGAGCAGCGACACCAGCCGCTCCACTTCCGCGACGGCATTTTCGTAAGCTTCAGTTGGATTCGCAGCATCATCAAGGAACGCGTTGACCAAAACGATGATGGTTTGCGCCACACGATCGAAAATGAGCAATTGGTCGGCGACGAGGAAAACCATCGTGGGCGTGCCCAATTCATCCTTTGGCGGACGCGGCACAACCGGCTCGATATCATGAATGAATTCGTATCCGATGAAGCCGACCGCGCCGCCGGTGAACCGGGGCAGACCGGGCAACGAAACCGCGTGATATTTCTTCATCACGCGTTCGACAACGACCAGGCCGTCCGTGACCTGGTAGGGCGCGCTGTCCCCAGCGCGCCGTGGTTCGGCGGGCAGAGGACTGCCCGCCCTACCTGTGATTTCGAATGATTCGACAACTTTCCCATTTTCAATGACTTCAACGCGGTCGCCGGTTTGTTTGATGACGGCGCGCGGATTGCAACCGACAAACGAGTAGCGTCCCAGATGTTCGCCGCCTTCGACCGACTCGAACAGGAACGATTCACCCTGTCCGCGGATTTTCCGATAGGCCGAGAGCGGCGTTTCAATGTCGGCCAGCAGGCGGCACGTGACGGAAATCACGTTGCCCTGCGCGGCCAGCTTCAAAAATTCATCGAGCGTTGGCGAATACATGCGGTTGGCAGCTTAAACGGTTTGGTCGGCACCACAAAATGTTTCTTCGTTCAACATCCCGCCCGATTCATTTTTTCTTGTAGATTTGTTCCGGCGTTTTGACTTGCGGCTCTGTTATTTTGAATGACTTGCCGCCGCTTTCGACCGAGCGGAAAAAGCACGATTTGTAACCTTCATGACACGCCACGCCGGTTTGTTCCACTTGAATGAGCAATACGTCGCCATCACAGTCAAAGGCAATGTCCTTGACCTGCTGCACGTGGCCGCTGGTTTCACCCTTCATCCATAATTTCTGGCGTGAGCGGCTCCAGAAATGCGTCTTGCCAGTGGCGACGGTCTTTTCCAGCGAGGCGCGGTTCATCCACGCCATCATCAGGACGCGACCGGTGCCTTGTTCCTGAATGATGGCGGGAATCAGGCCGTTCGAATCAAACTTCAATTTATCGTAAAAGCTCATGCCACATTCATTTCACCACAAAGACACAAAGGCACAAAGCTGAAAAACGCGGAATACAAGGAAAGCCTGAGGTTCCAGAAAGCTTTCTTCATTCCGCCTTTGGCGATGAATTGGTTGGAGCAGTAACATTCGTTGAAGTGTTTACAGCACTCGCATTCGTCGCCTTGTTTTCACGCCAGGTAATGGCGCGTTCGAGGGTGTGTTTGAGATCGGAGTAGTTCGCATTGGTGACCGCATCCAGTTGCGCGCGGGCTTCGGCGAAACGTCCGGCCAGCATTTTGGTTCGGGCGAGATGGATATAAACACCCTCACGCTCGATGTCGTTGTGGGCGATTTGAAGCGCGTTGCTCCAGGCCGCAAGCATTTCGTTGGTGCGGAGCGGGCGGATTTCGTAGTAACTGTCCGCATAATCGGTCGCGAGCCGGAAATTCTCAGGGTCGAGTTGCATGGCCTTGCGATAGAGCGCGAGTGACTTGTCAAAAACCTGTTGCTCGTTGATGTGGTAAAACTCCCTTGCGTCCTTCCGGTAAAGATAAACCACCGTCGCGAAATTTTCGTAATACACCGGTTCGATCGGATTCAACTCAATTGCTTTGGCGTAATCCGTGAAGGCGTTCGTGAGCAAGCCGTTTTCGCAGTAATAGTTGGCGAGATTGTTCCAAGCCGCCGGATTTTTTGGGTCGAGCTGGCTGGCCTTTTCGTTGTGCCGCATGGCGGCTTCTTCCTCGCCGATGTCATTCAAAAAACTGCCATAGGCGACGTGTCCGCTTGCAGAGTCCGGATAACGCCGCAAAAAATCTTCGTAGCCTTTGCGGACAACGTTCAGCCGGGCCATGATGCGCCGGTTCAATGCTTCCTTCGACTCGCCCGCGCCTTGTGCTGCGAACGCATTATTGTCCCGGATCCATTTGCTCACCTCCGCTTGCGCCGCGTCATCCGCGGCCATCAATTCATCCAATTCCGTTTCTGCAAGATTATTGGAATTGGAAATCGAAACCGGGATGCTGGTGCTTTGCTGGATGACGTTGCTGGCCGCCGACGCCTGGTTCATTGCCACCAGCGTGCCCAAAAGCCCGATTAAAAGCCCATTCACGCTAACAACGTATCATTTTGGCGCGGCGAGTCGAGGAGCAAGCCGGCTTCGCGCAAATATTTTCCGGCTAAGCAGCCAGGGCAATCCAGGCGATGAGTCCGGCCAGCGCGGCCAACGTCACGGGAATGCCCAATCGGGCAAAATCCCAGAAGGAAATTTTGATGCCCAGCGCCCGCGCTTGTTGGACCACGATGATGTTGGACACGCTGCCAATGATGATAAGGCTTCCGCCAAAGCTGTTGGCCAGCGCCAGAATGTAAGCCGCGGCGGGCTGCGAAAGGTTGATGACTTTGAGCAGCAGCATCACGGCCGCCGAATTGCTAATCAGATTGGACAACCCCGCTGTTGTCAGAGCCAGAGTGACTGGAGCGTTGAGATTGAATCCGCCGTGCGCCAGCCATTGCATGGTCTGGTCGCCGTAGCCGGCGGATTGAAAAGCGCCGGTGACGACGAACAGTCCCATGAACAAAACAAGAATTGGCCAGTCCACCAACCCCAGCAAATCATCGGTGCGAAACTTGGTGCTCGCCAAATGAATGCCGGCGGCGGCAAGGGCGATGATTTCCTTGGGCAACGGCGAGAAAAACAGGCCGATGACCACCGCGAGAATGATCAGTCCCTTGATCGTGTGAAGCCGATTGAACGGATAGACTTGATATTTCAATTCATCCGGGGCGGGCAAAGAAGATTGCAACGTTTTGCGCGAGAGTATCCAGATGATTCCGTAAGCGGCGGCCATGGCAAAAATGACCGGGACGCTGCTCCAAAACAGATAACGGCCAAAACTGAGGTGAGCGACCTGTCCAATCATCATGTCCTGCGGATTGCCAATGAGCGTCGCCGCCCCGCCGATGTTGCTCGAAATCGCCAGCGCGATCAAAAATGGGACGGGATTGATTTGTTTGCGCAGAAGCGCGGCCCCGGCGATCGGCGCAAAGACGTAGCAAACGATGTCGTGATTGAGGAAGGCGGACAGCCCGCCGGTCACCGCCATCAGGACAAGTAGAAACCATGCAGGATGTCCGAGTCGCGCCGCAATGCCATTGGCCACTTTGTCATAAAATCCTGACAATCGGAGTTGGGCTGAAATGACAAAGAATCCGAAGAGCAGAAAAATGGTCGGCCAGTTGATGCAGGAAACGACATCGGTTGTGCCAATGCCGCTAAAAATCATCATGGCAATGGCGCCCAGCAGCACAATGCCCGCGCGATTGAGTTTCAATCCCGGCACACGCCCCATCGCAATTCCAACGTAAGTGACGGCAAAAATAACCAAAATGGCTGACTTCGGATGAGAAACGGCAGCGGTGGCGGCAATCATGTCGGTCATGACAATTTTTTATTTCACCGGCAATTTATGAATGGATTGTAATGCCTCGGATTTGATTTTCACTGTCTAATCAACGGGCGTTGAAAGACAATACTTACATCTCCGGTGTGTTTTCAACACCGCACACATGATTCCCGGTTTTCCACCTTGGGCTGTGATCGGCGCGGAGGCGCTTACTTCACATGCCGCACCATATTTTTGCCACCGAAAGGATTCGGCTCATGGAGAGTGCATTCCGGATCATCACTCCACTGACCGTCCACAAGGAAGCGATAGTGATGTGTTCCCGGCTTCAACTCGACTACAATCCACCACACGCCATCCAGGCCTTTTTGCAGGTTGATGGGACATTCCTCCCACCGCGTGAAGTCGCCGACCAATTGCACGCTTAGTGCGCTTGGTGCGCTGAACGAGAAGGTTTGTTTTCGGGTGTTGCCGCCGCTTTTCATCATTTTCTTTAACATAAGTTTCCCACTTTCTATGCGCCCATTATGTCACGGACGTTTTATTGTTTGTCCATTCTTACGAAAAGCAACTCTGACTTCTGCACAAGACTGAACAAGTCTGTGCCCCACTCGGACGGTGGCGCAGGGCGGGCCCAACCATTTCGTGTGCGTCTTACCCGGTCTGTGCCGCGCGACGAGAATCACCGCCGCGAGAAACACATATCCGCAAAGTCAGCTTTCGCCACTCGCATCCTAGGCCTGAAACAGCGCCAACGCAAACCCCAAAAGACCTTACTCGTTGATGCCCCAATGACGTGGCGGGCGCGACGACTCTGTAAACAATTCAAGCGTTGGCACAACAGGTTTAGGCGGCTGTTTCTGCTGCCACAACCTATGGACAAAATCCATCGAATCCCCGTCATCCCGCAAAATGCGGCTGCCCGGAAAAGGCAGATCGTGCCTTTCCGCGAACTCTTTCAGTTCGCGCCAAACAGATTTCAATCCGGGGTGGGAACCTACTGCGCCTTGGGCTTCACCAAATCGTGCGGATAAATCTTGATGACGTAATAAACGGCTTGGTTGGTGCCCGGGTTCCGCAGGCCGTGTATTTCGTTCGATGCCTGAAAGATGATTCCACCCGCCTCCACGCGGTTGGTCTGGCCATTTTGCATCGCCTCCAGAACGCCTTCCTTGACGATGAGCACTTCCTCCTCCGGGTGTTGGTGCGCCGGGTGCGGCGCTTCGCCCGGATTGAGCGTGGTGACGTGACACTCCAGCCGGTCGAGCGTGGCGGTGCGCGCGTCAAAGCACTCCCGCCGCGAACCGGCCTTCGTCGGCTCGGCCTTGAAGCCGGCCCAGCTGAAAACCGACGCGTGCATCACCGGTTGGGCCGATGATTGGGCCCACGCCACAACCGCAGCCGCGGTAACGAGGGCAGCCACAGTCACGATAAGATTTTTTCGGGTAATCATGGGTGTATTTCCGCCGTAAAACGCCGACAGGTCAAGCGCAGAGATGTGTGCCCCTTACACTTCCTTCACCACGCCCCAATAAACGTCGAGCTGTTTTCCGAGAAAAAGTTTCACGGCTTTGACGAGCACGCCGGCTTCGAGTTGCTGGCCGCGCGCGACGAGTTCCTTGAGCGACATGCCGGGACGAATCTGGAACGAGTCCTGCGCGATGATCGGTCCTTCGTCCAGCCGCATCGAAACGAAGTGTGCCGTGGTGCCGGCGATTTTCACGCCCTGCTCATACGCCTGCCGATACGCCTGCGGGCCGGGAAAACTTGGCAGCAACGACGGATGGACGTTGATGATTTTGTTTTTGTAACGCCACACGAAATTCGGCGAGAGAATTTTCATGAACCGCGCCAGCACGATGAAATCAATTTCGTGCTGTTCAAGCAAACGCAGGGCGCGCGTTTCAGCTTTGGCGCGGTCGTTCCATGGGATGTGCGCGAACGGCAGCTTGAATTTTCTTGCAAGCGACGCAAGGTCAGGGCGGTTGCTCAAAACGAGAAGCGGGTCGGCCTTGATTTCGCGGCGGCGGTATGCGGCCATGAGCGCCTCGAAGCAGTGCATTTCCTTTGTGACCACGATGGCAAAGCGCTGACGGCGGCGCGGGTCGGTCCAGCGAAGTTTGATTTCCATGCCGAGCTGTTTGGCAAGCGCGTCGAGACCGGCATGGAGTTTTGCGATGTTACAATCGCTGGCGTGCCATGAAGCCTGGAGCGTCATGCTGAACTGTCCGCGCGTGACTTGTTCTTCGAGCGCCTCAATGTTGGCCTTTTGTTGGAAAAGAAAAGCGGTGACGCGGGCGATGACGCCGGTTTTGTCACGCCCGATGACGGTGACGGTGGCGAATTGTTTCACGGTAAAACCAAGACATGAATTACACTAATTGGCTCGAATTGAAATTCATTTTTACAGGATAAATTTACTGGAATTCGTGAAAATTCGCATTTAGCCGTTCTACAGTCCGGGTTTGTCAATCTTCCGGGATTCCGCAACTTTTCACGGTTTTGGCTGTTAAACCCAGAGCAACAAATGGCCTTTAGCTCCGTAAGAAATCTTGTCGCGTCGGTTGCCGAAGCCGCTCCCGATCAATTCGACGACTGGCGCAAGGCATGGCGCGCGGCGGTGGACAATGGTTCGCAAGAGCCATTGCTGGTATTCATTGCACGCGAGCGCGGCCTGGCGGAGGACGTTTTTCTTCTGCGGCTGGCGAAGGCACTCGGCTGGCCGTTTGTGGATTTGCACAAATATATGATTCCAACAGAGGCGCGCGGCAAAATTTCCACGAAGGTCGCCTTTCAATACTCCGTGCTGCCGGCTGCCGTGAACAACGGCACGTTGCAGGTTGTCGTCAGCGATCCATTCAACGCGGCGATGATGAACGCGGTGCAGTTCGACGCGCACATGCCGGTCCAGTTCGCGCTCGCGCCGAAAACCGAAATTGAAAAGGCGCTCAAAAAATACTACGGCGTCGGCGCGGAAACGCTCGACGAACTCGGCGAAAGTGAGCCGATGGAATTGGAAATCGCCAGCGACAAGGAAATCACCGAGGACGATCAGGAAGCCAGCGTCATCAAATTCGTCAACCAAATCATTTGGGAGGCGTTCAAGGACCGCGCGACAGACATCCACTTCGAACCAGCGGAGGACGAGTTGCGCATCCGTTACCGCATTGACGGCATTTTGCATCAGACGCCGATGCCGCCGCAACTCAAGCGCTTTCAGGCCGCGCTCATTTCGCGCATCAAAGTGATGAGTGGCATGAACATTTCGGAAAAACGCCTGCCGCAGGATGGCCGCATCAACGTCCGCATCAAAGGCGAGGAAATTGACATCCGGGTTTCGACCGTGCCAACGGTTTATGGCGAAAGCGTTTCGCTGCGTTTGCTGACACGCGGGAAAATCTTCTTGAGCCTCGACAAACTGGGTTTCGCGCCAAACGACGAGGCGATGATTCGCGACATCATTATCAAGCCGCACGGCATTTTCCTTGTCACCGGTCCGACCGGTTCGGGCAAATCCACGTCGCTTTATGCCTTTTTGAGCGCGATCAATTCGGTTCACAAACGCATCATCACCATCGAGGAACCAGTCGAATACGAACTCAAAGGCATCAACCAAATTGCGGTGCGGCCGGAAATCGGTCTGACGTTTGCGATGGGTTTGCGCCACATTTTGCGCCAGGACCCGAACATCATCATGGTCGGCGAAATCCGCGACCTGGAGACCGCCGAAATCGCCATTCGGGCGTCGCTCACCGGCCACTTGGTGTTCAGCACGTTGCATACGAACGACGCGCCGAGCGCGTTCACGCGGCTCATTGACATGGGCATTGAGCCGTTTCTTGTGGCGTCGTCGGTCGAGGCCGTCATGGCGCAACGCCTCGTCCGCACGATTTGTCCGCACTGCAAAACGGAGCAGAAGGTCGAGCGCGACTATTTGCAGAAAATCGGTTTCCCGGAAGATGAGATTGGCACGGCGAAATTCTGGCATGGCGCCGGTTGTGAAGATTGCCGGCAACTCGGTTATCAAGGCCGCAAGGGCATTTATGAATTGCTTATTCTTAATGAATCAATGCGCCCGCTGATTTTGAACCACGCGCCCTCCACGACGATTGCCCAAAAAGCCATCGAGCAGGGAATGCGCACACTCCGCACCGACGGCTGGACCAAGGTGAAGAACGGCGAGACGACCATCGAGGAGGTTCTGCGCGTCACGCAAATCGAGGAGCATCTGGACGCATTCGTCGGTGACACCAAAACTGAAATGTGGGTCAAGACATGATGAAAAGAATTGCGAATTGCGAATTGCGAATTGCGAATTGCCGGGGAAGCCAATTCCAGCGCGGTTTCTTTTTTAATTCGGAATTCGGAGTTTGAAATTCAAAATTTGCTGATATGGCTCGCTGGCAATTCTGCAACATTCTCCAAGTCGCCGATGGCGCGCATCGCCTCTGGCAATTTGACGCCAAGGGCGGCGGTTTCGCGCTCAACCGCGAGCATCACGCCGCGCCGGGCGAATCGTTGCCATTCAACGTCATTGCCAAAACATGGCGTTCGTTGTGGCAGCCAAAACTGAATGTCGCGTGGCTGCCGCCCGAGAATGTTTTTCTCCGCGTCATTGAATTGCCCAGGAGCGGTTTCGGGGAAACGCTGGCGATGGTGGAGTTGCAGTTGGAAAAACTCTCGCCGATACCCGTCACGCAAATCGTCTGGACGATTCATATTTTGCCGCGTCGAAGCGAAGCAGCGGAAGACACGGCGGGTTCCGGTGAACCCAAGCCGGACGACTTGCAAACGGTCGTTGTTGTGATTGCCGCCCGCCACGCTGTTGAAGAATTTCTGGGCAAGCTCGAAGACCGGGGTTACCTCGCCGACCGGCTCGAAGCGCCGATGCTCGATCAATTGGAAGCCATGCCTGCGGCGGGAGACGGCTCGTCGCGCCAGGGCGAAGCGGCGGCGGACGCATGGATTTATCCATCGGCCTTTCACGGCCAGAATGCCGCGCTCGTGGCTTGGTGGCGCGGCGGCGCGCTGCGAAATTTGAGCGTGATTGTGCTGCTGCCTGGCGGCGACCCCGTAAAAAGTTTGAAAGAGCAACTCGCACAGTTGGCTTGGGCCGGTGAATTGGAAGGCTGGCTGGCCGCGCCGCCGTCCTGGCACTTGATCGCCGAAGGCGCCGTTGCCACGGAATGGGAAAACGCCCTACGGTTGGGTTTGGGTGAGCCGGTGCATGTCGTGCCGCCATTGCCGTTGGAGGAATTGGCTGCGCGCACAGCCTGCCGTTCTGTGGAAATCCCGCAAGGCGGGACGCACGCCGCATTGCTGCCGCAGGAATTTTCCGTGCGTTACCGTCAACAATTCTTTGACCGTTTGTGGCTGCGCGGGTTGGTTGCCGCCGGCGTATTGTATGCAGTGGCTGTGCTGATTTATTTTTGCGCGACTTATGTGCTGTCCATCCGCACCCACCGCGTGGAGCGGGATGTTGCGGACATCAGTCTCAGCTACACCAATGCGCTACAGCTCAAGGCGCGATTTGATGTGCTCAAGGAACGGCAGGATTTGAAATACGCCGCGCTGGACTGCTGGAAAATCGTTGCGGAACAATTACCGGACGGCATTTCGTTGCAGCGGTTTAGTTTTTCGGATGGTCAAAAGCTTTCCCTCGGCGGCACAACCACGCCGGCACAAGTCAGCAGCCTTTTTGATTTTAACAGTGGATTGCAAAAGGCCAGGCTGAACGGCCAGCCGGTGTTCAGCTCCGCGGGCGGCGAGCCGCTTGTTTATCATCAGAATGGCAACACGGTGACTTGGAACTTCGGCCTGCCACTTCAACGCGGGAAGGATGTGCCATGAAGAGATTTTTCGCGCAATTGCGTCCGCTGGAACGCCGGCTGGCCGTCGGCGTTTTGGTCATTTTGTTTCTTGTGCTGAATTTTGTGTTTGTCTGGCCGCATTTTTCGGATTGGGGCAGGTTGCAGCGTCAGCTGGAAGATTCCCGCCGAAAACTGGGGCTGTATCAAACGACGATTGCCGGGGTGGCGGGTCTCCAAACGCAGGTAAAAAACCTGGAGAATCAGGGCGAATTCATAGCGCCGGAAGACCAGGCCATCAATTTCATGCGCGCAATTCAGTCACAATCTGCAGAGAGCAGTGTTGGCATCGTCAGCACTTCGCGGCAAACGACCCACACGAACGAATTTTTTGTCGAACTGGTGCAAAACATCAACGTCACCGCGACCGACCAGCAACTGGTTGATTTTCTTTACAAACTGGGTTCCAGCGCCTCCATGATTCGGGTGCGCGACTTGGAATTGCAACCCGACTCGGCGCATCAGCATCTCAATGCCAACATCCGGCTCGTCGCCAGCTATCAAAAAATGGGGACGACCAATCATTTAGAGACCGCAACCGCAAAATCAAAATAACCGTGAAAACAACCGCACTCATCCTGCTCGCATTTTTAACCAGCCTTGACCTCCGGGCGCAAACGCCGCCCAACCTGCGTCCCGTGCCGCAACGTCCCGGCATGCCGGCGACAAATACTGTCGCCAGCGCCGCGACCAACCTATCCGCCGTTCCGCCGGCGCTTCCGTTGCCGCAGGCCTTGTTGACCGTGCCTGCTGCTCCGCCGGCGCTACCTTTGCCGCCAGCCATGAACGAACCTGCTGCTCCGCTGCCTTCGCCGGGGCCCAAAGAGGAAATGATCCCTGCCGGCGACATCAATTTTCAGGGCGTGGACCTGGATCAAGTGCTTGATGTTTATGCACGATATGTTGGACGGACGCTGTTGCGGGCGGGTTTGCCACAGGCAAAAATTATTCTTCACACGGAAACATCATTGACCAGGAGCGAGGTGATTCAGGCGTTGCAGGCAGTGCTTGCGCTCAACGGCGTCGCGCTCATCAACGTGGGCGACAAATTTGTGAAGGCCGTGCCGTCGACGCAGGCCAATCAGGAAGCTGCGCCGTTCAACAAGGAAACCGCCGCACAATTGCCCGATGTCGGCCAGTATGTTACGCACATCGTCCAGTTGAAATACGTCAAGCCCAGCGAAATGACGCCGATTCTTCAGCCGTTTGCCAAATTGCAGAATTCCATTCTGTCCATTGACAGCAATGGGATTCTCGTGCTTCGCGACAACGCCGAAAACGTCAAGCGAATGCTGGAAATGATTGATCAAGTGGATGTGTCGGTGCCGGCGGAATACATCTCTGAAGTCATTCCCATCAAATACGCGCTGGCCGACGACATCGCCAATGCCCTGAACAGCCTCGGTGGCAGCGGGGGAAGCACGGTCAGCTTCGGCGGCTCAACTGCCACGACACCCATCAGCGGTGTGGCGCGCCCCGGCGGCACAACGACGGGGACTACTACACCGGGTCAATACCAGCCGCGAACGCCGGGCACGCCGGCAACCGGCACGGCGGCAACTGGCGGCGGCACTTTCAGTCAGCGGCTTCAGTCCATCATCAACCGCGCGGCATCGGGAACGCCGGAGCAAATCCAGATTTTTGGCCAGACAAAAATCATTGCCGACGAGCGGAGCAATTCGCTGCTCGTTTTCGCAACCCGGCCAGACATGGAACGGATCAAGGAAGTTGTTGGAAAGCTGGACGTGCTGCTTGCACAGGTGCTCATCGAGGCGGTCATCATTGACGTGTCGTTGGATAAAGACCTTAGTCTGGGGGTTTCTGTGGCGCAGAATCCAAAAACATTTCAGGGTCATGCGACTGGTAGCAACATTCTCCAGAACATCATTGGCGCCGGAGGGATGAATAACGGTCAATCGTTCTTGGATTTCCTGAGCGGCCACATCGGCGCCAACACCACCAGCAATTTTCTCAACAGTCTGCCCGGTGGATTGAGCTACTTTGGAAATATTGGCCCCACTTGGGACGTGGCGCTGGCGGCAGCCGCCAGTGACAACAGCGCTACGGTCATCCAACGTCCGCGCATCCAGACTTCGCAGGCGAAAGCGGCTTCATTCTTTGTCGGCCAAACTGTGCCGTATGTCACCGGTAATTCCTATGGCTCGCAGTATGGTAACAGCGCCAGCTATTCGCAATTGTCGGTGGGTGTCGAACTGGATGTCACGCCGTTCATCAATCCTGACGGCCTCGTCGTGATGGACATCAACCAGGAAATTGATGAACTCAATGGTTATACCCCAATTGAAAACGTTGGCAACGTGCCCAACACCATCAAACGAACACTCTCTTCGGAAATCGCCGTGAAAAACAAGGACACCATCATGCTTGGCGGCTTTATCCGTTCGGAGAAGAGCAAAACCAAGAATGGAATTCCCCTTTTGCAAGACATCCCGCTGCTCGGCTATCTGTTCTCCTCGAGCACCGATGCAAAAAAACGCAGTGAAACCGTTGTGCTGATACGCCCGACGGTTTTGAGGACGCCCGAACTCGCTGCCGCCCAAGCCGTCAAGGAACAGGAACGGCTGCCGGGCATTTCCGCTGCCATAGCGGAAGATACCATTTACGAACGCAAACAGATTGAAGCAGAGAAAAAGGCGGAACAGAAACGCGCTGAAGCCGAGCAAAAACACGCCAATTCTGGTCCATGGCGGTGGAAGCATGTCGGTTCGGTTGATACCAATACCGTCGCGCTGCCCAATCCATAACCGCCAGTGGTTTGCAATGAGGGGTAGGGTCGCCCTCGCCTTGCCGCGACGAAATGGAATGAAGGCGGACGAGGCGACCGGGGTGGGAGACGGAAACTTCCGCCGGACGCGCGGGCCGCGCGACCCTACCATGCGAAAAATGCGCCGATTATCGCAGAGAAGAATATCATTTCATCGGCGGCTGGTTGGTGTCCATGCCGATGAAAAGCATTTCCTGCAAGCTGCGAATCGGATGCAGCGGCATCAGCAGAAATTTGGGAATGTAAACCGGTTCGCTCTCCGGTTTTTCAAGCGTGCCGGTGATTTTGTATTCAAACAATTTGCTTACCGGCCACAACGCGGTGCTGATGAACGAGCCGACCATCCACGTGTCGCGCAGCAATTGGGCGGTAACGTGTGCGTTCACCCGGCTTTGCAAATCCACGGAGCCCGAATATTGCAACCGCATCATCGTCGAATGGATTTCCAGATTGTCCGAAAATGCCACGCCATTGGTCATGGCAAATCGCGCCGTGGCGTCTGTTGCGCGGCTGCTGCCAAGACCCGGCGTGACAGTGTTCAATACCGGCGACAAAATGCCGAAGATCGGGACATCCCAAATCAATCCGTCGTGCAGATTGGCCTGACCGTATCCATTCCATGTCCGCCAATCTTTCGAGTTCGCGCTCGTCAGGACGAACCGTCCGCTCAACGCGCCTTCCAAATGATTTGCGGGCGATGACAAATCATTTGCCAATAGATGTAGGTCCGCGTTTCTGACGTTGGCCGTAAATCCAAAATCCGCGCCTTCCTTAGGACGAAAATCAAAGTGGGCAGAGCCATTCGCATTCCCGCCGTAAAACGGCGCCGTCAAATTGCTCAAAATCAACGTCCGACCCAGCCAGCGAATTTCTCCGGTGATGCGTGGCGTTTTGAGCTTCAGCCACTCAAAAGACGCGTCGTCCACGTCGAACCGCAAATCCGCGTCGTCCACGCCGCGCAACGGCGCGTAACCGTTCACGCGCACCATGTAAGGCCGCCCAAAGCGATACGGCTCCATTATTTTGCCGGCCTTCGGTCCAATGGCGCGCGCCACCGCTCCCGGATTGGCGGTGCTGAAGCCGTTTGTGAAATAAATCCGCCACAAATTGAAATCCACCGCGATGCCGTCGGCAGTCATCGTTTGTGCGCCGGTTTGCAAATGCGGCTGGAAAAATTCGAGAAACCGGTTTGTGTAGTGGAACGTGCTTTCAACGCTGCCCACGGTTTCACCGCGAATCGTGAAATTCGTCAGCGCCATGCGCCCGGCTGCGCCAATGCTGTCGTAATCATGCAAACGACCCCGCACGTCCGCGTCCAGAAACAACGGTTTGGTGAACGTGAAAAGTTTCAAGCTCCGTTCGGCATGGCTCGTGGTCAGGAGAGGCTGGATGGCCTCCGGATTCAACACGCCGCGCACGTGCCAGTGATAATTTCTTGTGCTGTCATTCTCGATGTTGGCAAGTGCCAGTGCGCCTTCGGGCCGCGTCACGACGAGATCCGGCAGGCGCCAAACGAGGTTTGAATAGGAAAAATGCCCGCGCGCCAGGTCAACGGTGACGCCGCGAAACGCGCCATTCGTCACAATGAATTCGCCGGCGAGCCGCACCGTCGGTTGCACGGCATCGCGCCAGTCGGGCTGGTGCCCGGTCCACGCCGGCAAAATCAGCGAACCGCCGGCTTGCAGCGATGGCGGATGTGTCCACGAAAATTGCGCGAGCCAGTCCTGTGTTTTTTCAGTCAACAGTGCGGCAATCGCGCGCGGATCAAAGCACGATGAATTGGTGAATGTGAACTCGCGCGTGCCGACGTTCAATTGCATGCTGGCATTGAGTTGGCCTCCATCCAATTTGGCGGACAAATTTGTGACAGCCAGTTCCGGCGCGCGCCAAAACCCGCTGCATGAAACCGAACGCGCGTCCAGTTTCTCTGATTTCAATTGCGAAACCTGCGCGGCCCATTCGAGCTGATACGGTTGTGCGTTTGTCCACCAAGCCCACGACGGGTCGGAATTTGAGGACGTTCCGGGGCACGCTTTCAACCTGGCGGCGAATTGAATTCCCTGCGCGAGTCCCCATGGCGTGTCCACATAGGGGGCATTGGCCATCAGGCGGACCAAAAATGAAAGAGGATCGCACGCGTCGCCATTGACGGCCAAACTCAATTGCGGCGCGCCGGCAAAGTGGATTTGGCGCAGTGTGTCGGCAAATTTTTGCAAGCCCGCCTGGCACGCAGCGGCGTTGGTCGTTGGGCCATGGGAAATTTTCCAGTCACGCAACGCTGAAGCGTGGGCGATGTCGCCGGACACCGAGAGTTTTGCACCCGCGAAGTCAGCCTGAAAATTATCCAGTGACCACGTGTCGTTCGGTTGAAACCACAAATGGGTTTGGATGTGGTCGAGCACAAGCGCGTTCGTCGGCGAGAGCGGCCAGACTAATTTACCCTGGCGCAAGACGAGTCCGTCAATTTGCAAGTGACGATGCAGCAGCGCGCGATAATTCAACCGCAATTGAATTTGTTGAAGCGAAAACACCGGGCTGTTGGTCATCTGAGCACGCCCAATGTGAACATTGTCCGCCACCAGTCCCCGGGTAAAACTCAAACGCAAACGGGCGAATTCCAGTTCAATTCCACGTGCGCGAAGCGTTGCGACGAGCGGTTGTTTCAAGAAATCCGGCAACCCGATTTTATTGAGCCATAGGCCGGCGCAGATCAAAACGAGCACCCCAAAAATTGTCGCATGGCGAAGCCGGCGGAACAGCGTCCGGCATTTCCGCCAGAAGCCAGTTTGATCGCGCATATCAGGGAACGTTGGCCGGAATGGCGAGATAACTCAAGACGAACTGGTAAAGCACCGGCGGAAACACGAAGGCCCACCGCTCGCCGTCGAGTGTCATGGCGGCCAATGCGGTTTGAGCAGCGGGAATCTCTGCGCCAAAATCCACTGTGTTTTTTGTGCCGTTTTTAAGCTCGACCGTGATTTGTAAATTATCCGGCTTGAAACCATATGACGCGGCGTTGGTTGCGTCTTGAGCGGTCCAGCCGGCAGCGGTGAGTTCGCCCAGCCTGTGCATGGTTTCCTCGATGGCCGGCGGGTTGATGATGCCTTGGGAGCCGGGCGCAAGCGACCATTTGTTAGGCCCGTTGCGGACAATTTGTCGTGTTTCGCCGTTTTGATGCAACGTGATCTGCGCCACGTCGTTTTCTGTAAAATTCCAAATGCGACGCTCGCGGAATTCCCAGCCCGCTTCAGGCAGGCGATTGAAATCTTCCAAGGTCACGTCGTAAACAAAATCCTCGTCGGCGCGCCGCACAAAAACTTCCTTGTCTTGCGTCGCGCCGAACAATAATTGCGCGATGACGGCGTTGGTATCGCCCGCCGCCGAAAGCAAAGTAATTTGACACGTGGGCGTCGCCAGTCCATAGGCCGGCAAATCCGGCGCGGTCACAACGTCCTTGACGAATTCCGCAACGCGCAAGCCGGCGAGGATTTTGATGAACTGTTGCACGCTCCCGGCGTCCACCGGGAATTTTTCCCCAACCACGCGCCAGTCATTCGTGCCTTGCCGCTGCAAGGTGAAATTGTTCCGGCCTCGCATTTCAATTTCGGCGATGGGAGCGGACAATTCGAGCAAATAGGGATCGCGGAAATCATTCACCGTGCCGCGCCACGGCGACAAAGGTTCTTTGGCGGTCGTCGCAATGGCGTTCCAACCTTCACGTTTGGCATAGACTTGCGATGTGTCGTTTGTGGGACTTTTGCCGATGTGGATGGCGGTCGTAAAGTTCGTGCCGTAACCCAGCCACAAATCAATGTCGGCGGGTTGCAGTCCGAATGCGCTTAAATCCGCCCTCAGGTCGTCACTGATGAATTGCGAAAGGCGGGCGATTTGCAGGCGTTGGAGCGCCTCGATGATCCGGCTATTGTCGGCGCGCGCCAGAAGCGGTCGAGTCATGCGCCAGAGATGATTCGTGGCATCGCAGTGGAGTTCGATGACCTTCGTGCCGTTGGTCAGGATAATCCAATCAGGCGTGCTGCCGTTGAAATTCACCAGCGCTGTGTCACGCCAATCATTGGCCGAGTGCGGAATGAATTTGAGCCAATCCGCGTCTGCCACGAACGCGCCGTCAATGCCGACGACGCGCAGAAAAACCTGGTCGCCGGGTGAAGTTTTGTTGCCTACTTGAAGTTGCCAGTGTTGGCTGCCGGCTTCGACGACAAGCGAAATTTGCGGCGGTTCAAAGCCGAATTCCGCATCGGCGTTGCGATGTTCGCGGAGTTCAGCGGCGCTGATGCGGATGGCAGGTGCAAGTTTTTGCAACGAGTCCAGCAAAGTCTCGACGGCGGCGGGTTGTGCGGGATAAACCACCGGCTTGGTCAACAGCCACTCGCCATTCGTGCGATCAGCACAGATGGCGAGCGCGTTGGCGGGAATCACCTGGACACTGGTGACGGTGTTTGGGCGCAAACCCGGCAGAATGCGGGACGATTCCGCGATGGGTGGCCGCAGGAAATGTTGAAAAACAAAAATGAACGCGAACAAAGCCGCGGCGATGACAAACCAGATCCAGGTGTTTTTCGAGTTCATTATTTTCTCCGACGCAGCCAGACCAATCCACCCAGTGCCAGCACACTGCCGGGCAACGCGCCCAGCAACAGCCAGCGGACATTGCGCTGCTGCACCCGTGTCATCATGAGCCGGAATTCAGTGACGGGACGCGGCCCGATGCCTTCGAGCAAGGTTGGGCGATCGAGCAACCAATTGACCGCGTAGCCGACGAAATTACGATTAGCGCCGGATTCAATTTGACGGTTGTCGAGAAACAACGAATCACCCGCAACAACGATGCGCGTGCTGCCGCGAGGGTTGGCGACACCCTTGACCGAATTTTGTTCCACCGCCGCCATCAAGGGGTAACGACGCGGTGGCAGGCCTCGTTCGCCCACGAGCACGGAATTGAGGCCGGAGAAGGCAAGCTCTTCCACCTTCAGCGCATCGGCGGGTGGGGTTTGCCGGTCTATGCGGCTGACGGGCCGCGGCAAAATCAATTGCAACGCGAGTTGTGTGAGCGGATTGGCAACAGGGTGCTGGCTGAAGTTCAGGACGATCACGTCCTGGCCGGAAATGGTGTGTTCCGGGTCCCGCACCACGTCGGCGCCGACGTTCACACCCCATTGCTTGAGGATGTCTTCAATGCCGGTCGGTTCTCGAATGGAAGAATAGTCAAGCAGCGCCAGCAGCCGTCCGCCCTGCGAAAGATATTGATCAATCTTTTGCAGTTCGAGGTTTGAGAACATGGTTCTCGGTCCGGCGATGATGAGCAGGTTGCAATCCGCCGGCACGGGATTGTCACCCAACAATTCAAGAGGCTGCACTTGAATATAGTTTTGCTCCAAAATGGCGGCGAATTTCAGGTAGCCGGTTTCGCTGCTGTCGGTGAGCGACGGCTCGCCGTGGCCTTGCAGAAAATATGCCTTGAACGGCTTGGGATTTGTGACAGCAAGCAGCATCGAGGTGAACATCATCTCGCCGCGAAACGCGACCGGCTTGCGGCGAAATTCACGCTCCTTTTCGTTCGGGATTTGCTCCAGTGTGTACTGCGTCAGAGCATTGCCGTTGGCAATTTTAGTTCGTCCGTCGCAATCGAAGATGATAAGGTTTTTGTCGGTCGGCGAATTAAGTTTATATTGAGCCTTGATTTTCTCCGCTTCGCCGGCGTCGCGCACGTAATCCACGGTCCTCACGGAAATGTTCGGGCTCACCGAGCGATACTCGTTCAACAACGCGACGATGGTTGGGTAGAAATCATCCTGCCTGTCGTAGTACAATGTCACGGTGATGCGGTTTGTCAGCGAATGAAGAACGCTGACAGTGCGCGGGGATAATTCGACGCGCGTTTGCGAACTGAGATAAAATCGTCTGGGGAAAAGTCCGCCGAGATAATTCACCATCACCACGACGGCCAGCACCAGGACTGTTCGCACAACCACGCCGAAGCCGATTTTCCATCGGCGGCTTGGCAAGAAACTGGGTTGGGGCTTTGGATGGGTTGCCATTTTATTTCCAGCGCCGGCTTTCCACGACACGCAGGGTCAGAAACAAAAAAAACAGTGTGAGGCTCACGTAAAAAATCACCGTGCGCGTGTCCACCACGCCACGCGCGAAATCTCCCATCTGGCTGAACAAGTTGAAATAGGACAACACGTGTATCTTCCATTGCGCCGCTGCCGAAATCGCTTCAGCCAGGAATCCGAGTGAGAACAGACTTACGCCGAGCACGAAACTGATTGCCGCCGCCGCCATTTGACTGCGTGTGAGTGCTGAAGCAAAGCAGCCTAGCGACAAAAACAGGCAACCGACCAGAAACACGCCCAGATACATCCCGCCAATCGTACCCAAGTCCAGTGTGCCCGGCTGATTCGTGAAATGCCGCACTGCAAAGAGGCACGGCAGCATGGGCATCCACATTATGGTGTAAAAAATGATTGCCGCCGTGAATTTCGCCGCAACCACCTGCAAGTCCTCCACAGGCGTCGTCATCAGTGTTTCGAACGTGCCGGAAAGTTTTTCCAGCGCAAACAATCGCATTGTGATGACCGGTGCAGCCAGCAGCACGATGAGCCAGAAAAAGTAAGTCCGGTAAAACAATTCCGTCACCGGCATTGATGACGGGTCGCTGCCGAGGTTCGTCATCAGCACCACGAAACTCAACGCGATCAAAAACGTCACCGCGGCGATAATGACGTAACCGGTGATGGAAAAGAAAAACGCCGCCAATTCCCGGCGCGCGAGCGTCCAGAAAATTTTCATTCGCCTTCCTCCTCCTCGTTCGGCTTCGTGACCTGCACGTAAATGTCTTCCAGCGAATGGCGGTTACGCGTCAATTCGCGCAATACCCAGCCGTGTTGCAATGCCAGTGTGAAAATGATCGAACGCAAATCCAATCCATCACGCGGCGTCAGGGTGCAGTGTTGAAATTCACCTTCACCCGCCGATACGGTAAAATGTTCTATCTCAGGCACTTGCGACAAACATTCGCGCAGCGCGTCGGGTGGCGCGGCAAGCTCAACGATGATTTGACTGCTCCCCGCCATGAGCCGTTGCAGATTTTCCGGCGTATCGGCGGCGAGAATTTTGCCGTTGTGCATGATGAGCACCCGGTTGCACATCATTTCTGCTTCGGGAAGAATGTGCGTTGAAATCAGCACCGTATGCGCTTGGGCAAGATTTTTGATCAATTGCCGCACTGTGCGAATCTGATGCGGGTCGAGGCCGATGGTCGGTTCATCAAGGATGAGCAATTCCGGATCATGCACCAGCACGTCCGCCATTCCCACGCGCTGCCGATAACCTTTCGACAATTGCCCGATGATGCGGCGGCTCACGTCCGTCAATCCGCATTGTTCCATCACCGTGTTAACGCGCTCGCGCAAACGCCGCCAGTCCAGCCCTTTGATCCTCGCGCGAAATTTCAAGTATTCGCGCACGCGCATTTCGGGATACAGCGGATTGTTCTCGGGCATGTAACCGATTCGCCGCCGCACCTCCGCCGATTCGTGGAACGCGTCGAAGCCCGCGACGCGCACCGTGCCGGATGTCGCCGGCAGGTAACACGCAAGAATCCGCATCGTCGTGCTTTTGCCCGCACCGTTCGGGCCGAGCAGCCCGACGATTTCGCCGCGGGCGACCGTGAACGAAATGTCCGCGACCGCCGTGCGACCCGCATAGCGTTTCGTCAGGTTCGCCACTTCAATCATCACGTTATCGTTCATCGAAACCTCGCGGAGTTTAGCTGGAAAATCATGATTTCGGCCAACAAAAACTCCATCACGAAGCAACTGAGTGTTTCTATAAACAGGCAAATCCGGCATAAGATGCGTTCAAAATTTCACGTACCGGCTTGACTTTGCCCCCTTGTCCGCGCAAAAGCAATTTCAAGGTGCCTCTGCCATTTGAAAGTTTTTATGCCGTTTGGCGCAAACCTCCCGGCGCGGCAAATCTTTTGCGCGATGCAAACGATATGCCACCCGAGCGTTTGCTCCAATCCATTTGGCGGCATCAATGCTTGCGCCGCGACCAGCTCAAAACTGCGGATGGAAAAACTGTTCGCGTTTTACATCCCGGTTTTGCCAGCGTCGAAGGCGGGCCGGATTTTCGCGGCGCCGTCATTCAAATCGGCGACGCCGCGCCGCGTTCCGGTGATGTGGAAATTGACCTGCGCGTCGGCGGCTGGCGCGCCCACGGTCACGACCGCAACCCAAATTTCCAGAACGTCCTGCTTCATGTCGTTTGGAAAGACGCGCGGCCAATGCCAAATGCGCCTCCAGTTTTGCCGTTGAGCCATTCGTTGGACGCGCCGTTGGGCGAACTCGAATTGTGGCTGGAAAACGAATCACCGCGCGTCCTGCCCGAAAATTTGCGCGGCCAATGTTGCATGGTGTTGCGCGAATTGGATGAAACGCGCCAAAGCAAAATTTTGGACTCTGCCGCCCGCGTTCGTTTTCAAGCCAAAGCCGGACAATTTCGCGCCCGCGCCCGGCACGCCGGCTGGGAGCAGGCGCTGTGGGAAGGCCTGTTCCGTGCGCTCGGCTATAAACACAACGTCTGGCCGATGCAAAATCTGGCTGAATCCCGTTTGCGTTGGGCAAACGGCGCAAATTCAGCGTTTGTGTTGCAGGCGCGTCTACTCGGCATCAGTGGCTTGCTGCCGGCGGAATTGACTCGCGCGGGAAAAAGCGCCGACGGCTACGTGCGGCGGCTTTGGGATTGCTGGTGGCGCGAACGCGAGGGATTCAGCGACTGCGTTTTGCCGCGCTCGGTCTGGAAATTTCACGGACTGCGCCCGGCGAATCATCCCCAACGCCGGCTCGCTCTCGTTGCACATTGGATCGCATCCGGCAATCTCGTTCAAAAACTGGAATGCTGGTGTGCCGCCGGATTGCCGGACAAATCCCTGCTGGTTTCGCTGTGCAAAATTTTTGAGGCGGAGCGCGATGAATTTTGGTCGTGGCACTGGACATTCCGGTCGGCCCGTTTGAAGAAGCCGCAGCCGCTGCTGGGTGCTGCGCGCGTGACGGATTTGGCGGTCAACGTGATTCTGCCGTGGCTTTGGACGCGCGCAGCAGAGGGTAAAAGCGAAAAACTCCAGCGCGTCATCGAACATCGTTATTTTGCGTGGCCGCCCGCCGGGGACAATTCGGTTTTGCGTCTGGCACGACAGCGTTTGCTCGGAGTCGGGCAAAGCCGCGCGTTGCAAAGCGCCGCCGCGCAGCAGGGGTTGATTCAAATCACGCGCGACTTTTGCGAGCACTCAAATGCGGTTTGCGAGAATTGCCGGTTCCCGGAATTGGTGCGCGGCTGGAGTGGCCGGATGGCTACTTGATTTCGAGTTTTGCGAACGGATCATTCACGAAACCGCCGGATTTTTGTTCGGGCAATTCTTGCGGCGGAGCGGGGTGATTATTCACTGGCATTGTCGCGCGACCGCCTTCAATTAGCCGTGGACTTTTGGCGCGTTTGTTGCGTGGGAGAGGGCTGACCATCACGTTGATGCCGCGACCGATGCGCTTCGGTTCAAAATCGGGATGGCCGTAAGCCGCAATGTCGGCGAGAAATTTGTTGACGACTTGAAATCCGAATTCCGCGTGTGCCATTTCGCGTCCGCGGAATTTCAGGACGACTTTCACCTTCATGTCCTCGCACAGGAAATCAATCGCGTGGCCGACTTTCACACCGAGATCGTGCGGGTCAATGCGCGGGCTGAGCTGGATTTCTTTGACAGTCGAGGCGTGCTGATGCTTCTTGGATTCCTTTTCCTTCTTGGCCTGTTCGTAACGGAATTTGCCAAAGTCCACCAGCCGGCAAACCGGCGGCGTGGCCGTGGCGGCGATTTCAACAAGGTCCACGCCATGCTGCCGCGCCATGATGAGCGCCTCATTGAGCAGAATGACGCCGAGTTGCTTGCCGTCCACTCCAATGACCCGGACTTCACGGGCACGGATTTTGCCGTTGACCCGGACAAACGAGGCAGGAGAAAAATTGCGTGGAGAAAAAGGGCGGCTCAAGACACCCTCGTCGGTTGTGGCATAACTGTAAATTTTCGCATCAAGCAAACTGGCACGGCCAGTTCAAAATCTGTTCTACCAATAAGCCTTTCTGGTTGAACATGCAAGCAAATAATTGGTGACAAATTCAAGAAAATCACAGACTGATTTTAACGGCTTTAAGCGCGGCTTCATAAATCCGCTTCAATGGCACTTTTGCCCGCGACGCCTGTTTTTTGCACGATTCAAACTCCGGCGCGGCTTGAACCAACTTTCCGTTGAGCCGGCCAATTTTCACGGCGACATTGCCAAACGGCGTTTTGACTTTTGTGAATTCGCGCCGCAGTTTGCGCCGTTCCGCCACTGTCCGCCGCACGCCAAACGCGCTTGTCTCGCGTAAAATCATTTCACTGAATTTGTCCGCGTCGGCTTCTGCGCACAGAACCGCGAGCAACACGCCAGGCCGGTTTTTTTTCATCTGAATCGGCGTGTGGAAAACATCCAGCGCGCCCGCTGCCAGCGCTGTTTCAACAAAATGCCCGAGAACTTCCCCGTTGCTGTCATCAAGATTGGTTTCGAGCACCGCGATGCAGTCCATTTCCCAATCCAGAACTTTGGACTTCGGACTTCTTGCCCGCCGTAGCCTCGGCGACGGCGGGTGGACTTTGGACTCGGTGCCGAGCACCGCTCGCAACACATTCGGCCTGGTTTCATTGTCGCGCGAGCCAAGCCCGAAGCCGATTTTTTTCACAACCAAATTCCGCATCGGCCCGAAGCTTTCAGCAAATTCGGCAAGCAACGCCGCGCCGGTGGGCGTGACCAATTCATGCGGTTCGTCGCACTGCGTAATGCCGATGCCGCGCGTGCCGAGAATCGCCAATGTCGCCGGTGCGGGCACGGGAAATCGCCCGTGTGCGCAATCCACCCAGCCGACACCTTCAACAACCGGTGCGGCCAAAACGCGCGGTTTGCCGAGCATTTCAAGCGCGATGCAGGCGCCGACGATGTCCAGAATCGAATCCGCTGCGCCGACTTCGTGGAAATGCACGTGTTCCGGCGGCAAGCCGTGAATTTTTCCTTCGGCCCCGGCGATGCGCTGGAAGACGGCAACGGACTTTTTCTTCACCCACGACGACAATTTACTTCGCGCGATGATCTTTTTAATTTGGGTGAACGTCCGGCTCTTTTCGTGATGGGACGTGTGAATGTTGGTCTCGTGAACATCGAATTGAGTTCCTGCGATGCCGGACTTTTGTTTGCGCGCGACGCGCAGGCGATAGCCGTCCAGTTTGAGTTTTTTCAACTCGCGCTCCAATTTGCGCGCGTCCACGCCCAAATCAATCAGCGCGCCAACGAACATGTCGCCGCTGATGCCGCTAAAAATATCGAGATAAAGCGTTTTCATTTTTCTGCCAGCGCATTGATTTGACTTGCGGCGTATCCCGCGCCGAAGCCATTGTCAATATTCACAACCGTCACGCCGCTGCCGCAACTGTTCAACATGGCGAGCAGCGCGGCCAGCCCGCCGAAACTGGCGCCGTAACCGACGCTCGTCGGCACGGCAATCACCGGCTTGGAAACCAAACCCGCGACAACACTCGGCAGCGCGCCTTCCATTCCGGCAACGACAATCAACACGTTCGCGCCTTGAATCGCTTCGAGATGCGGGAACAGCCGGTGCAAACCGGAAACGCCGACGTCGCGGACGCGTTCGACCCGATTGCCCATGATTTTGGCCGTGACAGCGGCTTCTTCCGCCACGGGCAAATCGCTCGTGCCGGCGCAAATGACGGCAATTGTGCCGGCGCGTTTCGGCAAGGGGGATTTTTCAATTGTCACGCAGCGCGCAAGTTGGTGGTGAACGGCGTGTTTGAATTTTTTACGGAGCGCGCGGGCGTGTTCGGGCGTGACGCGAGTCACGAGCACGCGCTGTTCGCGTTCCAAAAGTCTGGACGCGATTTTGACAACCTGCCCCGGCGTTTTGCCTGAACCAAAAATCACTTCGGGAAAACCCTTGCGCAACGCGCGGTGCGTGTCCACTTGCGCGAAGCCGAGGTCGGCGACGGGCGCGGATTGAAATGCGCGCAGAACTTTTTCGCGCGGGATTTTCCCGGTGCGGAACGCCTCCAAAAGTTTTATGGCTTCACCGGTTGTCACAAGGGCAGCATGGCTTTTCCGCACCAAATTGGAAACGGGATATTTTGATGAAATCAGCGGTGATGGCGGAACAAACGGTTCCGGTTGGCGTAAAGATACCAGACGATGATCACATTAATGGCAAGCACGATCGAAAGTCCGACGGGATGATGGTGCGGCGATTCCGGCCGGCGAACCAATTCGAAAATTTCAATCGGGATGAAAAACGCCGATTCGCCAATCGCCAGCCAGATTGCCCACTTCGCGCGAAACGCCAGTCCCAAGCCCAGGACGAGCAGAAACAATCCGCAGAGAAAGGTGCCTGATGCCAGCACGCGCACATTGCTTGGTGTGACCGTGTCCAACCAATCGCCGATGCTGCTAAAAAACCTGTTTTCGGGGTCAAGATGTATCCATCGCATGGATTGATTGAATAACTCTTCCAAATCCTTTCCCGCCAACGCGAAAATTCCCAGTGCGGTAAACAGCAAAACCAACCCCTTGAAAATTTTGATGCCGCTGATGAGATATAGCATCAGCGCGCGCTTCTTCACCTCCGGGGTTTTTATGTTGCCAGCCATTAGCGGACTTTCGGTAACAACCAGTTTAACAATTCGCCAATCGCCAAACGCTCCTGTTGGCCATCATCACGATAACGAATTGTCACAGTGTCCTTCAATTCCGGCTTCTCGCCCAGCGTGTCGAAATCAATCGTCACGCAGAACGGCGTGCCCGCTTCGTCCTGACGGCGGTAACGGCGGCCAATCGCGCCCGCGTCGTCGTAAAACACGTTCATGTGCGGACGCAACAGATCGCGCACTTCCCGCGCTTTTTCCACGAGATCGGGCTTGTTCTTCAGCAACGGCAGCACGGCGACCTTGATGGGCGCGACGCGGGGATGAAATTTCAACAGCACGCGCGTCTCCAGCTTGCCCTTTTCATCGGGCATCTGGTCTTCGTGATACGCGTTGCAAATCAGCGCAAGAATCAACCGGTCCACGCCCGCGGACGGCTCGATCACGTGCGGAATGTATTGGCCCTTGGCCAGACCATCGGCGTCTTCCCGCGCCGATTTTTCGATTTGCTCCGGTGTTTCATCCGGTCTCGCCGTCTTCGCCAGATATTTTTTTCGGTTCTCGTAGTAGCGACGCCAAAGTTCATCTTGTTTCTCTTTTGGCAATTTGCCCCAGGCGGCGCGGAGTTCCTCGTCGAACACGCCCATCGGCTTGCCGGAGAAGCGTTCGTGCTGGCTCAAATCAAAATCGCTGCGCGCGGCAACGCCTTCGAGTTCCTCGCCCATCAATTCACCCTGCGCGTCGCGTTTGCTGAACGGGAATTTGTAGAGAATGTCAACGGTCGCCTGCGCGTAGTGCGCCAGTTCCTCCGGCTTCTGCCAATATTCGACGAGCGTGTTTCGTGGCAGGCCGATGGATTCGTAGAATTTGATCCGCTCCTCGACCCAGTATTTGAACCACGCCTCCCAACCCCAATTCGATTGCGGATTGGCGATTGCGGATTGCGGATTTGAAATTTCAGAAGCTCGTGCGACGTTGCCGGAAATCGCTTCAACGGCTTCGTCCGGCTTGATGAAAAATTCCAGTTCCATCTGCTCGAACTCGCGCGAGCGGAAGGTGAAATTACGCGGCGTGACTTCGTTGCGGAACGCCTTGCCAACCTGCGCGATGCCGAACGGAACCTTCTGCCGCGACGTTTCCAAAACATTTTTGAACTGCGCGAAAATCGCCTGCGCGGTTTCGGGGCGAAGATAGGCGAGGTTGTCCTCGTTCTCGACCGGGCCGACAAAAGTTTTGAACATCAAATTGAACTGGCGCGGCGCGGTTTTCTCACCGTGACATTCGGAGACCATTTTACTCGGCTTTTGCGGGCAGGGGATTTCGTTCGTCTGATCGGCCCGAAAACGGCCTTTGCACGTTTTGCAATCAATCATCGGATCGCTGAACGTATCCACATGGCCGCTGGCTTTCCAGATTTGCGGGTGCATGATGATGGCGGCTTCGAGGCCGACGACGTCGTCGCGCTGACGGGTCATGGTGTTCCACCAGAGTTCCTTCACGTTGCGCTTGAGTTCGGCGCCGAGCGGGCCGTAATCCCAAAACCCGTTGATGCCGCCGTAAATTTCGGAGGATTGAAAAATGAAGCCGCGTCGCTTGCACAGCGACACGATTTTTTCCATGAGAACATTTTCTTTCGGGTCAGCCACAGGTCGGCCAGTGTTTGCGATGGGCGCGCGGGTGTAAATGAGATTTTGATTGGCTTAATCGGCGGGTTGGCGCGTGAGTTTCACGCGTGATGCGTGAAAATTTTGCGCGAAATGGCACATGGGTTCGCGGAAGCCCAATTTTTCGCGAGTTTTCAAGGAAGATTTGTTTGGCATTAGTAATGCGGTTTTTTTGTATTATTAATTGTTGACAGCGTCTGTGGTTTCAGCAAACTTGGCGCCGTCGCGTGTACCAAAAAACTAAAAAAACTTAGAACATAAAAACTTAGAATATATGAAAAGAATTCTGAAACGAAAAAAGGCTTTCACACTGATTGAACTACTCGTTGTGATCGCCATCATCGCCATTCTGGCGGCCATGTTGTTGCCGGTGCTTGCCGCCGCCAAGCGCAGGGCTCAACGCATCAATTGTGTCAGTAACCTCAAGCAAATTGGCCTCTCCTTCCGCATTTGGGAGGGTGACAACGGTGACAAATATCCCATGAATGTCAGCACGAACCAAGGTGGCGCGATGGAGGATATCTGTAGCGCGGGATTCAATAGTGTTGCTGGCAGCTACCCTGTCAGTGGCATTACCAACGTTTTTGAGGTGATGTCGAATGCGCTGAGCACGCCCAAGCTTCTATGGTGCACCTCTGACACCGCCGCTACCGGTCGTGGTGCCGCCACGAACTTTGCACAATTGGGAGTTGCTAACCCCGGTGTAAACATGCAGGGCACAAACTGCATCAGTTATTTCGTCTGCGGCGATGCGCAAGAAGCCTATCCGCAGATGGTCCTGGATGGCGACCGCAATCTGGGTACTGCAAGCACCACTGCTATTCCGACCACTTCGATTAATTTGAATGGTGGACAACAATGGACCTCCACTAGCGGTGGGGCATCTACCGTTCCTTGGGCGTGGTCAATGAATGAGATGCATTTGAAGGTGGGCAATGCCGGTGTGGCCGATGGAAGCGTTCAGACGATGAGTATTGTTGCCCTGCAAGCCGCCCTCGTCCAAGCCACGAACAACTGCCCGTATACCAACGCATGGTTTAACTTCCCGCAATAAGCGCAGTTTGAATTTTGCTCGTTACGCAAACGAGGCATCTGCAAAGGATGCCTCGTTTTTGTTTGTACCGGCCGGTTTTCCGCGGCGAACCGCCATTTCAGGGCGTCGCGCCGCCTTTTTTTCTTCCCGGCTTTTGCGCCTGCCGTTGCCCGGCGAAAAAACTCTGCAGCAACTCCCGGCATTCCTCTTCGCGCACTCCGCCCGTGATTTCACAATGATGATTCAATGCCGGGCATTGGAGCAGATTCATCGCGCTGCCGGCCGCGCCGCCTTTCGGATCGCTCGCGCCAAACACGACCCGCGCCAGCCGCGTATGCACCATTGCGCCGGCACACATCGGACACGGCTCCTTCGTCACGTAAAGCGTGCAGTCCGTCAGCCGCCAGTTGCCGACGGACTCCTCGGCCTGCGTTAAGGCGAGCATCTCGGCGTGCGCCGTGGCGTCCTTGAGCTGTTCCACCTGATTAAACGCCCGTGCGATGATGCGTCCTCCACGCACAATGACTGCGCCCACCGGCACCTCGCCGGCTTCGTAAGCCCTGGCCGCCTGGCGCAGCGCTCCGCCCATGAAAAAATCGTCGTCGTGCAGATCAATGACCGGTTCATCCATAATCGGAAAATGAAGAAGGAAGAATGCAGAATGCAGAAACAAAATTTAAACCCACCATCGCCGGTAAAATGGTTTCTTCATTCTTCATTCTTCATTCCGCCTTTGTTGAATTCTTCCAGCGTCCAGTCGTTTTTGCCGTCAGGATGGCAATGACAATGCGCCGCAAAAAAACCGCCGCGATATCGCCAGAACCACGGCCAGATTTGCTCCCGGTCGGTCCGCGGCAGTTTCAAACCGTCGAGCGCGGCGCGGGCGAAGAATTGGAAACGGCCTTCGGCGTGGGGGGGCGGCAGCGATTGCAAACGCGGTTTTACCTCGAACAAAAACATCAGCCAATGTGCCCGGCCTTGATAACCGTGTTCGCTGACGAGACCGGTCAAATGCAGATCCGCCACGCGAATTTCAACGCCGAGTTCCTCCCCCGCCTCGCGGCAGGCGCAGGCGTAAGGCGATTCGCCGATGTCCATTTTTAATTTGCCGCCGCATGGACTCCAGAATCCGCGGTTCGGCTCCTGCGCGCGTTCAAGCAGCAGCACTTCATCACGCTCGTTGAAACAGTAAAGCAGCGTGGCGACTTTGTAAGGCAATGGCATTGCTCGGAATTTTGGATTTCGATTGGCGAATGTCGAGCGTGTAAAATTCCATTGTCACCTCGCGTCAAAATGTTAGCATAACCGGCCTCGTTTTTGATGGCAGGCAAAGAATAACACATGAAAACTTACGACATCGCAGTCATCGGCGGCGACGGCACCGGACCGGAAGTGGTCCGTGAGGCCGTCAAGGTGTTGGATGCTGCCACTAAAAAATTCAACCTCAAGTTCAACTACACGCATTACGACATTGGCGGCGCGCGCTATTTGAAAACAGGCGAGGTGCTGCCGGACAGCGTGCTCGCAGAGTTGCGGAAATTTCCCGCCATTCTACTGGGCGCCATCGGCCACCCGGACGTGAAGCCGGGCATTCTGGAGAAGGGCATCCTGCTCCGCACGCGTTTCGAGCTGGAGCAATACATCAATCTCCGCCCGGTGAAACTTTACGACGAACGTTTCTGCCCGTTGAAGGACAAGAAACCGGAGCACATTGATTTCGTCGTCGTCCGCGAGAACAACGAGGGTCTCTACACCGGCGCGGGCGGTTTTGTATTCAAAGGCACGCCGAACGAAATAGCTTTGCAGGAAAGCGTCAACACCCGTCGTGGCGTTGAACGTTGTCTGCGCTTTGCCTTCGATTTCTGCCGCAAGCGGAACCGGGATAAAAAGCTCACACTTTGCGGCAAGACAAACGTCCTGACTTACGCGTTCGACTTGTGGGAACGCGCGTTTCACGAAATCGGCCAAAAGGAATTTCCCGAAATCAAACGCGATTATGCCCACGTGGACGCCACCTGCATGTGGTTCGTGAAAAACCCGGAATGGTTCGACGTGATCGTCACTGACAACATGTTTGGCGACATCATCACCGATCTCGGCGCGATGATTCAGGGTGGTATGGGCATCGCCGCCGGCGGCAACATCAATCCGCGCGGCACGAGCATGTTCGAGCCGATCGGCGGCAGCGCGCCCAAATACACCGGCCAGGGCGTGATTAATCCGCTGGCGGCGATTTGCGCCGGACAGATGATGCTGGATTTTCTCGGCGAACCCAAAGCTGCGCAGGCCATTGAAACGGCGGTGATCAAGATTGTGCGGGACAAAATCAAATCGCTCGCCGCCGGCAAGATGGGCTACAGCACTTCGCAAGTGGGTGACTTGGTGGCGGCATCAGTTTGAAGCGGGTGAAAAGTCTGACCGAACATCTCTGGTTTGAAACGCCGCACCGGCGCGATTACATCAACATCACCGACACTGTCGAAAAGCTGGTTCGCAAAAGTGGTGTGCAGGAAGGGCTTTGCCTCGTCAACGCCATGCACATCACCGCCAGCGTTTATATCAATGATGCCGAGGACGGTTTGCTGCATGATTATGATGTCTGGCTTGAAAAGCTTGCGCCGCACGAGCCGACTTCGCAGTATCATCATAATCGCACGGGTGAAGACAACGCCGACGCGCACATGAAGCGTCAAATCATGGGCCGTGAGGTTGTTGTCGCCATTACGAATGGCAAACTCGACCTTGGTCCATGGGAACAGATTTTCTACGGCGAATTTGACGGCCGCCGCCGCAAACGCGTGCTGGTAAAAATCATCGGCGAATAATTCGATTGTGATTAAACAGGTTCCACGCGCAATATAACCAAAGCCGATATGATGAAATCTGCCTTGATTTTACTGATGGCGTCCGCGCTGTGGCTTCGCGCTGCGGACATGACCAAAACCAATTCTCCTCCCGAAGATACCAATGCGCCCGCCGCGAAGAAATCGGAGGTCGCCACCATTCCCGACGCGACGCACAAACCGGTGTTTACCACCAACACCGTGACCATTGCCGGTCGGCGGGTGACTTATGTGGCCGAAACCGGAATGTTGCCGATCCTCAAACCCGACGGCACGTCGCGCGCATCGGTTTTTTACGTCGCTTATACGCGCGTTGATGAGACCAACGCCGCCACGCGGCCTGTTACGTTTTGTTTCAACGGCGGTCCCGGTTCCTCGTCCGTGTGGCTGCATCTCGGCGCGCTGGGGCCTCGCCGCGTAAAGATGAACGAGGACGGCACGCTGCCCAAACCGCCGTTCAGCCTCGTGGACAATCAGTATTCAATTTTGGATGGAAGCGATTTGGTCTTCATTGACCCGGTCGCGACCGGGTTCAGCCGCGCGGCGAAGGACGAAAAGGCCGATCAATTTTTCAGCCGGGCCGCCGACCTGGACTCCGTCGGTGAATTCATCCGGCTTTGGACGACGCGACACGAACGCTGGCTTTCGCCCAAATACCTCTGCGGCGAAAGCTACGGCGTCTTCCGCGCAGCGGGATTGGCAGAACGTCTGCGCTCGCGCTATGGCATGTATCTCAACGGCTTGATTCTGGTGTCAGGCGGTTTGGATTTCGCAACCATCAGCCCCGGACCGGACAACGATTTGCCCTATTTATTGTTTCTGCCCAATTACACGGCGACGGCGTATTACTTCAAAAAACTGCCGCCGGATCTGCAGAGTGATTTGCCCAAGACGCTGGCCGAAGTGCGCGAATTTTCGAAAGGCGAATACGCCGCCGCCTTGCAGCAAGGTGCGGCGTTGCCTGCTGACGAACGAGAAAAAGTGGTCGCCGAACTGGCGCGGCTCACCGGTTTGAAACCGCAGGTGATTGAAGACAACCATCTGCGAATCAATAGCGGCACATTCCGCAGGCAGTTGTTGCACGACGAGGGCTTGATTCTCGGCGCCTACGACGCGCGCATCACCGGTCGCGACGACGACCCGGCTTCGCCGGACCCCGATTTCGATCCATCCTACGCGGCGACTTACGGACCGTTCGCAGCGGCGATGAACGCCTACGTGCGCCAGGAATTGAAGTTCGAGGACGATTTGCCCTACGAAATCATCGCCGGCGTGCAGCCGTGGAATTATGGCACGCACAACGATTATCCGAGCGCGAGCGACCAACTCGCATCCGTAATGAACCAGAACCCTTACATGCGCATTGTCGTGCTGGGGGGAATGCGCGACCTCGTTTGTCCTTGGGACACGATGCATTACGCGCTTGACCACATGCGACTCGATCCAGCCTATCGTACGAACATCGCCTACGCCACATTCGAAGCTGGCCATATGATGTATGTGAACCTGCCGGACTTGGAAAAAATACACAAAGTCCTGGAGGATTTCTTGAAGCCGTAGAACGGGAAATGCAGAAGACAGAATGAAGAAATTTCCGGTTTGTTCGTTCGCTAAAGACTTCCGCATTCTGCCTTCTTAATTCCGCTTTTGAATCGAGCCTCTTCAGGTCGGCTCACACAATTATTATTCGTGGACGCGAACGAGCGTTTTGACGGCATGATTGCCCGCAGCCATGGATTCGAACAATTCAGGCAATCGGCTTAACGGACATTCGCCGTCCACAAAATCCGCCGCGCGAATCACACCCGCCTCAATGAACTCCAACGCCCGGCGAACCGTGCGCGGCGTGTGATGAAAACTCGCGAGCAGCGTGAGGTTTGAATAGTGAATGAGAGTGGCATCGAGCGTGATGGTCGCGCCGGACGGACAGCCGCCGAAGAAATTCACCGTGCCGCCCTTGCGTACGAGATGAACAGAAGCTTCCCACGTTTCCGGTCGGCCAACCGCTTCAATCACCGTGTCAAAATTCGTCCTGGTTGCTTCGTGAACTTTCGCAACCAATTCCCGGCCGTCACCGATGTCGATGACTTGTTCCGCGCCCAGTCGTTGTGCGGCTTCCAACTGCGCTGCCCGCCGTCCGGCCACTGTTACATTGCAGCCAAGATTTTTCGCCAGCGCGACGAACATCAGGCCAATCGGGCCGGCGCCGAGAATGAGCGCGTGTTGTCCGGCGCGCAGTTTTGTGGCTTCGACTCCTTGGACAACGCACGCGAGCGGTTCAACGAGTGCCGCGTCGTGGAACGCTGTTTCCGGTTTGAGACGCAGCAAATTTTTTTGCACAAGCCGCGCGGGAACGACGATGGACTCGGCGTAGGCGCCGTTGAGAAAAAGCAGATCTTCGCAAAGATTTTCCTGCTGGTTGCGGCAATAAAAACAGCCGCCGCACGGTGCGGAATTGGCCGCGACGACGCGATCGCCGATTTGCCAATCCCAGCTTTGGACGTTGGACTTCGGACTTAGGGCTTCACTGATAACACCGGCGAATTCATGGCCGAAGACCGCGGGCGGCACGATCATTTTGGCGTGATAACCGCGTTTGAAAACCTTGAGGTCCGTGCCGCAGGTGAGCGCGGCTTCAATGCGGATGCGGACTTCGCCCGGTTTGAGCGGAGGCGGCGCGACGTCTTCGATTTGAATTTTCTCCTTGCCGTGGAGAATGGCGGCTTTCACGGGCACAGTGTATGGCTGCGAACGGTCGGAGCGGAAGAAAAGTTTTTTATTAGTTCGCCGCGGCGGCTGGATCAATAGACGCTCCACCCTGTGGGAATCAAGGTCTTGACCTGCGGTGAGATGGGTGGAAGTTGGTTTTGTTGCAAGAAATTCACATCAAATCCCCAAGCGCGAATGGGAAAGTTATAGTATTTGCCGGGATCCTGGTAGTGGTTTGTCGCATAACGGCTGGCGAACATGACGACGATGGAACCGTTATAAGTCAACGTCTTGGTACCATTACCCCAGTCCTCCAACAAGCGAAGGAAATTTTCCACACCGCCGCTATAATATTTTGTGCCACCGATGTTGGTGGATACAACAATGCCTTCAAAGGTTGCGGCATTAATCGTGGTGTTGCCGGCGGATCGCGAGCTAAGACTCGTGCCGCTGGTGTAATTGTCGTTCCAGCTCGTGGAAAGAACTGTAACGGCGTCTCCTATAAGAGCGGCAGGCGCGGCATTGACCACATTGGTGCCGTTATTGAGCGATGAGCCGCTGGCATTATAGTTGCCCAGAACGTAGATCGGTTGAGGTGTGGCAACCGTGAGGCCTTGGGATGGCAGGACAGAGCCATTGGCCACACGCACGGCGGGAAGTTGCGAACTGGTCGGAGGGACGCTGTTGTAGATATAAACGGAATTGATGGCATGTCCCTTACTGGTGGTGCCGGTGGTATTTTGATTATTATACTGCAGCCCGCCGTTTGTTGTAGAATTGTTGGTCACCCAAATGCCGAAATTGGTCACACTAAGTTGAACAGCCTTGACCGTGTCCTTTTCCCGATAATCGTAAAAGCTGACATTCGTTAAAAAGGAGTAGTACACGTTGGTAACGTGGCTGACGACATTCGTGATAGGTGGGATTAGCTGCAACTGTGGAGTGCTGTTGCTGTTTTGATAATACACCGAAAGCTGGCCACTGGAGGAATTCGAGACGATAATATCGGCCTGGTTGTTAAGATATTCCTGGCCTACGGCGGAATACGGTAACACGCCCGCAGGCGACAAATCAAGAATGTCAGCCAGGCTCACCAGGTTGGTTCCCAGTGGCATGGTCAATGAGTCCGCAGAGAGGGAAGGAGAGTTGGTTGAGCCGTTCGGGTATAGGTAAACGACTTTAGGATTCGCTGTGTTGGCCTGGTCATCATTATTGGTGTTGCGACTATAGATAATGTTGCTGGCCGTTGTTTCCACCATGTCGTTGAAGGTCAAGGTAGCCGCGGGGTCAGCCCAAATTTGGCCATTGACGTGTGTCTTGCCGTTGACCGTCATGTTGGCGCCAGGACAGATTTCCATGTTCATGTTGTAAAAAATGGCGAATTGAAAGATGGGAATGGAACAGAGTTGAAATTGTTGCCGAACTGTGGCTGACACATCGTGGGGTTCGTAGGGTTGTTGGATGGCGGTAGCGGTGGAAATGACGGTGCAATTCGCTATAGTGGCCCAGAGGTTGGAATACGCTGAATTCACTGCATTTATACGCGTCCAATTCGTGGTGTAAACGGTGGGGACGGTGCTGACACTGGTTTGATTCGCATTACCCGCACCGTCACTGAATGCAAATTTGACCGGCCAGTTGTAGTTGGTCTGGTTGGCAGTAGTAATATAAAGGGGAATGTAGATATTTGTGGGTTGAAGAGACTGGTTGAAGAAATCGCGTGTCATTTGCGCGATGACGAGTTCGGTGTCTGCTTCGGCCGCTGCTGTGCTTACGTTGAACAAGTTGTTTAGCTCCGTTTGTTTTGCGGTCGTGTTGGTCCAATTCATCACGCTCCCCAGCAGCAACAGTGCAAGGCCGACAAATATAATCGTGATCAACAGAGCGTAGCCTCCGTTGCTTCGTTTGAATTGTTTGAACGTCTTTTTCACAGATGCCTCCGTCGGTTCGATTGTGACTATTTCAATTTTGATTGCGTGGAGTCATCAGGGTTTGGAATGCATAGTAATCATAGGCAGGAATTGGGTCCGAGTAGGCCAATTGCGCAAACCACAATGTCATTCCAATGGTGTAATGTCCCGTGCTGCCCGCCACGATGTTGCTGCCTTGATAATCCTCTATTTGGAATGCTGTTGAGCCGACGATGTTGGAAGCAATCAGCGAGGGTTGACCGCCATTGGTAAGCTGATAGAGATTATAGAAAGCGGCTGGATTTGTGGCCAAATAAAAACGGATGTAGTTGGCCAGGTTTGTTGTGGGATAAATCTGCAGCGCATTGCCATTCGTGCTTGTGGACGTGAACGAGGTGCTGCTTCCATTCCCGACTTGCACAAGGCTTGCTCCACGGACTTGATTGCAAATTCGATCCAGGGTTTTAAGGGTATAACCGGTGTATATCAACTTGCTTGAAGTAAAGGAATTCATCTTAAACCCGAAAATCTGCAACGAAACCATCGCAAGCGCGACCATGGAAAAAATGGCCATGGTGACCATCATTTCCGTGAGGGTAAAAGCATGAGTGGCCGCCGCCTGGATGGGCATCTTCCGCGACAAATTATCAAGCAACAATTTCATTGGCGTGCCCCCCGCCATGTTATCACCGTGTTGGAGAATATCGCTGACTTATTAGTAGTCCAGACCGTTGTAAGTGGGAACTGCCACACACAGTCAACGCGAATTTGCCACACCTGCGGATTGACGTAAACATTTGTGATGCTGACGTAATTTGTAACGAGTACCGACCAGGCGGTCCCTGGAACGAACATCGAACTTGTTCGGGTGTACTTGCCTGAATGAAGTTCGTTATCTGTTGCCGCCCGGGTTTGTTCGGCCCATTGAGAAGCAAAAGATTGAGCCGCCAGCGACATTGAGCTCCATGCGGCCCGCCGATTGGTTTGCACGTAGCCGCAAAGCATCCCTCCCATCACCAATGCCAAAATGGCGATGGACATCACCACCTCCACCAGAGTGAATCCCGCACCTGCCTTCTGCTTGTTGTTTTGTCCAAAACGAGCCGTCATACAAATGTCGGTAACGAGGCATCTTGCCCGTCACTAACCTATATTACAGCAAGGGATATACCACTATTTAGCGCCGCTCAAGAAAGGGAATGGCCAAGGGTGGGGCCGACGGCTGGTGGGCTTGTCCTGTAATTTGACAAATCTGTCCGCAACATCACTGCGCCAAATGGCGCAATCTGCTGTGTTTTAATGCGCGACCGGGTTGACTGGTGGCGCTTTGATGAAATTTGTCGCCCGCAGGTAAATCGGCGCCAACTTGTCACCGGACATAAAATCATTTCGTCCGGCGACGAGCCGTCCCAATGTCCTCGCGTGTGGGAAAATGATGCGGCCCGACGGGAACCATCGGGTTGCCTCCGGGCCGATCAAAATATCGCCGGCGTTTGCGTGCGATTCAATTTCGGCCAAACCCATGATCTGCAACGGCTCGATTTCCTTGCACGCGCTCTGTGAAATTTCATACGCCGCCCGATAAAATTCATTTCGTTGCGCATCAATCACCACATTCACACGGCCAAAAATTTTTTCCGACCGCGCTTGTGCCGCAAGACACTCCGCGCTGCTGGCGCCAAGCAATTTCACGCCGCGCGCGAGTTGCCAGCCTTGCGCAATCGAAAGCGCGGCGCGGATGCCCGTGTAAGAACCCGGCCCAAGCCCGACGGCAATGACGTCAATTTGTTCGCGCTCCAACCCCACCTCGCGCAACACAGCCTCAATCATTCCCAGCGCTCGCGTCCCGCCTGCCTGCCGGGACGAAGCCCCGACGTTTTTTTGGCTGGGGCGAAAGCCAGCGCCAGTTTCGACGACTTCGGCTGCGACTTCAGTGTTGCCTGTGCGCACGACCGCCACGCTTCGTTGCGGCGAGGAAAATTCAAGCGCCAAGATCGTCATAAATAATTTTTCGTTCCGACTCGCCTAGAATCTCAATTTTTGCAAAAACCGTCCGGCGTGTTTTTTCTTCATTCTTCAGTCGCCATTCTTCATTCGCCATTTTTTCCGCCCATTCAATGACCGTCACGCCGTCAGACTGTAAAAATTCTTCGAGTCCTGCCGCTGCGATTTGCTCCGGCGTTTCGAGCCGATACAAATCCAGATGAAACAATCGCAAGCGTCCGCCGCCGTATTCATTCACCAGCGTGAACGTCGGCGAATGCACACACGCCGCGATGCCAAGCCCGCGTGCAATGCCTTTAACCAATTGCGTTTTGCCCGCGCCGAGTTCGCCGGACAGCGCGATTACGCGTCCGCGCTGTGCCGCGCGCCCCCACGATTCGCCGAGCGATTCAGTCTCGGCTGGATTGTGTGAAATGAACGTAACCATGCGCAGTCAAGGGCAGTATGGCGTCTTTGTCGCGAACGGTGACGCCTTCGCCCGCCGTAATTTTCCCGATGCATCTCAAGCGCAGTTTTGGGAATTGTTTTTTCCATGCATCCAGCAATTTCACCGCGTCGCCGCTCGCAACCGTGAACAACAGTTCAAAATCCTCGCCATCGGTGAGCGCGGCGACGAACGGCGGTTTCGTGGAGGGATTTTTACGCGCTGTTTCTTTTGCCGCGCGGCTGATGGGAATGGCCGATTTCAATAATTCCGCGCCAACGCGGCTGGATTTGAGCAAATGGCGCAAATCGCCCGCCAGCCCGTCACTCAAGTCAATCATCGCGTGAATGTGGAAATTTTCCGCAAGCCAGCGGGCTTCCTGCAAACGCGGCTCGAACTCCAAATGTTTGCCCGCAAGCGAGCCGCCGAGCTCGCCGGTCACAAAAATCGCGTCGCCAACTTTTGCTCCGGAGCGTAGCACGGCTTTTCCGCGCGGCACAAAACCGAGCAGCGCAATGGAAATCAAAATGCGCTCCGGGTTCGTTGTCGTTTCACCGCCGACGATGGCCACGCCGTGTTTTTTGGCCAGCGCGCTCATGCCATCGTAAATTCTTCCAACGGCCTCCGGCTCGAAATTTTCCGGCAGTCCGATGGTCACCAATGCGGCGGTGGGCGTGCCGGCCATCGCGGCGATGTCGCTGAGGCAACGCGCGAGCGCTTTGTGGCCGATTTTTTCCGGCGGTGAATCTTTCTTGAAATGGATTCCTTCAACGACTGCGTCCGTTTTGAACAAAAACGATTTGTCCGGCACGCCAAAATCAAGCACGGCGCAATCGTCGCCCGCGCTCACCACGACGTTTTGATTCGTTGGCAGCGATTTCGTCAGACGTGCAATAAGTTCGAATTCATTCATGCATTCGGTGCGGATTTTTCCACGAGTAGCAGCACGAAATTCGCCGCGTTGAACAGCGCATGCGCGGCAATGGGCGCGAGCAAATTGTCGGTTTCTTCGTAAAGCCAGGTCAGCGCCAGCGCCAGTGCAAACAGAGGCACGAACGTCGCTGCGTCCCAATGAATCAGTGCGAACAAAAAGCCGACGCCGAGCCACGCCAGCCGCGGGTAGCCGCTTTGCTTGACGAGCGGATACAACATGCCGCGAAAAATAAATTCCTCGGCCACCGGCGCGATTACCACGGTGAACATGCCGAGATAGGCACACAGCCACCACTCTTTTGCGTTGGCCAGCACCATCACGGCGGTTTCATTTTCGGGCTGGAAGCCGATTTTTGTCAGCGCATGCACGGATGCGCTTTGCAACAGCAACACCACCGGCAGAATCGCGCACACAACCAGCACGGCCAGAAACCAGGCGCGGTTCAATCCCGGCCCGCGAAAACCAAACGTTTCGCGCCAGCCGACCTGATGTTGCCGCAGAAAAATCGAAATCAACACCCACGTTGCGCCTTGAAAAGCCAGCGTGCCGAGCAGCACCGCGCCGGGACCGGCCGGCGGTTGAAATGCAGCGAACCCGGCCTTTTGCAGCAGGCCGACAATTGTCAATCCAAGACAAAGGCTGACAAGTTGCGCCGCGCAAAACCAGATTACAACTTCCAGTCGCCATGGTTTGGCGGATAACATGCTGCCAGCCTAGCGTAGCCGTGTGCCAGTGACGACGCAAAATTAGGTCCTGGCTTGATTCACTTTGCACTGGCAAAGCGTGTCAGCCGCCGGCGGGTAAAGCTGAAAATGTGAAAGAATTATTGAAGTAACTGTCGGACAAAATCAGTCGTCAGGCTGCGGCCGTTCTTGCTGTCTGCTGCGCGGCTGCTGAATTTTCCGCAAAGCATGCCGCAGCGATTCGATTTCGCGTTCGTCGGCGGATTTCTGGCGTTCAGCCAGCTCGACGAGTTCGAGCACTTCTTCCATTTGTTCCAACACCTGTTTAAGTGACTCGACAATTTGCGTCACTTCTTCGACGGCCTGGCTGATGGCGGAAGAAACAGTTGCGGTTTTTGGTTCCGGCAAGGCGGCCGCGCCCGGCGGCGATGAGGTCTGGGAAATTTGCCCGGTTCGACGCTGGCCGCGTCCGCGTCCGCGTCCACCGCGATGGATTCGCTGTTGTCCGCCGCCGGAATTCCGCGGCTGCGCTGGGAAATTCGATTCCGTTTGTTGTTTTTGCGGCGAGGGCATTTCCGGGCGTGAGCATGACGTGCTATCGGGCAAAAGCAATGGCGAATTATTCCCAACCGCGGTCCAATCCAAATTACGAAACAGAATTTCACGCCAAGCCATCAACTCCGAGGCTTCTCGGGACTTGCTTTGGATGGGTGGAAATGTCCAACTAAAGTCACGCGTGAAACCGGCGAATCAAACCGGAAAACTTCAAACGATCGGACATTAAACGTGTGTTGCTCCAACTAAAAACCCCGCATCGAGCGGCTCTGGCCATCGCCCTCGTCGGCGCGGTGGTTGCGTCGCTGACGTGGCTGTGCGTTCGCGATCCCAAAATCGCCTTCTTGGTCGGGGACGGGCGGGCGGAGTGGATACTGTTCCCGTCTGCTGCGGATACCAGATTGCATCACATCGCCGATCTGGATGCTGTTTTTCGGCGTGAGTTCATACTGGATGGTCAACCACAAGTGGCGCGATTGAGTGTGCGCGCGGCCAAACGCGTTCAGTTGAAAATCAACGGCAATCCGGTGGACATTGGCACAAGCCGCAACTGGAAGGATCTTTCAAGCATGGATGTGCCCGCCTGTCTGCGCGCCGGTACAAACACGATTGAGGCCAGGGTTTTCAACGACAATGGTCCACCGGCACTTTGGCTGGTGTTGGTGACAGACCAACTCACCTTGCGGAGCGACCAAACTTGGAAAACATCATTTGTGGGTTCCGCGTGGCACCGCGCCGCTCTGGCCACGACGCCGAGAATACCTGGCCGTGGCAATCCAATTGCCGGAGGCGAGGGAACACTTGGCGCCTTGTGCGTCGTCTGGCCAGTCTGGATTGTTTTTGGAGGACTTTCGATTGCCATCTGGACAGCGGGACGATGGTGGTTCAATCGAACCCGAAAGCCGAACGCCGTTGTGACACGGCAGCAAGGAAGACTCAACAACCGCACCCGAATGCCGAAAGACGGCGCGGCCGATTGGTTGTTTGGTCGCGAAACAGTTGTCCCGCTGGTAATCATTGCCACGTTTTGGGTGGTGCTGTTCTGCAACAACACGAGGTCACTGCCGCTTAACACTGGCTTTGATGCAGGCAATCATATTTACTACATTGGTTACCTTCAGGAGCATAAGGCATTACCTTTGCCGAACGAAGGCTGGGAGATGTTTCAGCCTCCTCTCTATTACGTAATTTCCGCAGCCACGCTTTCGCTATTCGACCTCTCTGTGACCGATGCAGCAGCCGGCACGGTCCTGCGGCTGCTCACGATGTGTTTTGGTTTGGTGCATATCATGTTGGTTTTCCTGAGTCTGCGACTGCTCTTTCCAGCGCAAATTGGCCGGCAAATGGTGGGGCTGGTGCTGGCGGCCTTTTTGCCCATGCAACTGTATCTGTCGCACTATGTGACCAATGAGACGCTGGCGGCCACCCTGGCCACTGCGACCATTTTTCTGTGCTTGCATTCGGTGCGGACGGAGAAGGCGTCCGTGGCCGGATATACAGGGCTGGGGTTTTGCTTGGGCGCGGCCCTGCTGGCCAAGGTAACGGGAGTTTTGCTGGTTCCGTTCATTGTGGTTGCCGCCGCCTGGAAGCTGGCGGGATCAAGGTCAGCCTTTGCCATCTGGTGGCGGACCTTGGGCGTGATAGTCGGGACGTGTTTTGTTGTTTGTAGCTGGTATTACTTCTGGATCTGGCTTCACTGCGGTACGCCGCTCGCCCGCTTTGGTGGTCTCTGGGATGTTGGTTCGCGGTTTCAGTGGTGGCAGGACAATGGCTACCACACGCTGGCGGACTTCATGCGTTTTGGCCGGTCACTGGTTTATCCGTTGTTCAGCGGATTTGCCGGATTTGCCGACGGGATTTACTCGACGTTCTGGGGCGACGGGCTGTGTGGAGGGGCCTTGGGTATGGTGTTTCGACCGCCATGGAATTACAATCTGATGGTCGCGGGATATCTTCTGGCTGTATTGCCAGCTGTCTTGGTGCTGATCGGCGCGGCGGTTTCGGTCTGGCGTTTCATTCGCCAACCATCAGCGGAATGGTTTGTGTTGCTCGGTTTTTCGGGAACGGTATTGCTGGCACTGGTTTTCATGAACCTGAAGGTGCCTTGTTATTCGGAGGAGAAAGCATTCTTCGGATTATGTGCCCTTATGCCGTTCTGTTCTTTCGGGGCGGTGGGTTGGGAGGTTCTGACACGGGGGCGGAAACCGCTGCGGTTTGTGCTGGGCACGATTCTGCTGGTGTGGGCCATGAACAACTTCGCGTCGGTGTGGATCCGGAGCAGCTCTGCGCCCACGCACACTCATCTTGGACTGATGCTTGCAGATGAGAACAGAATGGACGCAGCGGAGTTGGAGTTTACTGTAGCAGTCAATATTGATCCTTCCAATGCGCCGGCAAGGCGGTTTCTGGCATTGACTTTGAACGAATCAGGCAAAACAGACGAAGCGCTTCAACCTGCCGAGCGGGCAGTGGAACTGGATCCAACGAACGCCGCTGGCCATTACATCTTGAGTGTGATTCTGGCCAGACAAGGTCAAATGAAGCATGCAATTGGCGAAGCTCAACACGCAGTGGAATTGGGACCGGAGTATCTGCCCGCTTATCCATTATTAGCGGGCCGTTTGCTCGAATTGGGGCGTGCCGATGAGGCCATCAATGCCGCCCGCGATGGGCTGGCCGTGAGCCCGACCGATCCGGATCTGCATTACACGCTGGGACAGGCACTGGCAAGGAAGGGCGATTTCGCAAGTGCCACCAACCAGTTTGTATATGCACTGTTGCTCCAGCCGGCTTGGGCGGAGGCGCACTTATCCTTGGGGCGAGCCCTCGTTTACCTGGGGGACGCACCGAATGGTTTGCGACAGATGCAGGAAGCGGTACGGTTGGCGCCTGATTGGCCGCTGGCGCTCAGCAGACTGGCGTGGTTGCTGGCCACTAGTCCCGATGCGGTGCTGCGCAACGGGCCGGAAGCGGTGCGACTGGCTGAACATGCCTGTGCTGTGGCAAGCCGCAGGAACCCGGCATTGCTCGACACTTTGGCTGCTGCGTATGCCGAAGCCGGGAGATTTCCTGAGGCCATCAATGCTGCGCAGGAGGCACTCGCCCTTGCCCGGACGACGGGCGACGAAGCTGCGGCTGCCCGGGCGGAGAATTTGCTGGGGTGCTTTCAGTCGGGTCGTCCTTTCCGCGAGAACCCCATCCCTTCGCCATAGGGAATTCACCTGGTTCTCGACTACGATTTCTTCACAAACAGGGCGAGCGACGCGGTGTGGCCGTGCAGGAAATTCTTTTGGCCGACGGGGCCGATTTCGCCATTGCAGAAAAATCCGGCGAGTCCGAACGGGCCCAATTGCCATTCAACCGATTCGGCGTCGTGGTTTGGGCGCCCGAAAAGATTCTGGCCGCGACCGTTACAGCAACAGAGACAGCCGCCGTAAATCGTCGAGCCGGCGAGTTGTTTTTTTGCGCGCGACAGCAGTTCGTTCATGTCCTCGGTCGCCGCCGCCGCATCGCGCCGCTGGAATTGCATGGTCTGCCCCGCGCGCGGTGTCGCGCCGACGGCCAGCACGCCCGAATTTGGGTCGCCGCCGATGAGATTGCGCACGAGAAAATCGCCGCGATGAAAATCTTCGAGATATTCGTTGACGACAAGGCCAATAAACAAATTACCGCGTGCCTTTTGCTGTTCGGCAGGAGGAAGTTTTTGGAATGTCTCCGCAAGCACGGCATAGGCGGGGCGGTTGGCGATTTGGCGAATCAAATTGTGTTCGACACGCGTGAGCGTCCACGTCTCGCCGATGGGCGTGCAGCCTTGCGAAATGACGCCGGCCAGTTTCACGTCGCCGCCGACGGAAATCGCCACGCCGCCGTCCTCGAACACGTCGCCGTTCAAATAGACTTGCGTCGTCTGGTCGGAAAAAGTGCCGCTGGCCAGACCGCCAAGCGCGGGCAACGGTGCGTAGGCTTCATTCCAGGAGCGAATCCAACTTTCCGCATCGAGATGAAACGGGTCAATGAACACAAGCCAGCCATTCGAGCGCTTTGGTTCGACACCGGTTTCCAAATGCCAGTAGGCCGTGCCGTCAGCTTCTTCGACTTGTTTTTGGGTGAAACGGAAGCCTTTCAATTCCGCCCCCGGCAATGAATAAAGCCCGAGCACAAATCCCGACGCCCCTTCAATTTCCTGCGCGTCGGCAATCAATCCCGTGCTGGAACAGCCCGCGAGCAGCGGAATCCGGGCATGCACGCGCAAAATTTCCAGTGTCTGCCGCGCGTGCGGAAAAAATTTCGGCGACATGAAAACGAGGCCAAGCGAAACCTGCGCCGCGGGAAGTTGCGCGCGCAAATTCTCCGCCCACTGCCGCAGTTCGGTTTCATCGAAACCGCTCGGCCAGTGCGCGGCGATGGAAAATTCGTTGTTCACAGTGCTACTTCAACCATGCCACAGTTTTCTCGCCGGACCAAATTTCCTTGACCGGCTGGCGTTCGCGCGCGATGGCGGCGCGTTTGCCGTTCACCAGAATTTCGGCGGCGAGCGGACGCGTGTTGTAATTCGACGCCATGACGAAGCCATACGCGCCCGCGCTCAACAGCGTGAGATAGTCGCCCTCGCTGACTCCCGGCAACAGGCGCTCTTTGCAAAAATAGTCGCCGGATTCGCAAATCGGTCCGACGACGTCGGATTTCACCAACGCGCCGCTTGTGCGCGTGAGCGGAATGATTTCGTGATAGGCGTCGTAAAACGCGGGGCGGATCAGGTCGTTCATTGCCGCGTCCACAATGACAAAATTTTTCCGTCCAGTGCGTTTCACGTACTCGACGCGCGTGACCAGAATGCCCGCGTTGCCGGAAATGAAACGTCCCGGCTCAATCAAAATTCGCAAACCCAGCGGTCGGAGCAGCGGCACAAGCCGCGCGGCGTATTTGGCCGGAGTCAAAACGTCTTTTGCCCCGCGTCCATCCCACCACGACGGTTGGCCGCTGGCGAGCGCGGATTGGTAAATGATGCCCAGTCCGCCGCCGATGCTGAAAAATTCCAATCCATGTCTTGCTTTCAGTTTTTCAACGAGCGGCAACACTTTGCGCACGGCCTTTTCGAACGGCGCGACTTCCGTGATTTGCGAGCCGATGTGCATTTGCAATCCGCGCAGCCGGAGATTTTTCAATTTGGCGGCGCGCGCATAAACATCCTCGATTTCCTCAAGCGCAATGCCGAATTTGTTTTCGTAAGTGCCGGTGGTGATTTTCGCGTGCGTTTTGGCCTCCACGTTCGGATTCACCCGCACTGCAACCGGCGCGATTTTTTTCAACCGCGCCGCGATGCGATTGATGCGCTGCAATTCCGGTTCGCTTTCGGCGTTGAGCGAATAAACGTTCTGCCGCAGCGCCAATTCAATTTCGTCCCCGCTTTTTCCAACGCCGGCGAAAACGCATTGGCGCGGGTCGCCGCCCGCCGCGATGACGCGCCTCAATTCGCCTCCGCTGACAACGTCGAATCCGCTGCCGAGATTCGCCAGCGCGCGCAAGACGGACAGGTTCGAGTTTGATTTGACGGCGAAACAAACGAGATGCGGCACCGGCGCCATTGCGGCGTCGAGTTTTTGGAAGTGGCCGGTCAGCGTGCGCTGCGAATAAACGTAAAGCGGCGTGCCGAATTTTCTGGCGAGCGCCTCGACGGCGACACCTTCGCAAAACAAATTCCGGCCGATGTAACGAAAGTCATGCATGACGATTGCAGTCTAAAATTCGCGGCGCGTCGTGGCAAAGAAAAAGCCCGCCGGCAAAACCGGCGGGCAAAGGCGCAAATCCATTTTAGGGCTCAGCCAGAATTTTTGCGCGCTCGGTTTGGTATTGTCCCGCTGTGATGGCATTAGCCATGTATTTAACCAGCAAGGCGTTGAGTTGGGCTTGTTTGTCGGCGGAAATAGGCAGCGGCGGCGCCACGATTGGCTGCATCACCGGTTCCTTTACAATGTTAGGCACTGCGTTTGTTTGGGGCGCCTTGGCAGCCACCTCTTTGGCAGCAGTTTTATCTGCTTTGGCCTTAGCCTGTGCTTGTTCAGCTGCTTTTCGTTCCGCCTTTTTCTTAGCCTTCAATTCGGCAGCAGCCTTTCGTTGGTCCGCTTTCATTTTTGCTTTGGCAGCAGTTTTATCTGCTTTGGCCTTAGCCTGTGCTTGTTCAGCTGCTTTTCGTTCCGTCTTTTTCTTAGCCTTCAATTCGGCAGCAGCCTTTCGTTTGTCCGCTTTCGTTTTCGCGGGAACCGTCTGGGTAACATTGGTTGAGGATTCGCCGGGTTGTACTACCACGACCCCGGAAGGAGTGACCGGTACCGATGCCGGAGCAGCTGTTTCAGCAGGCGCGTTGGTTTCAGTTGTCGGCGGCTGCGTTTCAACTGGCGGCGCAGGTGTCGGGGCGACTGTGTTCGTTGCGGTCGTCGTCTCGGGAGTCGCTGGCGCTGGCGCAACTGTTGCGGCGGGCGCGTTGGTTTCAGTTGTCGGCGGCTGTGTTTCAGCCGGCGGCGCAGGTGTCGGGGCGACTGTGTTCGTTGTGATCGCCGTCTCGGGAGTTGCCGGCGCTGGAGTTGCCGATGGATTTTCCGTCGGCGCTGGCGCAACCGTTTCGGCAGATGCGTTGGTTTCAGTTGTTGGCGGCTGCGTTTCAGCCGGCGGCGCAGATGTCGGGGCGACTGTGTTCGTTGTGGTTGTCGTCTCGGGAGTTGCCGGCGCTGGCGCAACCGTTTCGGCAGGTGCATTGGTTTCGGAAATGGCTGCCGAAGTAACGGTTGGCTGATTTGTTTGTTCGGGCGCAGCGGCCGGGGCGGGATTGTCATCCGCGCGAACGGTGATGAAGCTTACACAGAAAACGACCGCGCAAACTGCGGAAAACCACTTGAAAATTTGCATGGTTTTCTTCTACACCAATCCTTGCGCGGAAGCAACTGCTTTTCCGGTTCCTGAAAACAATTTTCGCCACAGGCCTGGGAACGGATAGCTGAACGCCGACCACAACAAAATGCAGCGCACTTCATTACGGGAAATTTTGATGCCCTGTTGCAGTTCGAGCATACTGGCGGCGCGCAATTGTCCAATCGTCCTGATGCCGATCAAAATCGGCCAGGCGCAGGCGAGGCGGACGCGCACCTGCCCGAACGGCAGTGAATTCGTGTAAGCCCAACCCGCCGCCAGATGCGATTCCGCTTTGTTGAGGCATTCGCGGAACAGCGGCAGGAATTTAGCCTCGTTCGCGGGCGACAACAAGTCGGCGGGTTGCAGACCGGCCTCAACCAATTTGTCCGCCGGCAAATAGCACCGGCCATTGCGCAAATCCGCCGGCAAATCGCGCAGGATGTTCACGAGCTGCAAACCTTTGCCGAACCGGATGCCATTGGCCATTAGAAGTTCGTCGTCCAGTTTCACCTGGGGAAACAAATGAGCGCGGCAAATTTTTGTCCAAAACCCGCCGACACAACCGGCGACGCGATAGGTGTAATCTTCCAGTTCAGCCTCGGTTTCCAGCGCGATGATTTTTTCAGCGGACGCGCCGGCGAACCGGCGCAAATCTAGTTCCTGTCCGCTCGTGATGATGGTGAGAACCTCGCGAACCAGTTTCAAATCGGCGGGCGAAAGCATTTGCAACTGCGCGAGGCTGTCCTCGACTTTTTCCAGCAACGCTTGTTCGGCGGGCAGGGCCTGATGCCGGGCAAGCTCGCCGAAATTCAGCGGTGCGGCATTTTGACCGAGAATCCGTTCGCGCAGCTTTTGCAGCGCGTCGAGCCGTTGCGCGAGCGGGACGATTCCCGTGTCAGCGATAGTGTCTGTCGTGCGCGCGAGCAGATAGGCGAGGCCGATTTGTGGACGGATTGCGCCCGGCAGTACGCGCAACGTCAGATAAAACGAGCGCGAAGTTTGCTTGAGCAAATCAGTCAGCAGCGTATTTACATTTACCGCCATGTTACGCCTGCAACAATTTCCGCCACCTTGCCAGTTGCTTCGCGACTTCCTTTGTTCCCGGTGCGCCGATCAAGTTTCGTTTGGCCATCGCGCGTTTTAGATCGAACACGCCAAGCGCGTCGCGCCCAAAGGTTTTGTCCACGGATTGCAATTCCGCGAGCGTGAGCTGGTTCAGCGGCTTGCCGTTTTTTTCCGCCAGCGCAACAACCTTGCCGACGATATGATGCGCCTGCCGGAACGGCATTCCTTTTTTGACGAGATAATCCGCTAGGTCTGTCGCCAGCAATGCCGGGTCGCTCGCGGCACGGTCGCAGGCGGCGCGATTAATCTTCGTGTGCTGTAACATCGCGGCGACGATGCGCACAGTCGCGCGCACGGTGTCGGCGGTGTCGAACAGCCGTTCTTTATCTTCTTGGAGATCGCGGTTGTAGGTCATTGGCAGACCTTTCAGCAGTGTGAGCAGCGCGACGAGGTTGCCGATAACCCGGCCGGTCTTGCCGCGCGCGAGTTCGGCGATGTCGGGATTTTTCTTTTGCGGCATCAACGACGAACCGGTGGTGTAGGCGTCAGCGATCTTGATGAAATTAAATTCTGTGCTCGTCCAAAGGATTAAATCTTCCGCGAGCCGTGAAATGTGAACGGCGAGCAACGCGGCGGCAGCGGAAAATTCGACGGCAAAATCGCGGTCGCCGACGGCGTCCATGGAATTTTGCGTGAGCTGCGGTTTGCCGCCGGCGTCCACGAAGCCGAGCAATTTGGCGACGAGTACGCGGTCGAGCGGCAGCGTGGAACCGGCGATTGCGCCACTGCCGAGCGGGCAGACATTCGCGCGCGAGTAACAATCCCAAAGGCGCTCGCAGTCGCGCTCCAGCATCTCGACGTAGGCGAGCAGATGGTGTGCGAGATACACGGGCTGCGCGCGTTGCAGATGCGTGTAGCCCGGAATCAGCACATCGGAATTTTTTTCGCCGAGCGAGACGAGCGCGCGTTGCAAATCGGTAATCTCGCCGAGCAAAAGGACGATTTCGTCGCGCAGCCAGAGGCGCATGTCGAGGGCGACCTGGTCGTTGCGCGAGCGGGCGGTGTGGAGCTTGGCGCCGGCGGGCACGCGCCGCGTCAGCTCGGCCTCGATGTTCATGTGGACGTCTTCGAGTTCGGGTTTCCACTCGAATTCGCCCGCGGCGATTTCGCGTCCGATCTTGTCGAGTCCGCAGATGATGGCTATTGCCTCGGACTTGGTCAGCACGCCGATTTTGCGGAGCATGGCGGCGTGGGCGAGCGAGCCGAGGATGTCATGCCGCCAGAGCCGGTGGTCGAACGAGATGGATTCGGTGAATTGTGCCACGTCCGTGCTGACTTCACGCGCGAACCGGACGCTGCGGGAGAGTGGAGAGATTTTTTTCATGCGCTTTAATTAAACCGCCGATGAACGCGGATGAACACAGGTTTTAAGATGCGGCGGCAAAATTCAATCACAAAGACGCGGGGAAAAAGCCATTAAAAAACCCCGTTGCCAGTGGCGCGCGGATGTGGAATGCTATTTTAAACAGCATGAGCGAGTTCAAATTCGTCTGTCCATCCTGCGGCCAGGACGTCAAGTGCGAGTCGTGGCGGAGCAACACGATGATGGAATGCCCGGCGTGCTTCCAGAGGATCATCGTCCCGCGAGCTCCCACGGACGACGATATGGAATTGGTCATAAAAGGTTCGAAGGCCACCAGGCGACTGGTGACAAAACCGGGGATGGATTTAGGAACGCCGCCTGCTCCAACCCTGCGTGCAAAAAATTCTCCAGTGACAGGAATCGCCTTTGTCATTTTGCTTTGCGCAGCGGTTGCGATGGTGTTTGTGTTTCGCGGGAAAATCTTCCGGTCAACGAACGTTCAAAGCACGACCGCAAGTCAAACCAGCCCGGCGCAACCGGTCAACCCGGCGCCGGCTCGAAACGTGACCCCGGCGCGACCAGTCGTCGTTGCGCCGCCCCCGAACGACACGAATTGGACGCTGACTCTCAGTGCGGCGGTGATTCCCGACGCGCCGGTGGCGGGGCGCATTCACGGAAAGGATTTCATCCGTCAGCATGCCTATTTGGAGGTCGGCACGCTGACGATGCGTACGGACAATCCCGGGTCGCCAGACTTGGGGCTTTCGGTGTATCTGCACGCGAACCGGAGCCAGGACCTGGCTGGACGAACGGTCAGCATCACCAGCGACTTCACGAATGCGCCGCTCGTCCGGCTGCGCTGGAAGGATGACGAACAGCAACCCGTGACGAAGGATTTCAAGGAAGGTTACGTGCTACGGGTCGAATTTGGCCAGTTGGCCGGCAAGCGGTTGCCGGGGAAATTTTACCTGGCGGTGCCGGATGCAGTGAAAAGCTACGTGGCCGGAACTTTCAATGCCGAAATCCGCAAATCCAAACTGCCGCAGTAGGGAAATCGAAGGGATCGTTGTTTGTTTGTTGACCAAACGACAACAAACTCTCGCGCTGGCCGAATCATGCACCGGCGGTTGCATCGCACACCGGCTCACGAATGTGCCCGGCGCGTCGGCGGTTTTCCCCGGCGGAGTGGTCGCTTACAGCAATGCGGCGAAGAGGAAGTTTCTTGGCGTTCGCGCTGAAACGCTCGCGGCTCACGGGGCGGTAAGCGAAGCGGTCGCGTGCGAAATGGCCGAGGGTGCGCGCGAACGATTCGGCTCGGATTTTGCGATCGGGGTCACGGGCATTGCCGGCCCGGACGGCGGAACAAAGGAGAAGCCGGTGGGGACGGTTTTCATCGCGCTGATTGGGGCGTTTGGAACGATTGTTGAGCGTAAATTTAATTCCTCCAAGCGCGAGAGGTTCAAGGAAGTTACAGCCCGACAGGCATTGAAAATGCTGCATTCGCAGCTGGCCGGAGCGTAAATGCGCTTTATACTTGAGAGTGAAGGCTTTTGCCGTTAAGTTAAAGTATTCAACGTCTTCACGGAGTTGAAGCGAAAGAATTTTATTTCCAAACATGGCTTTGATGACTGACCCGATGACCGTTGCGCGCGACCGTTTTACCGCCGAGGCGGAAGACACCATCGCCGCTTCGCCGAAGCGGCGTGGGACGCTGTTGATTGTGGATGACGAGGACGGGCCGCGACAATCACTCCGCGTCATTTTCAAGGACGAATATGATTTGCTGATGGCTGATGACGGGCCGACAGCAATTGCGCTGGCGCGGAAACATCCGATTGACGTGGCAGTGCTGGACATTCGCATGGCCGGCATGTCGGGCATCGAGGTTTTGGAACACCTCAAAGGCGTGAACCCAAGAATCGAAGCGATCATGATCACGGCATTTGAGACGACCGACACGATTCGGCGGGCGCTGCGGTTGCGCGCGTGTGATTACATCAACAAGCCGTTCGACCTCGTGACGATCCGCTCCGCCGTCGGCCAGGCAATGCAACGCCGCACGCTCGAAAGTGAAATCAACAGCAGCGCGGAAAAGGTGCGGGAATTGCTCGCCGAGCTGCAAAACCAGCGCATCGAGGAGCAACTCGCCAAGACGCGCGGCGACATTTACGCCAGCATCATCCATGACATCAACGGGCCGCTGACGGTCATTTCCGGTTTTGTGCAAGTGCTCGGTCAGCGATTAAACCGGAGTTCACAGCTGGAGTTGGAGGACTTGGAATTCATCAAGAACCGCCTGCACATCATCGGGCGGCAGACAAGCAACTGCATCGAAATTTCCCGGCGCTACCTCGGTTTCCTTCGCCGCCAATCGGGCGAAAATGTCTCGTGCGTCAGTGTCAATCAATTACTCAAGGACTTGGATCAACTCGTGCGTGTGCATCCCAGTGCGCATGAAAACGAATTTGGCATTACGCCGCTGCCCGAGGACATCGGTGTCAAAATCAACGGCACCGACCTTATCCAGATTTTGCTCAACCTGGCGGTGAACGCCTTTCAGTGCATGCCCCTCAAACATCGCGTCGAAATCGGTGGTGAACTGCTCCGGGTGCCGCTCGATCTTAAAATATTCAAAGACGGCCCGAATGATCGGCTGCTCAACGTTGAAAGTGCGGACAACACCCCGCCGCTGGTCAAACTTTGGGTGCGCGACAATGGCCCTGGCATCCCACCGAAAGTGTTGGCGAAAATATTTCAGTCCTACTTTACCACCAAAGGGCCGCAACAGGGAACCGGCCTCGGCCTCAACATCGTCCAGCGGCTTATCAAGGAAGGTGGCGGCGCGCTGCACATTCATACGCACGTGGGCGAAGGGACAACGTTCACGATTTATTTGCCCGGCGCGAATTTGAAGGAGTAATTTTTGTCGCGCGAAGAGCGCAAAGTGTCGCGAAGGAAATTTTTTTGAAATGGCTGGTAATCCGCAAAATCACCGGCCAAAGAACCTTCGTGGCCTGCGCGCGAAATTTCCATTCTAATTCGCCAGATACTCGCGCGGGTCAACGATTTTTCCGGCAATCGCGCTCGCGGCCACCGTCATCGGCGAGGCAAGAAATACCTGTGATTCCTTGTTGCCCATGCGGCCGGGGAAATTCCGGTTCGTCGCGCTGATGCACTTGATACCGGCCTTGTTGATGCGGCCAAACGTGTCCACCGGCCCGCCAAGGCACGCGGCGCACCCGGCGTTTTCCGTCATCTGCACGCCCGCGCTCACCAGCACGTCCCAAATCGTCTGGTTGCCCCAGTACGTTGTCTGCAAATCGCGCACGATTTCCGGCGTCGCGGGCACGCCGAAGGTGTCGATGGCGACCTTCTTGCCGCGCAATACGCGGGCGAATTCCACAAAGTCGCTCGTCTTGCCGCCGGTGCAGGAGCCCACATAGGCGCGGTCAAGCTTGATGTGGCCGAGTTCCTTCGCCTTCTTGCGCTGGCCGGGATCAGGATGACACGCCACCGTCGGTTCGAGCTGGTCGAGGTTCACGACCAGTTCATAGACGAACTTCTGTTTCTTGTCCGGCGCGACCGGTTCGTAAGTGGATTTCGTGCCGTTCAATTTCACGCGCGCGTCCACGTATTCCGCCGTGCGCGAATCGAATTCAAAAATGGCGTTCTTGCCACCCGCTTCGATGGCCATGTTCGCAATCGTCATGCGGTCGTCCATCGAAAGCGATGCCGCTCCGGGGCCGTCGAATTGCAAAGCGCGATACGTCGCGCCGTCGAAGCCGATTTCGCCAATGCAATGAAGAATCACGTCCTTGGCCATCACGCCGGGCTGCAATTTGCCTTCGAGCCGGAAGTGCATCGTCTCCGGCACCTTGATGAGCAACTTGCCCGTACCCATGACGAAGCCGGCGTCCGTGTTGCCGATGCCGGTGGCGAACAGGTTGAATGCGCCGGCCATGCATGTGTGCGAGTCGGTGCCAAACAACACTTCGCCCGGACGTGTATGCCCCTTGGCCGGCAATGCCGTGTGGCAGACGCCGGCGTAATGCGAACCGTATTGCCGGTTCAACATTCCTTTTTTCGGGTCGAAAACCCAGTGGCCGTTCGGGTCGTCAATCACGTCGTAGAAATACGTGATGCCCTGTTCGCGAACGAAATCTCGGAGGATGTCCACGTTGCGGTTCGAAAGCGAGTCGGCGGTAAAAATGTAGTGGTCGGGGATGATGACGATTTTGTTTTTGTCCCAGACTTTGGCGTCCTTGCCGAACTCGCGTTTGAACACGCCGATGGTGCCCGGCCCGCAAACGTCGTGCGTCATGAGCACGTCGGCGTTCACCCAGAGGTTGTCGCCGGCCTGCACGCGCGCCTTGCCGGCGGCGCGGGCGAGCAATTTTTCAGTCAAGGTCATAATCGGTGGAAAATAGCCGATGCGGCGGCCAACTTCAACAGCGTTCGTGTGACTGCGTGCCATTTTTTCATCTCTTGGCTTTACGCCATCCGTTTTTTTCTTAAAGTGCACCTGTGACTGAAACTGGCCGCCATGCTTGACCATCCCGACGTTCCGAATGAACCGCATCCGCCTTCTTCCCGAACAAGTCGCCAATCAAATCGCCGCCGGCGAAGTGATTGAACGCCCCGCCAGCGTCGTCAAGGAACTCGTCGAAAACGCCCTCGACGCGGACGCAAAAAGAATTTCAGTCGAGATTCAGGCGGGCGGACGCAGCCTTGTCCGGGTGACCGACGACGGCACCGGCATGAGCCGCGACGATGCCCTGCTCTGCCTCGAGCGCCACGCCACCAGCAAAATTCAAAAGGCCGAGGACCTTGCGGCGATTGTCACAATGGGCTTTCGCGGCGAAGCGCTGCCCAGCATCGCCAGCGTCAGCCGTTTCACGCTCACCACCCGCGAACGCGGCACCGGTTCGCCCGAAGGTACGCAGGTCGTGGTCAATGGCGGAAAAATTTCCGAAGTCAAGGCCGCCGGAACCGCCACCGGCACAAGCGTCGAAGTGCGACAACTGTTTTTCAACCTGCCTGCGCGCCGGAAATTTCTCCGCTCGGAAGAAACCGAAGCCGCGCACATCCAGCATTATCTCACGCTCGCTGCGCTCGCGTTTCCCGAAGTCGCGTTCACGTTCCAGAAAGATGGGCGGCTTATCTGGCAATTGCCCGCCGTCAACCCCGATACTCGTGTCGGGGGCAAAGGTGAACGCGCCACTTCGAGCCGCCTTGATGCGTTGCGCGAACGTTTCCGCGCCTTGCTCGGCGACGAAAAACTTTTACCCGTGAACTTTTCAGCACCGCTCGATGATTCTCTCAAGCCGGAAGAAACCGACATTTTTGAAACCGCCGGCGCTTCGCCTTCAACCCTCAACCCTCAACCTTCAACCTTCCATGTCTGGGGTTTGATCGGTTCGCCCGGTATTTCGCGCGCGACACGCGAGAGCCAGCATCTGTTCGTCAACCGCCGCCCGGTTGAAAATCGAGGGCTCAACTACGCGCTGCTCGAAGGGTATCACACGTCGTTGATGAAAGGCCGTTACCCGGTTTGCTGCCTGTTTCTGGAGATTGATCCTGCTGCGGTGGACGTAAACGTTCATCCGGCCAAACGCGAGGTGAAATTTCACCGCGAATTTGAAATCCGGAAATTCGTCGCGCAGGCGGTCCAGGAAACGTTGCTGGCCTTTCATGCCGAACCGGAAAAACCAAAACAGGATTTAACCACAAAGACACAAAACGCACAAAGTGAAGCGAAGGCAGAAATCAAACTTGCGCCGGAACTTTTCACCCCGTCACTGCCGGCGTTTCCACAAAAAGTAAAACCCGCTCCGACAGCTGAATTTCCAAAACAAGTCCTTTCAACTGCGGTTCAATCCGAAATTTCCCAATCTGCGCCAGCGGCGAAATCTGCGGACAGTTTCCCGTCTTCTTCCGTTCCGCTGTTGAATGTCTCCATGCGGCTCGTCGGCGTCATCGGCAGACTTTACGTCGTGCTCGAATCCGACCGTGGACTCGTGTTGCTTGACCAGCACGCCGCGCACGAGCGGATTTTGTATGAGCAAATGCTGAACCGGCTTGAACAAAACGGCTCCGCGCCATCGCAAAAATTGCTGTTGCCGGAAACCATCGAATTGCCCGCACGCGACGCGAATTTTTTGCGCGAACAACTTGCCGCGCTCACGCGCCTTGGCGTCGGCTTGAGCGAGTTCGGCGAGCGCACATTTCTGCTCGACGCGCTGCCGCCATTTGTGAAAGCCACCGACTCGCGCCGCTTCGTGCTGGATCTCGTGGACGAATTGAAGGCGGCTGGACGCGAGGTGAATCTGGCGCGGCTCGGCGAACACACGATTGCCAAGACCGTCTGCCGTCACGCGGTAAAGGCCAACGACCCACTGGCCGGCGCGGAACTGGAAAATCTTGTCGAAGACCTGCGCCGTTGTGCGATGCCTTACACCTGTCCGCACGGCCGCCCGACGCTGATTGAGATAAATTACCGCGAACTGGAGAAAAAATTTGGCCGGACGCAGTAAAGCAAAACCAATACGCGAATTGCGCGAATTAATGCTAATTTTTCAAAACGGATTTTTCATTGACGAGAATTCGTGAAATTCGCGTCAAAATGGAAATTTCTTCGTGTTCAGCCGCGCGGTTCGTGGTTAAATAACGGTGTCCATGGACGATTGGAACATTCAATCCCGCGCCCCGGTCTGCCAGACGTGCAGCCAGCCGTTTGCCGACAAACAGGTCTATCACACGCTGCTGTTCGACGCGCCGCCGGAGTTGCGGCGTTCGGACATTTGCGAGCCGTGCTGGCAAAAACAAAATGTCGGCGACACGCGCAATCGCACCGGCTTCATTTCGCACTGGCAGGGCATTTACGAAGCGCCGTTGGTGTCCGATCCCATTCAAAAGGAAACCGCCGAAACGCTGTTGCGAAAGCTCATCGAGCAAAACGATCCGCGTTATGCGCCAGCCGGTTATATCCTTGCCGTCATGCTCGAACGCAAGCGCGTGCTCAAGGTGAAGGAGCAGGTCGTCCGCGACGGCAAACGCGTGTTCATTTACGAGCAGCCCAAAACCGGTGACGTGTTTACCATCGCCGACCCGGATTTGCGCCTGGATCAACTCGAAGCAGTTCAGCGCGACGTGGCCGCGCTGCTCGAACACGGTTTGAATCCCGCCTCTGTCCCGTCATGCGGGACTTCGGCGCGACAAGCCCCCGCCGCCGAAAACGAAACTGCATCACAGCCCGCTGAACAACCGGCTGGAAATTAGATTCCATGCCTGAACTTTCTGAATTTCAAATTCGTCTCGGTTATAAATTCCGCGACGAAAGCCTGCTGCGCCTTGCACTCACGCATCCGTCCGTCGCGCATGAAGGCGGTGGGTCACAACCGCACAATCAGCGGCTGGAATTTCTTGGCGACGCCGTGCTGCAACTCATTCTCACGCATGAGTTGTATGAAAAATTCCCCGCGTTCGATGAAGGGCCGTTGACGAAGGCGCGCGCCAAGCTTGTCAATCGCCGCGCGCTGGCCGAGCACGCCCGCGCGCTTGACCTCGGGGCGCATTTGATTTTAAGCCGGGGCGAGGAGATGAGCGGCGGACGCGAACGTCCGTCGGCGCTGGCGGACGCCTTCGAAGCGCTGCTGGGCGCGATTTTTCTGGATGGCGGCTTTGAGGCGGTGTCGAAATTCATTTTGAGCGAATTTGGCGCGGCGTTTGGCGAACTGGGCGAATTGCCGGGCATCGAAAATCCCAAGGGCGAGTTGCAGGAATTGCTGCAGGCGCGCTCGCCCAAAGCGCCGGAATATCATATTGTCTCGGCGGTTGGGCCGGATCATGACCGCGTGTTTGAATGCACGGTGGAGCACGAAGGTGTCGAACTCGCGCGCGGCAGCGGCAAAAGCAAAAAAGCCGCCGAAAGCAACGCGGCCATGGCGGCATTGAAAAAATTACGGGAGGAATCAGGAAGCAACAGTTGAACCTGCTCCGCAGGAACGCCGGGAATTAATTTCCCGTGTCGCTTCGCGATTGTCCCACAACTCCCGGCCGGTTCTTGAGCAGGTCGCGGATTTCAGCCAGGAGTTGTTCCGTCGGCGTGGGCGGGGCCACGGCCTCCTGGTGGCGGACCAGCTTGTTCATGCCTTTCACCAGCAGAAAAATGCAGAACGCCACGATGATGAAATTCAGCGTGATGCTCACAAAATCACCCCACGCAAACACCGGCCCGAGCTTTTGGGCCTCGGCCAGCGGCAAATGAAGGCCGGGGTTCGCCGCGGTGAAAGCCGCCTGTGCCTGCGTGATTTTTTCCGAGAGCGGAAGGTAAAGGTTGCTGAAATCGAGGTTGCCAATCAGCTTGCCGATGGGCGGCATGATGACGTCCTTTACCAGCGAATTGACAATGTTGCCAAACGCAGCGCCGATGATGACGCCGATGGCGAGGTCCACGACGTTGCCACGCATGGCGAAGGCTTTGAATTCCTGAATTATTTTCATGGCTGGTTTCCTTTCACGATTCATTTTTATTTTCGTTGTCCAATAAAATCATCCATATGTTCAATACTTGGGCACGCTGGAATCAATTTCGTCCGACCAGGCGGTGATGCCGCCTTTGACGCTCTTCAAATATTTGAAACCCTGCTTGCGCAAAAATTTCAACGCCTTCATCGAACGCGCACCGCTCTTGCAGTGGATGTAATATCGCCCGTTCGGGTCGAGTTCGGTGAAGCGTTTCGGCAATTCGCTCAACGGCAGCAACGGCACACCTTTGACACGGGCGATTTCGTATTCATCCGGTTCGCGCACATCCACGATTTTGATGCCAAGCTTCGGATTATCGAGTGCCTTCTTCATGTCCTGCACCGTCACTTCATCGGGGTCTGCCGCCAACTCCGGCGCAATGCCACAGAACTGTTCGTAATCAATCAATTCCTTGATGGTCGGATGCTCGCCGCAAATGGGGCATTGCGGATCGCGGCGCAATTTCAACTCACGGAACTTCATGTCGAGCGCGTTGAACAGGAGCAAACGGCCGACGAGTGAATTGCCGATGCCGGTGGCGAGCTTCAAGATTTCCGTTGCCTGGATGCAGCCGATGATGCCCGGCAGCACGCCGAGCACACCGCCCTCGGCACAACTCGGCACCATGCCGGGCGGCGGCGGTTCGGGATAAAGACAACGATAGCACGGCCCGCCGAGATGCGGAGCGAACACACTGGCTTGTCCCTCGAAACGGAAAATTGAACCATAGACGTTTGGCTTTTTGAGCAGCACACAGGCGTCGTTGGTGAGATAGCGCGTCGGAAAATTGTCCGTGCCATCCACAACGATGTCGTAAGGCCGGATGAGGTCGAGCGCGTTTTTCGAGGTGATGCGGGTGTTGTGCAGAACCACTTCGACGTTCGGATTGATGCCGCGAAGTGTTTCCCTGGCGGATTGCGTCTTGGGACGCCCGACATCAGCTTCGGTGTGCAAAAGCTGTCGCTGAAGATTCGAGTAATCCACGGTGTCGAAATCCACGATGCCGATTTTGCCGATGCCGGCGGCGGCGAGATACATGGCGATGGGCGAGCCAAGGCCGCCCGCGCCGATGCAAAGGACGCTGGTGGAGCGAATTTTCTTTTGCCCGGCCAGCCCGACTTCGGGCAGAATCAAGTGCCGCGAGTAACGGCGGATTTCGTCATTGTTCAATTCCACAAATTGAGTGAGGCAAAGTATTGCAAAGGGCGAATAAATCAAGCCAACCCTCGCCGCAATCAGGTCACCGGGCGCGGCGAAAAAATAGTCACGCGGGAAAGTCCCAAAAATCGCCCATCGGGTGAAGATTTTGGCAGCAGAATTGCTTAAAAACCTCGCCTAGGCGTGCGAAGTACCTTGAAAATTTTTTATCAGAGATGTAAGCTAAAGTTTTAGCAGCGTAATGAAGGACGAAATTGTATTTGGTTTGGAGAGTTCGGCGTGGCCGGCGTTGCTGGTGGACGGGAAGGGTCTTGTGTTGCGGGCGAACACCGCGGCACTGAACGTGTTTGGCAAAGCATTGTCGGGGAACGCCGCGCTGTTGTCCACGATTTGGCCGCCGGAAAACGGCATGACAGTGGTGGATTTTTTCTCGCGCTGGGAGCAGTCGCCGACGCCGGTGACGAATTTGAAGTTTCGCACGCCGAACGATCCGAAGGCTTCCTGCACTGTTTCCATTTGCACATTCGCGAAAGACGGGAAGAAATGGTTTGTTCTTCAATTGCTGCCCGTTGTGACGCCGCCGCCAGTGGAGCCGTCTGCTGAAAAAGTCGCATCCGATTCAGGGTTGGCACTCAAGCAAAAGCTTGATTGCGCCCTGCAACTGGCACGCACGATGTCCCTGGATTTCAACAATGCGCTGACCAGCATTCTCGGCCACACGTCATTTGTGTTAAGCAAGGCCGAACCGGGACATCCGTGGCGACAATCGCTGATGGAAGTGGAAAAATCGGCTTCCCGGGCGGCGGAAATTGCGAATGAACTCGCCATGTTCAGCCAGCAGGAAAAACAAACGCGCCGCGCGCCGCCGGGCAACTTAAACGCAGTCACGCAACGCTGTGTCGAATTCTTCCGTAACGCCAACGCCGGGCAAATCACGTGGAACACACAGTTGGAGCACGAATTGTTCGTCGCACGTTTCGACGAGGCGCAAGTGCAGCAAGCCTTGACCAAAATTTTGGAAAACGCAGTGGAAGCCATCGATGGCACGGGACAAATCTCCGTGCAAACGCGCAATATGGAACTGACCGAGGCAACGCGGGACCGCAACTTCCACCTTAGTCCAGGCGCGTATGTGTCCATTGAAATCGTGGACACTGGAAAAGGCATTGACGACGACGTGTTGCCGCGGATTTTCGAGCCGTTCTTCACGACGAAAAAGGGCGGCCACCGCGGACTGGGTCTGGCATTGGTTTACGGCATTGTGACCAATCATGGCGGCGGCGTTGCGGTGTCCAGCCGGCCGGGCGCGGGCACATCGGTGCGCGTTTATCTGCCGGCGGAAAAACAGTTCGTCCTTGAAGGCGCGGAAACGGGTGAAAACTTGCGCGGCACGCAAACAATTCTGGTGGTGGATGACGAAGACATTTTGTTGACGATGGCCGAAACGATTTTGACTGAATATGGCTACCACGTTTTAACGGCCAACAGCGGCCAGAAAGCACTGGTGATTTTGTCGGGCGGCAACACCAAAGTGGATTTGGTTATCACGGATTTGGTGATGCCGACGATGGGTGGACGCGAATTGGTGGAACGCATCCGGCAGATCGCACCGGCGGTACGCATTTTGTGCTCGAGCGGTTGTGTGTTGCCGCCAGATCAGCAAATCGACTTGATGTTTTTGCAAAAGCCTTACACCAGTCACGATCTGCTCATCAGAGTGCGCCAGGCACTTACCACCGAGTCTCACGAACGTTCCGTTGACTAAAGTCCAAGTTTTCTGATAAACAAAAGCCCTCCATGCAAATCGAAAGTCTCAAAGTGTTCTGCGATTTGGCTGAAACGGAAAGTTTCACCAAAGCCGCACAAATCAACAACGTCACACAATCCGCAGTCAGCCAGCAGATCAGTTCGCTTGAACGCACGTTCAAGTCCCCGCTCATCGAGCGCAGCAAAAAAAAGTTCCGCCTCACGCGCGAAGGACAGGTGTTCTACGATTTCAGCAAGCAAATCATCCAGACCTACGAGTCGTTGCACAGCAAATTACAGGAATTGAAGGACATCATCTCCGGCATGATTCGTCTCGCGACGATCTACTGCATTGGATTGCACGACTTACCGCCGTACGTCAAAAAGTTCATGAAGATTTACCCGGCGGTCAATATCCACGTCGAATACCGCCGTTCCAATCAGGTTTACGAAGACGTGCTCGGCAATGTTGTGGATTTGGGACTGGTTGCATATCCGTCCAAAGACGCAAGGCTGGAAATTGTTTCACTGCACAAGGACCCACTCGTGGTCATCTGCCATCCGCAGCATCCGTTCGCCAAACAAAAAACTGCGAAGCTCAAAACGCTCACCGGGCAGAAGTTCGTCTGCTTCGAACCGGACATCCCGACGCGCAAGGCGATTGATAAAATTTTCAGGGAATACGGCGTGCGCGTGAACAATGTCATGGAGTTTGATAACATCGAAACGCTGAAACGGGCGGTGGAAATTGACATGGGCATTTCCATCGTGCCGCAGGGCACGGTCGTGCAGGAAGTGGACAGACAAACACTCGCCGCCATTCCGATTGAAGACGGCAAGTTTTACCGTCCGCTGGCGGCGATTTACAAAAAGAACAAAGTGCTCCCACCCGCGGTAAAACAGTTCCTGACAATTCTCAAAGAAGCAGCGTGAAATTATTTCAGATTCGCCGGATTCAGTGGTTTTAAATCCTTTGGTTTAAACAGGCCGTCTTTGCGAATCAATTCGCCATCGAACCACACTTCGCCGCCGCCCCATTCGGGACGTTGAATCAATACCATGTCCCAGTGCACGGCCGAGCGGTTGCCGTTGTCGCATTCCTCGTAGGCCTGGCCCGGCGTGAAGTGCAGTGAACCGGCGATCTTTTCGTCGAACAAGATATCGCACATCGGATTCAAAATGTAGGGATTGAAGCCGAGAGAAAATTCGCCGATGTAACGGGCGCCCGCGTCCGTGTCCAAAATTTCATTCAGCTGCTTCGTGTTGTTCGCCGCCGCATGGATGATTTTCCCGCCCTTGAATTCCAACCGGACATTTTCAAATTTGGCTCCCGAATAAATCGTCGGCGTGTTGAATTGGATGACGCCGTTCACGGAATTCTTCACCGGGCACGAAAACACTTCGCCGTCGGGAATGTTCTGGTCGCCCTTGCACATTTTGGCGCCGATGCCCTTGATGCTGAATGTCAGGTTGGTGCCGGGGCTGACGAGGCGGACGCGGTCGGCGCGTTTCATCCGACGCTCCAGCGGAATCATTGTGCGCGCCATTTTCGCGTAATCCATCGTGCACACGTCGAAATACAAATTTTCGAACGCCTCGGTACTCATGCCCGCTGCTTGCGCCATGCTGGGCGTGGGCCAGCGCAGGACGCACCAGCGCGTTTTGTTCACGCGATAATCCGACACCGGCCGTGTGATGCGCGAGAAAAGCGCCATGCGGTCGCCCGCGACATCGGCATTTTCGCTCATGTTGTCGCTGCCGCGAATGGCGATGTAGGCCTGCATCTTCTTCATGCGAAATAGTTCGACGTCGCGGACGAGCGCAGCTTGTCTATCGTTCATTTCAAGCAAAAGCTCGCGCGAAATTCGCGTGTGCCGGACCTCGACTAGCGGCGTTGCGCCCGCCGCCCGCGCCGCACGGACCAATTCGATGATGAACTCATCAGGCACATCCATCACGTCGAGCAACACACGGTCGCCCCCTTTTAATTCGGTTGAATACCCCACCAACAGCCTGGCCAATTTCTTGTAACGCGGGTCGGTCATAAATCAGCCAGCAGGTTAATTTGAAATTTCAAGTTGTCGAGCGGTTTGAAAATGACACGCTCTACCCCGTCCCTCTCCTCTTCCCGTTCCACATTGCGGGAGGAGAGGGTGGTCAAGCGGTAGCGAGACCGGGTGAGAGGAATAAATCCCGGATTTTTCTTCCTCGTCAATCCTGTCGCGCATGCTAAAGTGGTGGTGATGCGCACGGCGATTTATCCCGGTAGTTTTGACCCATTGACCAACGGCCATTTGGATGTCGTTCAGCGCGCGGCGAAGTTATTCGACCGCGTTGTCGTGGCCGTGGCGAAAAATGATTACAAACACCCGCTGTTCACACTCGACGAACGGTTTGCGCTCGTGAAGCAAGCGGTGCGAAATCTGCCGGGCGTCGAAGTCGATACGTTTGACAGCCTGCTCGTCGAATATGTCATGAGTCGAAAGGCACAGGCGATTGTGCGGGGGTTGCGGGCGGTGTCGGACTTTGAATTTGAGTTTCAGCTCGCCCTGATGAACCGCAAGTTGAATGAAAGCATTGAGACGATTTTTATGATGCCGAAGGACACTTATACATTTTTAAGCTCGCAGATCGTGAAGGAAATCGCGCGGTTGGGCGGCGACGTGAGCGGGTTTGTGCCGTCGCATGTGCGGACCGCTCTGGCAAAAAAGTTCAGCGCCGCAAAAAAGATTTAAACGGAGCCTGTCATGCCGCTGATTGTCAATCTGCGTCACGTGGAGGAGCACAATGTTGCCTTGAAGGGTGAATTGCCGGTGGATGAATTGGACATAGACACGCGCGACGAAATGATTCAGGTCGCACAACCTTTGCGGTATGACATCGAGATTCAAAGATTGGGGCGCGGTTTTTTGATTCGCGGGTCACTGCAACTGACACTCGAATGCCAGTGTGTGAGATGTCTGAAACCCTTTGCACACAAACTGGAATTGAAGCCGTGGACGTGTCATTTGCCGCTTGAAGGCGAAGAGCGAGTGACCGTCGTTGACGATTGCGTGGACTTGACGCCATTTGCGCGTGAAGATATGCTTTTGGAATTTCCGCAACATCCGTTGTGCAAGCCGGATTGCGGTGGATTAAAGGGAATCAAGACCGGCAAAACCCGTAAGATCGCTGATGAAATTGCCCCGTCCGCATGGGCTGAATTAAACAAATTGAAATTGTAAATTTTTAAGTATGGGTGTTCCAAAACGCAAACCATCCCGCAGCCGGCAGCGCATGCGCCGCGCTTACAACAGTGTATTGACTCTGCCACAACTCGGCACTTGTCCGCAATGCGCGGCGCCTTATGTGCCCCATCGGGTTTGTCCGGCTTGTGGTTATTACAAAGGCCGTCAGGTGTTGAGCGTCACAGCGGGCACTTGATTGGCGCGTCCGCGGGAAAATCCCCGCGTTTTTTATTTCATCTATGCGAATTGCAGTGGATGTCATGGGCGGCGACCACGGGTGTGGTGTTGTCATCGACGGCGTTAAATTGGCGCTTGAAGGCAACGAAAAAATCTCCGCCCTTTATCTGGTTGGCAACCAAGCTGACATTCACGCCGCCCTGCCCCCTCGCGGTTTTCGCGACCATCGCGTGCACGTCATCCACGCCAGTGAAGTCGTGGAAATGGATGACAAACCCACCAGCGCGCTTCGCAAGAAACGCGACAGCTCCATTGGGCGTGCGGCAGAACTGGTTCACGAAGGCAAGGCCGACGCCCTGGTTTCGCTTGGCAATACCGGTGGCATTTTTGCAGCAGCCACGTTCAAGGTGGGTCGCATCCCCGGCGTGGATCGGGGTTGCATTGCGGCGGTCATTCCACGGCAGGAACATGAATTCGTCCTGCTTGACGGTGGCGCGAATATTGAATGCAAACCGATTCATCTCGCTCA
>JBEKON010000003.1:0-52442 GCA_049521735.1 Verrucomicrobiota bacterium
GAAGCCTTGCGTGAGGCCGAGGCGCGCGCTGCCGCCGGCACCGGCACTCAACTCGACGTGCTCGACGCCCAGACATCGCTCACTCAAGCGCGCACAACGCAGGTGCAGGCGCTGCACGATTATACCGCCGCCTGCGCCAGGCTCGAGCGCGCGATTGGCGAGGACATGGTTCAAACCGCGGCGAATAAACCGTGATTTGCCGTTGACGAAACCGGCAGGTCTGGAAGATTTTGTCACGTCATGGCAAACATTCAACGGGCGTTGCTCTCTGTTTCCGACAAAAGCGGCCTCATTCCGCTGGCGCAAATCCTTGCGACGGCGGGCATCGAACTGATTTCAACCGGTGGCACGGCCAAAATCCTTCGCGACGCGGGATTCAAGGTGAAGGATGTCAGCGAATACACCGGTTTTCCTGAAATGCTCGACGGCCGCGTCAAGACGCTGCATCCCAAGGTTCACGGGGGTCTGCTCTTTATTCGCGGGAACGAAAGCCACGAGGCCGCTGTGCAAGCGCACGGGATTAAGCCGATTGATCTGGTCGTCGTGAATCTTTATCCATTCGAACAAACCGTTGCGAAGCCGGATGCAACATTACACGATGCAATTGAAAACATAGACATTGGCGGACCTTCGATGCTTCGCAGCGCGGCAAAGAATCATGAGAGCGTCACCGTCGTGGTTGACCCGGCGGATTACGCCGAAGTCGCCGCGCAAATCAGTGCGAACGGCAATACGACGCTGGAATTGCGCCGCAAACTGGCCGCAAAAGTGTTCGCGCGGACTGCGGCGTATGATGCCGCCATCGCGTCGCATTTGAATAAAACGTTTGACGTGCGGAGCGCCGGCTTGCCGAACACACTTTTTGTTTATGCACCACTTGTCCAACCGTTGCGTTACGGCGAAAATCCGCATCAAGCCGCCGCACTCTATGGCGGATTTCGCGATTTTTTCCAGCAAATCCACGGCAAGGAACTTTCCTACAACAACATTTTGGACCTGACGGCAGCGGCAAATTTGATCACGGAATTTGCGAACGACATGCCGACATTGGCGATTTTGAAACATACAAATCCATGCGGCGTCGGACAGGGCGGAAGTTTGTGTGAAGCATGGAACAAGGCGTTCGCAACGGACAAACAAGCGCCTTTTGGCGGAATCATCGTGACAAACCGCCCGCTCGATGGCGCGTGCGCCGCAGCCATCGCTGAAATTTTCAGCGAGGTTATTATCGCGCCGGATTTTTCCGCAGATGCACTGGCGGCTTTGCAAAAGAAAAAGAACCTGCGTTTGTTGAAAATGTTGAAATCGCCAACAGCCGGCAGCGAGTTCAATTTGCGGAGCGTCGGCGCAAATTCATTTTTATTGCAGGAGCGTGATTTGAAAACGGCCACGCGCGCGGATCTGAAAATCGTCACCCGCCGGCAGCCGACGGACAGTGAATTGCGCGCAATGCTGTTTGGCTGGCGTGTGGTCAAGCACGTGAAATCAAACGCGATTGTTTATGCAGCGGACGACCGGACGCTGGGCATTGGCGCGGGACAAATGAGCCGCGTGGACGCAAGCCGGATTGCGGTCTGGAAGGCGGGGGAGGCAAAGCTTTCGCTGAAAGGCAGCGTGATTTGCAGCGACGCGTTTTTCCCGTTCCCCGATGGTTTGATTGCCGCAGCGGAAGCGGGCGCGACGGCGGCAATTCAGCCGGGCGGTTCGGTGCGCGACGCAGAAGTCACCGCGGCGGCGAACGAGCGGAATATGGCGATGGCATTCACCGGCATCCGCCATTTCCGGCATTAATGAATCAGCTGGTAGATTAGAAAAAGCTCACACAAGACAACCAGGGCCAGAAGCGCCCAAAAGAACCCTTCGCGGAGACACAAGCTGCGCTGTCGAACTGCAGTGAGCCAAAATTGGAGTTTGGCAGCACCGAGAGTGATGACATCGCCATTGCGGAGCAGAGCGGTTTGCACGGGCTGACTGTTCACGGTGACCAGAGCGTTCGGCGCTGCCGCGAGGATGACGCCTTGCTGTGGGTTGAATTCAAGCGTCGAATGTTGATCCCAGACACCATCATCATCCAACTGCAAATCATTTCCATGCGCGCGGCCGATACGAAAAGGAAAACGGCAGGCAACCCATTGATTGCCCGCCTTCCTGCCCGCAAGGATGTGAAGTTGAATCTTCAAAAGAAGCTGCGCGGCACTTGGATTTGGTCGCCGGGATAAACAGGCGGGTCCAAAGACGGGTTTTCAAGGGCTTTATTGCAGTTGACCTTGATGCGTTTCCCATTGGCGCGGACAAGCCACACCTTGCCTCGGTTCGCGAAATCAGTGAAATCACCGGCGGATTGAATGGCTCTGGTTACGGTGGTTTCGCCTACATAAAGTTGGCGGCCGGGTTGCTTGACTTCGCCGCCAACGTAATAAACGCGGTCGTCTGATTTCACGGTCACAGTAAGCCGGACATAGTATTTGGGCACGTAAAGGTTGAGGATTTCATTCTGCAGTTGACCGGTCGTCTTGCCCGCCGCCTGAACCGCGCCAATGTAGGGAAGCGTGATGGTGCCGTCTTCTTTGATGGGCTCCGAATGTTCGGGGATTTGATCGACTGTGCCCGTGAGATCCACAATCACAGTTTCGCCCACGTGTAAACCGTTGGCGGCTGGATTACCAGATGTCGAACCCTCCGGCAATGGCCCGGCCAAAGAAAGCGGCGGTTTAGGTTTGTTGGAAGCCAATGACCGGTCTGAGGACGATGAACAGCCGCCGAGCACAAGCCCAAACAGCAAAAGCCCGCATGCGCACCATTCCAAACACAACGGTCTGCAAAACAGTTTCATGTGAACACCAATCCTTGCCAAATTCGCCGCAGAATCAATACTTTTGTTTGATCCCGGCCTCATCGGATTCTCCGGGAACATTTTGGGCTGGCGTTTCCTGTTTATCTTCGTTGCGCGAATAGTAGTAGTAATAACCCTCGTCGTGCGACATGGTGATATTGTTGAGGACGATGCCGATCAGATTACCACCCGCCTTCTCGACCAACTGTTTGACGCGCATGTTCATCTGTTGTGGGTAACGGCGGTATTGTATGACTTGTACGGCCATGTCCACTTCGCTGGCCAGTATGGCGGCATCACTCACGCCTAGGATTGGAGGTGAGTCGAAAAACACGAAATCATAGCGCCGTTTCAATTCCGCAATTAAATCCTTCATCTGCGGCGAATTGAGAATGCTCATGGAACTGCTTGGTAATTTGCCACTGGCCATGAAATCAAGCATCGTCACACTGGTGGTTTGAATGACTTCTTCAAGTGTGTTTTGTTTCAGCAAATAATTGGTCAGGCCGATGTTATTGCTGACGCGGAGCAAGTTGTGGAGGGTGGGGCGGCGCAGATCCGAGTCCACGATCAAAATACGCTGGCCAGCTTGAGCAAAGACTGTAGCCAAATTGAGGGCGGTGATGGATCTGCCTTCGCCCATACCGGCACTGATGGTGACAATCGTATTGAGCTTGTCATCCTTGCGAGAAAACAAAAGATGGGTTCGCAAGATGCGATAAACCTCGGCATGTTGGCTCTCGGGGCCTTCGTCCAGCAGACAACCAACGTTCTGGGGAATCACACCAAGCACTGGCGCTTGAAACACGCGCTCGATTTCATCAATGGTTTTGACGCTGGTGTCGAGATATTCGATGAAGAAAGCCAGAGCGATGCCAAGCACCAAACCGCCGACAATGCCGAGAGTGATGTTCAGTTTTTTATTTGGAGAAATGGGATTTTTAGCCGGTTCGGCCTGGCGGATGATTTCCACCATCGCCGTTCTTGGAATTTCCAAGTCGAGCTTCTCCGCTTCAATTTTCGCGGCGAGCAACTTATGGAATTCCAGCATGTTCTCAAATTTGCGCTTTTCCTCCCAGTAAGGCTGTCCTCTCGAGGCTTCCTCCTGATCTTTCTGTTTGGCTTCGTCAACCGCGTCGGTGAGCGCATCAAGCGCGGCCTTCTCGGATTTCACCTGGCTGCCAAGGCCAGCCATGATGCCGCTGACCCGGTCATCAATCTGAAGATTCAACTCGTCAAGCAAGGATTGCACACGGGTGACATCCGGGTTTGCAAGCGAATAATCATTCGTCAAAGTGACGAATTTCTGCTGGGCTTCATGCAGTTTGCTCAACAAATCAGAAAGCGCAGTATCAGGAACAGTCGTGGGCAAAACCTCCCTCAATTTTTCCGGGCTTAATGGTTGCAGTTCGGTCAACTGTTTTTCATACTTCATGTAGCGCGCCTCGCCTTCGATCATCAAGTTGTTGTAGTTGTGCAGTTGCTCCGAGGTCAGCGTGGGGGTGGGGCTGGTGGCATTGGGATCGTAGTCGTGAATGCGCAGTTCCTTGCGCAATTGATCCACTTTCTGCTCGACGACATCCAGCTGCTGTTCGTCTGCTTGATACTGGTCTTCAAAAGCCTTGATGCCGCGCAGCGATTGTTCCTTGCGCAGGTTGATCCGGTAATCGCGATAGGCTTCGGTGGTGGCATTGGCAATGCGGGCCGTCAAATCGCCGTCCTCGTCGCGCACGGTGATTTCGATCAATTTAGTGTTGCGAATGGGGTTGAGAGACATTCGCCCTTTGAGCATCTCCATTGTGATGGAGGTCTCAAGTGGCACACCGCCGTTATATTTCCTGCCCCACACAACATTCAAATTGAGCTTTTCGATGACCTTGCTGAGGACAACTTGGTCATGAATGATTTCAAATGCAGTCTGAATGAAATACGGATCGTATGGGGCATATGTGACATCGCCTGTTCCAACTCCTTGAACGTCTGAAATGATATCAGGTTCGATCTTGATTCGCGCGGTGCTGGCGTAGGACGGCCGCAGAATGAACGTTACCACCGTAGCGACGGTAAGGGTAATCAAAAAAACGGTAATGACAATGGTTTTGCGGGTGCGCAGGATGCGCCAATAGTCCAGGAAGTGCAGCATGGTTTCCTGTTGCGGCGGCTGATTTTGTAATGAATCCATATGTCGGAAAACAATAATGGAAGCCATGCCATTGACCCGGCTCCCGTCCAAACGTTCAAAACAATTTGCGGAGTATGTAGTTAGCGCAAATAGCGGTGATGCTGTGCGGATTGTTGCCCGGAAAGGGGCAAGACCTCACTGGCTCTCCGCTATCTCGATTTTGCTGCTCTCCGCTATCTCGATTATTTGTCGCCTCAAAAGGTCAAGCTCTCTCTGCGTCTCGCCATTTTGAAGTTGCAACTCCGCAATTGTGTTATCATGGGCCTCATTTGCTTTCTCAAGCTCCGCAACTCGGTTACGGAGTTCCGCTGCCATTTTTTGGTCTTCATTCATAATGTCGCTTCAGCCTTTTGCCAGCAAAAACGATGCCACCCAGAACGCGCCGGCAACAAACTAAGCCTCTATTACCCAGATATATGCGTCGTTGTCCCCGGTTTAGTTCTTGGTTTCTTTGAATGCCTTAAAGCACCGTCCTTTCTTGTTATGGAACAATCACCCCATTATCCAGCTTGGCTTTTGGATGGTTTAGCTGGATTTTGGCCGCAGCGGGCACGTTAATGTTGATTTTTGCCTAAAAATAACGCGGTTTGCGTTAAATACATACTCCCGACAATTTGGTTTAACACGGCTGGCTAATAGGCGGCTGAAACTCCCAAATAAATGCGGTTGCGCGTGTAACCGTTTCCTGAAATTTGAGAGACACTGTTTCCTACAGCTTGAGAAACAACATCATCAAAATTATAGCCGGCCTCAACTGAAAAATGCCGGTTGAAACTATACGACAGGTTCACACCCAAACTATAGTAATCACTCGCCTGATTGTTGTAAAGGCCCCCGTTGTACACCGCGTGTTGCCAGCGCCCAATGACTGAGCCCAGCAGCTTGGATGTCAATTGGTGGTTGATGGAAGCGTAAACCGTGGAACTTTCCTGGCTCTGCGTAATACGCCCTTTGGCGTCCGGCGTAATCTCGTCCGTTGCGCTCTGCGATTCCGTGAAACCAATCTGCGCATAGCCGCCGTGAGCATAGGTGTAGGTTGCCGACATGACTGCATAAGGAGCCAGCGATGGCAAGCTAAGCGGATCATTGTAATTCACCGTATATTGAAAGCCGCCCTGTGCGTTCATAGACAGATTCGGCAGAAAGGCGTGTCGAAAACCAAGATAGCCGATGTAGGAACGACTATTGCGGCTGTCGCTGAAATAAATGATGTTGGCGGATGGAAACGCCGTAGCCACAGGTTCATTTCCTGTGTAATTCACCAGCCCAAAGTTGCCACCAACCAGGACCATGGTTTCCGGCCGGACCTGCCATTGCAAATCCAGCCACACTGATTGTTCAATCCGATTCAGCAAGCCGGCAAGGCTGGCGTTTACTGAGGTTGCGACAAAAACGGGAGGAGTAGATGGGAATGTAAAGCCATTAACCACCGCACCGCTGTTTTCGTAATCGTAAAATGTGTTTTGATAGCCCAACACGGTGCTGAACAGCCGCGTCCAAATCGTGTTCAGAGTTAGGCTGCCCATGTTGCTGATGTTATTTCCCTCGATGCGGGTAGTCACAGAGGTATTGCGATCAATCAATTCCGGCTCCTGCCCCACGACGAATGAATCCTGCACTTTTACCTGCCAGCGTTCGGTGAATACGTGATCCACCCACAAATCAAACTGGTGCGTCTGGTCAACCGGATTCTCGCCGAGGGTCTTCCGATCCTGATAATAATACAAACCGTAAGTGTAGCGCAGTCCAAATTCCGTTTGTTGAAGCGGCACATTCAGGCTGAAAGCAGGACTGACTTCAAATCCGAAACTGCCGCGTTTGCTTGGCCCCGCCGGCGCGGTGTTGTAGTTATCGTCGTAGAAACCGCGCAAGGTGCCTGACAGGCTCCACATGGAAGCCGACGTGGAATCCCAGTCAGGGGCATAGGCAGCCTGAAGGCTGGCCGTCCCAGCAGCAATGAGCCCCACAGAGACAAAAAACTTCCTCATAATATGCTTTTCTTCACGTTGCTGCTTGAAAACACCGGACGGCCAACGAACACAGAAACAACCGATGACTACGGCGGAAGTATCGACAAGATGAAAATTCTGTCAAACCCATTTCCAATTTTTCAATTCAAAAAATCCCGCTGATTCGCTTAAAATCCTTTGTCTTCAAGCCGTTTGGACTTTAACTCCTTCAACAACACCTTCAATGACGACGCATTTACCACATCCACTTTCTCCAACCAGCCTTTTCGCCCAATCCCCGCGCCCAACCGAAGAAAACCCGCGTGCTCATTCCGATGCGCGTCTGGATTAATGACGCACTTGACACCTTTGCTTTTCGCGTAAGGCCAAAGCCGCCAGTCCAAATCGAACCGATGCGGATTGCAATTCAGTTCAATCCACGTGCCCATTTCCGCGCACACGTCAATCACTGCCTGCGCATTGACAGGATATGCCTCCCGCTCGAGCAACAGCCGGCCTGTCATATGACCAATCATGTGAACGAACGGATTCTGTGCCGCGCGAATCAACCGTTTTGTGTTTTCCGCCTCGTTGTTGGACGGAACATGCAGACTGGCGACCACCACGTCCAGTTCCGCGAGCAGGTCGTCGTCGAAATCCAGCCGGTCGCGTAAAATGTCCACTTCGATGCCCGTGAGCAACCGGAACTCACCACCGCGCCTGGCAAGTTGTCCGTTGATTTTTTTGATTTCCTTGATTTGCTCACGAACCCGCTTCACATCGAGACCGTTCGCCTGAAACGACGATTTTGAATGGTCGGTAATGGCCCAGTATTCAAGGCCGAGTTCCTCCATGTAATCGGCGATTTCGCCCAATTGATTATGCCCGTCGCTCCAGGTCGAATGGCCATGCAACGCGCCCCGCAAATCCGTCCATTCAATGAGTTGTGGCAGTGCATTTTTTTCGCCAGCGGCAAATTCGCCGTGGTCTTCGCGTAATTCCGGCGGGACAAACGGCAAGTCGAGCTTCGCAAAAATTTCTTCTTCATCCCGGCATGGCACGAGCAATTTCGGGTCGCGGGTTTCTTCCTTTGACTTGAACAGCCCATATTCATTCAACCGCAAACCGCGCTGGATCGCACGCTGGCGCATGACGATATTGTGTTCCTTGCTGCCGGTGAAATACGCGAGCGCGAACGGAAATTCCTTGTCGCTCACCACGCGCAGGTCGCATTGAATGCCGCCTTCCAAAATCACACTTGCCTTCGTTTCGCCTTTCGCCGTCACCTTGATGATTCCGGGTTGCAAAACGAAAAATTCAATCGCTTCCACCGGTTTTTTTGACGACGCGAGCAAATCAATGTCACCAATGACTTCCCTGAACCGCCGCAAGCTGCCCGCCGCGCTGCAGCGAATCACTCCGGGATGCTCGCGCAGGCTTTCCAGCAATGGCTCCGCGGCAGCCAGCGTGTCGCTCAATAAATGTTTGGAAGCGTAAGTCCGCCGACGCTCAATGCCTTCAAGAAGGTTGGCCTGTGTCTTTTCGCCGAAGCCGTCGAGTTCCGCAACTTTGCCTGCCTTGCACGCGGCTTCAAGTTTCCCGACCGAATCCACGCCGAGTTTTTTGTTGAGCGCCTGGATTTTCCTGGGTCCGAGTCCGGAAATTTCCAGCATCGCAATCAGGCCCGGTGGAATCGAAGCTTTCAGTTCGTCGTAGTAGGCAAGTTTGCCGGTTTCGACCAGCTCGGTGATTTTCTTTTCCAGCGCCTCGCCGATGCCCTTGATTTCGCCCAGCCGTTTTTCAGCGACGATTTTTGCCAGCGGCTCGCTCAAGCCTTCAATCGTGCGCGCGGCATTCATGTAGGCGCGCGTCTTGAAAGGATTTTCGCCCTTCAGTTCGAGCAACGTCCCGATCTCGACCAGGATTTCCGCAACTTGGTCCTTGTCCATGCCGCTAATCTACGCGGTCAGCGGTGATTTGTGAATGGCGAAGGCGCGCACAATTCACTATTCACCATTCACGATTCACGATTTAATTGCGCCATGCCGAAGCGGAAACAATTACCCGTCGCGCTGACCATCGCCGGCTCGGATAGTGGCGGCGGCGCGGGCATTCAGGCCGACTTGAAAACGTTCGCCGCGCTTGGCGTGCATGGCGCAAGCGTCATCACTTGTGTGACCGCGCAAAATCCAAATCGCGTTCGCAATATCGAATCGTGCTCACCCAAAATCGTGCGGCAACAAATCGAAACCGTGTTTGAAGAATTGCGACCGGGGGCGGTGAAAACCGGCATGCTGTTTTCTGCTGAAATTGTCCGTGTTGTCGCCAGTTTTTTCAAAAAAAGGGATCGCCTGCCGCTCATTATTGATCCGGTGATGATTTCAACCAGCGGCGCAATGTTGCTGAAGCCGGCGGCAATTAAACTTTTGAGGGAACACCTGCTGCCACTTGCTGCGCTGGTCACGCCCAATTTGCACGAGGCCGGAATTTTGACCGGACGTAAAATGACATCCATCGAAAATATGCGCGCCGCCGCCCGTGAGATTCACGCGCATTTTGGATGCGCGGCGCTGGTGAAGGGCGGTCATTTGCGTGGAGGGTGTGAGGCGGTGGACATTTTTTTTGATGGCCGGACGGAATTGCTGTTAACCGCGCCATTTGTGAAAAGAGTCCACCCGCACGGCACCGGTTGTGTGTATTCAGCGGCTATCACGGCGGAGCTTGCGTTGGGGCATGATTTGTCTGATGCGGTAAAACTTGCCAAACACTACGTCACTCACGCCATCGCGCGAAGCTATCGCATCGGGCAACATTTTGCGCTCGGACATTTTGCTTGAGCGCGCGAAATTTTCACGGTCGCTGCAGCCGGAAAAACTGGCTGCCATTCGTCGCGCCGAGCGTGACGCAATTTTGACTATTGGTCACGGTGGGAGCCGGGTTGTTTGTATTCCAAACCGGCGCAGCCAGATTGGTGGCGGCTTGGAGCACGAAGCCCGCCGGATAAATCGGCCATGTGAGAACTATATTGGTGCCGGAGCTGGCGATGTTCAACGGCGTCGAGAAAAATTCAAACGCGAGCGCGTAGGTTTCATTGGTGCTGACGATGCCGAACCCGCCGGCTTTCCAGACCTGCAAATCATAACGGCCTTGCGCCAGATGCGGCACCCAGATGTGTTCGACGTTGTCCACCAGGCTCGCGCTGCGGGCGATCAGGTTGCTGGAAATCGTGTCGTATAAAAACAGGTCAAGGTTGTTGATGTTGGTGCAATTCCGGTGGCGATTCCAAACGAGCGTGATGGTGGCGGTAAAAGTGGCGCTGTTCACACCATTGGTGACGTTGAAATAATAATGGTTCACCCCGTCGGACGAGGAACTGCTGGTGTTGGTGTTGAAATCCCAGCCGCTCAACACACTGACCGTTCCGGTGGCGCCGGTCGGTGGATGCGGGCTGTTGGTGAAAACACTCATTGAAACGATGTAACCATGCTTGCCGCCGGTGAGCTGCTCGTAGGAGTTGAAAACGTTTAATACGCCCGCGCCGTAGCGTGTGTCCAGCGGCGAAGGCGCGTTGTTTGTCCAATCAGCGGGCTTGATGGCGCCGTTCAGCAACAGTGCCTTTACCGTGCGGATGTCGGCGGCGGAGTTCGTGTCGCTGCCGCCGTCGCCGCGCAATCCCGCCTGCATCAGCACCGCCGCCGCGCCCGCAACCTGCGGCGTGGAAAAGCTTGTGACGCCTGCCGGGGCGGTGATGTCCGGTTTGGCGCGGCCATTGTCGATCGTCGGCCCGAAACTCGAACTGCCGCCGTAAGCGCCGACGCCGATGCCGTTGTAGCACGTTGCCGGCGCACACACCGGCCCGCCGTTGTTGGCGGCGGAGACAAGAAGCATGTGGTTTTGCACGGCATAATTGTCGTATTGCGAATCAACCATTTGCTGGTCTGAAACCGTGAGCGAGCCAAAAGTGAAACTTTGGTTGACCACCGAATCGCCGCTGTCCGACAACAATGAATTTGCAACATAATTCGTGTAAAAGAATTCAGCGTCGTAATTGTCCACGTGCGCCACATTGGTCGCCACGCCACCAGACAATCCATAAAAATATCCGCCCACCCCGTCGGCATGGCCGGATTCGTTGCCCACGGAGTTTGGAAATGTGTTGGTCGTGCCAGCGGCGGAAATGTAAGTGAACCAGCTTGCCGGCTGGTTTACCGGGGTGGGATTGACTTCAAAGGCGCTCGGATGATTGGTATTGCTGTCTGCATTAGCTTCGGGCTGCGCCACGCGAATGCCCGAGCCATTGACGTTGGTCGTCACCGCCCACAACAGCGTAACGCCGATGGTGTCGAGATTCTGTGCGCGGGCAGCCATTTGCCCCAGGAAAACGAAGGCCAGGAGGAATTGTGCGCCGCGCAATTTCATGAGATTTTCATTTTTTGCCGCAAATTTTACGCCCCAATTCCAACCTCACATTTGAAGTTTGAGGTGATTGCGGATTCTTAGAATATAGCCGCGAATCGCACCAAAGCAAATCACAGCCATTTCCTTTTAACGCTGGAGCGCTACACTGCCAGCGTGTCCGACACGCTGGTTGTCAACGAAATCTATTTGAGCTTGCAAGGGGAAAGCACCTTCGCCGGGCTGCCGTGCGTTTTTATCCGGCTCACCGCCTGCGATTTGCGCTGCTCGTATTGCGACACCGCCTACGCCTTCACCGAAGGCAGAAAAATGTCGCTCGACGAAATCCGAATGAAAGTTCGAGAGTTGGCGGCTCCGTTTTTAAATTCAAAACTCAAAACTCAAAATCCAAAACAACCACTAGTCGAGCTGACCGGCGGCGAACCGTTGCTCCAGAAAAATTCCCTGCCGTTGATGAAGCGGCTTTGCGACGATGGGTTCATCGTTCTCCTCGAAACCGGCGGTGCGCATGACATTTCTCAAGTGGACGCCCGGGTTCGCCGAATTATGGATTTGAAATGTCCCAGCAGCGGCGAAGTTGAGCGCAGTCGTCTTGAGAACATTCCACGCCTCAAGGCCACCGATGAAATCAAATTCGTCATTGGCACGCAGCAGGATTACAATTGGGCAAAACAAAAAATTTCCGAGCACAAGCTCAACACCATTTGCCCGTTGTTAATTTCGTGGGTGCAGCCGCTCGCGCCAGAGCAGCAGGATAAATCGCTAAAAAAAGTTCCATTGGGGCAGAAGCCCATTTCACGCCAACAACTTGCGGAAAAAATCATTGCCGACGCGCTGCCGGTTCGATTCCAAGTTCAAATGCACAAAGTAATTTGGCCGCCGGAGCAACGTGGTGTTTGATTCTGATGAAGACGAAACAAATTCTCGACCTGTTGCGCGCCTACGAGTCCCGCAACATTGTGTTCATGGAGCCGGACGGCTCCTGGCCCATCATTTGGGAACGCGCCAAAGATGTTTACGTTTGGGACGCTGACGGGAAAAAATATCTCGATTTGTCCGGGGCATTTGGCGTTGCCGCTGCCGGCCACGCGAACCGGCGCGTCGTCAAGGCCGGTCAAAAACAAATGGCGCGGTTACTCCACGCGATGGGCGACGTGCATCCGCATGCAGGTAAAGCCGGACTCGCGCGCGAGTTGAGCCGCATCACGTTCGAACATTGGGCCAGTTTTCGGAGGGACGAGCTCCGCGAGTCCCCAACATCAGGGCATCGTGGAACTCCGCCCTCCGGAAAGGTCATTTTCAGCAATTCCGGCTTCGAGGCCGTCGAATCCGCGCTCAAAACCGCGATTCTCGCCACGGGCAAACAGGGCGTCATTGCGTTCACCGGCGCGTATCACGGACTCGGCTACGGCGCGCTCAACGCGACGCACCGCGATTTTTTCCGCGGCCCGTTCCAATCGCAACTTCGCGAGTTCGGGCATTTCGTCCAGTTTCCGTCAAAAGCCAGCGACCTTGCCTCCGTGGAGTTCAGCATCCGCCACTTTTTTCGGCGTGAACGCATTGGCGCGATTCTGGTCGAACCGGTCCAAGCTCGCGGTGGCATCAATGTTCCGCCAAAAGAATTTTTGCCGCTGCTTCGAAAACTTTGCGACGAACACGGCGTATTGCTGGTTCTCGATGAAATTTACACCGGCTTTGGCCGCACCGGAAAATGGTTCGCGTGTGAACACAACGGCGTGGTTCCCGATTTGATTTGCCTCGGCAAGGCGCTTACCGGCGGCTTTCCGCTCTCGGTGTGCGTCGGTCGCGCCGACCTTATGGATGCCGCATGGCCGGCTTCGCGCGGCGAGGCGATTCACACCAGCACATTTCTCGGCCATCCTGTTGGTTGCGCAATGGCGTTGGCGCAAATCAAGGAAATCGAGCGACTCAACCTTTGCAAACGAAGCGCGGAACTCGGAGAATTTCTTTTGGCGGAGTTGTCTAAAATCCAAAGTCTAAAATCCAAAGTTGTTTGCAAATCACGCGGTTTGGGTCTGATGGCCGGCATTGAATTGCGATTGCCCGACGGCAAACCTGCCACCGAAGCCACAATGCGGGCCATCAAAAACATGTTGCATCGTGGCTTCATTCTTTTGCCCGAAGGCGGGCATGGCAACGTCATCAGCTTCACACCGCCGCTTACTATTGCCAAGGCGCAACTGTCAAAGGCCGTCAGCACGCTCGCGGAGGTTTTGAACCACGAATGAACACGGATAAACACGAATTTTCAGGCTGGTGGGGCGAGCGTCCCCGCGAGCCGTTCTTGGTGTGGAACCATTTGGCTCATCAAGTAACCCCGCCCCACCTTTGCGTTTCATCTGTGTGCATCCGTGTTTATCCGTGGTTAAATGTTCCCAGTGAAACTTTCTGAAATGCGGGAACTCTTGACGACGAGAGGGATTCAACTGACAAAATCCCTCGGCCAGAATTTTCTACACGACGGCAATCAACTTCGGCGCATCATTGAGGCGGCGGAATTAAAAAAGACGGACAAAGTCCTTGAAATCGGGCCGGGACTTGGGCCGCTCACCGAATTGCTTTTGGAAAGAGCGGGTGAGGTTTTGGCCATCGAAAAGGACGCCAGGCTCGTGGAATTTTTACGCGAGCGGTTTTCCAATCCGCAATCCGCAATTCGCAATTCGCAATTTGAACTGCTTCACGACGATGCGCTGGAATTTCTGAAACGCGAGCAAAGGGATTGGAGCGATTGGAAGCTCGTGGCCAATCTGCCGTATTCCGTCGCTTCGCCGATTCTCGTCGAACTGGCGCAATCGCCCAAACGACCGGAGCGGATGGTCGCAACGTTGCAACTCGAAGTCGCGCGGCGGCTTGCGGCCAAAGCCGGTGATGCGGATTACGGCGTGTTTACGTTGCTGATTCAACTCGACTATGAATCCCGAAAGCCTTCGGGATTCAAGATTCCGGCAAGTTGCTTTTTTCCGGAACCGGACGTGGATTCGGCATGCGTGGTTTTGATTCGCCGCGCCACGCCGCTTTTGCCCGAAAGCCAGCGTGCGGCGTTTGTGAAAATTGTGAAGCGGGCGTTTTCGCAGCGGCGTAAAATGATGCTGAAACTGCTGCGCGAAGACTGGCTGGCGGAGAAATTGGAGCGGGCGTTTGAAGACTTACAGCGTTCGTCACAAGTGCGAGCGGAAGCGGTGGGCTTGGAACAATTTATTGAGTTAACTCAAATATTGGCGGAGTAGTTTTTATCCAAAAATCGGGAGGATCGGCATATTGCCGGCCAAAATTTCAGGGACGGCGGCACGCTGTCCCTCCCATGTGTTGAATCATGAGCGAAGAAATTTTTGATGTCGTTAACGAGCGCGACGAGGTGATTGACCACCAGCCGCGCAGTGAAGTGCACCGGCTGGGCTTGAAGCATCGTGCGATTCATGTGCTGGTCTTTAATTCGCGCGGCGAGACTTTTCTCCAAAAACGCTCGATGAAAAAAGACCGGGAAGCTGGCAAATGGGATTCATCGGCATCCGGTCACGTGGGTTCCGGTGAGGATTATGATGCCTGTGCGGTGCGCGAATTGCGTGAGGAAATTGATCTGAAAATTGCGCGGCCACCGCAACGATTATTCAAAATCGCCGCGTGCAAGGAAACGGACGCAGAATTCGTCTGGGTTTATCACTGTGAAGCCGAAGGGCCGTTTCAGTTGCATCCTGACGAAATTGAACGTGGCGGTTGGTTCGCGCCGGGAAAAGTCACGCACTGGATCGCTGAAAAACCGGAGGAATTCGCCAGTGCATTCGTTTTGATTTGGGAATTATATCTCACGCAAAATCGCAAAGGCGCGAAGACGCCAAGCTAAAATCTTTCTTTGCGGGCTTTGCGTGAGGTTGCGCCTTTACTTGTGCCGAAAATGGAGTAGTTATTCAGTCATGCAAAATTTCCTGGTTCCAATTGTGGTCGAGCAGACCAGTCGCGGCGAGCGGACGTGGGACATCTACTCGCGCCTGCTTGTGGACCGCATCATTTTTCTCGGCACAGCCGTGGATGACACAGTCTCAAACATCGTCATCGCACAACTGCTTTTTCTCCAGATGTCCGACGCGAAGAAGGATATTCATCTCTACATCAATTCGCCGGGCGGCAGCGTCACGGCCGGGCTGGCGATTTACGACACGATGCAATATCTCACGTGCGACGTGAACACTTATTGCGTCGGGCAGGCCTCAAGCATGGCTGCCGTGCTGCTCGCGGCGGGCACGAAGGGCAAGCGCTACGCGCTGCCGAACGCGCGCATCCTGATTCATCAACCGTGGGGCGGCGTGCAGGGTCAGGCCTCAGACATCAGCATTCAGGCCAAGGAAATTCTGCGGCTCAAAGACCGGCTGAATGAAATTCTTGCCAAACATTGCGGGCGCAAGGTCGAGGAACTCACGCGCGACACCGACCGCGACCGTTTCATGTCCGCCGTGGAAGCGAAAGAATACGGCCTCGTGGATCAAGTTGTGCAATCGCGCAAGGAAATCGCGGGACTAACTGAAAAAACTTCCGTGGCGGTTTGACGACAAGAGAATTATTCTGCGCAAACAGTGTCAGGAAGCAGCGTGAGGTTGCGCCATTTCGTTTAGTTTCTATACAGCTCATTCGTGGCCGCCGTGCTGGCGCAGCACTTTCACCACATCCGTGTGGCCCTTGGCAACTGCCGCGTGCAAAGGCGTAAAGCCGTCGTTGTCCTTGGCATTGACCTCGGCTTTGTTGGCCAGCAGTAATTCCGCCACGTCCGTGTGTCCACCAATCGCCGCTGCGTGCAAAGGCGTAAAGCCGTTTTTTTTGTCCTTGGCATTGATCCCAGCTTTATGGGCCACCAGCAATTCCGCCACGTCCTTTTGTCCGTAAAGTGCCGCCCAGTGCAGAGGTGTCCTGCCGTCGTTGTCCTTGGCATCGACATCGGCCTTGCTGCTCAGCAACAATTCCACCACATCCTTTTGTCCCTTAAGCGCCGCCACGTGCAAAGGTGTCAAGCCCTTGTTGTCCTTGGCATTGACATCAGCCTTGTTGACCAACAGCAATTCCGCCACATTCCTCTCACCCAGAACCGCCGTTACGTGTAAAGGCGTCACGCCATTGTTGTCTTTGGCATTGACCTCGGCTTTGTTAGCCAGCAGCAATTCCACCATGGCCTTGTGGCCACCAAACGCCGCCCAGTGCAAAGCCGTCCAGCCGTCGTTGTCCTTGCTGAAAACCAAATCAGGATTGTCTTTGAGCAGCACCTTGACTTTTCCCAAGTCACCCCCTTTGGCCGCGTCATGAATCTCGCCGCAAAAGGCGAGACTGCTCCAAGCCAGCGCGACCAGCGTGACGACGGCGAGGCGGGGAATTGAGGCATGACAGAGTCGGCTAAAGAATGAGTGCGTGTTCATGTTTGCTCCGATTGGCTGGTTACTATACCGACTGATGCGGAACGTCAAGCCGAAAGATTCTCCGTTGTCGTCAGGGTGCAAAATTCATTCGCCAATGTCTTCACTCCAAAGCTCTGGCTTGGCTTTGATGAAATCGCACATGAGTTGGATGCACACCGGGTCTTGGAGCACTTCCACCTTCACGCCTTGTGAGCGGACGTATTCTTCCGGGCCTTGGAAGGTTTTGTTTTCGCCGATGACAACATGCGGGATTTTGTAGAGCAGAATCGCGCCGCTGCACATCGGACACGGCGAGAGTGTCGAATACAAAACACAACGCTTATAGACCGACGCCTTGAGCCGTCCAGTGTTTTCGAGGCAATTCATTTCCGCGTGATGAATCACGCTGCTGCGCTGAACGCGTTGATTGTGACCGCGCCCGATGATTTTGCCATCCAGCACAAGCACCGAGCCGATGGGGATGCCGCCTTCCGCCAAGCCTTTTCTGGCCTCTTCAATGGCTGCTTGCAGGAAAACATCCATGCACGGAGTGAAACACTTTCTTTATACGACGGCAAGGTAAGGGACACGCGGCCCGCGCGTCCGGCGGAAGTTCCGCTTCCCAACCCAGTCGCCTCGGCGAGGCGACCCTACCAATTTTAGCGCGCGAAAATCTGGCGGATCACGTCTTCAATCGGCACTTCCTGAATGTCAATGTCGCTCACCGGCAAATCGTCGAGCAGCGATTTACAGACGGCGATAACACGGTCGCGTTTCACCTTGAACGTGATGGAACCGACGTTTTTCTCCATGACTTCGCCGTAACGCGCCAGATTTTCCGCCGGATAATCGTTCGCCTTTTCGCATTGAATCGTTACAACCTTGAAGTCGGCGAAGCGATCCACGATTTCGCTCAATTTACCATCGAAGAAAATCTTGCCGTGGTCAATGATGATGACACGCTCGCAGAGCGCCTGGATGTCAGCCATGTAATGGCTCGTAAGCAGGATCGTCGTCTTTTGCCCGGCGTTGTGGTGGCGGATGAATTCGCGGACGATCTTTTGCGAAACCACGTCGAGGCCGATGGTCGGCTCGTCGAGGAACAGAACCTTGGGCTGGTGGAGAAGCGAGGCGATCAGCTCCATTTTCATGCGTTCGCCAAGCGAAAGCTCACGAACGCTGATGTTGAGTTTGTCGCGGATGTTGAGCATTTCGCTCATTTCGGCGACGGTGCGCTCGAAGCGGTCGGCGGGAATGCCGTAAATTTTTGAGTTCAGTTCAAGCGATTCACGGGCGGGCAAGTCCCACCAAAGCTGGTTTTTCTGGCCGAGCACGAGTGCGAACTGGCGGCGGTAGCCGTCGTGGCGCTCCCACGGAACATAGCCGAGCACGAGCGCCGAACCGGCTGTCGGGTAAAGCAGACCGGCGAGCATCTTGAGCGTGGTGGTCTTGCCCGCGCCGTTCGGGCCGAGAAAACCGACGAGTTCACCGGGTTCAATCGTAAAATGCACGTCGTTGACTGCAACGGTTTGTTCGTATCGACGGTGAAACAATCCCTTGATCGCGCCCGCAAAGCCGGGTTGCTTTTTGTAGGTGCGAAAGGTCTTGGTGAGACCGCTGACTTCAATAACAGGCATCGAGGAAGTTTTCAGCTTCAGGTTTTGAGTTTCAAGTTCTAAAACCGAACACCGAGAACTTCAGACTTGAAACTTATCTCATCAACTGCTTTTCGATGTAATGGACGACCTGGCGGACGTTGGGATCCACTTCCATGCGGTCTTTGACGAGGCGGCAGGCATGCATCACCGTGCCGTGATCGCGTCCGCCGTAGGCTTCGCCGATGGTGTTGAGCGAACTTTCGGTCATCTGACGCGAGAGATACATGGCGATTTGGCGCGGGAAGGCGATGTTTTCCGGGCGGCGCTTGCTGGTCATGTCGGCAAGGCGAATATCAAAATGTTCCGCGACTTTCTTCTGAATGACTTCGATGCTGATGGAAAAACGGCCTTCTTCGTGAAGGATTTCACGCAGTAAGCCTTCGACGACCTCGATGGTGAGTTTCTTGCCGGTGAGCGAAGCGTAGGACGCCACGCGGATGAGCGCGCCTTCGAGCCGGCGGACATTGGTGCGGATGCGGTTGGCCAGAAAATTCATAATGTCGTCCGACAGTGTCACGCCCATGATCTGCGCCTTTTTGTTGAGGATGGCGAGGCGCACTTCGACGTCCGGCGGCTGCAAATCCGTCACCAAACCCCATTCGAAACGCGAGACGAGGCGGTGTTCGAGCCCCTGAATCTCGCTGGCCGGGCGGTCGCACGTGAGCACGATTTGCTTGTGCGATTCGTGAAGCGCGTTGAAGGTATGGAAAAATTCCTCCTGAATCCGTTCCTTGCCGGCTAGAAACTGGATGTCGTCAATCAACAGCACGTCGGTCTGGCGGTATTTTTTGCGGAATTTGACGAGTTGGTTGTTTTGGATTCCGTCAATGTATTCGTTGGTGAACTTCTCCGAGGATAAATAGGCAACGTGCGCACCTTTCCTGTTGCTGACAACATGCTGGCCAATGGCATGAAGCAGGTGTGTCTTGCCGAGACCCACACCCCCGTAAAGGAAAAGCGGGTTATAGGATTTGCCGGGCGCTTGGGCGACGGCGAGCGCGGCGGCGTAGGCAAAATTATTGTTATTACCAACAACAAAGGCTTCAAACGTGTTCTTGGGATTAAAACCAAATTCGCCATTATGTGTCGCTCGTTCGTGGCTGGAGCCAGCGGCTTTTGTTGTTTTCACCGGTGCTGGAGCAAGCGCAGCGGTGGGGTGGGCATTTCCGCTGGCAATTTTGAATTTTACCTGCAATTGGCGGCCAGCGGCTACAGCCAGGGCATCTTGCAACAGGCTGAGGTAATTGTCCTTAAGCCAGACTTCGCAGAATTCGTTGGCCACTTCCAAAGTGACGTGGTTGGGATCAATCGCATCGGCTCGCAACGAAGCAAACCACATGTTGTAAGTGTCTGCGTTCAACTTGGAACGGAGATGTTCCCGCGCCGAATTCCAAATTTTTTCTGCTGAAAGCTGCATTTGCGTTTTGTCAAAAAGCCCGTTTTTCAAGCGTTTTATTCACTTAGCCCTAAAATTGGCGGTTAACCCCGCCCGCCGTGCCCGTCCGCGCCGCTCAAAACCTATTGTTTCGTTAAAGGGTTCGTATACACGCTTTTATTAATTAAAATCTTCATCCAAGCATTAAAATAACATGCTGATTCCCAATATGTTACAAATCAAAAAATCAAAACCCTCATCCCGCTTTTCCCACAGATGCTAAAACGTCGCGACCAACTCATACTTACACGGGGGTTTTATGTGAATGAGCCGAACGTTTCGAGTATAACATATTAACTTTTGTTCACGAGTTATTCACATCGGCCTTTCGACCCATTAAATCAATGATTTACAATTACTTTACAAATCGCTTTCTGAATTTGCACCCGGTCAAAATTATACTTTCAACGGATATTTTCCCTCAAAAGGAAGTCACTCAAACCGCCTGTTCACCTGTTTCGTTGGTGCGAATGCGAATGGCGTTCTCGACGTTGCTTACAAAAATTTTCCCATCGCCGATCTTTCCAGTCTTGGCGGCTTTCATGATGGCTTCCACTGCCGGGGTCACCAAATTGTCGGCCAGCACCACCTCAATTTTTACCTTGGGCAGAAAGTCCACGACGTATTCACTGCCGCGGTAAATTTCCGTGTGCCCTTTCTGACGTCCGAATCCCTTCACCTCGATGACCGTCATCCCTTGAATCCCGAGCACGGCCAACGCATCTTTCACTTCTTCAAGCTTGAATGGTTTGACAATCGCTTCGATTTTTTTCATGCGTTTGCCCGGGTTGTTTGTGGACTGATATTAGCACCGAATGTCGCACTGTAAACAGGAATCTTCTCGCAAGCAGATTGATGCCGGGCAAAGTGCGTTCATTGACACCATTTTCCCCGGCTGTTAGCTTTCGTCCTTCCAGAAGCTAAAAATGGACTATAAAAACACATTGAATTTGCCGCACACTGATTTCCCGATGAGGGCCGATTTGGTGGCGCGCGAGCCTGACCGGTTGAAAAAATGGGAGACGGCGAGGCTTTACGAAAAAATCCAGGCTGACCACGCCAATGTGAAGGAAAAGTTTGTTCTGCACGACGGTCCGCCGTTCGCCAACGGCGACGTGCACATCGGCACGGCACTGAACAAGATTCTCAAGGACATTATCGTTAAATACAAAACCCTGCGTGGGTTCAACGCGCCCTACATTCCGGGCTGGGATTGCCATGGATTGCCCATCGAATTCAAGGTTTCACAGGAGATGCGGAAAGGCCAGAAGTCAGAAGTCGGAAGTCAGAAGTTGGATTCTGATCGATTTTCGGCGTCCGCGATTCGCAAAGCTTGCGAAGTTTACGCCCGCAAGTTCATTGACATCCAGCGAACGCAATTCAAGCGTCTCGGCGTCTTTGGTGATTGGAACAATCCCTATCTCACGCTGAACAAGGAATATGAGGCTGACGAGTTGCGTCTGTTCGCCGACATCGTAGAAAAGGGTTTTGTCTATCGCGGCAAAAAGCCGGTCTATTGGAGCATTCCCTGTCGCACGGCGCTCGCTGAAGCCGAAGTTGAATATCAAGATCACGTCAGCCCCAGCATCTACGTGAAGTTTCCCATCGTCGGCCAGCCGAACACGTTTGTGCTGATCTGGACGACGACACCATGGACTTTGCTGGCGAATCTCGCCGTCGCTTACAACGACAAATTTCAATACGTCCAGGTCGAAGTCGGCGGTGAAAAATACATTTTATTCCGGGGGCTGCTGGCCGCCGTCGCGGAAAAATGCGGCTGGAGCGGTTATACCGAAACGTCGTTCGCAACCGAAAAACTTGCTGCGCTGCAGTTTCAGCATCCGTTCTGTAATCGCACTGGCAGGTTTTATCCCGCTGACTTTGTTGCCAGCGACACCGGCACCGGCTTCGTCCATATCGCGCCCGGCCACGGCTTGGAGGACTATCAACTCGGCTTGTCTGTCGGTCTGCCAATTTACTCGCCTGTGGATGATGATGGCAAGTTCATGCACACGAACGATTTACCTATCGAGCAACAAATGCCCGCCGAGATGGTCGGGAAATCCATCCTCGAAAAACATGGCAAGAGTGAAGCGAATGAAGCGGTGCTGCATGAACTGCGCATTCGCAAGGCGCTGTTGCACCAGGAAGATTATAACCACAGCTATCCGCATTGCTGGCGCAGCAAGACGCCCATCATCTTCCGCGCGATGGATCAGTGGTTCATCGAGATTGACCATGAGAAATTCCGTGACCGTGCTCTGGCAGAAATTGACCGCGTCAAATGGGTGCCGGACTGGTGCATCAATCGCATCAAAAGCTTGGTGCAAACCCGTCCCGACTGGTGCATCTCGCGCCAACGCACTTGGGGCGTGCCGATTCCGGCGTTTTACGCCGCGAAAGGAAATCCGATTCTCGACGCGCAAATCGTCCGTAACACCGCAAATTTGATTGAAAAGCATGGTTCAAATGTCTGGTTCGAAAAATCCGCTGCAGAACTTTGGTCACTGGTAAAACCGAAGAATTGGAAAGGCGCTACCCCCACCGCCAAATCCAACGACACGCTCGACGTGTGGATTGATTCGGGAAGTTCGTCGCGAAGTGTGCTGATGCGGCGGGCGGAATTGCATCACAGCGTAGGACAGGCTTCCAGCCTGTCTCCATCTAAAAAGGAATTAGAGACAGGCAAGATGCCTGTCCTACAATGGCAAGCCGACGTTTACCTCGAAGGCTCCGACCAGCATCGCGGCTGGTTTCAATCGTCGCTGTTGCTGTCGCTTGCTGGCAACGGGGCCGCACCGTACAAGACCGTGCTGACCCACGGGTTCATGGTGGATGCCGACCGCGAAAAAATTTCCAAGAGCAAACAAAGCCAGGGCGGCTACGAAAAACCGCAGACTGCCGAGGCTTACGTGAAAAAACACGGCGCGGATATTGTGCGTCTGTGGGTTTCGTCGCAGGATTTCCGCAACGACATCATCGTGAGCGAGGAACGCGTCAACAAGATCGCGGAAACCTACCGCGTTATTCGCAACGCGCTGCGTTACCAACTTTCGAACCTTTACGATTTCGATCCGGCGAAACACACCGTTGCCGATGACAAGCTCACCGGCCTTGACCGCTGGATTTTAGCCAGATTCTCCTTGCTCGAACAACAGGTGTTCGGAGCATGGAAAACTTTCGAAGAAGCAATAGTCTCAAAGAAACAAGGGCACTATGACCTTTACGAATTTCACGCCGTTTATCAATGGATGAGTCAATTCATAGCCGTTGAATTGTCCTCTATCTATCACGACATCATTAAAGATCGCCTCTACACCGACCCGGCCAATTCGCATCGCCGGCGCTCGACGCAAACCGCGTTATACCGGCTCGTGACCGGCCTGTGCCAAATGCTCTCGCCGATTCTGGCTTTCACCACGGATGAGGCGTGGGAATTGATTCCTGGAAAGGTTGGGTCAGTCCATGAAACGGCTTGGCAACCAATGGGGCTGATCCGTCCAAGCGAGGAGGCAACTTTTTGGGGAGAAATGTTTGCTCTTCGAGATATTCTGCTGCTCAAGCTAGAAGAGAAGCGAAAAGGGAAGGTAATTGGTAAATCGCTTGAAGCAAAGATCCATTGGTTTCCCGAACGAGCCAAAAAACTTTCAGATTTGGTTTCAGATGGAAAGATACTCGAAGAGTTTCGTGAGTTGGTAAATGTTTCACAATTTGAGATTACGAATGACCCGAAAGCAGAACTCGTTGTCCATGCCGACGGTAAGAAATGCGAGCGCTGCTGGCATTGGGAAACGGATGTTGGTTCGCACAAGGAGCATCCGACGATTTGCGGTCGTTGCATTGCTGCAGTGAAGGAATTTCAGGCCGGGCGATAGTTCCGCCACCCTTGATTGTCGCCTAAAACCCGCCGCCTTTGTTGTTGATGAAACTGATGCGATTGGTGTTGCTGAAAGAGTTGGCTTGGGAAGTGTTCAGGAACCGGCAATTGGCGACGGTCACGTCCGTGATCCGGTTCGCGGAATTCAATCCTTGGAGATAAACCGCCTGGGCCACATTGGCAAAGGCGCAATCGCGGATGTCGATGTTGCGGATGACCGGTGTGTTCGTGCCCGTGTCGGCTGGGGAAGAGGAAGTGTACTGCATCGTCATGTGAATGCCGGTCTTGCTGACAGTCTTGGTCATGCAGTTGCGAAAGTAAATGTTTGCAATATAACCGCCCCGCGCTGTGTTGTTCTTGAAACGGAAGACGTACTGCAAGCTGGTGCTGTTGAAAGCGCAATTTTCCGCAAAAACATTGGTAACCCCGCCGGATTCCTCGCTGCCCAAGGTGACGCCGCCGTGACCGTCGGCAAAAACGCAGTTTTGAATCACAATGTTCCGGCTGGGAATGTTGACGCGCAGACCGTCCTGATCGCGGCCGGACTTGATGGCGATGCAATCGTCGCCGTCGCTGAAGGAGCTGTTCTTGATCAGCACGTCGGTGCAGGAGTCTGGATCGCAGGAGTCCGTGTTCGGGCTGGTGCTGCTATTGTTGACCGTTACGCCGCGAATGGTGACGTTGGTGCAATACAGCGGAGTCACCGTCCACATCGGCGAGTTGAGAATGGTGACACTGTCAATCAATACATTTTGACAACGAACAGGCTGGATAAAAGTTGGCCGCAGATAATGTCCCGATCCAAAAATGCGCTGCGCCACGGGCATATTGGTGCTGGCCATGTTCCACAACAATTGCTCGTCGGCAGTGAGCAGGTTTTTCCAATTATACCAAACCGAGTTTTGCGCCTGTCCGTCAATCGTTCCCGGTCCCGTGATGGCGATGTTCGTCTGGCCAAACGCGTAGATGAACGGTGAATAATTCATCAACTCAATGCCCTGATAGCGCGAGAAAACCACCGGCAAAAACGCAGTCGTGTTGATGCTGAACAAAATTTTTCCGCCTTGGGCGACATACAAATTAACGTTGCTGAGCAGATGAATCGCGCCCGTCAGGAATGTCCCCGCCGGCACGACCACGCGCCCGCCACCCGCCCCGTTGCATGCCGCAATCGCACTGGAAAAAGCCGCCGTGCAATCGGTTGAGCCATCGCCCACCGCGCCGTAGCTGGTGATGACAAAATCCTGCGCCGGAAAAGCCGGCGGAATGATACGCGAGAGAATGTTGGTCACCCGCGACCAATCGCCCGGACTGGTCTGGGCGGCCAGCCGCGTCGGGACCAGCAGACCGAAACCGATGGACAAAGCGGTTACAACCATCGCGGACGAAAACCGCCGCGAACGGGTCTGGTTGCCAACTTCGTTTGAGTGCCGGCAAAAAATCATGACGCCCTCAGTTTAACAGTGAAATCAGGTTCGGAAACAACAAATTCCGGGGAACTCATTGAAAAAAACACATTTATCTCTTATGCTATCACGATATGCAAAAGAGTCAAAAGCCGGGGCTAATTATTGGCTGTGAACCAACGGCAAAATGAACATTTCGAAAAACAGTTTCCAGAATAACACCTTCGTGCCGGCCATTGCACTTTTGGCGCTCATCCTGATTTTGGGACAACGAGCATCGGGCAACACGATTGTCGCATGGGGCTATGATTCCGCCGGCCAGATTGAAATCCCGCCGGGTCTGACAAACGTGGTGGCCATCGCGGCCGGTGCTTATGACAGCCTCGCGCTCACAGGCAGCGGCACGGTCGTCGTGTGGGGTGACAATACTTACGGCCAGACCAATGTGCCGGCCAATCTGACGAACGCGACGGCCATTGCCGCGGGCTGGTATCACAATCTGGCGCTGAAAAGCAACGGCACGGTGGTCGCCTGGGGTGACAATTCTTTTGACCAGACGAATGTGCCGTCCGGCTTGAGCAATGTCAGGGCCGTCGCCGGCGGCTGGATTCACAGTCTCGCGCTCAGGAATGATGGCACCGTCGTGGCGTGGGGTGACAATGGCTGGGGACAGACCAATGTTCCGGCCGGACTGGCGAATGTCGTGGGGATTGCCGCCGGTGAATTGCACAGCCTGGCGCTAAGAAATGACGGCACGGTGGCCGCTTGGGGCGACAATACCTATGGCCAGACGAATGTGCCGGCGGGGTTGACGGGTGTGGCGGCCATTGCTTGTGGCTGGTTTCACAGTCTGGCCGTCAAGAACAACGGCACGGTGGTCGTATGGGGCGACAATACCTACGGCCAGACAAACGCGCCGGCGGGTTTGACGAATGCAACAACCATTGCCGGTGGCAGCGCACACAGTTTGTCGTCGGAGAGCAACGGCACAATGGTCGCCTGGGGAAACAATTTTTTCGGCCAGACAAACTTGCCGCCGGGTCTGATTCAAGTATGGGCAATTGCCTGCGGCGGTTATCACAGTCTGGCGGTTTCGATGCCGACCATTCCTCCGCTGGTTTTCAACCAGGTCCCGCCGAACCTGCAAATGACCGCCGCCGGTTTTCAACTGCAGGTGGACGGCGCGGACGGGATTACACCGGTGGTGATTTATGCTTCGACGGATCTGGCGAATTGGACGCCCATCTTCACCAACCCGCCGGTGGTTGGCTCAGTGCCATTTCTGGATTCTTCGGCCACGGGTTTTTCGCATCGTTTCTATCGGGCCAGGGAATAGCAGCACGGCATTGACCGGCGCAATACGGACGTGATTTCAAGCCGGTTGCTGTTGGGTCAGGCAATGGAGTGAACCGGAACCGACCACAAGGTCCACCGCATGAATGCCGACGACCAGCCGGTCTTTAAACAACTCACTCAAAACGCCGAGTGCAACGCGGTCGTTTGGATCATTGAACGTCGGGGCGATGACGCAGGCATTGCCGATGTAAAAGTTCGCGTAGCTTGCTGGTAAGCGGCGACCGTCAAAATAAAGCGGCGCGGGCATGGGCAGCGGCACAACTTCGGGCTTGGAACCATTCTCGAGCCGCAAATCCTTGATGCGTTCCCAGTTTTCTGCAAGCGGGCGGTAGTTGATGTCTTTTTGATTCGTTTCCTTGATGAGCACGAGCGTTTTTGGATTCACAAACCGGCAGATGTCGTCAATGTGTCCGTGTGTATCATCGCCAGCCGGCCCTTTGCGCAGCCAGAACACGTTTTTCACGCCGAGATATTTTTTGAACGTTTCGTTGTATTGTGCCCGCGTCATGCCGGGGTTGCGGATTTGAATCTTAGGATGAAGATAACACTCCTCCGTCGTCAGCAACGTGCCGCGACCGTTCACTTCGATGCCGCCACCTTCGACGACGAAAGGTTTGCCATCAAACCCGGCGTGAAAGAGCCGTTTATACAAAACGCGCGCCGCCATCTCCGGCACTTTGCGGTCTTTCTGCCAGTCGTCGTGTCTCGCCCACGCATTGAAATGAAAATGGACGATGGCGGTTTCTGTGGTAGGGACGGCTCGCCGAGCCGTCCGCGGACGCCACGGCGCGGCGTCCCTACCAATAAATTTCCTGACAAAAATAGGCCCGCTATCGCGCATCCAGGCGCGGTTCGTCGGATGCACGATGAACTGGATCTTCTTCAAATCGCAGCCCGCGTGCCTGAGATGGTTGGCGGCAAGTTTTTGCTCGGCCTTGTTACGGACGAGAATGCGCACGATTTCGCCGGGCGAAATTTTGCGCGCCATTTCGCCATAGACCCAGCGAATGGCGTCCATCTTGCCCGGCCAATCGGCCTCATGGTGCGGCCAGGCGAGCCAGGTGGCCTCGTGCTTTTCCCATTCGGCGGGCATCGAAAAGCCGAGTTCAGCCGGTATGGCGCCATTCGCTTTTTTGGGTCGCGGCATAAATGTCGCGTAAGCTTAATAATTTTGTATAGCGGTGGCAAATTTTGAATTTAATGACCGGCAACGATGTATTTTTCAATAAACTCTTGTAACGCGAAAAATTTTTGGACAAAGTGCCGCGCTAAAACAATTTTGCCATGCTCGAATTCAGGAACAAAATCTTGTTCGTCGGTTACGGGGCCGTGGCGCAATGCACCCTCCCGATTCTCGTCAAGCACCTCAAGACGCCGTACCAACACATCACGGTCATGGACTTCGAGGATCGCCGTGACGTGCTGGCGCCGTGGCTGAAGCACGGCGTGAAATTCGCGCACAAACGCGTGACGCGCGAAAACATGGGCGCGCTACTGGGCAAATATCTGGAGGCGGGCGATGTCCTGATTGACTTGGCCTGGAACATTGACTGTTGCGAAATCCTCCAGTGGTGTCATGACCGCGGCGTGCTCTACGTCAATACCTCGGTTGAGCTGTGGGACCCGTACGAGAATGCCAGAGCCGCAACGCCGCAGAAGATGACCCTGTACTGGCGTCACATGAACATCCGGCGCATGATCGGCAAATGGGCCCGGCCCGGCCCGACCGCGGTGCTCGAACACGGCGCGAATCCCGGTCTCATCTCGCACTTCACCAAGCAGGGTTTGATTGACATCGCCAACCGGGCAATCAAGGACAGGAAGATCACAGGTAAAGCCGCTGATGAAATCAGACAACTCATCGCCGGACAAAAATTTAATCTGCTGGCGATGAAACTCGGAGTGAAGGTGATTCATTGCAGCGAGCGCGATACGCAAATCACCAACAAACCGAAGCAGGTGGACGAATTCGTCAACACCTGGAGTGTGGAAGGCTTCCGCGAGGAAGGTACCACCACCGCCGAGATGGGTTGGGGTACGCACGAAAAGGAGTTGCCGCCGCTGGCGTATGAACATGCCGAAGGCCCGCGCAACCAGATTTGCCTCGCCCGCATGGGCATTAACACCTGGGTTTCGTCGTGGGTGCCGGACTACTGCATCAACGGCATGGTCGTGCGCCATGGCGAGGCGTTCACCATTTCAGACAGGCTGACAGTCTGGGAAAGCGGTAAAGCCATCTATCGGCCCACGGTACACTATGCCTATTGCCCGGCCGATGTGGCCATCGTGTCGCTGAACGAATTGCGCGGCTACAATTACAAACTCCAGAAGAAACAACGCATTCTCAACGACGATATTACCAGCGGCTCCGACATCCTTGGCGCGCTGTTGATGGGCCACGTTTACAATTCATGGTGGACTGGCAGCGATTTGAGCATCGGCGAATCACGCCGGTTGGTGCCGCACCAGAACGCCACCACCATGCAGGTCGCCATCTCGGTCGTCGCGGCGGCCATGTGGATGATTGAGAATCCGGCCAAAGGCGTTTGTGTGCCAGACGATTTGCCGCACGAATACATTCTGAAAATTTCCAAGCCATATCTGGGTAAATGGATTTCCGAGCCGGTCGACTGGACGCCGCTGAAGCACTACAACAACGCGTTCAACGGGCACAACCATCCACAGATTGACCGGGACGATCCGTGGCAGTTCAAAAACTTCCTGATTACCGACGGAGATTGAGATGATTCCACGACGCACACTGAAGAAACTGGCCGAACAACACGGCACGCCGTTGTTCGTGGTGGACCACGACGAATTACGCCGCAACTACGCCACGTTCAAAAAATACCTGCCGCGCGTCCAAGCCTACTATGCCGTCAAGGCCAACCCCGATCCCGCCATCGTCAAGACCCTGTTCGACGCCGGGGCGAGTTTCGACGTGGCCTCGATGCCGGAATTCCACATCGTCCATGAATACATCAAGGACATGCCCAACAAGCAGCGGCAGGACTGGATTTGGGACAAAATCATCTATGCCAACCCGATCAAGGCCAACGAGACGCTGCAGGAGTTGAACCCCTACAAACCGCTGGTCACTTACGACAACCACGAAGAAATCCGCAAAATCAAGAAGTACGCCCCGCAGGCCGGTCTCGCGTTGCGGCTGAAAGTGCCCAACACCGGCGCGATGGTCGAACTGTCGTCAAAGTTCGGCGCCGCGCCCGGTGAAGCCGTGGACTTGATTCTTGCGGCGGACAAAGTGGGGCTGACCGTGGAAGGCATCAGCTTCCACGTCGGCAGCCAGACGACCAATTTCAAGAATTACGTCGCCGCCATCAACCTCGCCGCCAACATCTTCAAGGAAGCCAAAGACCGCGGCTACGCCAAGATGAACCTGCTCGATATCGGCGGCGGATTCCCGGCTCCCTACGACGACACGGTGAAACCGTTCCGCGAGCTGGCCGGCATCATCAACCGCGAAATCAACCGGCTCTTTCCGAAGAACATCCAGATTCTCGCCGAGCCGGGCCGGTTCCTCTGCGCCACCGCCGCCACCGCCGTTTCGAAGATCATCGGCAAGGCCATGCGCGAAGGCAAACTCTGCTACTACATCAATGACGGCGTCTATCACACCTTTTCCGGCGTCATCTTCGACCATTGCCACTACCACCTGAAATCGTTCAAGCGCGGACCGACGCAGATTTGCTCGGTGTTCGGGCCGACGTGCGACGCGCTCGACGTGGTCTCGATGGCGGAGAATCTGCCGGGCGACCTGCAACTGGGCGACCTGCTTTACAGCGAACAAATCGGCGCTTACAGCCACGCTTCTTCGACCTGGTTCAACGGTTTCCCGCCGGCGACCGTGGTGCACATCAACCAGTGAATTGACGGATCCCACCATTGGCTTGAATTCGCGCCCGGCTCGCATCATGCTGGTCAAAATTTGTGAAGCCCGATGATTTTTCCGATGCGCGGGTGCTTGTCACCGGCGGCGCGGGCTTTATCGGCAGCGCGCTCATCTGGGCGCTGAACCGCTGCAGTTGCGAACGCATCGTCGTTTGTGACCGCCTCGGCATGGATGAAAAACGGCGCAACCTTGCGTCGCTGCGCTTCGCCGATTATGTCGAGGCCGATGCGCTTCAGTCGCGCCTGCAAAACGGTGCGCTGGGGAAATTTGATTTGGTTCTGCACATGGGCGCCTGTTCGTCCACGACCGAGACCGATGAAAGTTTTCTTACCCGCAACAATCTTGAGTTTACCAAAGACCTTGCCGATTGGGCGCTCGGCCAAAAAACACGGTTTGTTTATGCGTCCTCTGCTGCGACTTACGGCGACGGCTCGGCAGGCATGGACGATGACGATTCGCAACTCGACAAGCTGCATCCGTTGAACCTATATGGCTGTTCGAAACATCTTTTCGATTTACATGCCAAACGCGCGGGATTTTTGAACCGAATCGTGGGGCTGAAATATTTCAACGTTTTTGGTCCCAACGAGGATCACAAGGGCGACATGCGGTCGGTCGTCCACAAAAGTTTCGGGCAGGTGCAAACCGAAGGTGTCATCCGGCTTTTCAAAAGTTACCGGAAGGATTATGCCGACGGTGAACAGAAGCGGGATTTTCTTTACGTAAAGGATGCCGTTGCGATGACGCTGTATCTGGCCGCCAACAAAGAAGCCAACGGTCTGTTCAACATCGGCAGCGGCGTGGCACGAACGTGGATTGATCTGGCAAAAGCCGTTTTCGCTGCGTTGAACCGGAAGCCGAACATCCAGTTCATCGAAATGCCTGAAGCGATTCGCGACAAATACCAGTATTTCACCCAGGCGAACCTTGCCCGGCTGCACGCTGCCGGTTATACTGCACCCGTTACTTCGCTTGAAGACGCCGTGAGCGATTACGTTCGCAATTATCTCGTTACCGACCGCCGCCTTGATCCAAAAACAAATTAGTGACTGACAAAAAAACGCCGACATTTCTTGTAACCTTGGCCGGATTTTGCCTAAGTAACGGGTAAGACCTTTACAAAATATGGAATCCACCCCGTCCATTCCTGAACTGCAGCCGGTCGGATCCCACCCGTCTGCGACGTCACTTGCCGGACGGTTGCTGAATGTTTTTGCCGCGCCGGGCGATGTTTTCGACGAAATCAAAACTGCTCCACCGTGCGTCGGCAACTGGCTCGTGCCGATCCTGATTTACGCCGTGGTGGGCGTGATTTCCGTGTGTATTATGTTTGCCCAACCCGCCATCCAACAGACCATTCATGACCAGCAGGTCAAGGCGCTCGATAAACAGGTGCAACAAGGCAAAATGACCCAAGCCCAGGAAGACAAGGCTTTGCAGGTGATGGAGAAGTTCATGGGGCCGACGATGCTGGCCATCTTCGGCAGCTTTGGCCTCGTCATCTACAGCTTCGTCTCGGCTTTCGGCTGGGCGTTGGTGTTGTGGCTGGCCGGGCGCTGGCTCCTCAAGTCCCAATTTGACTACATGAAGGTGCTTGAGGTTGCCGGGTTGTCCTCCGTCATTTTTGCCCTGGGCATGGTCATCTCAACACTGCTCGCCGTGATCCTCGGCCGGCTCTACGTCGGGCCAAGCTTGGCGCTGTTGGTGGACAATTTTGATCCGAAGAATCGCGGTCACCTTTTGCTGGGCGCGGTCAATTTAATCTATCTCTGGCACACGGGCGTGCTGGCCATCGGGCTGGCCAAACTTTCAGGTGGGTCGATAACCAAGGCCTTTGCAGTCGTTTTCGGCTTTTGGGTGCTGATTGAGCTGTTGCTCATTGCCATCGGTCTGGGACAGTGGGCATTATGAAACTTGCGCGAAAACCTTGATTTTGCGGAACGAATTCATCTTGGCGATGTCTTAATACCAAATACCATGGCAAAACCTAAAAAACGCCGGAAGATCATCATCTCTTCGGTCATCGGCCTGGCGCTCGTTGCGTTGACGCTGGTAGCCGTTTTCAAAAAACACGAACCGGCTATTACGGTTCAAACGGAACCGGTTGCGCGCCACAGCCTCACCAACATTGTTGTGGCCAACGGTAAAATTCAGCCCGTTGTGCAGGTCATGATCAGCCCGGAAGTAAGCGGCGAAATCATCGAACTGCCAGTCAAGGAAGGCCAGGAGGTCAAGAAAGGCGATCTACTGGTGAAGATCAACCCGGACATTTATATCGCCGCGGTCAACCAGGCGAAGGCCGGTTACGAATCCTCGCTCGCCACCAAAGCCTCGGCGGAGGCGAACCTGGAAAAAGCCCAGGCGGACTACGACCGCAACCAGGAATTGTTCCACCAGAAGCTGCTTTCAGCCTCGGATTTTATTGGTTTCAAATCCGCCCGCGACGTGGCCAAGGCGCAACTCGACAGCGCCAACGACCAAGTCAATGTGGCCAAGGCCACCGTGGACAGCGCCGAGGAGGAATTCGCCAAAACCACCATCGTTTCCCCGCTCGACGGCACCATCAGCAAATTGAACTCGCAACTCGGCGAGCGTGTGCTGGGTACCGTGCAAAATGCCGGGACCGTCATCATGATCATTTCGGACCTGAACCAGATGGAGGCCCGCGTGGACGTTGGCGAAATGGACGTGGTGGACATCAAGCCCGGCCAGAAGGCTTGGCTGGACGTGGACGCGTTCAAGGACCGCAAATTCAACGGTATGGTGACGGACGTTGCCAGTTCATCGAAGGACAATTCCAGCGGCAGCAGCCAGTCGCAGGAAGCCACCAAGTTCCAGGTGCGCATCCGGCTCAACGACAAGGAATCCTTTCGCCCGGGCATGTCCGTCAGCGCCGAGATTGAAACCAGTTACCGCACCAACGTGCTGACCGTTCCACTGGCCAGCGTCACCACCCGTCCTCCAAAACCAGCGCAAAAGCAAATGGATTCCGGCACCAATGCGGTCAAATCCAGTGTGACCAATATTTCTTCCGCCACCAACGCCGTGGCCGCCGACAAAAAATCCAAGGAATCCTCCAAGATGTTGGACGTCGTGTTTGTGGTGAAAGGCAACCACGTGAAGGCCGTGCCGGTGAAAATCGGCATTTGCGACGACAATTACTGGGAAATCACCGACGGTCTCACCAACGGCGAAGAAATTGTCTCCGGCGGTTACCGTGCCATCAGCCGCGACTTGGACGACGGCAAAAAAATCCATAAAGGCGCTGCCACCCCTGAAACGCCGAAGAAGGACTAAGCTGTGGCGCTCATCCGCCTCCAGAATATTTCGCGGTGTTACCAGATGGGCGCGGAGACCGTCCATGCTTTGCGTGACGTGTCGCTCGAAATCCAGCGTGGTGAATACGTCGCCATCATGGGGCCGTCCGGCTCCGGCAAATCCACGTTGATGAACCTCATCGGCTGTCTCGACACGCCGACCTCCGGCCGCTACGAATTGAACGGCATCAACGTCGGCGAGATGAATGACAATCAACTGGCGGAGGTCCGGAACCGCGAAATCGGCTTCGTGTTTCAAACCTTCAACCTGTTGCCCCGCTCCAATGCCTTGCACAATGTCGAGTTGCCGCTGATTTACGCCGGTGTGCCCGCCGACGAACGGCGGAAGATTGCGCTGGGAGCGATTTCCCAGGTCGGTCTGGCCGACCGCATGCACCATAAGCCCAATGAACTTTCGGGCGGCCAGCGCCAGCGGGTCGCCGTCGCCCGTGCCCTCGTCAACAAACCGTCCATCCTGCTGGCCGACGAGCCGACCGGGAACCTGGACTCCAAAACTGGCGCCGAAATCATGGCGTTGTTCGGGGAGCTTTCGCAAAAAGGCAACACCATCATCGTGGTCACGCACGAGGAAGACATCGCCAGGCAGGCCCGCCGGGTCATTCGTCTCCGCGACGGTTTGATTTCCAGCGACGAGAAGCGGGGCGACCAACCTGCGCCATGAACCTGCTCGCTGAACTTCGTGAAGGCTTTGGCATCTCGTGGAACGCCATCCGCGCGAACAAAATGCGTTCCGTACTCACCACGCTCGGCATCGTCATTGGCATCGTCACCGTCACGCTCATGGGCACGGCCATCGAGGGATTAAACAGGTCTTTTCTCAAAAGCATTTCGTCCCTTGGCGCGGACGTGTTCTATGTCCAACGCTTCAGTTGGCTTAACAGAACCTACGAAGATTGGAACAAACAGCAGAAGCGTCGCCCGATCCGGCTTGTGGAAGCCCGGGCACTGGCCAACCAGTTGACACTCGCCGAGGCCGTCGTGCCTACCGTGGACATAAACGCCCCGCTAAAATACAAGAACCGCAGTGTCAGCACTGTGACGGTCATCGGCACGACCGACACCTACCTGCACACCAGCGGCGTCGGCGTTTCACAAGGCCGCTTTCTTTCCGCCGCGGACGCCGAAGGCGGCCGGCCCGTGTGCGTCATCGGCACCCAGGTGGCGACCAATCTCTTTCAACAGGAACCGCCCTTGGGCAATAAAATCAAGATCGGGGCGCAGTCTTATGAAGTCATCGGCGTGATGGAAAAACAGGGATCGTTTCTCGGCCTCTTCAGCCTCGACAATCGCGTGATCATTCCGCTGAAACAACTCATGGCCACGTTTTGGGGCAACCCGGACATCGAAATTCAAGTCAAGGCAAAGAACCTCGTGCAACTGGACGAAGCCCGCGAGGAACTGCGCCAGGTCATGCGCCGTGTCCGCCGGATCGCGCCGGATAAGCCGGACGATTTCTCCATCAACCAGCAGGATCAGTTCGTCCAGATGTTCGATCGCGTGGCCGGCACCATTGCCGTTATCGGCCTGTTCGTTACCGGCCTGTCCCTGTTCGTCGGCGGCATCGGCATCATGAACATCATGTTCGTGTCGGTGGCCGAGCGGACCCGCGAAATCGGCATCCGCAAGGCCATTGGCGCCAAGCGACGCACCATCCTGCTGCAGTTCCTGACCGAGGCCGCCTGCATTTGCATGCTCGGCGGACTGATCGGACTGGCCATTGCCTGGCCGTTGACGCTCGTGGTGCAGCGGTTTCTGCCCACGACGATGTCATTGACGGTCGTGGGCATTGCGCTGCTCGTATCGCTGGTGACGGGGGTGGTTTCGGGATTCGTCCCCGCCTGGCGCGCCGCGCGCATGAACCCGGTGGATGCGTTGAGAAGCGAATGAAATTGCACCGGCCAACACTGCTGCTCGCCGAGGTCCGCGAAAGTTTCTCCATGGCCATGAACGCGCTGGTCGCCCACAAGCTGCGCTCGGCGCTCACGCTGCTCGGCGTATTGATCGGCGTGTTCTCGATCATCGTTGTGATGACGGCGATGCGTGTGTTGAAGCGTAACATCGAGACGGACTTGAGTCAGTTGGGAGGCCGGACCTTCGCGATCCAGAGATGGCCGGCGATTTATATCGGTGGTCCGGAGGGGGCCGAGAAATACTGGCGGCGCAATTACATCACCCTCGCCCAGGCACGGCGGGTGCAGGAGAAGGCCACCCTCGCCAGCAGCGTCGGCGTCGAACGCAATTTCTGGGGCGGCCAGGTCGGGACGCGCTATCAGAAAACTCCGCCCACAGTGCAGTTGCTGGGCGAGACGCCGGAAAGTTTTCCAGCCCGCAATTGGATCGTCGCCGAAGGCCGTGCCTTGACGGAACCCGATGTGGACAACATCCGCGATGTTTGCGTGTTGGGCAGTGCGCTGGCAAAAACCGTCTTTCCATTCGGCTCGCCGGTCGGCGAACGCCTCAAGATCAACGGTATCAATTACACCGTGGTTGGCGTGCTCGCGCCCAAGGGTGGTTCGGTCGGCGGGGAACAGGACAATTTCGCCGTCGTGCCAATCACCACGGGACTAAGCCGCTTTGGACGCTGGTCGTCGAGCCTGATGATCCTCGTTCAGGCGCGCGACGCGGAGAGTTATGATGATACTGTCGAACAGGTGCGCGGCATCCTGCGCGTCATCCGCAAAGTCCCGCCCGGGGTGGAAGACGACTTCGAAATCTTCTCGAACGACTCTATCATCACGCAGTTCAACTCGTTCACCTTCGCGGTGCGCATCGGCGTTTCGGTCATCAGTTCGATTGCGCTGCTCGCTGCGGGCATCGGCATCATGAACATCATGCTCGTCTCGGTCACGGAGCGGACGCGCGAGATCGGCATCCGCCGCGCCATCGGCGCCAAGAAGCGGAACATCATGACGCAATTCATCATGGAAGCAGTGGTTTTGTGCGAAGTCGGCGGCGTCATTGGCGTGGTGCTCGGCATTCTCGGCGGCAACGCCCTGGCGTGGTATATGAAAACCCCACCCGCGATACCGGTTGATTGGATTGTGCTGGGGCTGATGATTTGCTCGCTGGTCGGAATTATTTTCGGGACCTACCCGGCCTATAAAGCGGCAAACCTCGATCCGATTGAGTCGCTGCATTACGAATAAATTAATCCTCCGCGAACAAATACTCCAAATCCGTCGTGGTGAGGCTGCGGGCAAAACCTTCCTCGCCCAGCACGTCGGCAATCGTCTGCGCCTTGCTTTGTTGCAGTTCCCAGATTTTTTCCTCGACGGTGCCGGGCGCGATGAGCCGGTAGGCGTTGACGGTCTGCGTCTGGCCGATGCGGTGCGAGCGGTCAATGGCCTGCGCCTCCACCGCCGGATTCCACCACGGATCGTAAAGAACGACATAGCTGGCGTTCGTCAAATTCAAGCCCGTTCCCGCCGCGCGCAGACTCAGCAAAAATACGCCGGGGTTTGTGTCGCCTTGGAACGCGCTGACGACCTGCTGCCGATTCTTGGTCTGGCCGGTGAGAATGTGCGTGTTGATTTGCCGGTCGCAACATTCCTTTTCCAGCAGTTGCAGCATCTTGACGAACTGGCTGAAGACCAAAACCTTTTGTCCCTCGGCGATCAACGGATCGAGCAGTTCAAAGAGCGTTTCGGTCTTGCCGGACGCGGTGTCGCTGCCGACGAGCCGCGGATGGCAGCAAATCTGGCGCAACCGCGTGAGCGCGGCGAGCACGTGCATCTTGCTTTTGTTGAGGCCTTGCTCCGCAACGGTCTGCATGATTTGGTCGCGGCTGCGGCGCAATTCAGCAAGGTAAAGTTTCCGCTGCTCATCACCGAGCGGACAATCGCGTCGCTGCTCGATGCGGTCGGGCAAATCCTTCGCGACATACTTTTTCAGACGTCGCAGCAGCAACGGGCGCAATTTGGCCGAAAGCCGTTTGCGCGCGATGCGCTGGATCGACTCGGTTTTCTCGCTGCGCGACTGCTCGACCGGAGCGGTTTCTTCGGTGACCTGTGCGCGCGGCTCGTAGGTTTCGAGAAACTGTTCCTGATTGCCGAGGTAGCCGGGCTGGATGAAATCCACAATGCTCCACAAATCCAGCAGCCGGTTTTCGAGCGGCGTGCCGGTGAGCGCAAGGCGATGCTCGGACTTGAGTTGCTTGACTGACTGAGTGACCTGCGCGCCCGGATTTTTGATGAACTGCGCCTCGTCCAAAATCACCGCCCGGAATGCGAACTTTTGAAATTCCTCCAAATCGCGCCGCAGCAGCGCGTAGTTGGTCACGATCAAATCGTGCTGCGGAATCTGTTTTCGCAAATTATGCCGCGCCGCGCCGCTTTCGAGCACGAGCACCTTCAAATTCGGCGTGAACCGGTTCGCTTCGCGCCGCCAGTTGTGCAGCACGGACGCCGGGCAAATGACGAGCGACGGCTTGGGATTTTTTGCGTGGCGTTCCTTGAGCCACGCCAGCCACGCGAGCGCTTGCAGCGTTTTGCCGAGGCCCATGTCGTCGGCGAGAATGCCGCCGAGTTTGATTTGCGTGAGGTGGCAAAGAAAGTCGAAGCCGTCCTTTTGATACGGACGCAACTCGGCTTGCAAGCCTTTGGGCAAGGGCATGGACGGAACGCCTTTGAATTCGCGGACACGTTCGCGCAATGCCTTCGCCTCCTGCGTATCGGCGAAACGCGCAAGTTCGTTCGCGTCCAAATGAGCGACGTGCTCCATGCCGACTTTTTGAGGCACGGCGATGAGACCGTCCACGCCCATTTCTGCCATCGCTTCATGCGCGCCTTGCACGGCGGCAGTGTCAAGTTCGACCCAGCCGGAGTTCGGCAGTTTGACGAAACGGCTGGTGGAGGCGGCGAGTCGTTCGAGATCGGCCTTGGTCAGTTTGATCCCCTCCGCTTCCCATTCGGCGGAGACGGAAAGCCAGTCAATGCCGCTGCCTTTGACCACGAGCCGCGGCTTGAGCTGGCGCGGTTGCAGGAACAGGCGGTGAAACGCCGGGTTGCCAAGAAATTCCGCTTCGCTGGGGCGTTCCGCCCACACGGCCGCAAGCGTGCCAAGAAAGTTTTCGTTCGCGTCGCCAATCCACAAACCGGGTTCGGGTGTGAACCAGTCAAGTTTGCGCAGCCATTGGATTGCGGGTTCGAGGCGCGGGTCATCGAGAATTTCCGGTTTGTTGCCCGGACGCTTTTTTGGTTCGTTCGCGACCCATTCGCGGCCGTTCCAAAACCAAACGCTTTGATCGCGGAGACTCCTGGCGAGCAGACGCAACCGCACCGTATCGTCGAGCAGCTCGAAAACGAACTGTGACTTGGCCGGATGCGCGATGCAAAGCTGCTCCCAATCCACGCCGTGATTCGACTGCGTCTTGCGCAGGTGCAGCAACAGCCGATGGCTCAGTTTGCGCACCGGTACGGACGGTTTGTGTGCGAGATATTTCAGCACCGGCGGCGGCGGCGCGTTGCGCAGCAGATAAAACGTGCCGTTGACCAGCGCGAGCGGCGGCTGGCGGTTGAAAAATTTCACGTCGGCGACGGAATGATTTTTGCCGCCGGGCAATTCGATGCGGTGCGTAAACGAAAGTTCCTTGTCGCCGTTGTCGAGGTGCGGCGTGAGCGCGGCGACTTGACCGTGAAATTGCAACGGCTTGCCGTCGCATTCAAGGCGCGGCATGTGACCCCAGCGCGCGAGCCATTGGAGCAATTCAGCGTCCGACAAAATCAGCGTGTCCGCGCCGTCGTTGCGATCGCGATGCGTGTCGGCGAGCCACTGGATGAATTCCCAATCCGCGGGCGGGAACAGTTCCTGTTCATGCGTGGCGCGAACGACGAGGTCGATCAACTCGCGCAATGTGCGCGCCTTTTCACCGGTGCGTGGACGTGACAAAAGAAATTGCACCGCGAGACGGTAACACGACGACTCGTCGTCCGGCTGCACACGGCAAACGACGCGGAGCGTGGCGCGCGGCGTGTCGAGCAGCGGCAGCGCCGGTGGCGAAAGCCAGTTTTCGAGTTCCTGCACCAGTCTCAGTTCCTTCTCAGCTTCCTCGGCTTTGGCAAAACGGTCGAGGCTGGCGTGGGGTTGCAATTCAGGAGGCACGGAACGTTTCGCGCGGAGAAAAATAAATACGAGTTCTTCAAGTCGCGCTTTGCCCTGGGCATTCAGCAGGCGCGGCCACCAATTCGTATCGGGGAAATCGCGGCGCGAGAGTGAAAGCCTTTCAAAATAATCTTCAAGTAACAGCCACGCGCGCTGTGAATCGGGGCACGCTGCGAAGCTGTGCAGGATTTCCTCGCGTTCGTTGACAATCGCCTTCGAGTCCGAGAGTTCCCGGCGCAAATCGGCAAACGCGCCGTAGGTCTGCGACAGCACTTTGTGGTGCGCGTCGTACTTCGTCGTGCCCATTCGCCGACCGGTCCCGTTTCTGACTGACACTTTCGACATTTGAAAAGACTTAAGCTAGTATTTCGTCATAATCGGCAACTCCGGTCAATCAGAAAGCGAAAGAAAATGTGTTGCGCACTCGCTGGCGTGATTGACGTGAGCCTGGTTTTTGCTATAATTCAGCCTTTTATGAACCAAAACCCGCATGTGGCCGTGGTCGGCGCCACGGGCGCCGTCGGCGTCGAAATGATCAAAACGCTGGAAAAAAGAAGTTTTCCGGTGGGTAAACTGACGTTGCTCGCTTCGGCGCGTTCCGTCGGCAAGAAACTCAAATTTCGCGGCGAGGATATCACGGTCAGGGAGCTGAAGAAGGATTCCTTCAATGGCATTGATATTGCGTTGTTCAGCGCGGGCGGCGGCATTTCGAAAGAATTTGCGCCGATTGCGGCGAAGGCCGGCTGCGTGGTTGTGGACAATTCCAGTGCGTTTCGCATGGACAATTCCGTCCCGCTGGTGATTCCCGAAATCAACGCTTCGGACGTGAAGTGGCACAAGGGCATCATCGCCAATCCGAATTGCACCACGATTGTCACACTCATGGCGCTGTATCCGCTTCACAAGGCGTTTAACTGCAAACGCATCTTCGCGTCCAGTTACCAGGCCGTGTCCGGCACCGGCGCGAAGGCGATCGAAGAGCTGAAACGCCAGGTGGGAGAAATTGTTTCCGGCAAGCCGGCCACGAAGGAGGTTTATCCGCATCAAATCGCCTTCAACGTGCTGCCGCATGTGGATTCATTTCTGCCGAGCGGCTACACCAAGGAAGAAATGAAGATGGAAAACGAAGGCCGGAAAATCATGCACCATCCGGCGTTTCGCGCGAGCGTGACGTGCGTGCGCGTGCCGGTTTATCGCGCGCATTCGGTGGCCGTCAGCGCGGAATTTGAAAAGCCGGTGAGTGTTGAAGCCGCGCGCGCCGTTTTGAAGAAAGCGCCCGGACTCGACGTCGTGGATGAACCGGCGAAGAATGAATATCCGATGCCACTGTTCACCTCGGAAAAATACAACTGCGAAGTTGGCCGCATTCGCAAGGATTGTGCGATGGACAACGGTTTGTGCTTCTGGGTCAGTGGCGATCAATTGCTCAAAGGTGCTGCGCTCAACGCGGTGCAAATCGCCGAAGAGTTGCTGAAGTAAAATTCAACCGCAAAGACGCCAAGGCGCAGAGCAAAGTTTCAAATAAGGAAGGCAGGAATCGTGGAAATTTCGGTTCCTGCTTTCTTGCTTTCCTTATTAAATCCTTGGCGTCTCGAAATCATGGCTTGCCCGTTTCCTTCGTTTTCGTATAAGCGACGAGGGATTTGATTTTCGCCTCGGCGGCGGCGTCGCGCACCTTCACTATTTTTCCCCACGGCGCTTTTTCGTCGGCGTTGATGGCCAGCACGAGCTGCGGATTTTTCGCTGATTGTTTCAGCAGTTCGCTCCGCAATTGCTCAAATGTCACCGGCAGCTTTTCCAGATAATAAATTCCCTTGGCGTCAATGCTCACAACGAACGGTGGATTGTTGGTCGCACCGGATTTTTGCGCCTGTGAAGATTCCGGCAGCGCGAGCCGTAACGCCGCCTGCTGCTTGAATGTTGTCGTCACCATCAAAAAAATCACCAGCACGATGAGCACGTCAATCAGCGCGACGATGATGACGGCCGGCGCGGTCCGCCGTTTGTGCACGAGGAATCGCATAATCAATGCTTTTTGTCGTCGGCGTATTGCCGCCGGATGAATTTGTCGCAGAGCGCCTCCATTTCGACCGCCTGCACCTCGACTTTTTTGCTGAAGTAACTCCACGCAATGAGCGACGGGATGGCGATGAGCAGACCCATCAACGTCGCGTTCAAAATCAGTGCGATGCCTTTGGCCAAACGCGCCGCGTCGTTCAAACCGCTCTGTCCGATGTCGCCGAACAATGTCATCATGCCCGCAATCGTCCCGACCAAACCGAGCAGTGGCGCGATGCCGACAATAATTTCGAGCACAACGAGGCCGCGTTCGAGCCGGACAATTTCACGGCGCGCGGCGGTTTGCAGCGCATCCACAGTGTCGGCTTTTGGCCAATCGAGATGGTCGGCGGCGAGCAGCAACAATCGTCCGAGCGATGACGGTTTTCTGCGGCAGACAGCGCAAAGTGTCTTTACGTCCTCGCGCGTCTCGCACGACGCGAGCGCCGCCACGATTTCCGGCGGCACGACTTTGTTCCAGCGCAACGCGAGTGCGCGTTCCACGATAAACGCCAGCCCGATGACCGAAGTCAGTCCCAGTAAAATGTAAATGAGTTCATCCATAAATTATTCCGTCATTCACCGCGGCGCGCGGTCAGTAATAATAAAACGTGAACGTGATTTCGCGATAATTTTCGCCGACCATCCGCCGCATATCGCTCGGCCACGCCGCGAACGGCGCGGGATCCGTCACCGCTTTTTGACAAACATAGCCCAGCACGTCACCGACGGTGTTTTGCAGAACCTGCATATCGGCTATGGTCCCGTCATAATTCAAGTGAAATCGCAATATCACTTTGCCATTGCGATCGCGTGCGAATTGCTGGCTGTCCAGCAAATCATACCAACGCTGCGTCACCGCTTCGATGAACGCGAGGTCATACGCGCCAAACGGTGTTGCCTTCACATCGAACGACGGCACAAGCGCCTCCCGGTGAGTCCCGCCTTCCTCTTTCATCTTTGGGCCGGGCAACCGATTCTGTTGCTGCGCATTGGCCTGCTTGAGTGTGCGCGGACGTTCTTGCTGCTGTAAGTCTTCCAGCCTGGCCAGCATCAAGTCGCCCGGCTCAGGTGTCGGACGCGACACCTCCTGCCGCTGATTCGCCTGCGGTGCGACAGGTTGAAGTTTGGACAAAATCTGCCGCGTCACGTCCTCGGTCTTGGCGATCTCGGTTTGTTTGCCGTTCAATTGCGGAATATTCTTGTTTCCCTTCGTCTGGTCGGCAGCCTTGGAATTTTGGTTGGAATAATACTTCGCATTCTTCGGCGCTTCGGCCGTCGGCTGCGACACATCCACGAATGTCAATGGTTCTTCATTATTTTGAAGCACCGACGACGGTTCGATTTTCATTATTGCCAGGCGGGGCAACCATGTCGGCCAATGCAATTGCTGCCACAAGTTGAGTTCCTTGCCGGCTTCATAACCGCCCCATGCGAGCAAATGCACCGTGGCCGACAATGCCAGTGCCAGACCCAGCCGCCGCATTTCGAGGTTGCTGGACCGCAAAGAATCAAATTGTGCGCCGACTTCGGCCATGCCACCAAGATAGCCCCAGAAAAACGAGGTGGGCAACTTCTTTACCGGCATTGGGAGTGACAGTTCCCCCTGTTGTTTCGAAATTCTGCATTGCAATTTTGCCTGATACTGGCAGCTTCACCAGTTCGGCGTCGGGGCGTAGCGTAGCCTGGTAGCGCGCTTGTTTCGGGTACAAGAGGTCGTGAGTTCGAATCTCACCGCCCCGACCACTTTTTCAAATTTCGGATTTTCGATTGTGGATTGAGGAATGGAAAATCAAAACAATCTCATTGTTGAACTCCATTCTATCGTCGAACGACTGAGTTTGGCGCAGCTTTTCCCGAAACCACAACCGCTCGAAGTCGAACTCGGTTGCGGCGACGCGTCGTTTCTCGTCGAATATGCGCGGCGGCATCCGGAAAGAAATTTCATCGGTGTCGAGCGACTGCTCGGCCGCCTGCGCAAGCTCGACCGCAAAGGCCGTCGCGCCGGACTGACGAATCTCCGCGGCGTGCGAATCGAGTCGTCGTATTTTTTGCAACACCTTTTGCCGCCGCGTTCGGCGTTGGCGCTGCACGTTTATTTTCCCGATCCGTGGCCAAAGACAAAACATCACAAACACCGGTTCATCAACGAACGTTTCCCGGAAATCGCCCGCGCCGCGCTCACGCCTGGCGGCGTCGTTTATTTACGTACCGATGATGGGGATTATTTCAACCAGATGACCGAAGTTTTTCGCGCGAACGCTGAATTCCAAAAAATGGAAACGCCCATTGAACTGGCGGAATTACTGACGGATTTCGAACTGGAATTTCGCGGGCGGGGGATTCAGACATTGCGCGCGGCGTACCGGTCAAAATTTCGAATTTTTAGTTCTTAATTTTTAGTCAAAGCGGCCAACGGCGGCTTGCCAAAACTAAAAACTCAGAATTAAAAACTTAAAACCGCATTTCACACATCAATCACCGGCCCGTCATCGCCGGATTTTGGCGGTGGCCGGCGGCGCGAAAAGGTGACGCGAGTGTTGCCGACGCCGGTCAAAATGTTCAGCGCGATGGACACGACGCTGATGATGATGGCGCCAAGAAACGCCGCGCCGAAGCTGTCCACCGTAAATTGCAGTCCCAACAGCTCCATTAGCCACCCGACGCCATAAAGCATCAGTGCATTGATGACGAGCGTGAAGAGTCCCAGCGTGAAGATCAGCAGCGGCAGCGCAAAGAACATCAGGATGGGGCGAACGAATGCATTCAAAACGCCCAACAACAGTGATGCGAGCAGCAAATCCACAGGCCGGCCATAGCGGATATGGCCTTGCAAAATCAAAACCGCCACCAACACCGCGAGGGTGTTGATGAGCCAGCTTTGCAGAAAGCGCAGAAATTTTCTTGTGCCGGGCTGCATGGTTTTCGTTGAAAATCAGCGCTCCGCAAAATGCGCCAGCTTGCGCGGAAAAACAAGTGGCAAACTCTGAAAAGAGCCGAACCAGAACCTGGATTATTCTTCGGCGCGGTGAAAAAGAAATGGAGTCGCTGGATGGTGGCGGTTTTTCTGGCGCTCTTCGCATTAAGCCGCTGGCCGGGATTGTTTCCACTGGATTTCAGTCCGGTTTATGCTCTGGCAGTTGAATGGGAGCATCGGTAATATTTGCACCTGTGTTTGTATACGCGGTGACGATTTTTATAGGGGCTTTCCTGCTTTTTCAGGTGCAACCCATGATCGGCAAATACATTTTGCCGTGGTTTGGTGGTGCGCCAAGCGTCTGGACAGTTTGCATGTTGTTTTTTCAGGTGCTGCTGTTGGGTGGCTACGCCTACGCCCATTTCACCTCCCGCTGGCTCAAAATACGCACCCAAGTGATAGTGTATTGCGCCTTGCTTGTTGCGGCACTGGCATTGTTACCCATCACACCCTCCGATTCCTGGAAGCCGAGTGGCAGCGAGAATCCGACACTCCTAATTCTCGGCTTGCTGGCCGTAAGCATTGGTCTGCCATATTTCGTCCTCTCATCCACAAGTCCGTTGATGCAACACTGGTTTAACCGCACCAACCCCAGCGTCTCACCCTACCGGCTCTATGCGCTCTCAAACATCGGTTCACTGCTGGCGCTGGTCAGTTATCCGATTTATTTCGAGGCACAGTTCACACGCACGATGCAGGCCACGTTATGGGGGTGCGGACTGGCTGCATATGCGGTTTGCGGCGGTTTCTGCGCGATGAAATTATGGAAGACAGCGGGTGGATGGCGCTGCGGAACAAACAGCGAAAGGCCCAAGTCAGAAGAGTCAGAGAGCAAGGAAAGGGACTTCCCAAAAGAGGGGCTTGCATCCTCAAACCGCCAACTTCACGTCTTCGACCGTCTTTTGTGGCTGTTGCTGCCGGCTTGCGCTTCGGTGCTGCTGCTGGCAACAACAAACAAGATTTGTCAGGACGTGGCTGTGGTTCCATTCCTTTGGGTGCTGCCACTGGCATTGTATCTGTTAAGCTTCATCATCTGCTTCGACAACCCGCGTTGGTATGCCCGTCTTCCATTCATCCTGGCGCTCACTGTGACAATGGCCGGCATCTGCTGGGCATTGTTCAAAGGAACAGCGATATCCGTGCAACTGCAATTGAGTATTTATATCGCAGGACTTTTCGTCTGTTGCATGGTCTGTCACGGCGAACTTTACCGCCTCAAGCCCGACCCGAAACATTTAACGGGCTTTTATTTGATGATAGCCGCCGGCGGCGCGATGGGCGGATTCTTCGTCGCCATCGATGCGCCACTGATCTTCACCGACTACTTTGAATTACAATGGGGTCTGCTGCTTTGTGTCTTGTTGTTCCTGCTCGTCTGTCTGCGCGATCGGAATTTCGGCGGCTTTCATCGCTGGCGCCTTCCAGCCTGCGCCTGGTTATCGGCCAGCTTGGTAACACTCGGTGTCGTTTTGTGGTTGCAAGCACATAAGACTGCTTCTGGTAACCTACACTGCACTTCTGATTTGGTTTACCGGTCGCGAAACTTTTACGGGGTGCTCAAAGTGTACAGAAATTCTGATGCCACATCGGATCTGTGGTACACGCTTCATCATGGGAGGACGTTGCACGGTCTGCAGTTCGCCGACCCATTGCGAGCTTCCTGGCCGACAAGTTACTACAGTGAGGAGAGCGGCGTCGGTCTAGCCTTGCACGCCCTGTCAACCGCCCCTCGGCGTATCGGTCTGGTTGGCCTTGGCACCGGCACGTTGGCCACCTACGCACGAACAGGAGATTACGTCCACATTTATGAAATCAACCCTGCAGTGCTGCGGCTGGCCACATCAATGTTCACTTACCTCATCAACTGTCATGGGAAAGTGGAAGTCACCCTCGGTGACGCCCGTCTTTCGCTGGAAAGGGAGCCACCACAGGATTTTGATCTGCTCGCTCTCGACGCTTTCAACGGCGATGCCATTCCCGTGCACCTGCTAACCCAGGAAGCCTTCACAGTTTACCAAAGACACTTGAAACCCAAAGGCATTCTCGCAGTGCACATCACAAACCGTTCCCTCGATCTCGAGCCGGTGGTCATCAACCTCGCTCGTCGTTTCAACTACAAGGCAACCATTGTTAAGGATGTGGGGACTCCTGGCAAATGGTGGATTCAACCATCTGTGTGGATGCTATTATCGCACAGCGAAGAGATCATCAATTCTCCTACCATTCATCTGGCCGCCAGACCGTTGCAAACCAATTTTGAGAGTATCCCACTCTGGACAGATGATTTTACCAGTTTGTTTCAAATTCTCCGTTCGGAAAGAACCCCGCAAATTTTATCCAAGTCCTCGGAAGCACAAATCAAAATCGCATATAGTTTGTGGGTACAGGGGAATTTCGCTGAAGCCATTGCTCATGATCGCCTTATACTAAAAGCGCAACCCGACTCGCCCACTTTGCTTAACAACTTGGCTTGGATGATGGTCACTTGTCCTGATGCGTCATTACGCAACGGCCCTGAAGCCGTGCAACTCGCCGAGAAAGCTTGTCAATTAACGCATTATAGCGAGGCGGTTCGCGTGAGCACATTGGCTGCAGCCTATGCCGAGGTGGGGCGGTTTGACGATGCGATATGGATGGAGCAAAAAGCCTGTGCATTGGCCTCCAAATCAGGCGCGCCGAAGGACTGGCTGGAACGGAATCAGGAATTGCTTGCCCTATATCTCAAGCACCAACCGTATCACCAAACAACAAAACCGTAACGGTAATACCGGCAGTCATTTCAGGTTTTAGGAAAAGCAGACTAAAAGCTCGTGGCTACTTCTATCTGAATTTCCCCGACTTGCGATAACTTGCAGGTTTTGTTTCCCCGGTTGACGAGGTATCGCCAATCATGCGTTTGAGTTCCTTGATCTGGTCGCGGAGCAGGGCGGCTTTCTCGAATTTCAAATCGTTTGCGGCAGTGAGCATTTCCGTTTCGAGTTCGCTGATGGTTTCGGTCAGGTCCACGTCCATGCCGGCGTCTTTGAGAACCGATGCGCCTGCTTCGCGCTTTGATTCGTAAGTGGCAAGGCTTTCTTCAACGGCGCGGCTGACACTGCGCGGCGTAATATGGTGTTCCTTGTTGTAGGCAATTTGCTTTTGGCGGCGATATTCGGTGACGGCAAGAAATCGTTTGATGCTGTTGGTCATCACGTCGGCGTAGAGGATCACTTCGCCGTTGAGATGGCGCGCGGCGCGGCCCGCGGTCTGAATCAGGCTCGTTTCGCTGCGCAGGAAACCTTCCTTGTCCGCGTCGAGAATCGCGACGAGCGAGACTTCCGGCAAATCGAGTCCCTCGCGCAACAAATTGATGCCGACGAGCACGTCAAACTCGCCCTTGCGCAACGCGCGCAAAATCTCGACGCGCTCGATGGCGTCAATCTCACTGTGGAGGTAGCGCACGTTCACGCCGATGTTGCGAAGATAATCGGTCAGTTCCTCGGAGGTGCGCTTGGTGAGCGTGGTGACGAGCACGCGCTCCTTCGTGTCGGCGCGCTTGCGGCATTCCTCAATGAGATCGTCAATCTGGCCTTTGAGCGGTTTGAGCGTGACCTTTGGGTCAATAAGGCCGGTCGGTCGAACGACGAGTTCCACGACGCCGGGTTGTCCACCAACTCCCTCTCCTCCGCGAAGTGGAGGAGAGGGCTGGGGCGAGGAGGTGCTTTTGTTGAGCTGCCCCTCTCCCCGCTCCTGCGTCGCGGGGCGAGGGAGAATAAAACTTTGCCGCGACCATTCCAATTCCCGTGCTGCCGGGGTCGCACTGGCGTAAATCGTCTGGTCTTGCATCGCCTGGAATTCCAGAAAGTTCAACGGCCGATTATCCAGCGCGCTCGGCAGACGGAACCCGTAATCCACCAGCACCGTTTTGCGCGAGCGGTCGCCCTCGAACATCCCGCCGATTTGCGGCACGGTGGCGTGCGATTCGTCAATCACCAGCAGGTAATCGTCCGGGAAAAAATCAATGACGGTCGCCGGACGCGAGCCGGGCGGGCGGCCGGCGATGTGCCGGGAATAATTCTCGATGCCGGAACAAACGCCCATTTCCTCCATCATTTCGAGGTCGTATTCGGTCCGCTGCTTGATGCGCTGGGCCTCGAGCAGTTTGCCGTGTTTCTCGAACCACGCGATGCGCTCGCCGAGTTCCTCGCGGATGGTGAGGATGGCGCGCTTCAGTTTGTCGCTGGTGGTGACGAATTGTTTTCCTGGAAAAATGGTGACCGCGTCGAGCGATTCGATTTTATTTCCTGTGAGCGGCTCGAACCGCGTGAGGCGCTCGATTTGCTCGCCGAAAAATTCAATGCGCAGCGCGTCTTCGCGACCGGCAGGATGGATTTCCACCGTGTCGCCGCGCACGCGGAAATTGCCGCGCTCAAACGCGATGTCGTTCCGGTCGTATTGCAAATCCACCAGGCGCGCGAGGAATTGCTCGCGCGAAATTTCCTGCCCGACGCGAATGGGAATGATCATCGCCTCGTAATCCTCCTTGCTGCCGATGCCGTAGATGCACGACACGCTGGCGACGACAATCACATCGCGCCGCGAAAACAGCGAACTCATGGTCGAGAGCCGCATCCGCTCGATTTCCTCGTTCCGGCTGGAATCCTTTTCGATGAATGTGTCAGTGCGTGGGATGTAGGCTTCCGGCTGGTAATAATCAAAATAGCTGACGAAATATTCGACGGCGTTGTTGGGAAAAAAACTTTTAAACTCGGCGTAAAGCTGCGCGGCGAGCGTCTTGTTGTGCGAGATGACCAGCGTCGGCTTGTCCACGTTTTTGATGACATTGGCGATGGTGAACGTTTTGCCGGAACCGGTGACGCCGAGCAGCGTTTGATGCCGTGCACCGGACAAAATGCCGTCGGTCAGCTTCGTAATCGCCTGCGGCTGGTCACCGGCCGGTTGATAGGGCGCTACAAGTTCGAACATGCCCTGCGAAAGTAGGAGCGGGATTGCCGGGTGTCAACGAAGGCTTCGGGATTGAAACGTTCGGGGATTTCCGTAAGCTCCGATGCCAAGCAACCGTGAAAACATTTTTTGCCTCGGCCATTTTGCTTTTGTCGCCGGTTTTGTCCCACACTGAAATGCAGACTCCCATTCCACTCTGGCCCGGCGGCGCACCCGGCGCGCTCGGCAAAACCACCAACGATATTCCCACGCTCACGCCGTATCTGCCCCAGCCGGCAAAAGCGACGGGCGCGGCCATGGTGATTTGTCCGGGCGGCGCCTATCAAATCCTCGCGCCGCATGAGGGAGAGGATTATGCGCTCTGGCTGAATAAGCACGGCGTGGCTTGTTTCGTGTTGAAATATCGCCTTGGCTCAAATGGCTACCGCCATCCGGCGATGCTGCAGGATGCCGCGCGCGCGGTGCGGCTGGTCCGGGCGAGGGCGGCGGACTGGAAAATTGACGTGAAACGCGTCGGCATCATGGGTTCATCAGCGGGAGGGCATCTGGCGTCCACGTTGATGACGCATTTTGATTCCGGCAACACGAACTCAAATGACCCGATTGAACGGCAAAGCTCGCGGCCGGACATCGGCATTTTGTGCTACCCGGTTATTACAATGGGCGAATATACCCATCGGACTTCAAAGAAAAATCTGATCGGCAAACATCCGTCACGGAAGCTGGTCAAGTTGCTTTCCAGCGAACTGCAAGTGACGACCAATACGCCGCCATGTTTCATTTGGACGACGTTTGAAGACGAGAGCGTTCCCATGGAGAACAGCCTGATGTTTGCCGAGGCGCTGCGAAAGGCTGGCGTGCCGTTCGATCTACATATTTACGAAAATGGCAAACACGGCATGGGCTTAGGCGACAAACCGCCGTTCACGCATCCGCATCAGTGGGCCGGCGATTGTTTGTTCTGGCTGAAAGCGCAGAATTTCGTGAAATAATTCACCACAAAGACACGAAGGCACAAAGGAAACGGAATTATTCTCGACAAAAGTGGCTGTCAAGAAATCGCGTCTGACTTGTGGGGAAAATCAGACTACCTATCCGCACGGGCGTTAAAAAATCTTGCAATTCCGGGCGTTTCCCTTATTCTCTGTTTTGCCTGAACGCCGCGTGTGTGGATGTTCATTGAGGCTGAGAAAAAATAGTTAAACCAACAACCTAACAGTCAACCTCCGTTGCCGTTAGCAGCGATCTCGCCTCGGCGAAGCGTTCGCGAAGACGGGTGGTAGTTAGGCAATGGAGCTTCGGTCCGGTTATTTTGGAGTGCGCGGACGCGTCCGCGCTTTTAAAGCGGCGACATGTCGCCGCAGTCCATAATGCTGGACAAAGTCTCCCACAGTTCAAACACAGTTATGCTCACAATGGAAGAAGCCATGAAGCAAAGCGCGATGCGTTTTGTGGCAGGCGAAATCGTCAAAGGCAAGATTATCGAAGTCCGCCCGAAGGAAGTTTTGGTGGACATCGGCTACAAAAGCGAGGGCGTCATCCCCGCCAATGAATTTCAAGACATCAAAGCCATGAAAGTCGGCGATGAAATTGATGTCCTTATTGAAAAACTGGAGAACAAGGAAGGCATAGTTGTCCTGTCATACGAAAAGGCGGAGTTTAAGAAGAACTGGGACAAGATCCTGACGATTTGCAACGAAGGCGGCGTCATCACCGGCAAGGTCAAATCCATCGTCAAAGGCGGCTTGGTCGTCAATGTGGGCGTCGAGGCGTTTTTGCCCGCGTCGCAGATTGATGTCATCACACCGAAGAACCTCGCGCAATTTGTCGGCAACAGCTACGAATTCAAAGTCGTCAAAATCAACCAGGACCGGCAGAACATTGTTCTTTCACGCCGCGAGTTGATCGAACAGGAACGCGATGAGAAACGTTCAAAGTTGCTGGCCGAAATGGTGCCGGGCGACATCCGCAAGGGCACGGTCAAGAACATCACTGATTTCGGCGCGTTCATTGACCTCAACGGCATTGATGGCCTGTTGCACATCACGGACATCAGTTGGGGGCGCATCGCGCATCCGTCGGAAATCCTCAAAGTCGGTCAGGAAATTGACGTGGTTGTGCTTGATGTGAACAAGGAAAAGGAACGCGTCAGCCTTGGCCTCAAGCAAAAGATGGCCAACCCGTGGGACAACATCGAAACGAAATTCCCCGTCGGTGCGCGTGTCAAAGGCAGGGTCGTCAGCCTCGTGCCTTACGGCGCATTTGTGCAACTCGAGCCGGGCGTTGAAGGTCTCGTTCACGTCACTGAACTTTCCTGGACGAAGCGCGTGGCCAAACCCAGTGACATTCTCAAGCAGAACCAGGAAATTGAAGCGGTCGTGCTGGGCATCAACCGTGAGGAACAGAAAATTTCCCTCGGCATTCGCCAGCTTGAATCCAATCCGTGGGACACCGCTGGACAAAAATATTCGACCGGCACCCGCGTCAAGGGCAAGGTGCGCAATCTCACAAGCTATGGCGCGTTTGTGGAATTGGAAGAGGGCATTGACGGCATGATTCACGTGTCCGACATGTCGTGGACGCGCAAAATCAATCATCCGTCCGA
>JBEKON010000004.1:0-52192 GCA_049521735.1 Verrucomicrobiota bacterium
CGAAAGACATTTCGATCGTCGGATTCGGCAACGTGCTGATGGCGGAGCACTGTTGCGTGCCGTTGACGACCGTTCGCCAGCCGAAATTCCGGCTCGCCAACGCCGCCATGGACACAATGGTGGACTTGCTGCATGGCCAGCCCGTTGAAGTCAAACGTCTGGCTGCCGAACTCATCGAACGCAAAAGCACTGCGCCACCGAAAACGGTTTCCGGTCAAACCAAGTGAAGCGGTTCAATCTCCGCGCCCAATTGAAACACTGCGAGTAAAATGTAATGCGCTCCCTCCGGCGACAACTCGCTCCGGATGATTTCGATTTCCTGCGCAGTCCATTCGCCGAATACCCGGTCTTTCATCGCCTGCGCGCGGACCGTCAATTCCCCGATTTCCTGCCGCTTGAAACGCTTGAAGCGCCCCAAGGTCACGTGACCCGCAAAATTTTCGCCGCCCGGCTCCTCTGTGAACCGGCGAACCGCACTTTCAATTTTCTCCTGCAGATCCGCCAGCCGCCCTTCGCTATCGTTGATTCCAGCCCAAATCACGCGCGGCGAACGCGTATTCGGGAAAAAGCCGATGCCTTGCGCGCACAAACGCAACGCCAACTCGCCGTTACAGACCGCGTTGACGGCTTCCTTTAAAGCCGTGACCGACTCAACGGAAACATCGCCGAGGAACCGGAGCGTGAGATGAAGTTGTTCCGGCTTGGTCCAGCGAACGGCGTCATGCGGCGCAAGCCGCCGCAATTCCTGTTGAACGCGGATCATTTCATTCCGAACCGCCTCCGGAACCGGAATCGCCACAAACAAGCGAAATTGCTGGCTTAAACTTTCAGCCGTCATCATTCCGATATTCAACACTTGAAACTTGAAACTTGAAACTTGAAACTTACCGCATGCCGTTGCCCGCCGATTACCACATGCACACGCCGCTCTGCCGCCACGCAACCGGTGAGCCGGGCGAATATGCAAAACGCGCGCTTGAACTTGGATTCAATGAAATTGGCTTTTCCGACCACTCGCCGATGCCGCGCGACGATTTCGACGATTGGCGGATGCGCGCCGATCAACTGGACGAATACGTCGGGAAAATCCGCAAGGCGCAGAAGGATTTCCCGCAACTGACCATCCGCCTCGCGCTCGAAGTGGATTATCTGCCCGGCCACGAAGATTGGATCCGCGACCTCGCCGCGCGCCACCCATGGGATTATTTCATCGGCTCGGTTCATTACGTCTCCGATTCGTGGGCCGTAGATAATCCGCAACAAATATCCAAATGGAAAAACCTCGACGCCTTCGAGGTCTGGTCCATTTACTTCGAGCGGCTCACAAAAGCGGCTGAAACCGGCTTTTTTGAAATCATCGGCCATGCCGACCTGCCGAAAAAATTCGACCATCAATCGCCGCGCGACCCAAGCTTCGCCGAGGCAAGTTGCACGCCGCTTTACAAAAAGTTTCTGGACGCGGCGAAAAAGCACAATTGTGCCATCGAACTCAACACTGCCGGTCTGCGCAAAGATTGCAGGGAGATTTATCCAAGCCGGCAAATCCTCAAACTCGCCTTCCGAAAAGGCGTGCCCATCATATTTGGTTCGGATGCCCACGCACCGGAGGAAGTCGGTATGAATTTTGCCGACGCCGTCCAACTCGCGCGCGAAGTTGGCTACAAGAAAAGTTGTCATTTCACAGAACGGAAGCGCGATTTTGCTTCGTTCTAATACTGGACTTTGCAAGATGTTTTGAAACACTTCCTCATTGTGAAACAATCAATCGTCACGTTGGACATGGAAGGTGTGCTGACGCCCGAAATCTGGATTGCCGTCGCCGAAAAGACCGGCATCCCGGAACTGCGCCGCACCACGCGCGACGAGCCGGATTATAACAAGCTCATGCGCGGTCGTCTTGCGCTCCTTGACAAGCACGGCCTGAAACTTTCCGAAATCCAGCAAGTTATCGGCACGCTGCGTCCGCTGGACGGCGCGAAGGAATTTCTGGATGAACTGCGTTCATTCGTGCAGCTGATCATTTTGTCCGACACGTTCGAGCAATTCGCCGCTCCCCTGCTCCGCCAACTTGGCTGGCCCACCCTGCTCTGCCATCAGCTCGTGGTTGAAAACGATCGGATTGTGAATTACCAACTGCGCATCCGCGAACAAAAGCGCGAGGCTGTGGCCGCGCTGAAACGACTTAATTACAATGTGGTTGCCGTCGGCGATTCGTTCAATGACACCGCCATGCTGAAGGAAGCGAATATCGGCTTGCTTTTCCACGCACCGGACGCGGTGAAAAAACAATTTCCACAATTCAAAGCCGTGGAGACTTACGCAGATTTGATGAGGCTGATCAAAGGCGCAATCGCTTGAATATTTTAACCACGGATAAACACAGATGGACGCGGATATTATTGCTTTTTGAATCCGTGTTAATTCGTGTCCATCCGTGGTTTTAATCCTCGGCTTTAAAGGCGCGGGAAATCAAATCACGCACCGCCCGCTTCGGCTCCTTGCCTTCATAGAGCAGCGCATAAACCTCGTCAATAATCGGCGTGGGCACTTTTTTCCTTTGCGCCAATTGGTGTGCAGAGCGCGTCGTTGGATAACCCTCGGCCAGTTTCGGATGCGATGCCTGAATCGCAGCCACCGTTTCACCACGCCCCAAGCGTTCACCCAAATCACGGTTGCGGCTTTGTCTCGAAAAACATGTCAGCACGAGATCACCCAGACCGCTCAATCCGGCAAATGTTTCCGGTTGCGCACCGCATGCCATACCGAGCCGCCGCATCTCGGACAATGCCCGGGTAACAAGGCCGGCTTTTGTGTTGTCGCCGTAGCCAAGGCCATCGCTCACGCCAGCCGCAATGGCGATAATATTTTTCAACGCGCCCCCGTATTCCACGCCAAGAATGTCCGTGCTGCGGTAGATGCGGAATTCAGGACGGTGGAAGAGTCCCTGCACGGTGCGCGCCGTGCCGTCGCTTTCACTGGCGCAAACCACCACAGTTGGAATACCCAACGCGACTTCGCGCGCGAAGCTCGGCCCCGAAAGCACAGCCACGCGATTCGCCGGAGCCTGTTCGCACAGGATGCGGCTCATCGTCTCCCCAGTCTCAAATTCAATGCCTTTCGTAACACTTACCAAAATGGCTGGATGGCCTTTCAACTTCACAGCCACCTGCCGGAAGACATTCGACGGAACTGCCATCACCACACATTCAGCCCCGCCAACCGCCTTTTTAAAATCCACTTCGACCTTCCAGTCTGTCGGCAATGGCACGCCGGGCAGGTAACGCTTACTGCGTCCGCGCCGGATTTCGTCCAGCAAGACAGTGTCAATATCCCAAAGCGTCATGCCATTGCCATTTTCGTGAAGCACCTTGGCCAGTGCCGTTCCCCATGCGCCCGCGCCGAGCACGGTAATTTTCATTGTGCGGCCTCCTTCTTTTTAAATTCGATGCGATGTTCCGTTCCATTCAGCAAGCGTCTGATATTTCCACGGTGCTTGAAAATGGCCAGCAACCCGAGGACTGTCGTGACGATTCGCAGTGTCAAGCTGTTCGGCATCAACCAAATTGTCACAGGCAACGCCACCGCTGCGGCAATGGAAGCCACCGATACATAGCGGCTCAATGCGAACACAATAATCCACGCGCCCAGCGCGACGCCCGCCGCCAGCGGTGCCAGCGCAAAATAAACTCCCGCGCTGGTGGCGACGCCCTTGCCGCCCTTGAACTTCAGCCAGCAGGTGAAATTGTGGCCGAGCACTGCCGCAATGCCCGCGAGAATCCGGTAAAATTCCGTGTCCGTTGTTGAAACGCCCGGAAGCGTCAGTATCCAATCACAAAGCCAGGTGCAGGCGGCGTAACCTTTTAATCCATCAATGATGAGCGCAAATACACCCGCTGTTTTGCCAACGCTGCGGAAGACATTCGCCGCACCGATGTTGCCACTGCCGGCGGCGCGAATGTCAATGCCCTTTGCGCGCCCGACCAAATAACCCGTTGGAATCGAGCCGAGCAAATAAGCCCCAACAATAATGATGAAATAACTCAAAATCGGCACGGCAACACTTTATGGGGCTGAAGCCCAAAGTTCAAAGTGAATCGTAGGATAGCGCGTCCCGCCTGTCTCCAATTATTGTTCCGCTTAGGCGGTGGATTGATTTGAGACAGGCGCGACGCCTGTCCTACTGTATTTGCGTGCTTTGCGCTCTTGGCGTGAAGCGGTTTCACTGGCACACTCCATGCATGGCATCCAAAGTGAAAGTCGCTGTCATTGGCACCGGCTCGCTCGGCAAGGAACACGCCCGCATTTACGCCGAACTTGCCGCCGCCGGACAAGTTGAGTTCGCCGGAATTTTCGACACCAATGCCGACACAGCCCGCAAAATCGCCGCCAAACACAACACGCGTATTTTTACGTCCGTCGCCGAAGCCGCTTCCAACGCCGATGCGCTCAACATTGTCACACCGACCGTTACGCATTTTGAACTGGCAAAAACTTTATTATCGCAAGGCAAACACATCCTCGTCGAAAAACCGATGACCAGCGACACCGCGCAAGCCACCGAATTGGTTCAACTGGCCAGGCAAAAAAATTGCGTCCTGCAAGTCGGGCATGTCGAACGATTCAATCCCGTTTTCAAATATCTCGAAACCGTCGCCACGGATCCACGCTTCATCGAGACACACCGCCTGTCGCCCTACCCTGCCCGCTCGACCGACATCGGTGTCGTGCTCGATTTGATGATTCACGACCTCGACGTCGTGCTGGCATTCGTGAAATCGCCGGTGACGAGCGTGGACGCCGTCGGCATTCCGGTTTTGAGCAAATCGGAAGACATCGCCAACGCGCGGCTGCGCTTCGCCAACGGCTGCGTGGCCAACCTCACCGCCAGCCGCGTCAGCCCGGAGCGAATGCGGAAAATCCGCGTGTTCAGCGGCCCGACCAATCCCTGCTACATCTCGCTCGATTACCGCGCGCAGGAGGGTTTTATTTACCGCATCGCCCGCGACGGCGAAGAGGAAAGCTCCATTCTAAAAAAAGTTTTGGCCGCGAAACTCAGCGTTGGCAAAGACTCAACCATCGTCAGCGAATTCGGCGGCAAACGCATCGTGCGCGAGCCGGTGCCGATTGCGAAAGACGAACCGCTCAAACTCGAACTGCAAAGTTTTGCGAATTGCGTCCGCGAAAAACAAACGCCGATGGTTAGTGGCGAATCCGCCAAACGCGCGCTCGACCTAGCCTTTGAAATCACGAGGCAGGTTCAGCAGTGCAAATGAACCGCAGAGAGAACCAATTGAAAACGAATGAACGCTCGGACAATGACACTTTTTTATCTCTGCGTCTCTACGGTAAAATAAAATCGTGAAACCGAAATCGTTCATGCTCATCGCCGGTGAGGCGAGCGGCGACCTGCTCGCGGCGGAATTGGTTTCCGCGCTGCGTAACGCTCTCGCCGCCAATCCGCAATCCGCAATCCGCAATCCGCAATTCTTTGGCGCAGGCGGACCCGAGATGATCGGCACCGGAGTTGAACTGGCGTTTGACATGACGCAACATTCAGTCATCGGCATGTCTGATGTGCTGAAGAATTATTTCAAGTTCCAGCGGCTGTTCAACCAACTGCTTGCGCTGGCAATTGAACGCCAGCCGGATGCCATTATCGGCGTGGATTTTGGCGGGTTCAACCTGCGCTTCGGCCACGCGATCAAGGAATATGTCCGCAATCATCGGTCGGCATCCATGCCGTGGAACCCGAAAATCATCCAGTTTGTCTCGCCGCAGGTTTGGGCGTCGCGACCAAGGCGGGCAAATTTAATAGCGGCGGATTATGATCTGCTGTTGAGCATTTTCCCGTTTGAAAAAGATTGGTATGCGCAACACGCGCCGAAGTTGCGCGTGGAATTTGTCGGACATCCAATGGTCGAGCGTTTTGTATCGGAGGGGCGAGTTCCACGAGCCCCTATATCTGATGAATTAGGGACTCGCGGAGCTCGTCCCTCCGAGATTTTACTTTTGCCCGGTAGCCGCCCGGATGAATTGCGTCGGCATTTGCCGGTAATGCTTGGCGCACTGAAATTGATGCAGGAGAAATTGCCAGCGAGCCGCGTGAAAATGGTTTTGCCCAATAAAGCCTTAAAAATCATCGCGGACAGGCTGTCCATGCTTCAACCTGACGTGGAAATTCAAGTCGGTGAACTGCCCAAGGCATTGGCCGAAGCCGACGTGGCCATCGCCTCCACCGGCACAGTGACGATGGAATGCGCCTTTTTTGGCGTGCCGACAGTAACACTTTATAAAACTTCCTGGCTCACTTATCAAATCGGCAAACGCATTGTGACGGTGAAATCGCTCACGATGCCGAACCTGCTGGCGAACGAGGAAGTTTTCCCCGAATTCGTCCAAAACACCGCCACGACGGAAAATATTTCGCACACCGCACTGGAGCTTCTGCAAAATGAATCACGACGCGCTCAAATCAAGAAACGGCTGGCGGAAATTGTTTCGCAGCTCGGCGGTTCGGGCGCAAGCCAGCGTGCAGCCACGGCGATTTTAAGTTTGTTCCCATGACAAACGGATTTGAATAATGAAAGCAGGAAGTTGGGAAAAGATTCCTGTTTTCTTGCTTTCCTTATTCGCCGCGAGTTTTAACTTTTCTTCATGGAATCACTGCATGCACCGTGGCGCATCGAATACATACTGTCGCCAAAACCACAACTCGATGCCAGTCTGTTCACGCGCATCGCGCAGTCCTCGGACGACGAGACCAACCATGTCATCGCGCGCGACCGCACCTGTTTCGCATTGCTCAATACGTACCCCTATAACGGCGGACATTTGATGGTCGTGCCTTACAAACAAGTCGCCGACTTGAACGGTTTGACAGATGAGGAACTCAACGACTTATGGAAACTCACGCGCCGGTGCGTCAATGCACTGACGCGGTTAATGAAGCCTGACGGTTTCAACATCGGCATCAATCTCGGCAAGGTTGCCGGCGCGGGCGTCGCGGACCATTTGCATATCCACGTTGTGCCGCGCTGGAACGGCGACACAAATTTTATGCCAGTCATTGCGAACACGAGGGTTTTGCCACAGGCCTTGAGTGAACTGGCCGGAAAACTTCGCGCGGAATTGGCCAAGTAATTTTGATGGCAACTGAAACCCTTCATTTCGAGAACGCACATTCGCGCGCTTGCCAAAAATAGTTTTTTGCCGGATAATGAAACCTGTAATGACAATGACTGTTGATGCGATTTACGAACACGGCAAGCTGCTTTTGCCGAAGCCGCTGTCGTTGCCGGAAAAATCCCGCGTGCGCGTGACCATTGAATCCGACATGGAACGCGAAGCGTGGCTGAAACTTTCCGAGGAAGCCCTGATGAAAACCTGGGGCAACGACGCCGACGACGTCTTCAATGAACTGCTCAAGAAATGATGTAGTTCTCCTGCCGATTCCGTTCACGGATTTGAACAGCCGCAAAGTCCGTCCCGCTGTCGTGGTTGGCAGGAAGGGCGCTGACCTGTTTCTCGTTCCCATTTCATCGGTGCTGGTGAATACGGATTTTCATCTCCTGGAATGGCGCGCGGCGGGATTGAATGTTCCTTCAGGCGTCAAAGCCCAGTTCGCCACTGTGGAAGAAAAACTTGTGGTAAAAGTTGTCGGCCAACTTACCGGCAATGATGCCAAAGTTCTGAATGTGCGGCTGCGGGAATGGTTGAAATTATAATGGCCTCCGAAACCCTTCATTTCGAAAACGCGCGGGCCGCACAGCGGCTTTTCAACCACGAACCGCGCAATCTTCAGTCGTTGGAAACCGAACTGGGTGTCAAAGCCACGGCGCGCGAAGGCTGGATCAAACTGGAAGGTCCGGCAGACGCCATTAAACGCGCGAAACAGCTTTTCGTTTCGCTCGAAAGTTTGCTTGAAACCGGCTCTCCGGTGCGGAATCGCGAATTCATCCATGCGCTCAACGTTGTGAAACACGAGGGCGCCGAAACGCTCAAGGAATTGGTCAATGACCGGGTTTTGACGCATGAGCGCAAGCCTGTTGTCACGGCCAAAACCGTCGGCCAAAAAAAATATCTCGACGCGATTCGGAAGCACGACGTTACATTCGGCGTCGGCCCGGCAGGCACGGGCAAGACGTATCTGGCGGTGGCGATGGCGCTCGCCGCGTTGCGTGACGGAAAAGTTTCCCGGTTGATTCTGACGCGCCCGGCGGTTGAGGCCGGCGAAGCACTCGGATTTTTGCCCGGCGACCTTTACGAAAAAATCATGCCCTATCTTCGTCCGCTGCATGACGCGTTGCACGACATGTTGCCCGCCGACGAAATTGAGAAGCATACCGAGCGCGGGACGATTGAAATTGCGCCGCTGGCTTACATGCGCGGGCGCACACTCAACAACGCCTTTGTCATTTTGGACGAGGCGCAAAATTCGACGACCGAGCAAATGCTGATGTTTCTCACGCGCCTCGGCCATGGCTCAAAGGCCGTCATCACCGGCGATGAAACACAGATTGATTTGCCGCCGCACAAACAGTCCGGCCTGCTCGAAGCGCATCGTGTGCTCAAAAACACCGAAGGCATCGCCATTGTCGAGCTTGGCAAACGCGACGTCGTCCGCCACCCGCTCGTACAGCGCATCATCGCGGCTTACGAAGAGCACCGCGGCAAAAAAACCGGAGGGGCGAGCGCTGCGAGTCCCCCAATATAATGGGGCGTCGTGACCACAATTCGCGAAGCGAAAGTCCCGATTTGGGCGACAAATTTGTGGCGGGCTTGGGAAGTCAAACTCCGCCCTCCGATAAAATGAACGTCACCATCGCCAGCCGTCAGCGCGTGCGGAAAATCAACCGGCGTTTGCTGAAACAGATCACCACTGCATTGCTCGCTGATTTGAAGATCGAAAAGGCGGAACTCGGCATTCATCTCGTTGCCATCCAGGAAATAACACGGTTGAACGAAAAATTTCTCCATCACAAAGGTTCAACGGACGTCATCACATTTGATTACCACACGGAAGGTAGGGTGGGCAGTCCCCTGCCCGCCGCCAGGTCCGGCGCGCTGCGGACCGGTCTTCGCAAGGCTTCGCCCAGGCGAGGAGCGCGCCCTACCTTGCACGGCGAAATTGTTATTTGCGTGAACGAGGCGGTTTTGCAGGCGCGCAAGTTCGGCACGAGCTGGCAGTCGGAAACCGCGCGTTATGTTGTTCACGGGGTTTTGCATCTGCTCGGCCACGATGATTTGCGCGCCACCGCGCGATGCAAAATGAAGCGCGAAGAAAACCGCTTGTTGCGTGAAATCACCCGCCGCTTTCCCTTGAGCAAACTCTGATGCCACCTTAGACTTGGCGCATGGAACAGAAGAGCTTCTTTGCCCGTTGGCGGGCGAATTTCGCGACTGGTTTGGTGATTGTCCTGCCCGGAGTGGTTTCAATCATGCTTTTGATTTGGTTGTTCTTCACCATCTCCAACATCACTGACACGCTGCTTATTTTCATTCCCAAAACCATCACACATCAAAATAACGGCGATGGCCGGATGTATTGGTATTGGAGTCTCGTTGCCTTGCTGGTGGCGATTTTGCTGATCAGCGTGGCGGGCCGGCTGGCACGGAATTATTTCGGCAAAAAAATGATCGAATGGGTGGAACGCGTGTTGATGCACGTGCCGTTGCTGAATAAATTTTACGGCGCCATCAGGCAGGTCAACGAGGCGTTCACAACCGGCAAAAAAGACTCGTTCAAAACCGTCGTGCTTGTGGAATTTCCGCGCGAAGGCATGCACACCATTGGTTTCATTACGAGCGAACAGCACAACGAAGTGCAGCAAAAGATGAAGGAAAAAGTGGTTTGCGTCTTTGTGCCTACAACACCGAATCCCACAGCCGGTTTTCTCATCCTTGTACCGGAGGAAAAAGTCATCAAACTCGACATGTCCGTTGCCGAAGGCATCAAATACGTCGTCAGTCTCGGTTCGATTTTTCCGGAACACGGGACGCCGTCAAAAATTCAATGATTGAATCTGCAACCGGCTTGATTCTGCGCACGCGATCACTCACAGAAACCAGTCTTATCGTCCACTGGCTCACGCCGCACTTTGGCCGAATCGCCACCGTTGCCAAGGGTGCGCATCGTCCCAAATCACCGTTTCTCGGCAGGCTGGATTTGTTCTATCTCGCCGATTTTTCCTTCAGCCGCAGCCGGCGTTCCGATTTGCACATACTCCGCGAAGTCAGCTTGCGCGAAACGCACAGCGCGTTGCGGCGGAATGTTCTGCCGCTGCATCAAGCTGCCTACGCCACGGCATTTGTCGAACAAGCGACGGAAACCGAGACGCCCTTGCCCGCCGTTTACGATTTAACGCTCGGTTTTTTTTGCCATCTTTGTGAACAACCCGCAAAGCCGCAAACGGTTTTCACCTTTGAATTGAAACTGCTCCACGAACTCGGCTTGAAGCCGGATTTGGAAAAAACCAGACTCTCGCCCGGTGCAAAAAAAATCATTCAAGTTTTGGCTCAAGGTCATTGGACAGCGTGTGCGCGATTGAAATTGACCGACGCTCAAATCATCGAACTGCGGGAGTTTTTGCACGGCTTTTTGATTTTCCACCTTGGCCGGTTGCCAAAAGGCCGGGCGAAGGCGTTGCTGAACGAAAATCAAACCACCCCAAGATGAAATGGCTTTTTGAAAGGACGCGGCTACACTACACTCCCAACACAGTTTCAGAACCGAACAAATGACAAAGAAATTTGGAAAAAAGTTTTCCACCGTGCGAATGGAGTTGGTGGCCAGTGTGTTTATCGCCATCGCGCCGGCGCTGGTGCTGACATACATCGTCAACCAGTCGTGGTTCTGGCAATTCGCGCCAGACTGGCTGAAACCGTACGCCACAAGTGTGCCATGGACCAGTTTCGCCGTGGGTTTGCTGGCGCTGGTAGCGGCGTGGTTCGGCGGTGAACACTTCATTTTGCGGCAGGTGCGCATGCTGTCTGACACCGCGCAACGTTTTGCAAAAGGAGAATTAAGTGCCCGCGCCGAATTGGAGCCTGCAGAAGACGAATTCGGCCAGCTCGCGGAAGCTTTCGACAATATGGCCGACTCGCTCCAACAGCGCATCAATGAGCGCGAAAAGGCGGAAAAAGTCTTGTTCAAACGCGCGCTCCAACAGACGGCCATCGCCACACTCGGACAATTCGCCCTGACCCAAAATGATTTGACGGCTTTGCTGAACCAGGCCGCCCTGCTCGTCGCACACACCCTCGAATCGGAATACAGCGCCATTTGGGAACGGTTATCCGATGGTGAATTGTTGCTGCGGGCGGGCGCCGGCTGGAAACGCGGCTGCGTGGGCGAAACCAAAATACCCGCCGACAATTACTCGCAGCCCAGCTTGACGCTGAATTATGGCGAAATGATTGTCGTACCCGATCTCCGCATCGAAACACAATTCGCAGCGACACCCTTGTTCATCGAGCACGGCATTATTGGAGGCATTACTGCTGCCATTCCAACACGCGAGCAGCCCTTCGGCGTGATCGGGGTTCACACATCGCGCCGACGCGATTTCACGGCGGACGAGATGCAATTTCTCACGGCCATGGCAACAACGTTGGGCATAGCGATTGAACGCAAACGCGCGGAAGCTGAAATGGAAAAACTTGCTGCATTCGCAAAACTGAGTCCGGCTGCGACAATGGAATTCGCCGCAAATGGAACGATTAATTATTTCAATGATGCCGCGCAGCAACTCGCGTCGTCCGTGCGAAAAAATCATCCGCGTGATGTCTTGCCAGCTGAAATCAACGGCATCATTCACGAATGTCTCGCAATCGGGCGGAGTGAAATGCGTTTGGAAACACAAACAAATGGCCGCACTTTTTCATGGTTGTTTCATCCCGTGTTGCCAAGCCGCGTCGTGCATTGCTACGTCGAGGACATTACTGAACGTCTGAAACTTGAGGGACAATTGCGCCAGTCACAAAAAATGGAGTCGGTCGGCCAGCTTGCCGCAGGCGTTGCGCACGACTTCAACAACATGCTTACGATCATCCAGGGACATTCCGGCGCACTGTTGGCCAAACCAACGTTGCCCCATGACATGCTGGACCCGCTTCAGGCTGTCTATTTTGCCGCTGAACGCGCAGCGGGCTTGACGCGTCAACTGTTGATGTTCAGCCGCAAAAATGTGATTCAATCCAAGTTGCTCGATTTACGCGAAGTCATCGGCAACATGACCAAAATGCTGGTGGATCTTCTCGGCGAAACCATCAAGTTTGAATTCCTTCCGCCGTCTGAATTGCCACTGGTTGAAGGAGATACAGGCATGGTCGAACAGATCATCATGAATCTTTCTGTCAATGCCCGCGACGCCATGCCAGACGGCGGCAAGCTGACCATTGGCGTTGAAACCGTGGTTATTGACAGTGATTATGTGAAGTCACATGCCGACGCGCATGCCGGCCAATTCGTCCGCCTGCGTGTCACCGACACGGGCATCGGCATGAATTCAGCCACATTGCCCCGCATCTTTGAGCCATTTTTTACGACAAAAGACGTCGGCAAAGGCACGGGTCTCGGCCTTGCGACCGCTTACGGCATCATCAAACAACATGAAGGCTGGATCGAAGTGAACAGCGAACCCAACAAAGGCGCGACATTCGACGTGTATTTTCCCGCCCGTGAAAAAACTCCCGCGCCACAAAAAGAAGAAACCGTTCCGCCGAAATCCGCACCCGGCGGCACGGAAACCATTCTCATCGTCGAAGACGAATCCGTTTTGCGCGAAATGGCATGCAACATCCTTAAAGATTGCGGCTACCGAATCTTCGAAGCCTCATCCGGCAAGCAAGCGCTCGCTCAGTGGCAGCAACGAGCAAACAAAATAGATTTGCTTCTGACCGACATCGTGATGCCAGAGGGCGTTTCCGGCGTCAACCTCGCGGAACAATTGCTCGTCAATCATCCGCGTCTGAAGATCATCTTTACCAGCGGCTACACCGCCAACGAAGTCAGCCCGGAATTGCTCGCAAAAACGAACGCGCGTTATCTTCAAAAACCCTACACCCACGCCGAACTCGCCAAAATCGTCCGCGACTGTCTCGATAAAACCACCACCAATAATAAGAAGGCGGTTTAACTCCGGCAGTTTTCGCCGAGTAATTTCATCACCGCTTCCACCGCGCTGCCGGCTTTCATGGATTGCAACGCGCCGCCGCGCGGCTTGATTTCCACCTCGCCCTTCGCCAGCGATTTCTCGCCGATGCCCACGCGAATCGGAAAACCGACCAGTTCGGAATCCTTGAATTTAACGCCGGGACGTTCATCGCGGTCATCCAAGATCACATCCACGCCGCGCGTGGTGAGTTCATCGTGGATTCTCTCCGCCAGTTTCATTGCCTGGCTGTCCGGCGCAACGTTCAATGGCGTGATGCAAACCGTGTAGGGCGCGACACTTTCCGGCCAGATGATGCCGTCCTTGTCATTGCATTGCTCGACGACCGCCTGCAATGTCCGCGTGACACCGATGCCATAGCAGCCCATGACGGCCGGCTTGCGCGCGCCCGATTCGTCCAAAAATGTCGCGCCCAATTTCTCGCTGTATTTCGTGCCGAGCTTGAACACGTGGCCGACCTCGATGGCCCGGCGGATTTTCAATGGCTTTCCGCATTTCGCGCATGGCTCGCCGGCAGTCACAGTGCGCAAATCAAACCACTGCATCATCTTGATGTCGCGTTCGATGGAAACATTTCGCAAATGAAAACCGTCTTCATTCGCGCCGGTAGACATTCCATTTGCACCACGCAGACGTTCATCAGCAAAAACAGGAATGGTAGGGCCGTGCTGCTGCGCGGCCCCGGACGACCGGCAGGTCGTCCCTACCACCGCGCCAAGGCTTCCCGGATGTGCGCCCATGACATTGAGAATTTCCTCCGGCGTGGCCGGACGGAACACCGTGGTGCCAATGATGCCCGCGAGCTTGGCTTCGTTCAACTGGTCGTCGCCACGAATCAAGATGATGACCGGCTTGCTATCGGCCATGTAAACGAGCGTTTTGATCTGGCGATTGGCCGGAACGCTGTAAGGCGCCTTGCTCAGCGCTTCGATGGTGACCACACCCGGCGTAGCAAACTTTTCGATGGCCGAGCCGGTTTCGCGCGCAGCGGTTTTGGGAATGCCGCTGGCGGCCTTTTCAATGTTCGCCGCGTAACCACAACCCTCACAATAAACAACCTCATCCTCGCCGGTTTCGGCCGGAACCATGAATTCGTGCGAGAATTTGCCGCCGATGACGCCGGTGTCGGCCTCAACGGGAAACGTTTTCAGCCCGCACCGCGCAAAAATTCGCGAGTAAGCTTCGTACATTTTTTGATAGGTTGCCTGCGCCGCCTCATCACTCACGTCAAAGCTGTAGGCGTCCTTCATGATAAATTCTCTCGCGCGCATCAGGCCAAAACGCGGGCGGATTTCGTCGCGGAACTTCACGCTGATTTGGTAAAAATTTTTCGGCAATTGCCGGTAGGAATTGATCTCGGCGGCGGCAAGCAGTGTGATGACCTCCTCAGCAGTCGGGCTGAGGACCCATTCGCGGCCGGCGTTGTCTTTCACCTTGAACAAAACATCGCGTGCAGTTTCGTAACGGCCGCTTTGCTGCCAGATTTCCGGCGGCTGGAGCGCGGGCATGAGCAGTTCAAGTGCGCCCGCGCGATTCATTTCCTCGCGGACGATTTGCTCGACTTTGCGCAGCGCGCGCAAGCCGAGCGGCAGAAAAGTATAAACGCCGCCGGCAAGCTTGCGGACCAGCCCGGCGCGTAGCAGGAGCCTGTGCGAAAGGATTTCCGCGTCAGCCGGCGCTTCACGGAGAGTCGGAATCAGGGTTTGTGACCACTTCATGTTCTTCAAAGCTTAACCACAAAGACACCAAGACACGAAGTTTTTTTGCTCGGTGGCGGGGATAAATATTTCTCACCCGCTTGGGCCAAGGAAAAAGCCGGAATCAGTTGAGAGAAACCGGCTTGGAAACCAACTGTCACTCCCGCGCCTCACGGCGAGCGGAGGCGGTAGAAACGGGTTGGGTAATTCGTCCACTGTGAATCACTAAAACAGGATGAGCCGCTGGTGAGCGTGTTAGTTTGAACGGGTTGCCACACGGGATTAGCCAGATCCGCGCAGGCTTCCACGACGACGGAAACGTTCGTTGCCCAAGAGATGGTGAAACTAAAACCGTTGATCTGTACGCCAAAATTGGGTTCAAAATTTAGAATCGTTGGATTCGGAAGCAACCAAAGCGCCGTTGGAAGGCCGCCAAATGTTGAGCCCCAACCCGTTGTGCCCGGCAGGTAATAGACGGTCGCATAATTCACACCATAAAACACAGTTGAACCAAGACCCGGAGCGTTACCCTGGCAATAGACGTTGATCAGGCCCGAGCACCACAAAAACGCAGTGTCCCCGATATTGGTGACATTGTTGCCGAGTACAACGCTGGTTAGTTTGTAGCAACCATAGAATGCATCGTTCTCAATGTTGATAACACTGTTGGGAATCGTGTAGCTTCCTGCCTTGAGTTCTGGACATCGGATGAGCGTGGTTTGGCTCTTGTCGAATAAAACTCCATCTGCACTGCTATAAGCGGAATTGAGCGCATCCACTGTGATAGCTGTCAGGAAGTTGCAGTTATCGAATGCACCGTTCCCAATGTTAGTGACGCCATTGCCGATCGTGACGGTTGCTATATCGGTGACGCTGAATGCGTTGGTCCCGATATTGACAACGCTGTTGGGAATGATCACGCTGGTCAATGAGACGCATTCCTTAAACGCAGCTCCACCAATGTTGGCGACGCCGTTGGGAATTGTGTAGTTTCCTGCCTTACCCTCCGGACATTTGATGAGAGTGGTCTGGCTCTCATTGAATAAAACCCCGTCTACACTGCTATAAACGGAATTGAGCGCGTCCACTGTGATGGCTGTCAGGTTGCCACAGTAATTGAATGCACCGTTCCCAATATTGGTGACGCCGTCGCCGATCGTAACGTTAGTCAAGCCGCAGCAGGCATAGAATGCACCCTCCCCGATGCTGAAGACGCTGTTGGGGATTATTAGGCTGGCCGGGCTTTTAAACCACCACCTCCCATAGTTCCCAATACTGGTGACCGGCAGAAAATTGATCGTGACGGGAACGGTTACCGTATCACCTGGACCCGTGTAGCCCGTGATAGTGAGTGTGATGCCGTCACTATTTGTCGTGTAAGTAAATAGCACTTGTGGATTCCAGAGCAAAGTGGGGAGACCAGCAAACGTCGCCCTCCAGCCTGTGGTTCCCGGCAGGTGATAGACTGTGGCTACGTCATCGTAAAACACATAGTCACCTCCGAGGCTGGGGACGTTTCCACGAAAATTGACGCTCGTCAGACTGGTGCAGAAGGCGAACGCCCAGTTGCCAATGTTGGTAACCCCGCTGCCAACCGTGACGTTGGCCAGCGGCTCGCAATCAAAGAAAGCCCCGTCATCAATGTTAACAACGCTATCCGGGATTATGACGTTAGTTACGCAGCTGGAATAGAACGCCCAAGTCCCGATACTGGTGACCGACAAGCCATTGATGGTACTGGGAATAGCCACTGCGCCGCCCAAACCAGTATATGCCGTGATGGTAATATTGGTGCCATCCGTCGAATAAGTGAAATCGCCATATTGATCGGCCTTCAAGGCCATCGGCGTGGCTAACAGCACCAATAGCGGCAGCAACCAAGGAATTCCGACCTGCAACCGAGGCTTATGAAAAGTATCAGGCTGGGTCTTGCAGAAAGTTGGGAACAACATTCCAATCTGCTTCATGCGAAAAGCTTAATAAAAAAACAAGGATTAGTAAAGAATTTTATTTATCAGCGTAGCGGCTTTCAGGAGAAAGCCGCAAATTGAAAAATGCGGCGCTCTGCCGAGACGCCGCTGCATTCTTACTTCACCATGTTTACCAGCGGCGCCAAGCTTTGAATCCGCACTTCGAGCCGGTCGCCACTTTGAATCGGCCCGACGCCGCTCGGCGTGCCGGTCAGAATTACGTCGCCGGGTAGCAAGGTCATGTTTGTCGAAACAAAACTCACAAGCTCGGCGGGTTTGAAAATCATCTGGTTCGTGCTCGAGTTTTGGCGCAACTGGCCATTTTGGAACAGTTGAATGGTCAAATCGCGCGAGTCAACGTTCGTTTCCACAAGCGGACCGAGAGGCGTGAAAGTATCGAATGACTTGCAGCGCGCCCATTGCGCCTCGGATTTCTGAATGGTGCGGTCGCTGATATCCTGCGCCGTGGTGTAACCGAAAATGTAGCGCGTTGCCGACGTGGACGTGACGTTGCGAATCTTGCGGCCAATGATGACGGCCAGTTCCGCTTCGTAATCCGTGCGATGATGCGAAAAGGGAATCTCAATTTTCCCGCCATCGGGAATCAACGACGTGGTGGCCTTGAACCAAAACAACGGCTCTTTCGGCGGCGGTTTGCCGATTTCGCGCGCGTGGTCGGCATAATTGAGCCCGATGGCGATGATTTTGGACGGCACGACGGGAACCAATGTCCTCACACCTTTGCGCAAAGTGGGTTTGCGGTCGAATGACGGCGAACCAAAAACATCGCCGCGCAGCCGGAATAATTCGCCGTCCACAACTTTGGCGTAAAAAATCTCGTTGCCCTTCTGAAATCGGCCAATCGCTGCCATAAAGCGGCGCAGGCTAACAAACATTGAGCCGCTGTCGCAAGATTAAAGCCGTTTTCATTGTAGCGGCGGCTCTATAAACGCCATCATTTTGCGGCGATTACAGATCGCCACCACTGCAACACCCGCTTGCCGGAACGCCCTTATTAAGTTACCTTCTTCTGGTGAATCGCCTGACGAAACAGGAACAATTGGTTCTCTGTATCGTTTTGGGGCTGTTGCTGACAGGTTGGATGGTCAAGGTATATCGCACCGCCCATCCCAATGCGGGGACGAAGCAAAGCGAAGGCCCGGCCACGGCAGTGACCCAGGTGACAACGCCTTAAAAATGCAAGAAATCAATTTTGACGAAGCCGTGGAGAAAATCCTGGCAAAGGATTCGCGTTACCATCGCGATGCCTACACGTTCGTCCGCGAGGCGCTGGACTACACGCAAAAGTTCATCGGCAGGGAAGCTCGAGGGCAAATCCGCCACGTCAGCGGCCAGAAATTGCTCGACGGCATCCGGCAGTTCGCGCTTCAGCAATTCGGCCCGATGACGATGACCGTGTTTGAGGAATGGGGCGTGCGCAATTGCCGCGACTTCGGCGAAATCGTTTTCAATATGGTGGAAATCGGCCTGCTCGCCAAAACCGAGAAGGACAGCCGCGACGATTTCCAGAATGGCTATGATTTTACCGACGCCTTCCGCAAACCGTTTTGGCCACAGGGCAAACTGGCAAGTGAATCTGCCGAACCCAAGCCCACCAGTGCATAAACTCACGCGCACACCGCGGATTTTTTGCATTCGTTTCTATGAGTGAAATTCCCTCGTTTCCACCCGGTATCACGCTCACCACGCTCGAAAACGGTCTGACCATCATCGTGCGCGAGGATCACAGCGCGCCGGTCGTGTCGGCGCAGGCATGGTGCATGGCCGGCAGCGTCCACGAAGGCAAATGGCTCGGCGCGGGACTGTCGCACGTGCTCGAACACATGCTGTTCAAGGGCACGACCACGCGACCCGGCAGCCGGATTGATCAGGAAGTGCAGGAAGCCGGCGGTTACATGAACGCTTACACGAGCTTCGACCGCACGGTGTATCACATTGACGTGCCAAACACCGGCGCGCACACGGCAATCGATATTCTCTGCGACATCATGCAGCACGCGACGCTGCCGCCGGACGAACTCGCAAAGGAAATGGACGTCATCCGCCGCGAAATGGACATGGGCCAGGACGATCCTGGACTTCGTTCGAGCCGCCGTCTGTTCGAGACCGCCTATACGCGCAGTCCGTATCGCTTCACCGTCATCGGCTATCCCGACATTTTCAACGAACTGAAACCCGACGACATTCACGGCTATTACCGCGAGAAATACGCGCCGAACAACGTTTTCTATGTCGTCGCGGGCGATGTGAAAAACGAGGATGTGATCGCGCAAATCCGCGAGTCATACGCGAAAACCAAATCGCGCGCGATTCCGCCAATGGTTCTACCCAGCGAACCAAAACAAACCGCGCCGCGCGAAGTCGTTGAGGAAGCGCCCATTGAACTCGGCCATTTGCATTTTGCGTGGCACATTCCCGAACTACGTCATCCCGACGTGCCGATTCTCAACGTGCTTGCCGTGCTGCTTGGCGGCGGCCTTAGCTCGCGGCTCTTCCAGCAGGTGCGCGAGAAACAGGGTGTCGTGCATCATGTTGACGCGTGGACTTATAATCCTGGCAATCCGGGTTTATTCGGCATGAGCGCCATCGCCGATGCGGATAAATTTCCCGCCGCGCGCGACGCCATGCTCGTTGAAGTCGAAAAAATGAAATCGTCGCCCGTGTCATCCAAAGAACTGGGCAAAGCCGTCAAACAGTTCATTTCCGCCACGCTTGCCATGCGCAAGACGATGGAAGGCCAGGCGCAAAACCTCGGCGCAAATTGGATGGCGGCAAATGATTTGAATTTTTCCGAGCGCTATCTTGCCGCCGTCAAACGAGTCACGCCCGGCGACGTTCAACGTGTTGCGCGCGAATATCTTACGCCGGAAAACCGCACGCTCTACGCGCTGCTGCCGGATGGCGCCGCGCCGAAAATTGCGGCTGACGTTGAGGTGAGCAGCGACCAACCGATTCAAAAAATTGAATTGGCGAACGGTTTGTGCCTGCTCGCAAAGGAGGACCATCGCCTGCCATTCGTCGAATTTCGAGCCGCGTTCAAAGGCGGCGTGCTGGCCGAGACCGCCGGGAACAACGGCATCACGCAATTGCTTGCCAAGATGCTGCTCAAGGGCACCAAGCGCCGCACCGCCGGGCAAGTCGCCACGGAAATCGAATCCGTGGGCGGCAGTATTGACAGTTACGGCGGCAACAACAGCTTTGGCGTGAACGTGGAGGTGTTGAGCAGCGATTTCGCCACCGGCCTGGATTTGCTCGCTGACGTTTTGCTGAACCCGACCTTCCCCGCTGACGCGCTGGAACGCGAACGTGAAGTGCAAATCGCCGGCATCCGCGCGCGCAAGGACGATTTGCTGAAAAGCGCGAGCGTCGCCATGTGCCGCACAATGTTCGGCAATGCCGGTTACGGCCTTGACCCGCTCGGCACGGAAGAAACCGTCTCGAAATTCCAGGCCTCCGACCTGAAATTGTTTCATAAAAAATTGACCGCGCCGAACAATTGCGTTCTTGCCGTTTACGGCGACATAAAAACGACGGAAGTCAAAACTGCCATTGAAAAGGCGTTCGTAAACTGGAAAGCCAACCCGGCTTTACCGGCTCTCAACTCTCAACTTTCAACTCTCAACTCAGCGAAGCACGTCGAAGAAGTTCGTGACAAAAAACAGGCTGTGCTCGTCATCGGGTTTCCTGGAACAACGATGCACAGCAACGACCATTACGCGCTGGAATTGATCCAGGAATCCTGCAGTGACCTCGGCTCGCGGCTGTTTCTGCGCATCCGTGACAAATTAGGCCTGGCATATTTTGTCGGGGCGCAGAATTTTGCCGGACTCGTGCCCGGTTATTTCGCCTTTTATACCAGTACCGAACCGGCGAAGGCCGGGCAGGTCGAAAAGGAATTACTGCAGGAGGCTGAATTGCTCCGCGCCGAGGGCTTGACCGCCATGGAACTCAAACGTGCGAAAGCCAAAATCATCGGCCAAAAGAAAATTGCACGGCAGGACCTCGGTGATCTCGCGTCCCTGACCGCGCTCGACGAACTTTACGGCCTCGGCTACCAGCGCACGGAACTGGACGACGCGAAATACGAAGCCGTCACGCTCGAACAAATCAAAGCCGCCGCGCAGAAATATCTCAAACCGGATGCGTTTGTAGTTTCAATTGTGAAGCCGGAGAAAACTTGAGGCAGAATTTGCAAAATTAACAAAATGGTTCGGAAATAATTCTGAAAATTTTGTTAATTTTGTCGGTCAGGCTTTCCCCACCAATTGCCGCAACACATAAGGCAGAATACCGCCGTGCCGGTAGTAATCAATTTCAACCGGCGTATCTATGCGGCAACGCACCGGCACGTTTTCCACCTTGCCGTTTTTGCGCGTGATTTTAAGCGTGAGGTCCTGCTGCGGTTTCAGGTTCGCGCCCAGACCAACAACGTCATAGGTTTCAGTTCCGTTCAGCTTTAATGCCCGTGCGGAATCGCCCTCCTTGAATTGCAACGGCAGCACGCCCATGCCGACGAGGTTGCTGCGGTGAATGCGTTCAAAGCTCTGCGCGATGACAACTTTCACACCGAGTAACGCCGTGCCTTTCGCCGCCCAATCGCGCGAGCTGCCCGCGCCGTATTCCTGACCGGCCATAACAATCAAGGGAATTCCGCTCTCCTGATACTCAACAGCCGCGTCATGGATGCTCATGGGCTGTGTGTAACTTTTTTCCTGGATAAATTGTTGACCGGGCGAGTTCTGAACATTCCCGTGTTCTCCGAGGCCGGAGGCATAACCCCCTTTCATCGGGCCATGATACATTGTGACTCCACCTTCGACGCCGGGCACCATGAAATTTTTGATGCGGACGTTGGCGAACGTGCCGCGCGTCATTACGCGGTCATTACCGCGGCGCGAGCCGTAGCTGTTGAAGTCCGCCGGCTGAACGCCGTGCTCAATCAGATACTTGCCGGCGGGTGAAGTTTCCCCGATGGAACCGGCGGGCGAAATGTGGTCGGTCGTAACACTGTCGCCAAAAATGGCCAGTGCCCGGGCGCCTTTGATTTCGCGGATTTCACCGGGCTTCATTGAGAAGTTCTGGAAGAACGGCGGTTCCTGGATATAGGTGGATTTATGGTCCCATTCATACACGTTGCCGGCGCTCGACTGGATTTCGTTCCACTTTGGATTCTGCGCGGCAAAATCCCTGTAAAGTTTGCGGAACACATCCGGTTGCAATGCGGCCTGCATGAGGTCGCAAATCTCGCGCTGGGTGGGCCAGATGTCTTTCAAGAAAACCGGCTTGCCGTCCTCGCCCGCGCCAACAGGCTCGCGGGTCATGTCAATGTCCACCCGCCCGGCAAGCGCGAACGCGACAACCAACGGCGGCGACATGAGAAAATTCGCCTTGATGCTCTGGTGAATGCGCGCCTCAAAGTTGCGGTTTCCAGACGATACCGAAGCGGCGATCAGATTGTGTTTGCGAATCGCATCCTCAATCGGCGCGGCGAGCGGACCGGAATTGCCGATGCACGTCGTGCAGCCATAACCGACGAGATTGAAACCGAGTTTATCGAGATAGGGCTGCAACCCGGTCTTGTTCAAATAATCGGTGACGACGCGCGAACCGGGCGCAAGCGAAGTCTTCACGAGCGGATTTACACTGAGTCCGCGTTCGACGGCTTTTTTCGCAAGCAAACCGGCGGCGAGCATCACGCTGGGATTGCTCGTGTTCGTGCAACTCGTGATGGCGGCAATCAAAACCGAACCATTACGAATTTCGCCTTCCCCCGTCCGCACCGGAGTTGTGACCAAATCAGGCGTCGGACGATCACTTGCCATTTCGAGTTCTGTCAACGGATTCGTGTTTTGCGATTTTGCGGCCTGCAATGAAACCGGTTCCTGACTGCCGCCGCCGGTCGCGGATTTGCCATTGGCGGAAACGGGAAAAGATTTATTCAATTCATCCGGCGATTTACCGAAACCATTTTCAACGACGGGTTTCGAAAACGCCGAAACAAATTCCTGCTTCAGCTTCGGCAATTCGATTCTGTCCTGCGGGCGTTTCGGTCCGGCGACGCTCGGCACGACAGCGCCGAGATCGAGTTCCAATTCCTGCGAGTAGGTGATGTCGCCCTTCCTGGGAATGCCAAACAAGCCCTGTGCCTTGTAATAATTTTCGTAAAGCTTGCAATGTTCCCCGCTGCGGCCGGTCGCGCGGAGATAATTCACGCACTCGGTGTCAATCGGGAAAAAGCCCATCGTCGCGCCGTATTCGGGCGCCATGTTGGCAATGGTCGCGCGGTCCACCACCGGCAACGCCGCCGCGCCCGGCCCGAAAAATTCAACGAATTTGCCGACCATCTTCGCTTTGCGGAGTATTTCCGTGATGGTCAACGCAAGGTCGGTGGCGGTAACACCCTCGCGCAACGAGCCGGTCAGGTGAACACCGACGACGTCCGGCGTAAGGAAATAAACCGGCTGACCAAGCATTCCGGCTTCGGCTTCGATGCCTCCAACGCCCCAGCCCACGATGCCCAAGCCGTTGATCATCGTCGTGTGCGAATCCGTCCCAACCAATGTATCCGGGTAATGAAGCAGCGCAGCCGTCCCGGCTGCTTTCCCCTCACCCGATGCAGGCGGGACGCCTGCGCTACCAAGTACGCCCTGGGCAAGATATTCCAGATTGACCTGATGGATGATGCCGATGCCGGGCGGGACGACTTTGAACGTACTAAACGCCTGCATGCCCCATTTGAGAAATTGATAACGCTCGCGGTTGCGCCGGAATTCGATCTCCAGATTTTTCTCAAATGCTTCAGGTGTGCCGTTCACATCCACCTGCACCGAATGATCCACCACGAGATCCACCGGAACGAGCGGCTCGATGAGCTTCGGGTTTTTGCCCAGCCGTTGCACCACTGAACGCATCGCTGCCAAATCCACCAGCAACGGTACACCGGTGAAATCCTGCAGCACGATGCGCGCGACGATAAACGGAATTTCCTCCGTGCGGGTTTCGGCCGGTTTCCAATTCGCCAGCGCGCGAACGTTTTGTTCAGTCACTTTTTTGCCGTCACAGTTCCGCAACACCGATTCGAGCACGAGACGGATGGAGACCGGCAATTTGGAAATCGGCCCGATGCCGGCTGCTTCCAAGGCAGGCAGCGAATAAAATCGGCCTTGTTTCCCGCCACCAAGGTCAAATTTTTGAAGCGCGTTAAACAAATTGTGCAGGGCGTTCATTTAATTCCCTCAACCAGCAATGAAAATGAAGGTGAAGCATGAACGTGTCAAGTGAAGCACAGTGTCTGGTTGGTAGGGCGGTGCTGCTGCACCGCCGTGCGCCGCAGCAACGGCGCACCCACCAAATAATAACTGGACGCGACGGAAATTATTTTGTCGCAGGTTCGCAGTGCAACAAGTCGGTGATGCGGTGTTTGAGTCGCGCAAAATCGAGCGGCTTGGTGAAAAAATCCTCGGCGTGCATCGCCACGGTGCGCTTGGTCACGTCGCCGGAAAGCGCACTTACGAAAATGATGGGGATTTTTTGCGTGGCCGGCTGACGGCGCAAAATTTCGCAGACGGACAAGCCGTCGAGGTCTGGCAGCAGAATATCGAGCAAAATCAGATCGGGTTTGAACTGCCGCGCCTGGCTTAACGCATGCACGCCATCGTTGGCCACAATGAATTCGCAACCCAGTCCGGCAAGTCGAAATTGCGCCAGTTCAACAAAATCGCGCTCGTCGTCCACAATCAAAACACAAGATGCCATGCCTATTTTTATAAAATGGGCTCCCACTAAATACAATGACACTTCGGTTAAAGCTGTGTCACGAATCGGAAACAAAATGCGTGTCAAAACTTGTTCAGTGAGGACAATTTTGGTATCTTTCATCAACAATGCCAACGCGCCAGGGTTCCATTCGTTTGTTTCAGCTCTTCGGAATTACCGTTTATCTGCACTGGGCTTGGTTTGTGGTCGCTGTATGGGCAATCACGTCCCGAGCCAACCTTTATTCCTCGCTGATTTGGAACGTGGCGGAATTTCTTTCGCTGTTTGGAATCGTGCTCATGCATGAATTTGGCCATCAACTGGCGTGCCGCCAAGTGGGTGGAAAAACCAGTGACATCATCCTCTGGCCGCTTGGTGGCGTGGCGTATGTGTCCCCACCGCAGCGTCCCGGCGCACAACTTTGGAGCATCGCCGCGGGACCGTTGGTAAACGTGGCGCTCTTTCCAGCGCTTTCAATCATCTGGTGGCTGGTGGATTCAGCCGGTTGGCAGGAAACGATGCCTAATGCCTACGTCTTTGTCATGACGCTTTGGTATATCAACACCGTTTTGCTCGTTTTCAACATGCTGCCGGTTTATCCGCTTGATGGCGGGCAGATTTTGCGCTCGCTGCTCTGGTTTGTATTTGGCCGGGCACGCAGTCTGATGATCGCGAGCAGCATTGGCTTTATCGGCGTCATTGGACTGATTGCATTTGCATTTTGGGAACAGTCAATCTGGATCGGCATCCTGTGCGTTTTCATTCTGTTAAATTGCTGGGGTGGCTTGAAGCAGGCGCGCGCGCTGGTCCGCATCTCCAAAATGCCGCGGCGCGATGGCTTTGCCTGTCCGGTTTGCAAAATCACTCCTCCGCAGGGTGCTTTGTGGATGTGCGGCAAATGCCGGAAACCTTTTGATGCGTTTGAAACGCAGGGCGTTTGCCCCAACTGCGGAGTTCAGTATTCCGCAACGTCCTGTCCGGAATGCGGAACCCTGCAACCGATTAGCGAATGGATTGCTTCCGCGAACGTTCCGCCGAAATTGTGAAAAAGCCAAGGGGGTCACCGTGTCGGCGACCCTGATTTTCAGGACAGAGGCCCTTCGCCCTCCTCAATTTACTTCAACTTCGCCAGCGTTCTCTTGACTAATTCGAAATTAGGCAAGTCTTTCGGCGTCGGCGTTTGTTCGCTGTATTGAACGACGCCGTTTTTATCAATCACGAACGCCGCGCGCGCCGACGCGTCTCCTATGCCCGCAAGCATTTGAAGCAAAACATCGTATTTTTGGGCAACTTCCTTGTTCAAATCACTGGCGAGTGTGATGCCGATTTTTTCCCTTTGCGCCCATGCCTCCTGCGCGAACGGACTGTCCACGCTGACGCCAATAATGTCCGCATTCAGGCCGGCATACGCTTTGAGGCCGGCGGTGAGGTCGCACATTTCCTTTGTGCAAACGCTCGTGAACGCGAGCGGGAAAAAGAGCAGCACGGTGTTCTTTTTGCCGAAGTTGTTGCTGAGTTTCACGTCTACCAGGCCGGATGCCTGCTTGGATTTGAGGGTGAAATCAGGAGCTTTTGAGCCGACTGGGATTGCCATAATCGTTTTTGGTTATTTGGTTAATTCGCCTTTATTGCAGTTAGACTTTCCGCCTTCACATTGCGCCTGTCAAATGGGAAGTTCCATTGCGCACTTTTCCGGAAAACATTCACCCGTCCCGCATTGCGGGATCTATGTTCATCTATGGCTCGCTTGCCAGACTCGCCGGATGCGAGCCGAGTTGTTTCACACCATCCCAAACGTAAAGCAGTCCCGACACCCCTGTGCACACCGCCGCGCCAATCATCCAGACCTCGAGCCAGCGCGCGCCCCGGCCTTCATCCCATTTCATCAAAATCCAAATCACGACGGTCATTTGCAGCACCGTCGCGATTTTGCCGATGATGCGCGTGCGCACGATGACTTTGCCGACAGTGAATCGAACCACGACAATGCCGATGAGCACCAGCAAATCGCGCCCGATGATGGTGCCCGTGAACCACAATGGAATCTGGGCAAGATACGGCCCATGATTGAAGCTCAACGTAATGATGCCCGACATGAGCAGTAATTTGTCCGCAAGCGGATCGAGAATGGCGCCAAGCTCGCTTTTTTGGTTGTAACGGCGCGCAATGTAACCGTCCACACCATCCAAAATTGCCGTGACCGCAAACAAAAGGACCGCCAGCAAGTGGTGAATTTCGTTGCCGGTCTCGATGTAATAAATCAGTTCGACGACAAAAAACGGGATCAGCAGGATTCGCAGAATCGTGATTTTATTTGCGGTGGTCATAGTACAGCCAGCGCGAACTTTTAACGCAAAGCCGCAAAGATGCAAAGCCGCAAAAGACAAGAAGTGATGACTTCCGGTTTTGAATCCGCTAGACTGCCGGCGAATGAAAGCAAGCAAATCCGGCAAACCTCTGGTCGGCATTCTGATGGGCAGCGATTCGGACTGGCCTGTGATGAAATCCGCCGCTGACGTGTGCGCGCAATTTGGAATTTCCTGCGAATCGAAAGTCATCTCCGCGCATCGCACACCGCGTGATTTGGAGCAATACGCTCTCAAAGCCCATGAACGCGGCCTGCGCATCATTATCGCCGGCGCTGGTGGCGCGGCGCATTTGCCGGGCGTGACGGCGGCATTCACCACTCTGCCCGTCATCGGCGTGCCGATTGAAAGCAAATCGTTGAAAGGCCTCGACTCGCTGCTGTCCATCGTGCAAATGCCGCCGGGCGTACCGGTGGCCACGGTCGGCATCGGCGCGGCGCGCAACGCCGGATTGCTGGCGGTGCAAATTCTCGCGGTCGCGGATTCAAAACTTCAGGCGGCATTATTGAAATTCAAAAAAAAGCTTGCGGTGGAATCACGCGCAAAAAATCAAAAAATCAAAGGCTGAAGCGCGCACTGAAAAATGAGCACCAGCCCAAAACAAGGCGAGCTTGCGCCGTCTGATTTTATTCGCGACATCGTCGCCACCCACGTCGCCGAAAAGAAATATCCGCAAATTCACACGCGCTTTCCGCCGGAGCCGAACGGCTATCTCCACATCGGCCACGCCAAGAGCATTTGCCTGAACTTCGGCATCGCGCGCGAGTTCGGCGGCATTTGCAACCTGCGTTATGACGACACGAATCCCACCAAGGAGGAGGCCGAATACGTGGATTCCATTTTTGAAGACGTGAAATGGATCATCTCCGGATGGGCGGATGACAAGCTCGGCCTGAAACCGAAAGATAAAACGCCGGAGACGGTAACGACGAACGGTAAACAGGATTTTTATCTTCCCGCTGTCGTAGGACAGGCGTCCCGCCTGTCTCCGTCTCAAAAAGAAAAAGTTAGAGACAGGCAAGATGCCTGTCCTACGCTGGAACCGTTTTACGCCAGCGACTACTTCGACCAGATTTACGAATACGCCGTCGCGCTCGTCAAAAAAGGCAACGCCTACGTCTGCGACCTGACACCGGACGAGACCGACGAATACCGCCGCAACGCCAAGGAATCGCCCTTTCGCAATCGCAGCATCGAGGAAAATCTCGACCTTTTTCAGCGCATGAAAAACGGCGAGTTCCCCGACGGCACGCGTTCGCTCCGCGCGAAGATTGACGTGACCGCGCCGAACGTCTGGATGCGCGATCCCCTGCTCTATCGCATCCGGCACGCCGAGCATCATCATACCGGCGGCAAATGGTGCATCTACCCGATGTATGACTTCGCGCATTGCCTGAGCGATTACATCGAAGGCATCACGCACAGCATTTGCACGCTGGAGTTCGAGGTGCATCGCCCGCTTTACGATTGGATTCTGACCCACCTCGACCTGCCGCGTCCGCTGCCCAAGCAATACGAATTCGCCCGTTTAAGCCTCGGCTACACCATCATGAGCAAACGCAAGCTCATGCAACTCGTGGACGAAAAACTCGTCACCGGCTGGGACGATCCCCGAATGCCGACGATCTGTGGAATCAGACGCCGGGGAGTAACAGCGGTCGCCCTCAGGGCGTTCGCCTACAACATCGGCATCACCAAATACAACGGCATCACCGACGTGGCTGTGCTCGAACATGCCATCCGCGAAGATTTGAACAAACGCGCCCTGCGCAGGCTTGCCGTGCTGCGGCCCATCAAGGTGGTCATCACGAATTATCCTGAAGTCAAAACCGAGGAACTGGATGCCGTCAACAATCCTGAAGACCCGGACGCCGGGACGCGCAAAATACCCTTCAGTCGCACGCTTTACATTGAGCAGGACGATTTTAAGGAAGTGCCGCCACCAAAATTTTTCCGGCTGAAACCCGGCGGCGAAGTCCGGCTCAAATACGCCTACATCATCAAATGCGACGAAGTGGTGAAAGACGCCGGCGGAAAGATTGTGGAACTGCGCTGCACTGCCGACCTCGACAGCAAAACCGGCGGCCCGACGGCGAACCGCAAGGTGAAGGGAACGATTCATTGGGTAAGCGCCGCTCACGCGATTGACGCCGAAGTGCGGTTGTATGACCGGCTTTTTACCGAAGCCGAACCGGAAAAGGACGGGCGCGATTTCAAATCCGTGCTTAATCCACACTCGCTCGAAGTCGTGACGGCCAAATGCGAACCCGCCGTCGCTGAAGCCATGGCGGGCAGGCCGAGCGACGTGCGTTACCAATTTGAGCGTTTGGGATATTTTGCCATTGATTCCGACTCAAAACTCAAAACCCAAAACCCAAAACGGATTTTCAATCGAACGATTACGTTGAGAGACACTTGGGCGAAGGAAGCGCAGAAAGGTTAAGGTATGGACCTCAAAGAGCTTGAAATGGAATACAAGTCTCTCGCTTCTCACGGCGAACAATTCGCAAGCGAGTTGACTCGTCAGTTGGATGAATTATTAAGACAACAGAATATCTCTCTAGGATTTCCACTTCAATCACGTATAAAAACATGGAATTCAATCGCTGAAAAAATACAGCGCCGAACACTTCAGCCTAGCAGCGTAAAAGATATTTCAGACTTAATTGGGTTAAGAATAGTTCTTCTCTTTCAAAGAGACGTCTCGGCAGTTTGTGGAATAATTAAAGCTAACTTCAAAGTCCTCGAAACCGAAAATACTCGAGAAAAATTACCGGCTAGTGAATTCGGTTATTCATCTGTTCATTTCTTAATAGAACCGCCTCCTGAATGGCTAATGATACCAACTTTGAAAAAACTTGGAAACTTTAAGGCTGAAATCCAAGTTAGAACTGTAGCTCAGCACATTTGGGCCTCTGCTTCGCACATTTTACAATACAAACAGGAACAAGGCGTGCCTGCTTCAATTCGCAGGGCCATTTATCGTGTTTCAGCACTGTTAGAAACCGTAGACTTGGAATTTGAGAGAGTCCTCCAAGAGCGAGCTACATATGTAAGCGACGCACCAACGGACAATTTAGCCGAAGTATTAAACGTTGACCTACTTGTCAAAATTCTGGACGAACTACTTCCACAGAAAAACAAATCAACAACAGACCAGTATGCTGATGTGCTCGTTGAGCTTGCTCATTTCTCGATTACAACGAATGAGCAATTAAGAAAACTCATCCAAGATCATAAAACTACAATTTTGAAAATTGACAAGGAGATGGTTGAGAAAGCAATAGCCAAACAGATTCCTGTAAAGGCATACGACAAGGATCATGTTATGAATGGCGCCTACTTTACCTATGTTGGCCTTACGCGACAGGCTTTAGCTGAAGAATTCAAAGACAAATGGAAAAGTTATAGCAGTGCAAAATGGGCGAATAAACGGTCGAAGAATAGTTAAGCACTAAATATTTCAGGCCGCATTCTGGTTTATTCCCTGCCAAACGCGACGGTCGTGGGCCACCACTGCAACCGATGGCGTGCCTATTTTTGCCTGGCGGCAGACGGACGATTCACGGTGTTGGTGACAACGACATCGGCGTTGTAAAGCGTGAACTTTTCACCGTCCTTGAGCCGGATATCACAGTCCTGGAACCGGATGCCACGCGCGTTATAGATGTTGAATGGGCCGGGTGCGGTGATGTCCACATGCACAAAGTTGACGTTGGACACGAGCATTTCGGGGCGTCCCCAGATGGTGCCGCCGGCGACGGTGCCGGAGGCGGTGATGTTGCTGAAGGTGATGTCGCGCCAGATGGGTGTGGTGTCGGTAACAGGCTCAGCGGTGAAAGCGGCGGCCTGGTCGGGCGTGACACGGCTGATCTTGCTGGCACCGCCAGCGGTTTTGTAATAGCTGTAAATGAGAATGGGCATCTGCACGTTGGTCATGGTGATGTCGTGGTAGAAAAGGTTCCGAGCCAGGCCGCCACTGTTGGTGTCGGCCTTCATACGTATGCCGAACGTGCCGCCATTGAACGAGCAGTTGGCAACCACGAGGTTCGACACACCGTCGCGCACGCCGCTGCCGATGGACACACCGTGGCCGAAACCGAATACGCAATTGGTGATGAGCAGGTCGTTGATGGGGCCGGTGGAGCCCATGGCGATGTTGTCGTCGCCAACGCTGATGTGACAATTCTCAATGATGCTATTGGTGCCGACGAAATTCAGCCCGTCGGTGTTGGGCGAAGGTGAAACAGTGTTCACAGTCAGATTGCTGATGGTGATGTTGCCGCCGTTCTTGCGCAGCCCGCAATGGTGGCCGGGCGGGTTCTGGAAAGTGATGTCGTGGATGAAAAGCCGATTGGCGGAATACAAGTTGAGCATCATGGGGCGGACCACTTCGCGGTTGGTGCGAAACGTCGCCCACCAGGCGGCACCTTGACCGTCAATCCTGCCCCAGCCGCTGATTTCCAAGTCATGAACCCCATTGCAGCCGATGAAAGTCTGTGCGTTGGTGTCGCCACCGGGATAAGTTCCGTAAGGCAGCATCTGGAGCATCGCGTTGGTGTCCACCTGCAAATTGATGCTGCTGAGCAGCGTGATGGGACCGCTTAGGAACGTGCCCGCCGGAATCTTGACGATGCCGCCGCCTGCCGCGTTCGCTGCGTTGATGGTATTTTGTATGTTGGTCGTGTTATCCCTCACCCCATCTCCGATGGCGCCATAATTTGTGACATTGAAAATGGTGGCTGGAATGGTCGGCATCGCCGGATTGGCGGCGTGAACCCAACCGGCCAAAGCCAGCCCGGCGGAAATCAAGGCAATCTTTTGTTTCATAGGCGTAATCAGAGCCGGCAATATAGCAAAAGTGGATTCCAACTCAACCAAAGACTGCGGGCGATGTTCAGCGCGCACGGACTTTGTTCCGACGAGTGCATTGCCGGAGTTGCGCGCCGGGATTCACGGCAGTTGCAACAGGTAAAACATCTGCAGGGTGTTTGTGGCGGGCGTATTGGTGAAGGCGAAGTTGCCGCTGGCGTCAAATGGATTGGTCGCAACAGGCATCCATTGATTCAATGGCAACGCAACGTTGGTTGAGGTCAGCACATAGTAAGTGCCGTTGGTCACACCACCAGTGCCGCTCATCACAAAACTTCCGCCGCCGTTCGCAACCTGGATGTTCCCGAAGTTTGGTGGCGACGGCGCGGTGACCACGAGCTTCACCTGCCCGGCGGTGTTGGTATCGAGGCGGTAAAGGTAACTGTTGATGACCGGTTTTGCGCCGAGAACCAGGGTGTTGGTCAAACTGCCGGTGTAGGTGAACAGAATGTAATTGGTGGCGGTGAAGCCGGCGGCATTCGTGATGTTGAGCGTGCCATTCAGATTCAGATTGCCCGCAACCACAATGGCGGAGTTGTTCGTCCCCAGCGCAAAGTTTATCGCTTCTTTGCCGGGGAAGGTCAGGTTGCCGGTGTTGGTCAGCACGCTCCCGCTCAGCGTGATGGGGTTGGCGCCAAACGCGTCGGTGCTGTTCATGGAAGCGCTGGCATTGTAAAGCGCCAGCGAGTCGTTGGTGTTGCCGCCCATCCCGTCGAAGGTAACGAGGTTGGTCGCGGGCACGGTGTTGCTGACGGTGACGTTGGCGTTCCAAATGGTGAAGGTCTTGCCGCTGCCGGTGGTGATTTTCGAATCCAGAAACTGGATGCCTTGCGCGTTGTAAATGTCGAAAGTTTTCGAGGCGGTGATGTTGACATGGCTCATGACGATGTTGGTGGCGGGCAATTCCGTTCGTCCCCAAATGATGCCTGCAACTCCACTGCTGCTTATGGTCGCGGTCAGGTTGCTGAAGGTGATATTGCGCCAAACGGGGGTCGCGCTGTTGACGGGGCTGATGACTTCCCCGGCAGCGGTCGTGGGAGTGACGCTGGTGGGCGTTCCGGTTTCGTTGTAGTAGCTGTAAATGGTGATCGCTCCATATTTGACATTGGTCATGCCGAGGTTGAGATAATTCAGGTTCTGCGTGATGCCGCCGATGTTGGTATCGGACTTCATGCGAATGCCATAATCCGATCCGTTGAAAGTGCAGTTGATGACGGTCAGGTTCGATATTCCCACGGAAATGCCGCTGCCGATGGAAACACCGTGCCCGGTGCCGAAAGTGCAATTGGTGATGAGCAGGTCGTTGATGGGGCCGGTCGAGCCCATGGCGATGTTGTCGTCGCCAACGCTGATGTGGCAGTCCCGAATGATGCAATTGGTCCCGACGAAATTAAGCCCGTCGGTGTTGGGCGAAGGTGAAACAGTGTTCTCGGTCAGATTGCTGATGGTGATGTTACCGCCGTTGTTCCGCAGGCCGCAATGATGATACGGCGGGTTCTGGAAAGTGATGTCATGGATGAAGAGGCGGTTGACGGTATAAAGGTTGAGCATCATGGGCCGAACGATTGTGCTGTTGGTGTTGAAATACGTCCACCAGGCGGCGCCCTGGCCGTCAATCTTGCCCCAGCCGCTGATTTCCAAGTCATGAACCCCATTGCAGCCGATGAAAGTCTGCGCGTTGGTGGTGCCGCCCGGATAAGTTCCCAAAGGCAGCATCTGGAGCATCGCGTTGGTGTCCACTTGCAAATTGATGCTGCTGAGCAGGGTGATGGGGCCGCTCAGAAACGTGCCTGCCGGAATTTCGACGATGCCGCCGCCCGCCGCGTTCGCTGCGTTGATGGTATTTTGTATGTTGGTCGTGTTATCCTTCGCCCCATCGCCGATGGCGCCATAATTTGTGACATTATAAATATTGGTCGGAATGGTTGGCATCGCCGGATTGGCGGCGTGAACCCAACCGGCCAAAACCAGGCAGGCTGAAATAAAGACAGCCGTTAGTTTCATGGGTGTGATAATAAGGCAGCATAACACAAATTGATTCAAACTCAACCGAAAGCCCCGGGCGGGCGCTGCGAGCGCTGTTCGGAGGGACGGAATATCGTTGGATGCCCGCCAGATTTACGTAGATTCTGCCAAACATGGCTGACGACTCGTTCAAAGAATTTGTCCTCGACCAATTGAGCGCGTTGCCGGAACACTTTGCAATATGTCCGTGAATGACAAAACATCCGGTCTGGATTCATCGTCCAAGCGGCGTGCGCGACGGCTCAAGATGATTGGCCTCATCGTGCTGGTGCTCGGAATCAGCGGTGCGTGCCTTGTTTATTGGATGGGGACGCGTTCTCCGGATGTGTCGAATGACCTCTCCATGCTGGGATACAACAAGGCCCAGACGCGGCAGATGGGAATGCTTTACGGCAAAATGGGACTTCTAATTGAGAACTGGACCAACGACCTTAAACGTCCTGACACGCAGGCAATTCTCATTACAACGACTTCAATTCTCATCACGCTTGGGTGTTTTTACTTCGCCCGATTATTGGAGAATGGCGACGAAACGCACTAATGTAATCGCGGAAGCTATGATTTCCTTTCACCTTGTTTTCTGCTTTTCTTCCACTGAAAGCTGAAGCAATATCGTCTCATCATGAAACGAATTTTTGTCCTCGTTGCCCTTGTTTTCACTATTGTTGCCGCGCGCGCTGATCTTGTCATGGAGCAAAAGATTGAGAGCGCGATGATTAACGGCAATATCACAACCAAAATCAAAGGTGACAAAGTCCGCATGGACATGCCTGCCACTCCGCAAGGCGCCATCAGCACGATCATGGATGTGAACACGGGCGATTCGGTCACACTGATGCATGGACAGAAGACGGTGATAAAAATTTCCGGCGCGGAGATCAAACAAATGGCCGAGAACATGAAAAAGGCGCGGGCCAATGGCGCCGCCGCGAACGCCAAACCGCCAAAATTCCATGACACGGGCAAAACCGAGAAGGTGGGCGATTACAGCACGGAAATTTACACCTGGTCGAGTCCCGATGGCGCAAACCAGACCGTTTGGGTGGCAAAGAACTTTCCGAATTACGCCAGGATCAAGGTTCAAATGGACAAGCTGAACAATTCACCCGTTGCCAAAATATCCAAAGAAACGTCGCCGGACGTCGGCACGCTACCGGGCATGGTGGTAAAAACACAAATGGAAATGAACGGACAGAAAGTCACTTCCATCCTGGTGTCAGCCAAAGAAGAATCTGTTGACGCCTCGGCCTTCGACGTTCCCAAGGATTACAAATTGATGACACAGCCTGTCGTCACGCCGGAAATGCGGCAAAAAGAAGAGGCGGCGAAAAAAATCCAGGCTGGCTTCGTGGCAGGGACGAAATTTCCCGACTTCAACGAGAAGGACACGGCGGGCAAACCGCTTTCCATCGCCAACTACAAGGGCAAGGTGGTGCTGATTGATTTCTGGGCGACCTGGTGCGGGCCGTGCGTGGCTGAGTTGCCCAATGTGCAGGCAACTTACCAGAAACATCATGCGCAGGGCTTCGAGATCATCGGTGTCAGTCTGGATGCAGATCAGCAAAAGCTCGAAAGCTTTATCAAACAGAAAAATATGACCTGGCGGCAATACTTCGACGGACAGGCCTGGAACAATAAACTGGCCGTGAAATACGGGATTGAAAGCATCCCGGCGACCTTCCTGCTCGATGGCGAAGGAAAAATTATCGGCAAGGATTTGCGTGGTAAAGAATTGGAGCAAGCCGTCGCCAAGGCACTGGCGAACAAATAATCGCCTCCCAATCACCTCAATATTTCATCCAAGGTCGGTTCCATCGCCGCGGCCCAGATCTGGTAGCCGCGTTCGTTGGGGTGGAGCAAATCCGGCATGATATTCTTTGGCAGCGTGCCGTCGGCTTCGAGAAATTTCGGATCAATGTCGAGATACCTCACCATCTTGCCGTCGTCGAGCTTGGCAATGACGGTGTTGACCAAGGCGACCTGGGCGCGTTGCGGATCGTCCAGCGTGCCGCGCGGGAAAATGGCCAGCAGCAGAATTTTGCTGTCCGGCAACTTCGCGCGCAATTCCCGAACGACCGCCTGCACGCCCTCGATGGTTTCCGGGACGGTGTTGCGGATTTTGCCGGTGTCCTTTTCCCTGCCGGTGTTGTTGGTGCCAATCATAAGCACGACCACCTTGGGTTTGATGCCGTCGAGTTCGCCATTGTCCATGCGCCAGAGGACGTGCTGGGTGCGGTCGCCGTCAATGCCAAAGTTGGCGGCGTGGCGCGGCGCGTAATATTTATTCCAGACATTCGAACCCCGGTTGCGCCAGAAATCGGTGATGGAATCGCCCAGGAACAAAATATCCAAGCCGCCTTTCTGTGCTTCCCGCATAAAACCTTCGTGCCGGGCCACCCATTTTGGATCGCGCGGCACAGGAATGATGGCGGTGTTTTGGACAACTTCGTTTGTGACCTGGACCGATGAAGTATTTGTGCCGGTTTCATTCGTGTTCTGGGCAAATGATTCCGGCACGGTCAAACAGGCGAATGCCGCGACAACGGGAAGTAACAACGGGGAGATTCTTTTCATCGGCGAAAAATAAAAATTGATGAGGGCGAAGACAATTTAAATTTTGGAACCGTTTGCAGGAGCCGGCGTGGGGAGGCTCGCTCTGGTAATTCCGAATTCCGGATTTGGGTCTCGTCATCTCGACTCCCGCGGAATGCAAAGTTTCACGTGCTCGCGCTGGTGTAACGGCGGATGGAGAAACGCCAGAACCATTCGGAAATGAGCGCCCAGACAACAGCCAGGCCGAGCAGCACCAGCCACGCGGACGGCGAAGTTAATTTGTCCGCCAGCACGCGCACTGGCACATTGGACACGAGCAACACCGGCAGGGCGAAGGTGAACACGGCCTTGAACGCGCCGCGAAACGCCTCGTCCGGCATCCGCGCGATGTTGAACAGATTGTAGTAGCCCCACACGATGCCTTGCGCGCGCACGGTCCAAAAGCTCACGGAGGCGAGCATGAACATCAGCGAGTAATGCACCAAAAGACCGATGACACACAACACGCCGAACCCGAGCAGTTGCGCGGTGGTTGGGTTCAAATGCAGTTTGCCCGCCGCAAAAACCATGACACAAACGGCGAACGCCGCGTTGGCAAACGACGGCAGGTCCACCTGCCGCGTCGAAACGAGGAAGCGCGTGTTGACTGGCAGCAGCAGCAAAAAATCCATTTTGCCCGTGCGGACGAGTTCGGAGAGGTTCGTGCAGTTCACGAGAAAGAACGCCTGGTAAATTTCCTGGATGAAATTGCTCGTGCCGGTGAGCAGCACGACCTGCCACACTGTCCATGTGCCGATGGTGTTGGTTTGGCTGAAAAGTACACCGACAAAAGCGAGTTGCAGCCCGAACCAGAGCAATTCGACCACGATCCAGAGAATAAAATTGCCTTTGAACGACATTTCGCGCGTCACGGAAGTTTTCCACAGCGCGGCATAAATCGTGAGATAGCGCGTGACAAGTGACGTGTGACGCGTGGCAGGGGTCGCGTCAGACCACTTTGGACTTTGGACTTTGGACTTTGGACTCATGGCTCATCCCCCAAATGCGGCGTATTTTTTGATGCCGCGCCGCCATGCGAATCGCGCGAGCATATAACCGATGCACACCCAACTGGCTTGTACGATCAGGCTGCGCAGCAAATCCGCACCGGCGATTTTGCCCATGTAAATGCCGATGGGCGTGTAAAGCATGGACGGAAACGGCGTGAAGAAGAGAGCGTGTTGCAACGCCGCCGGCAGCAAATCGAGCGGGAACAAATGCCCGCTGGCGATGTATTCAAAGGCGAACAAAATGAAAATGAACGTCGAGATTTCCAGCATCCAAAACGCGAGCATCGCTACTGTGTAGGAAATGAAAAATTGCAGCAGCGCCGTCAGCAGTAGTGAAACGGGAAACACAATGAATGCGGTCCCGCCAGCCGGCGAAACGAAATATTCGCGAAAACAGAAAATGAACACGGCCAGCGGCACACACGCCATGGAGATGAACGCGATGCGCCCGGAAAAAAACAAGCACAGCCGATACCGCAGATAATCAATCGGCTTGAGCAGGAACTGGCTGATGTTGCCTTCGCGAATGTCAGCGGCAATCTGCCAGTCGTCCTCGTTCACCGCCGTGAGCGCGTCCACGACGGCGACCATGAGGTAGTAAAAAATCATCTGCGCCTGCGTGTAACCGCCGAGCGCGCTGCCCGCCTCCTTGCCGGCGTAAATCGTGCGCCAGAGCGACAGCATGGCGAACAGCGGGATGAAACTGAACAGCGTCCGCGTCAGATAATTGAAGCGATACGTCAGGTTGCTTTGAATCCCGATGCCGATGACATGCCAGTATTTTTTCATTCGCCGACCGCGGATGGAATTTATCCATGTAAAATCAAATTGCGAATGGAAATTTCGTTTGCTGAATTTTACACGCGCCCTTATTGTCATCGCCGGCAAGCGGCCATTGAGCCGGCCCATTAAGGAATTTCAAAACCTATGACGAAAAAACCGCTGACGGTTGCGGAATTGGACAAACTGGTTGCGGGCTTGAACAAGTTGTCCCGCAATTTGTGGTGGACCTGGGATCAGGAGGCGCAGGATTTATTTCAGGAACTCTCGCCGCGCAACTGGCAAAATCTTTATCACAACGCCGCCGCCATTTTGCGCGAAGTCTCGGAATACGAACTGCGCGTGCGCCTGCAGGACGCCGATTTTGAGCAGCACGCGCGCGCGGTGCTGCATGATTTCGAGGAGTATCTCGCCTGCAAAAGCACGTGGGGGCACGTGAACGCACCGCAATTGCTCCAAAATCCCGTCGCGTATTTTGCCGCCGAATTTGGTTTTCACGAGTCGCTGCCGATTTCGGCGGGCGGCCTCGGCATCCTGGCCGGCGACCACGCGAAATCCGCCAGCGACCTCGGCCTCGGCTTCATCGGCGTCGGTTTGTTTTACCGCGAAGGTTACTTTCAACAGACCATTGATACGAACTATTGGCAGACCGAATATTATTCATTGATTCATCCCCAAAACGCGCCGCTCGAATCCGTGCTGGACGCCAACGGCCAGCCGCTCGTGTGCGAGGTGGAAATTGACATGAACCGCGTCTTCTTTCAGGCCTGGCGCGTGAACGTCGGGCGCGTGCCGGTGTATTTGCTCGACACGAATCTTCCGGAAAACGCCGAGCATTTCCGCGATTTGACGGCGCGCGTTTATGGCGGTGACGGCACAATACGCATCATGCAGGAAATGTTGCTCGGCATCGGCGGGGTCCGCCTGCTGCGCAAGCTCGGCGTGCAACCGTCGGTCTTTCACATGAACGAGGGGCACGCGGCCTTCCTGACGCTGGAATTGATCCGCGAAAAACTGGTCACCGGACAAAATTTTTCCGACGCGCTTGCCGCAACCAGGGCGCAATGTATTTTCACCACCCACACGCCGGTGGAAGCCGGACACGACAGCTTCACTCCCGAATTGATGGACTACGCGTTCCTGCTTTACCAGCACCAATTGCCCGTGCCGTTTCAGGACATCATGCCGTTGGGACGCGTGCATCCCGAAAACGCGCACGAGCCATTTTGCATGACCGTGCTCGCGCTCAAAGTGTCGCGCGCCGCCAACGGCGTGAGCGAACTGCATGGCCGGGTCAGCCGTCACATGTGGCAGGGCCTCTACCCCGGCACACCCGTCGAAAAAGTTCCCATCGGCCACATCACCAACGGCATTCATCTGCTCGGCTGGATGAAAGGTTCGGTGCGCCAGTTCTGGCGGGAAAAAATGAAGGACAAGAGAGAGGGCGTGGTCAAGATGTGGGACGAAAAATATGGACACGATTGGGCGTCGGCGATTCACCACCCTGAATTCTGGAAAAAAATGGCCGATGCGTCATTCGTTTCCGATGAGGAGCTTTGGGCATTGCGCTACAAACTGCGGCGCGAGATGATTGAATTCGTCCGCCGCCGTCTGTCGCACCAGAGCCGGATGCTGGGATCGGGCGATTTCATTCGCTTCGAACACCTGCTGAATCCTGACGCGCTGACCATTGGCTTCGCGCGGCGTTTCGCCACCTACAAACGCGCGCCGCTGATTTTCCAGCAGTTCGACAACATCGTGAAACTCGTGCACGACAAACAGCGTCCGGTGCAATTTATTTTCGCCGGCAAGGCGCATCCGCGTGACGACGAAGGCAAACGGTTCATCCAGCAAATCATTGAGTTGAGCAAACGCAGCGAGCTGGCGGGCTATCTCGTGTTTGTCGAAAATTACGACGTCCACGTCGCGCGGCAGATGGTTTCCGGCTGCGACGTCTGGCTGAGCAACCCGCGCCGCCCGCTGGAAGCGTCCGGCACCAGCGGCATGAAGGCCGGCTGCAATGGCTGCCTGAATTTCAGCATCCTCGACGGCTGGTGGCGCGAAGGTTACGACGGCACAAATGGTTTTGCCATCGGCGGCGATTCAAACCCAAATAATGTCAGGGAACAGGATCGCGTGGACAGCGCCAATCTTTACCAGACGCTCACCGAACAGGTCATTCCGATGTTTTTCGACCGCGATGAACAAGGCATCCCGCGCCAGTGGATTCAGCGCATCCGCCGCGCGATGGTCACGCTCGTGTCGCAATTCACCACCGACCGCATGGTCAAGGAATACACCCGGAAGTATTACCTGGCGAAGTGAAAAAATGTGACAGGGGACCGTTGAATTAGTTTTTACGACCTCCCTCGCCTTGACCCTCTCCCCAAGGAGAGGGAACAGCTGGTAACCATTCTCTGTTTGCTCGACGACCCTCCTGCCGGCTCCGCCGCACAACATTCCATGGGCCGGTGAATGATTCTCCTTCTCCTGGGGGAGAAGGCCGGGATGAGGGCGGGCGTGCTTCCATTGGTAAAATTTGCGTCCTCTGCGGACTGTCTGCCTTCGCGTCTGTTTCAATTTCCGTTCTTGTGCTTCAGCGCCCCCTTCGTAACCTTTCCGCCGGTTTAATATGAATTATCGTATTTCTCAGCGCGCCGCTTCGCTGTCGCCCTCGCTCACGCTGGCCATTGACGCCAAGGCCAAGGCCATGAAAGCAGCGGGCGCGGACGTCGTCGTCTTTGGCGCCGGTGAACCGGATTTCGACACACCGCAACATATCAAGGACGCCGCCGCCAAGGCGCTCGCAGCCGGGTTCACAAAATACACGCCGTCCAGTGGCATCCCGGAATTGCGCCAGGCCATCGCCGACAAGTTCAAGCGCGAAAACGGCCTCACTTACAAACCGTCGCAAATCATCGTCTCCTGCGGCGGCAAACATTCGTGTTATAACGTCATTCTGGCAACGTGCCAAGAGGGCGATGAAGTGCTCATTCCCGCGCCCTATTGGTTGAGCTATCCGGAAATGGTCAAGCTCGCGAGCGCGAAATCGGTGATTCTTCAAACCACCGACAAGACCGAGTTCAAAGTCACGCCCGCGCAACTCCGCGCAGCCATCACGCCGCGCACGCGGCTTTTCATCTTGAACTCGCCGAGCAATCCGACCGGCAGCGTTTATACGCCGGAGGAAACCAAGGCGCTGGGCGACATCTGCGTCGAAAAGGATGTGCTTATCATGAGCGACGAAATTTACGAGCACCTGCTTTACGACGGTGCGGTGCACAAGAGCGTCGCCAGCTTCTCGCCTGCGCATCAGGCGCACACCGTCATCGTTCACGGATTCGCCAAGGCGTGGAGCATGACGGGCTGGCGTCTCGGTTTCCTTGCCGCGCCGGAACCGATCGCGAAAGCAATTGACGCGATTCAAAGCCACACCACCAGCAATCCGACTTCGTTCGCCCAAAAAGGCGCGCTGGCCGCGATCACCGGCTCCATGGAACATTTGAAAGGCTGGCTCGCGGAATTCGACAAACGCCGCCGGTTCGCGCACGCGAAGTTAAATTCCATTCCCGGCCTTTCGTGCGTCAATCCGAAAGGCGCGTTTTACCTGTTCCCGAACATCTCGAAAACAGGCCTCAAGTCCACTGACTTCTGCGCCAAACTCCTCGACGCGGAAAAGGTCGCCGCCGTGCCCGGCATCGCGTTCGGCGCGGATGATTACATCCGTTTGAGCTACGCGACGAGCATGGCAAACATCGAAAAAGGCCTGGAACGAATTGAGAAATTTGCGCGAAGTCTGGCAAAATAAATCTGCGCGCGGCGTGATTTAACCTTGCGGCGTTGAAAGTTGTTCGAGGTTCGCGCCTTCACGCTGCAAGAGGACGGCTTCGACCCGGGGCACATACATTTGCGTTTCCGCGGGCAGATGTTCGGCGATGTCGTCGTAACTGCGCGTTTTATAGCGATCCAAAAGCTTTTGTACCGTTCCTTCACCGGCGTTGTAAGCGGCCAGGGCGAGCCGCCAATCCTTGAAACGGTCGTGAAGATATTTCAGATATTGGGCGGAGGCGGTCGCGCTCGGTTCCGGTTGATAACGTTGATCGCGCGGCCACAGGGAAAGACCGAACCGTTTGGCCGTGGCCGGCATCAATTGAAACAATCCCGCCGCTCCCGCCGGACTCAGCGCGCGACGGTCAAAGGCCGATTCCACTTCTGCCACCCAGACCAGTTCCGGCGGCACCATTTGCGCGGTAAAAATCGGCTTCAACTCCGGCACATATTCTTTTGCCAGGGCCGGCCAGGGACCGCTGGAAACTTTTTTCACCCAAATCTCGCGTTCCTTTTGCGGCGGGGGATTGGGAACCGGTTGGGGCGGTTGGTTGGTTTCAACTTTTGGCGGCGGAATCGTGAGCCGGATTTCGTCCGCGACATCCAGGTAATCCATCTGCGCCTTGAGCCACGCGGCGTAGGGCTTGGTTTCCTCGCGGCTTTCCAGCAATGGCAGGACGGTTTGGGCCGTTTGCCGCAGCGCCGCAATATCCACCACGTAGTCGCCTTGATAGCGCTGCTGCACTTCGCGAAGGAATTGCCGCACCGCGCGCTTGTCCGCTTCGGAAAGCGCGTTGAGAACATTCGTGTCGAGATTTTCCTGCGCCCATTGTTGCGCGCCTTGAATCAGTTCCGGCAATGTGACCGTGGCGTCATCGGCCCGCGCAACAAGTGAACCCGCCAAAAACAACACGAGAACGCCACACGCTTTCATGATTTCATCCCTGCTCCATTCTGCCGGTCACACTTCCTTGCGCCGTTTCTATCAACTCACGGATGCCGCGGGCGGCGGCTTTCGTGTGGCCGTGACTTGCCAACGGGTCGCTGCCGCCGGACGATTCAATCAAAATATCCGACCAGATGATTCCGGTCTTGATATGGACGGACGCCACCTTGTTGATGCTGATGCTCATTTCGTCCTTGCTGAACCACGACCGTTTGCGCCGGATGACCGCCTTGTCCGTCACTTCGATAATTGTGGGAAACAGGAAATTCCCATGCGTCCAACGGCTTGCCTGAAAAGTTTCTGAAGGCATGACGACACTGTGATTCAGGTAACGAGTTTAATCAACTGCATTTGAGACGGCGGGCGCGTGGCTCATGCGTCCCTGCCTTATGCCAACTCCCAACTTGGATCAATTTCCTGATCGAGCGATGTCGGCTTAACACCGGTTATTAATTTTCGCCCGGCTAAAATACCAATCATCGCGGCGTTGTCGGTACAGAGATTTTTTTCCGCTAGACGCAGTTCGAAACCTTCACGCTTGCAAGCTCGCGTCAATTCACGTCGCAACGCGCGATTGCACGTCACGCCACCGGACGCGGTCACACAACGAACATGGTTTCGTTTTGCCGCACGGATGGTTTTTTTGACAAGCACTTCAACAATCGCCGCCTGGACGCTCGCACACAAATCGCATAGCCGCCGTTTGTCATTCAACAAATCCGGGTTGTCGCGCAAAAAATAGCGCACGGACGTTTTCAATCCGCTGAAACTGAAGTCGTCGCCGGCGTCATTCAGCAATGGTCGGGGGAAGTCAAATGCCCTGGGATTCCCCTGCTCTGCCAGCCTGTCAATCTCCGGGCCGGCGGGATACGCCAGCCCCATCAACTTTCCGGCCTTGTCAAAACATTCGCCGCCGGCGTCGTCCACCGTCGAACCGAGCACGCGATGTTTTAATTCGGATTCGACCAGAGCCAAAATCGTGTGGCCGCCGCTGACAATCAACGAAACGTTCCGTTGGAAATCTGAAAAACCAGTCATCGGTGGTTCACCATGAATCCATGGCGAATACAAATGCGCTTCGTGATGGTTGATGCCGATGAATGGTTTCCGCAAGGCAAACGCGACGGCTTGCGCCGCCTTGAACCCGATGAGCAACGCGGTCGGCAATCCCGGCCCTTGCGTGGCGGCGACAGCGTCGAGTTGTTCCGGCTGCACGCCTGCTTCGCGCAACGCGGCTTGCGCAACGGGAATCAGGTTCCGCAAATGTTCGCGCGCGGCCAGTTCCGGCACCACGCCGCCGTATTCGGCGTGCAATTCGATTTGTGAAGAAACAACACTGGACAGGATTTTGCCATCGCGCACAACGGCGGCGCTGGTTTCATCGCAGGAAGTTTCAAAGGCGAGGATTGTCATGTCGTTACATCGTTGAATTGTTAAATCGTGAACGGTCGTGAGTTGCAATCCGATGCAACGATTCAACGATTCATGCTATTTCACCGCGATTTTCCCGGGCTTGGCCGCATCATTGAGCGCACTGTAAAGCAACATGCCCTTGAGCAAATCCCCGGCGCGTTTGAGTTGCACGTCCTGAATGTTTTCGACACGGGCGCGATCTTCCGGACGAAGCGACTCGAGACCGCCGGGCGCGCGTTTGAATATCAACGCGGCTTCTTCTTCATCGCTCATGGGGACGGTGATGTCGGGCGTGATGCCGTGTTCCTGAATGACCTTGTGGCTGGGCGTGTAATATTTGGCTGTGGTGAGCTTGAGCGCGGAGCCATCGTCGAGAGGGAAAATGCTTTGCACAGAACCTTTGCCGAAGGTTTTTTCGCCGAGAATGACGGCGCGATGCAAATCCTGCAGACAGCCGCCGACAATTTCCGACGCGCTCGCGCTGCCCAAATTCACGAGCACGACAATCGGCATGCCTTTCAATACATCGCCGTGACCCCCGGCGCGCCGGATTGTATTTTGACTCGGATCGCGTCCTTCGGTAGTCACAACAAGTTCTCTACGGGGCAAAAATTCGCTGCAAACCTCAACCGCCGCGTCGAGCAAACCGCCGGGATTCCAGCGCAAATCAAGAATCAACGCCTTCATGCCCTGTGCTTTCAATTTATTCAGGGCGGTTTTGAGTTCGTCGTTCGTCTTGTCGCCAAATTGCGTGATGCGGACGTAGCCGATTTTGTCATCACCCAGCGGGAACTCCTTTTTGCCGTTGATGTCCTTGACCATCTCCATCTTGACAATCGCGCGGGTGAGCGTGAAATCCTTCACCATGCCCGACGAAGGCCGTTGAATCGTCACGGTCACTTGCGTGCCTGGTTCGCCGCGGAGTTGTTTCACCGCATCTTGCAAAGACATTCTTTCCGCGCTCTTGCCGTTGATTTTGACAATGCGGTCGCCGGACAAAATACCCGCGCGAAATCCCGGCGTATCCTCCATCGGCGTGATGACTGTGACAAAATTGTCCTTCATCGTCACCATCAGGCCGAGTCCTCCGAACGCGCCTTCCGTGTCACTTTGCAATTCCCGATACTCGTCCGGGTCCATGAACTCGCTGTGCGGGTCGAGCGAACCTGTCACGCCCTTGAGCGCCGCGTAAACCAGGTCGCGATACGTCAAGTCCTGGCCGTTCACGTATTCCGTCCGGACTTTTTCCAGCACGCCGGCAAAAAGCTCCAGGTTTGGCTCAACCGAATCCTTCCGTTCCACCGCGTAGGCTGAACTCAAATAAATTCGCGCGCCGACGATCAAATTCACCGTCAGCGCCATAATCACAAATCCGTAAATCAAACGTCGTTTCATAAAGGGAGGAAAGCTAGCACAAGCGTGCAAAATTTCGAATCAAGTTTTATTTCGCAGCAGCATTTCGACGAACGGCAAATCACCCGCCATTGTAATCTTGGGATTTGGCGCGATGCCCGGCACAAGCCGGACCGGCTGGCCGATCAACTCGCACGCCGCCGTGTCGTCCGTGAAAACGAGCTTGCGGCGGCGCGCTTCCGTCAGCGCGCGGCGAATCACTTCTACGCGAAACGTCTGCGGCGTTTGCACCGCCCACAATAGCGAACGGTCGAGCGTGAACCGAATCAATTTGCCATCGGCGGATGCCTTGATTGTGTCCGTTACCGGCTGCGCCGCCACCGCCGCGCCGGTTTCCTCCGCCGCCTTGATTGTTGCCGCGATCAATTCTCCGCTCGTGCAAGGCCGCGCCGCGTCGTGGATTACCACGATTTTCGCCGTTGGCGGCAACGCTTCCAAACCGTTCCAGACCGAATCCTGCCGTTCCGCTCCGCCAACGACGATGCGGAACGGTTTTTTAAAAAGGAATTTCGCCGCCAGTTCCTTGAAAGCCCCCTGCATTCCGTCGCGCACGACGAGAATGATTTCATCGATGCACTTTGCCTCATCGAACCGCAGCCACGTGTGCGCCATGACCGGACGCCCGGCGACTTCCAGAAATAATTTGTCCACATCGGCGCCCATGCGGACACCTTTGCCGGCAGCGACCAGAATGGCTGAAACCATGGGAACCAGTCTAAAGTTCAAAGTCCAAAGTCCAAAGTCTAAAATGTTCGCGACCGCTTTGGACTTCAGACTTCGGACCCTGGACCATCACGCCGCCCGCCAATCCAAAACTTTCACCTGCGGCGCGACACCAAGTCATATTATCCCCCTTGACTGAAATTAAGAGCCTCCTAGACTGGTTCAGTTTTCGGAAACCCCGTCGGTCAGCAAGCGCTCTAAATTGCATGAAAAGCCGTTGGATGACCCTTGTCAGCCTGTCTCTGGCAGCTTTCGCCGGCTTCGCAATCACGTGGCAGTTTTTGCATCATGACAGGGACGCCATTCTTCGAGACTGGGTTGAGCATGATCGAAACGATGGAGGGGAAAATGAAATCGTTTCGTCCGTAGCCCAGTCCTACCTGCGAGTGAAGCAATTCGCGGCGGTTTCCGATATCGTGAAGAGGGACGAGTTAATCACACTGGCCTCCGGGTGGTGCAGATACGTCGATTTGATACTGCCAAACGATGCACGGGTCTTCATGACAGACATGACCGGCCCCACAAACTTGAACAAGGCTTATTATTATTTTTACGCAACCTACTATCTCTTCCCTCGCGAGGTCGGCGTGAGTGTGGATCAGCCGGCCCACCTGACCGAGCGGGGTTTTCCAGGCAGGACTGCCGAGTCCGACCAGGAAATCCTCACCAACGGATATGATGCGATAATAGATTTTCCGCCGGATGGCAATGGCACGTTGACCGTGAGATTTCTCAGACCGCCGCGCGAATTTCCCATCAAGGAACCAGTTACCCCGGTTTGGTTTTCCTCCAACTTCGATACTGTTGTAGCCTTTCTACTTCCCTTGCTGACAGCCTTGGCGGGGATGTGGTTGTTTCGCTTTTTATTCCCTGTCCCAAGCGGACAGATGCCGCTGTTTGAACAACTGGCCTGTGGCTTGGGTTTGGGAATGATGGCCGTGGCAGCGATCACGCTGGGCGTCAAACTGTGCGGCTTTCATGGATGGGGAGTGATTTTCCTTGTTACTGCCGCGTGCGGCATCGCGGAAATTTGGCACAACCGCAAAGCCTATTTGACGGGGATTACCGGCGGTTTCCGGAAGATGGTTTCCAATCCCATCGTGGCAGCCCCTGTAGCAGCCGGATTCCTTGTGTTTCTAATTCTTTTCCGCCTCGCCGGGCTGGAGGGACTTATCGACGGCGACGCGGTGAGGTGGGCGCTCAAGGCGAAAATCATACACCTCTACACAGGGAACGAGATTGTGCAATGGTTTTCCAATCCGCGTCTCGCGCATGCGCACCTTGATTACCCCACCCTTGTGCCTTCGTTGCATGCAGCCACTTATGACTCAATCGGGCACGTGGACGAGTTTGTCACCAAGTTCTGGCCCACCTGGATGCTACTGTTCCTCATTGCCGCCTTGGCCTCATTGAACCGTGGTGGGAAAAGATGGTTTCGGCCGCCGCATTGGGCTCTCCTGGGTTTATTGTTGCTGCCAGCCACCCAAAAATTTGTCCAGATGGAAGGCAGCACCATGCCGATGATTTTCTTTACCGTTATGGGCTGCATACAATGTGCTTTCTGGCTGGTCGGAAAGGACCGCGCCCGGCTTGGGCTTGGGCTGACACTTCTATTTGGAGCGGCAATGGCAAAGTTTGAGGGCCTCATTTTTCTGGCACTCGTGGGAAGCTGGATGCTGCTGTTGCCTTCAGCACGACCCTCATTGAAACCGTCACCTCGAACCCGGCGAGTGCTGGTGTTCTGTTTTTTGGCCGCCTTGCCCTTCATTTGCCTGCGTGTTCAACTACCCTCTTTGGAGTACGAGTCGGGTTGGGCTGGTTACGCCCTGCACAATCCGGGCATCACGCTTTCGAATTGGCCGGGCATTTTCCTGATGATGTTCGCCCGATTGTTTGTGAACCCCGCTTTTGCACACTGGAGTGGAGAAAGCGGACAGTTTCATTGGATCGGCAGATGGGATGGTCTTTCATCGTTGTATAATCATTCGACACTCGGTTTGCCATGGCTTTGCTTGTTGATGACGGCTGCGCTCTGGTTTGCCCTTCCCGCCCGGCGCCAGGTTATTGTCTGGATACTCGCGATGTTTGTCGGCATCACGGCCGCGTTGAGCGGAGTGTTTGTCAGCTTTGTCAACATCACCAGCCTGACCCAAGTGATCAGTTACACTACGGATAACTCCGCGGGACGATACCTTCTTCCAGTGCTGCTGGCCTGGTTCGCCACGATCCTGACCATGTTCTTCATGAACCCGCCTTTATCCGCCCCGGCTACCGGCAGGGAAGCGACTGCCCCTCTTGCCCCGGTAGCTGCCAACCCTTCTACTGGCGGAAGTTGAATCGTGCCGGTTAAAAAACTACGCCGCCCGCCAATCCAAAACTTTTAATTGCACCGTGCGGCGGCCATTGAACTCGTTGATTTGCGGCGCGAACGCCAGGTCAAATTTTCCAACCGGCAAGGATGCTTCACCGCCGTTCCACCAAACCGCTTCGAGTGTGGCTGCACCTTCCGTAACCCACATCTTGACGTGCCGCCTGTCCGCGCCGATGCGCTGGAGCGGACGCGCGTGGGTGAGATTGCGCGCGCAGAATTGCACGCCGGGATTCCCCTGCCCCGTCGGTTTCAAACGCGCCAGCTCGCCGAGCGATTCCAAAGTCATTTCATCCAAACCAACCTCCGCGTCAAGGCGCAATGACGGTTGTAAATCCTCCAGTTTTAATGTGCGGCGCGCCAATCCGTTCAATCGCTCCCGCAGCGCGTCAATTTTGTCCGGATGAATGCTCAAGCCCGCAGCCATTGCGTGCCCACCGTGGCGCACCAGCAAATCGTCGCATTCGCGCAACGCGGCGGCCAGATCGAAACCCGCGATGCTGCGCCCCGAACCGCGCCATTCATCGCCCTCGCCACCGATGATGATGGTGGGCCGGTAAAACTCCTGCAACACACGCGACGCGACGATGCCGACAACACCGATGTGCCAGAGCAATTGTCCTTCGACAATGACGAAGTCTTTTTCCGGGTCAAACTTTGCGCGTAATGTGCCGATGATTTCCTCGACGATGCCACGCTCGATTTTTTGGCGTTCGCGATTGCGCAAATCCAGATTTTGGGCGATGGGCATCGCTTCAGCCTGACTGCGGGCGAGCAGCAGATGCAGCGATTCCTCGGCTGATTCGAGCCGACCGGCGGCGTTCAAGCGTGGCGCCAGTTGAAAACCGACTTCGTAAGTGCCGAGTATTTGCGGGCACTGCGCGACCCGTTTAAGCTCAATCAAACCAGGCCGTTTTGTCATGTTCAGCCGCTGCAAACCGGCGGAAACAAGAATGCGGTTTTCGCCGATGAGCGGCACGAGGTCGGCGATGGTGCCCAGCGCGACCAAATCGAGCAACGGGCGCAAATCGAATTCCGCCGCGCCAGGCAGATTTATTTCGCGTCCGCGTTTGACCAGGGCATGCGCGAGTTTGAAAGCGAGACCAACGGAGCAGAGTTCGGTAAAAACGGTTGATGGTTGTCCGTCCTCCGCAGTAGCACTGCTACGGAGGATGGAAGGGTTGAGAGTTGAGAGTTGCGGGTTCACCAGCGCGATGGCTTCCGGCGCGGGCGAGGAAATTTGATGATGATCGAGAACAATCGCATCCACGCCGCGCTTGCGCAGCCATGAAATGGTTCCGACGGCGGTGGAACCGCAGTCCACGGCCAGCAGGAGTGTTACAGGGAATTTTTTGAGGCAATTTTCGACGCCGTCCTGACTCAAGCCGTAGCCTTCGTCCATGCGATTCGGCAAATAAAAATCCGCCTTCCAGCCAAGCGCGCGCAAAACTTCAACGAGCAGCGCAGTGGAAGTGACGCCGTCCGTATCGTAATCGCCAAAAATCACGAGCGGTTCGTTTTGCTCACGGGCATGAAGCAATCGCCCGACGGCGGCGTTCATGTTCGGCAGCAAAAACGGGTCGGCGAGATTTTTCAGGCGCGGCTGCAAAAAATCCCGGATGGCAGCCGGCTCTCCCGCCATCTGCGGGACGCGATTCAGCAGGCATTGGGCAAGCAGCGGCGGGATTTTGAGTTGCGCGGCCAGTTGACCGGCGAGCAGAGGTTGCGGTGGCGCGAGCGACCAGCGGAATTTCATTTTTGTTCAACCACAGATGAACACAGATAAACACGGATAGAAAACAAAAACCACTGATGTGGATTTCGTAAATTATCCGAATTGAGTTTCGTCCGATCAGCCGCGGCAAAACATTTATGCATTTCGTGCTCCTGCATCCGTGTCCATCCGTGTTTATCCGTGGTTAATTTCCTTTTCGCGCCAAGCGGCGGAAACGGAAAGCGTAATGGAAATCAAAAGGATTGCAGCCACGATGAGCAATGAAATGCCTGTTGGAATTTCGATTTGAAACCAGCGGGACGGTAAGCCGTGCGGCTCGACCAGCATTTTTGCGCCGACAAAAGCGAGCACAATTGAGAGCCCAATTTTCAAATAACGGAAGTTGCCGAGCGCACCGGCGAGCAGGAAATACAGCGAGCGAAGGCCGAGAATCGCAAAGATGTTCGAGGTAAAAACGATGAAAGGCTGACGCGTCACGGAAAACACCGCCGGAATGGAATCCGTGGCAAAAATCAAATCGGTTGTTTCGACCAACAACAGCACCAAGGCCAGCGGCGTGAGCGCAAAACGGCCATTCAATCGCGTGAAAAACCTCTGACCGTCAAGATTTTGAGAGACGGGAAAGAATTTTTGCGCCAGTCGCAGCGCGAGATTTTTTTCCGGATGCACCGCTTCCTGTTTTGAGAAAAACATCCTTGCGCCGGCGAAGATGAGAAACGCCCCGAACACGTAAAGCACCCAGTCGAATTGGTGAATGAGCGCCGCGCCGGCGGCGATCATCGCGCCGCGCATCACCAGCGCGCCGAGAATGCCCCAAAAGAGCAGCCGATGTTGAAATTCCAGCGGCACGCGAAACCACGCGAAGATGAGCGCGATGAATAGAATATTGTCCAGCGAAAGTGAAAGTTCGATGACGTAGCCGGCGACAAATTCAGTCGCTTCCTCGTGACCGCGCCAATGCGCCATCGCCCCGGCAAAAAGCACGGCCAACGCGAACCACAACGCACTCCAGGCAAGCGCTTCACCAAATCTGATGACGCGCGCGCGGCGATGAAATACACCCAGGTCGAGCGCGAGAAAAATCAGGATACAAAGAATGAAGCCCGCCCAATGCCACGGGGTGATTTCAATAAAACCGGGCATGGTTTTGAATCGTCAGACCTTCGCCGGCGCCGCATTTTGTATCGTCACTTGCGACGCGCCAATATTCGGGCGTTCGCCTTTGTGCCACCACCACACGAACGCGCTGGCGATGTAGATGCTCGAATACGTGCCGGTGATGATGCCGATGAGGAACGTGAAAGCGAAGTCGTTGATGACGCCGCCGCCGAAAAGATAGAGCGACATCGTGGCCAAAAACACCGTGCCGCTGGTGATCAGCGTCCGGCTCAAGGTCTGATTCACCGCTTGATTGATGATTTCCTTGAACGAGCCGCGCACGCCGAGTTTCAGGTCTTCGCGGATGCGGTCAAAAATCACGATGGTGTCATTGGTGGAGAAGCCGAT
>JBEKON010000005.1:0-71026 GCA_049521735.1 Verrucomicrobiota bacterium
CGGCGGTTTGAGCCGGTGCTCGCTCAAGTAAAGCCCGACATTTTCGCCGACCGTCAGCGAGTTGAGCAGCGCGCCGGACTGGAACACCATCGCGAGCCGGTATTTGCTGGCGATTTCCGGCGATTGGATAGGTTCGCCATTGATGAGGATTTCGCCGGCGTCCGGCGGCTCAAGCCCGATGAGTTGCTTGAGCAACACGCTCTTGCCACTGCCGCTCGGCCCCATGATGACAAAAACTTCGCCGGGTTGAACCTCGAAATCGATGCCCTTGAGGACTTCTTCGTCATCAAAACTCTTACGCAGGCCACGCACCTGGAGGCTGACGCCGGAATGATTGTTCGTCATGTCGTTCATCATTTCAAAAGAATGCGCGTCAGGAAGTAGTCAAAAATCACAATGAGGATGATGGAATTGACAACCGCCTTCGTCACCGAACGGCCGATGCCGCGCGGGCCGCCAATGGTCACAAGCCCTTGATGGCATGAAACAACGCCGATAATCAGTGCAAAACAAAAACTTTTGAAGACGCCATTGGCCACATCCTTCAATTCAACAATGTCGCGCAAATTCGCGAAGAACGCCTGAAACGAAATCGCGATATGGCTGTTGGTCTCCGCGACCAGCGCGCCGCCGAGCCAGCCGACCAGAATGGAAAAAACCACCAGCATTGGCAGTGCAATGGCGATGGCCACCAGCCGCGGCAACACGAGGTAGTGAATCGGGTTGATATTCATCGTGCGGAGCGCGTCAATCTCCTGATACACGCGCATCGAGCCGATTTCCGCCGCCATGGCCGAGCCGATGCGACCGGCGATGAGAATGGCCATCATCACCGGCGCCAGTTCCTTGGCCATTGCGATGCCCACAATGCCGCCGACCGCGCTGGCCAGACCGCGCTCAACCAGCACCGGGCCGGTTTGCAACGTGATGACAGCGCCGATGAAAAACGACAGCACGCAAACCATCAGCAAACTGGCGTTGCCAATTTCAAAAAATTGGTCGAATACCTTTTGCCGTTGCCGCCATGCCAGCGGCAAAGCCAGCAACGTGCGCCAAAACAGCAGGATAATTTCGCCAGCATTCTCAAACATAATTTGAATGCGCCTTCATTTTGCCGTTTGACCGGCCTGCTTGTGCCATTTGAGCACCGGGATATAAAACAGGCGCAATTTTTTCATTTTTGAATCTGATTGATACTGGAAAAGGCCTAGGAAGAGCGAGCATTTTTTGGAGGCGGGCGCTGAATCCCGGCGATAAAAGTTCCACAACAGCGATTGGCTGGCAGCGCCGGATTTTGGATTACTTTCTGATCGCCACAATGACCAGAGCGGCGACCAGTTCCGTTCGATGCCGCGATTGTCTGGCAACACCGGCTCAATCGGCGCGAGAATTTGCAGTTGGTTGTTTCCATTGAAGTCACGATGATACGTGAACAGCGGCCACAGATCCACGCGATGGCGTTGTGCGCCGGTTTCGATGTTCTTTTCCGTTACATTCGCAAATAAATAAAACAGGATGCGAGTGCGCCGCCGATCAAGCAACTCGGTGTGAAGGTTGTTGAATTTGTAAAGTGGCCACAGATAAAAGTCGCTTTCCAAAACGTCGCTGTGCGCCCGGCTGAACAGCGGCCAGACGCGCGTGGTGGTTTTGCCTTCGCCACGCGCGACGACGATGAACGGCCACGGGCTGTCCCATTCGTGGTATTTTTTATCGCGGTCGTCAGTCCAAATAAAAAAAGGCCAGAGCACGGAAGTGGAGTCGCGTTTCGGCGAACGGGACAGGGCATACAGCGGCAACGACGCGCGAAATGTTTCCGGATTATCGGTGCCGATGCCGTTGTTCTGGCGAAAATGAACCGGCCAAAGGGCGAAAAATTTGTCATGGCCGCCGATGATTTCCGTTTCGCCAAAATCGTTGGTGCGCGTGGTCACGTCTTTGTGTTCATTACCGGCCAGCGGCCAGAATTGCCAGCCATGCAATCCCTCGCCGTGACGAAGGTGGAAAAACGGATAGAGATAATTATCCGTCACCACGTCGCGTTTGCGAGTCTCGCTGTAAATTGGGAACATCACGAAAAAAATGTCGTCGTGAAACAGCCGATCCTTGAGATGGCCGTAAAATGGAACAAGCGCGGTGTAATTTTCACTCGCGTCCGGCGAACGCTGTTGGAAATAAATCGGGAAAAGCGTGAAACGTCTTTTCAGGGTGTTGTCCTGTTCTTCGCCTCCGGAAAAACTGAGTAATTGGCAAAATTGCCAGCGATACTCCGCTCCAAAACATTCGTAAGTCAGCAGCGGATAAAGCAGGTCGTCTTCTGTCGATTCAACGGCGGGATCGGAATCGTGCGAAAATAACGGCGAAATGCCCCACGTTTTTTCCGAATCTTTTTCCTGGCTGTAGAAAAATGGACCGATTGCTTCGGAGCGATGCCCCGAATCAAGTGTTAGTGTAAACTGACTGAAGAGCGGCCCGGCGACAAAGTCATCCGCGCCGAAAACGCCAAAGGAAGAAAAGCTCAGCGCAAAAAACCACCAGTAAATTCGCAGACAAATTTTGAATTTTTTAGAACCGATTGACATGAAATTCCTGCTTGGCGTTATCGTTAATGAAAGCCTGTTTCACGCTGTTTTAACCATTTCAAAGCTATTTTTAACATTGGGGTTGACTTTTTGTCGAATTGCTTTACGCTCACTTATCACTTGAGGTTTTTGACCTCGGTTCCTCCTGACCCAGTGTCGGCGATGAGTTGTCGGCACTGGGTTGATTTGTTTTTATTAACGGACGCCAGCGGCCCAGCAAATTCAGCAGTGCCGGCAAAAAAGTTAATCCCGCAATCATGCACGTCGCGATACCTGTTGCCATTACGCAACCGAGGCTGTGAATGCCGTGGTGCTTGGCGAGAATCAAACTGCCGAAACCGGCAATGGCTGTCAACCCGGACACAAGCACCGCTTTTCCAGTGCTGCGCGCCAGAATGCCGGGCGTTCGCTCCTCGGCGAAACGGTTGAGGATCTGGATCCCGTTCGTAACACCGATGCCAATGACCAATGGCAACGTCATGATATTCGCCAGATTGAAAGGAATCCCAAACCAGCCCATCAATCCGGCCAGCCACAAGGCGCCAATGCCGACCGGCAGCAATGACAAAATCACCGACCCAGGACTGCGGAAATGGAAGAACACCAAAACGGCAATCGCCGCCAGCGCATACCACGCTGCCTGCACATAGCTGTTTTTCAGCAGCGTTTCGTATTCATAAAGCTGCACCGGCGTGCCGGTGGCGTTGGGATCCACTTTCCGCAGATCGGTGACGAATTTTTCCTGGTTTGCGCGCTGCCACACGTCATCCTTTGGAAACACCTGCAGCAGAAATTTGCCGGTCACACCCCTAAACTGGTCACGTAATGCTGCGGGCAAATCGTTCACGCGCAACGGCGTGGTGTCGTTTTGGTGCTGCAGGGACTCGAATGTTTCGCGGACGTCATCGAACAGCGCCTGTTGAAACCCCGCCAGCTTGTTCCCATGCTCTTGGATAACCGTGCTATCACCAACCAACATGGCCTTGCGCAAATCCTCAATCGTCTGCCTCAAGGCGACGAATTGTTTTGCCAGTTCAGGATCGCTGCCGCGGATTTCATCCAGCGCCGCGCCGGAATAGCCGTAAAGCGAATACAACGTCCGGCTGAGTTCATAAACATTCACCGGTTTCAAGTCCGGCGGACTGAATTGCAGCGGCATGACCTCCTGCTTGATTCCGCGAATGAGGCCCAGTTTCTTGTGCTGGTTTTGCTCGATAAAATCGTTGAGCATGTCTGACGGTGGCTCGATGTCCGCCACTGTTGGCAATTGCTTGATTTTTTCCTCCAAGGCAATGGCTTGGTCCAGCGAATCGGCGACAATCGCGCCGCACAGCAGTGATTTGTCAGCTGAATCAACCAGTTTCTGCTCAAATACCACCGACGGCAGGGTGGGACTTTGCATTTTGATGAGGTTGTAATCGAAATACACCTTCCGGACTTCAAACAACGCCGCTGAGCACAACCCGACTGTGACAACCATCACCAGTACGGGCCGTTGCAGCCACATGTTTTCAATGCGCGCACGGGTGTCGTCCTCGTTTGCCCCGTGGTCAACGACGTTTTGCCGGCCGCGCAACAGCAGCACCGGCAGCAGCGTCATCATCGGCACAAGACAGAGCAGCAAACCACCACCGCAAATGATGCCCATTTCCTGAATGCCCTTGAAATGGGTGAACCCCATCGCCAGGAACGCGCTTGCCGTGGTCAACGCGCCGGTGAAAATCCCCTGCCCGGTGAAGACCATCGCCTTGGTCAGCGCAAATTCCTTCGTCCTGCCGTGGCGCAATTCCTCCTCGTAGCGCGTGATCAGATGCACGCCAAAATCAATCGCCAACCCAATCAGCATGGGCACAAATGTGATCGTCAGGATGTTCAAATGTCCGATGGTCAGCGTGGTGAACGCCAGCGTGTAGGCCAGCCCGATCACCAGACAGATCGTCGCTTTGATCGGGCGCCCGGTCTCGTTGTAGCCGTAAATAAAAATCAGCGCGCAGAGAACCAGTGACACGATGCTTGCCAGGGTTATGTCCTTCTGTGACTGCCTCATTTCGTCATAGTCCAGCACCGGTTCGCCCGTCAGCCCGACGTTGATACCGGTTACTTCATTTTGCGTTTCCCTGATGAGCCGGCGCAAACGTTCGATGGCGCTGCTGTTAAGAGCAGTGTTCGGTGCGTGCGCCGTGAGCAGGAAAATCCGGTTGTGATTGAAGGTGATGTAGATGTCGGACACGTCTCCAGCGCCAAAAAGCGCCGCCACACCGGGGGACGGCGGTTTGCCAGGCATTTGCAAACAACTGCCGGCCTGGGTCAGGATGCGCGTCAGCACCGGCAGTGATTGGACCAGCGATTCCGTTTGGGCGTTCGTCTCATGCGGTGCAGTGCGGAAAGCCGTGTTGATCTGCTCGAAAAACGAAACAAGGTTCGTTGTTTGCGTGAACTTCTGGATGAACGGCCGATCGTCGTGCAGCATCGTTTGGATCGTGGCCAGATCGTTTTCCGGCACAAAGAACAACGCCTTGGTTCCCATCATCGCCAGGTCGTGCTGGTAAAAAACATCGCGGAACAGGTTGGTTTCCGCCGCCATTTTCGCGCCCAGGCGTTCGACAAACTGCCGGTTTTTCTCCGTGTTATCGCTTTCCACGACCACCACAAAGTCATTGCCCTGCTGCGGGAACTCCTTTTGCAGGCGGAGATAGTTTTGGTGATACTTCTGGTTGGGGCCGACCAGGTTGTCCCGGCTCATGTCCGTTTTCAGGTAACCGACGGTATAAAGGACACAGACTAGAAACAGCGCCACCTGCGGATAAATGAACCACCGGGGATAACGAATCGCCGCCGCCGTCAGTCGGGCCAGCAGCCGTGCCTGAAAAGTGTCAGCGCTTAATGCCTTCATGCCTCAGACCTTGCGGATCATGCTTCGGAAAATTCAGCATTGGAGAAAACTTCCTTCACGTCGTCGTGTTCCTCCAGCGCCTCAATCAATTTGTTGGCCGCCACGGACGCCTCGTCGGTGAGCGGTGTCATGATGGTTGGCAGCGACGTGATTTCCGCTACTTCGCATTTGATGCCTTTGTCTTCAATTTGTTTGTGAACGGCTTCAAAATTCCCCGGCGCGGTTAGAATTTCATAACCCAGCGGTTCGGCCTTGAAATCCTCTGCGCCGGCCTCGAGCGCCAGTTCCATCAATTGATCCTCGCCTGCCGCTTCTCGTGAGACAATGATTTGTCCTTTGCGCTGAAACATACGGCTCACCGAACCCGGCGTCGCAATGCTGCCGCCGTTTTTGGTCGCGATGCTGCGAATGTCCGACGCCGTGCGATTGCGATTGTCCGTGCTCACTTCCACGAGCAACGCCACGCCATGCGGCCCGTAAATTTCGTAGGTTAATTCCTCGAAATTCACGCTTTCGCCGCTGCCGGTGCCTTTTTTGATGGCGCGCTCGATGTTGTCGTGCGGCATGTTCGCTGTGCGGCACTTGAGCAGCACCATGCGCAGGCGCGGATTCATGCCCGGATCGCCACCGCCGATTTTGGCGGCAATGGCAATTTCGCGCCCCAGCTTGGAAAAAATCTTCCCACGCTTGGCGTCAATCGCACCCTTGAAGTGCTTGACCTTCGCCCATTTGCTGTGTCCGGACATTTTAGTTGCTGGTTGAATGTTGAGGGTCGAAAGCGAAGCCTGATTTTCTTTTCAACTCGCCCGCTCCACATAAACCGCCGTGCCGTAACACAGCACTTCGGTGATGCCTGGGGCAATCTCGGTGGCGTCGTAACGAACGCCGACAACCGCGTTCGCGCCGAGCTCTCCGGCATGTGTGAGCATCAGGTTGAACGCGTCTTCGCGCGTGCGTTCGCAAAGATTGGTGTAAAGCGAAATGTTCCCGCCGAAAATCGCCTGAATGCTCGCGCCAAAATTTCCGACGATGGAGCGCGATCGCACAATGATGCCGCGCACAACGCCGAACGATTTGGTGATGCGGTAACCGGGCAAATCAAATGTCGTGGTTGTCAATGGATGCGTCTGACTCATGCCGGGATTGAACACGAGCGTACGTGGAGACAAAAGCGAAAAGTTCTCCTGCGCGCTTACGGCGAAAGCCAGGAAAATGCCGGCAGATTTCGCAACACGGTGAAGACGAGAGCGACAACAAGAAACATCCACAACGTTTTTGGACGTAACTGAAAGATCGTTTGCTGATTCCGTAATTTTCGCGCAGCAAATCGCGCGCCCCAAACCGCCAATGCCACGAGCGCCAGAACAAACAGTGCGTTGTCATGCAGCGCGGGCAAAACGTGGCCGTGCAACAATTGATACACCGCCCGCGTCCCACCGCAGCCCGGACAATACAAACCCGTCAGCGCGTGAAACAGACACACGGGATAAAAACCGTGCCGGCTCGGATCGAAGAAAAACAAGACCGCTGCCGCGCCAATGGCCGTTGCGCCCAGTGCGATGCCCGCAAACCACGCCAATGCAGGCGTCGTTTCAACTTTTATTTTTGGCGGAACCGGCTGGAATTCAGCGTGCATAATCCAGGTTTCAAAAGGTTTTGAAATGCCACGCGAAGTTCGCCGGGTGGAGCGCGAGATTGAGTAAAACCAGCCCGAATCCCAAAACCAGGCTCGCCGCCGAAAGAATCAGCCCGGCGATGGCGATGCCGTAACCTTCGTAAAGTTCGGGATGCCGGTTGATTTGCATAAGCCCGATGAGCGAGAAGACCAGTCCAAGAATGTTGAACGGACATCCGCAGCAGCACGTCAGCGACAAAATGCCGAAAATCAGTCCCGCCGTCGCAAAGGAATTGGTTTTGGGCAATTGCCCCGCCGTTGAAGTCCCTAGCCTCAGCGGCCCGATCAGCGGCGGAATCAGCGGCGCGAAATGTCCCGCAAACTCCGGCAACGCGCCGAGCGCTTTCCATCCCGTCGCACCGTCTGCCAGCGTTTGTGTTTGTGCGTTGGCGCGGCCCTCGGCAATCCACTGTCGCAGTTGCTCAACTGTCGCCGGACCGTAGGTTCTGCCGTCTGCTCCGATGATTTTATACATGGCGCGCCTTTCTATTCGTCCTCATTTTCGCCGTTCGCATGACCGCCCCCTGTGCACACGCCGCGTTTTGTTTCGGTAATGAAGTCGAGCAAAATATCTGCCGGGGCGCTGGTGTTTTTTTTTCGCGCCTCTGCGATTGCCGCCCGCAAATTCTTTCCGCTGCGAAACAACAAGTGATAAAGCCGTTTCAATTCCAGCCGCTGTTCCGCTGTAAATCCCGCGCGGCGTAGGCCGACACTGTTCAACCCGCAAAGCTCATTCACCCGATGCACCATCGTGAACGGCGGCAAATCCTGGGTGATGATCGAGCCACCTTGCATCAGCGCCAGCGTGCCGACGCGGCAGAACTGGTGCAAGAGGCAGTTGCCGGAGATGAACGCCCGGTCCTGCACCACGACGTGCCCGGCCAGCAATGCGCCATTGGCCAAAATCACGTGGTCGCCGACCACGCAATTGTGCGCCACGTGGGCATTGGCCATGAAAAAATTGTGCGAGCCGATGATCGTTTCTGCGTCCGGTTTGTTCGAGCGGTGCGCGACGCAGCCCGCATGAAACTGGTTGTGCGCGCCAATCGCCGTCAGCCCTGTGAAATAAACGTGCGGCCCGACGACACAATGCGCGCCGAGTTCGACACCTTCGTCAATCACGGCATACGGCCCGACTTGGACCGTCGAATCCAGTTTCGCCTTCGGGTGAATGATGGCTGTTTTGTGAATCATTTTTCCGGCCACAGATGACCACAGATGAACGCAAATGAAAACTGAATTTTACAGATCTCCGCTGAATGAAGGTGCTTTGTGCCTTCGTGTCGTCATGATAAATTCCACAGGTGGAAATGAGCGTTACAGCCAAATCTAAACCGGCGGCAATTCGAAATTGTCCGGAGTTGATCGCGCCGGCCGGCGATTGGGAATGCGCCCGCGCAGCCGTCGAGAATGGCGCAGCCGCGATTTATTTCGGTCTGGAAAAATTCAACGCGCGGATGCGCGCGAATAATTTTACCGGGGCCGATCTGCCGAAGCTGATGGAATTTCTGCACCGGCGCGGCGTGCGCGGCTATGTAACGCTTAACACGCTGATGTTTGAGAACGAACTTTCAGACATCGAAAAATATCTGCGGATGATGATCGCTGCCGGAGTGGACGCGGTGGTTGTGCAGGACGTCGGTATCTGCCGCCTCATCCGCCAACTCTCGCCCGATTTTCCGATTTACGCTTCGACACAGATGACCATCACAAGCGCTGGCGGTGTGAAATTTGCCCGCGACCTCGGCTGCAATCTCGCTGTGCTCGCCCGCGAATGTTCGATCAACGAAATCAGTCAAATCGCGGATGTTGATTTGCAATTTCCCCTGGAAATTTTTGTTCATGGCGCGTTGTGCATCGCGTATTCAGGTCAATGCCTTACCAGCGAGGCGCTGGGCGGACGTTCGGCAAATCGCGGCGAATGCGCGCAGGCCTGCCGGATGCCCTACGAATTGATTTCCGACGGCAAACAAGTTCCGCTCGGCGACCGGAAATATCTATTAAGCCCGCAGGATCTGGCCGGGTTGGAGGTTTTGCCGGAATTGATTCGCGCCGGCGTTGCCTCGCTGAAAATCGAAGGCCGGCTCAAATCGCCCGAATATGTGGCCAACATCACACGCATTTATCGGAAAGCTTTGGATGAAATCGTAAATTCATCGGCGGCGCTGACTGACAATCCGCAATCCACAATCTCCAATCCGAAATATGAAATGGAAATGGCTTTCAGTCGCGGCCTGTACACCGGCTGGCTTGGCGGCAACAACAACCAGCAACTCGTCCATGCGCGCTTTGGAAAAAAACGCGGCGCGTATCTCGGCGAAGTCACGCGTGTGTTGCGCGAGGGCGTTATTGTCCGGCTCGAAGGCCCGTTGAAACCGGGTGACGGCGTGGTGTTCGACGCCGGCAAACCCGAGGAAAATGAGGAAGGCGGACGGGTGTATGAAATCGAAGCGCGGCACGGCGAAACGTTGCTGGGCTTCGGCAGGGGCGACATTGACTTCTCGCGCGTCCACATCGGCGACAAACTTTGGAAAACGAGTGACCCGGAACTGGACCGGCGACTCCGTCAAAGCTTCGAAGGTGACACGCCAAAGTTTCAGCGGCCCATTGAAATCGAAGTGCATGGCGCCGAAGGCAAACCTCTCATTCTCATTGCGCACGATGAATTCGGAAATGTCGCAAAGGTCGAATCATCCATGCCGCTGACGAAAGCCGAAAAACAGCCTCTCACAACCGAACGCCTGCGTGAGCAACTGGGCCGGCTGGGCGGCACGCCGTTCAAACTCGGCGAGTTGAAAAATAATTTGTCAGGTAAAATTTTGCTGCCGGTAAGCGAGTTGAACCGTTTGCGCCGCGAAGTCGCCACCGAATTGGAAAAGCAACGTGCTACGCCAAAACGATGGAAGCTGAATGAAGATTACCGCAGAGACGCAGAAACGCAGAGAAATTCAGTCGTGATTTCCTCCGCGCCTCCGCGGCTTGGCGGTGAATTAGAGTTGATCGTTCTCGTCCGCACTCTACCGCAGCTTGAAGCCGCCTTGAAGTGTGGCGTGACGACGGTTTATTGCGAATTTGAAGACCCGAAAAAATATCGCGAAGCCGTGACACTGTTTCACACGGCGCACAGCTGCAAATCCGCGATTTTCGTGGCTCCTCCGCGCATTTTCAAGCCGGGCGAGAAATGGACGTTGGAACAGGTGCGCTCCTGCAACGCCGACGGCTATCTCGTCCGCAATTACGATCATTTGAAATTCTTCGCGAACGACCGGCGCATTGGTGATTATTCGCTCAACGTGGCCAACCATATTTCCGCCAACTGGTTCAAAAAACAGTTTGGTTTGGAACGTGTGACAGCGAGCTACGATCTGAATTTTCAGCAACTCGAAGCGTTGTTGTCAGCCGCGCCGCCGGAATGGTTCGAGGTGACCATTCACCAGCACATGCCGATGTTTCACATGGAGCACTGCGTGTTTTGCGCGTTTCTTTCCGACGGCACAGATTATCGGAATTGCGGTCGCCCGTGCGACATGCATGACGTGAAGCTGCGCGACCGCGTGGGCGCGGAACATCCACTCAAAGCCGACGCGGGCTGCCGCAACACGGTGTTCAACGCGCTGGCCCAGACTGGCGCTGAATATGTGTCGCGGATGATCAAACTGGGCGTGCGGTATTTTCGCGTGGAATTCCTCAACGAAACGCCGGAACAGGTGGAACAAACGATTTCAAAATACCATCGGCTTCTGCGGGGCGAAATTACCGGTACACAACTCTGGCACGAATTGAAACTAATGAACCAGCTCGGTGTCACGCGCGGGAAGATGGGGAAATTCCCAGATTCTTTTTAAGACCGTAACGGCGCAGCAATTCGGCAAAAGGTGTCGAACCATTCCGCGCCAGTTTTGGTTTTAAGCCAAGCCGTTGCCAAAGCACATTTAAAAAATCAGGCCGCGGTTCGTCCGTCTTGGAATCCAGTTTGATTCCCGCCCGCCGCCACATCTCATGCCACAAATGGATGGTATAGGATTCGTTTGTAAATAGCTGTCTTGGCGGATTTGCATTTTCGGTCAGTAACCGTTCCCAATCCCAATAATCGAGCGGGCAAAAAACTTCGGGCGGTTTGACAAATTGCTGCAATCCGTTTTCGCGCACCATGCGGTCAATCAAAAGCGGGCCAGTTTTACCCCACGTCAGTCGTGCCCGGTCTTCACGGCTGGCCGCCTCGTAACACTGGCGGACCACCGCATGGCCGGGAGGAAACTTGAGAACCGCATCCGTGGCTTGAGTCCCGGTTGGGGTTCGTTCGCTCGCAATGATCACCGGCTCCACAAAATCGAATCGTCGGAGACAAACCATGTCAGCGTCAACCCACCATCCCCCTCTCTCCAGCAAAAACTTGAAGTGAAAAAGATTAGCAAAGGCTGACACACTGCCTCTGCCCGGGCCGCGGCGGTAATAAAAAATCTCGGAGGCCGGCAGAATTTCCGTCGCGTCGCGCAAAACCGTTCCGCGAGGGATATTGCCAATTTCGTCGTAGCAATACAGATGATATTCGTGGCCATTTTGCAAAAACGAGGTGATGGATAATTGCTCCATCGCCGATAACGGTTTGCCAATCCACAGGCTGTTGATGACTTCTGACATGCGTCTTTTACGAATAAAAATGCCCTAGTTCTCGCAGCGAGGCGTAATCCTTCTGCCGTTCCGGCGTCGCGCGGCCGATGATGACATGGTCGAGCACGTCGATCTTCAAAAGCTGCCCGGCGCGAATCAAATCGCGCGTCACCTTGATGTCGGCCTCGCTCGGCGTCACGCGCGGACAGATTGGAATTTAAAAACCATTCTACGCGAGCATCTCCGGCTTCACCCCGAACCCGCGCACGCCGGTCTCTAGGGCAACCAACGCGAACGGTAAAAGCATTGAGGCAATCCCGCCGCATTCGTGTCCGTAAACACGAAGGGCGACACATTGGTCGTGAGCGCAACCCAATCAGTCAAGTTGGTGGACCTCTCCAGGGCGTAATAGTATCCCGGCACACCAACGAGCTGGAGCGTGAAACTGTTCGTTGCGTATTGTCCTGCCAGAGACAGTTGGTAAGACGGGGTCACAAACTGCAGTAATTGCTGATCGGCCGGCTCGCTGTACCCAAAGATCGCGTTGGTCAAACCGGGCTCGTACGCGGCCCAGCCAAACTGCTGAAGCGCAAAACTGCCGGGTGACGATGAGTTGACCGCATAGACAATTTGAACACTCGCCTGCGATGGTACTGGATTGGTCTCGGAGAAATTCGGCGGTTCCTCCAGGATCCAGCGACAAGGCGTGCATCCGGGATAGACATCACCGTCCTGACCGGATTCGAATGTATAATTGGTGACGGCCATGCCATTTAGCGTCAAACTCAGTGTTCTTACCGAAAGTGCGGAGGGCACTTGATCGGAATAGAAAAAGCCGTTCAGAACCGTCCCATCGGCGTTCGTAAAAGTGGCGGTGACCACGATCGGCCAGTTTGTGAGGGTCAGTGAACTGGCAAAGGTCCTTTGGAGCGAGGAATTGCTGCTCTGAAAACCCAGGCCGGTGGAGACCACAAATCCCGGCAGGCACACAGCCAAAATGAATGCTTTCAAATTCATGCGATTCCCAAACTCATTGGCTTTCCATGTAAAGATTGACGGCGTCCTTCACGTTTTGCTCGGTCGCCTGACCCGCCTTGAGGTCACGGATCTTTCGCTCGACGTCCAAACGGTTGGCAGTGGGGTGATTGAAATCGTAAGTGATGACCTCAATGCTCTGCGGGTCAAGCGTGCCGATGCCCTGGCTGCTGCATCCCAGCATCTGCTGCCGGGTATGGTTGTTCTGATCGGGATTCAGCCACGAAGCGTAAGGTGAGATCACATCCCGGCACGCAATGTAATCCATGGACACGGGATTCTCACAAGCCAGGACGGTGTTGGTGGCGGCGGCCGCGCCGGTGCGGCTATACCAGCCGGACCACATGGCGGCGCTAATGTACAAGACCGGGGCGAACATGGTCTTGATATAGCGCCCGGCCAGTTCGCCGGCGGATTGCGCGGAACCCTGCGTGTAGCTGCTGTTATGAATATCGTAGTAACCGTGCCAGGTTGAACCGACCCCGTTCGGGATTTCCGTCGCGCCGAAGAACGACTTGATCGCGCTGGTGACACCCGCGTAATCCTCCGAACCTGATCCGTGGTTGTTCAAGGTCGGCATCACGATGGTCTTGATTTGCCGGCCAGTGTAGCCGCCCTGTTCCCACACGCCGTTCTTCATGTCAATCATCCGCCCGGAAGTCAGCGGGGACTCGAAAACGGGATAAGAAAGAAAAGTCGGCCTGCCATTGTAGGAGAAGAAATTTCTGCCCCAGCCTTCGCCGTCCGCCGGGTTCCACCCCGAGAAACCCGGAAAGGTGATGGTCCGCCAAGGACCGGTTGTCCACTTCTTGGCGGCAACAGGTTTGCCGCCGGCCTGGTACTGCGCCGCCAGAGAGTTCCAATTCTGGTCCGCCCAGTTCTGATAGCGATTGGCCGGTGTGGCATCAAATCCCGTTGCGCCCGCTCCACCGTAGATCTGAGTGTTGTCGCAAATCAGGATTTCCCCGGAAAACCCCGGGATGGCCAGAATGCCGTCAATGACCCCCTTGATGCAGCCGGTATGGGTGTACCCTTGATGCGGCCATTGCGCATTGCCCTTGATCACCACGATGTCCGAGGGGCCAATGTACTTTGCCGGGCCGTCCAACAACTCCCACAGCTTGGCCGTATTCTGGAAAGGGTCGCCGTTTTTGACCTTGTAGACCCGGGTCAAATTATTCGTTGCCGCTTCACACACCGCGGCAAATCGATCCACGAAAAACGGGCTCAAGGTAAGGGCGCTGGAGGCGATGCCATAGCGACGTAGAAACTGCCGGCGCGTCATTCTCTGCGCCTGCCAGATCTTTTCACCGGGATTCATGGATTTGTGTTCAGATTCGGTTTTCACGAATAAAAATACCCCAGCTCACGCAGCGACGCAAAATCCTTCTGCTGTTCCGGCGTCGCGCGGCCGATGATGACATGGTCGAGCACGTCAATCTTCAAAAGCTGCCCGGCGCGGATCAAATCGCGCGTCACCTTGATGTCGGCTTCGCTCGGCGTCGGGTCGCCGCTCGGATGATTGTGCGCCAGCACGACAGCGGCGGCATTGGCCGCGATGGCAGCTCTGAACACCTCGCGCGGATGCACTAGAATCGTGTCGAGCGTGCCCTGCGAAATCTGTTCAACGCGAATCAGCCGGTGCCGCGTGTTCAACAAAATGATTTGAAACGTTTCGACCTGGCGAAGGCGATTGTCCTCGCGCAATAAATTCACAATGGCTTCGGGCGTCTCGAGCACGGTTGATTCCGTCCGCAAGTCCGCCGCCATTTTGCGCGCCAGCGCAAACGCCGCCATGAGTGTCACTGCCTTGTCGCGCCCGATGCCCTTCACTTTTTGCAAATCCGCAACGGACGCCTGCGCGAGCGATTGGAGCGTGCCGAATTTTTGCAAGAGTTGTTTGCCAATCTCGACGGCATTGGCGCCTTTCAAGCCGGTGCGGAGCAAAATCGCGATTAATTCCGCATGACTCAAGGCGTCCGCGCCGAGTGCCGCCAGCCGTTCACGCGGGCGTTCGCTGACGGGTTGATCCTTGAGGCGCATGGATTTCATGCCGATTGATTTAACCGCGAAACAACCGAAACACACGAAAAATTAATCGGAGGGCGGAGTGAGGGAACAAAGTTTCCGCGCCTACGGAGCTTTCTTGCACGCGACAAATCTGTGTTTCATCTGTGGCTATCTGTGTCTAAAGTTTCCGCCAGATGGAATCCGCGCGCACCCGAAACGATTCACTCACGCTGTCGCAGCGTCGGGCTGTTGCTGCGCGCGGCAACGTGCTCGTCATGGCCGGCGCGGGTACGGGCAAAACACACACGCTCATCCAGCGTTGTCTGGACTGCCTCTGCAATGAAGGCGCTTCGCTCGACGAAATCCTTGTTGTCACCTTCACTGAAGCCGCTGCGACGGAAATGAAACAGCGCTTGCGCGCCGCGCTGGAAAAAAATCTCAACTCTCAACCCTCAACCCTCAACCACTTTTGCGCCGAGCAGCTTGCGCTCTTCGACACCGCGCATATCGGCACGTTGCACAGCTTTTGCCTCAAGCTCGTGCGCGAACACTTTTACGAGCTTGGCCTCGATCCCCAACTCATCGTGCTCGACGAGGGCGAAACGCGCCTGCTCGCGGAGGAAACGTTGGACGGACAATTTCAATCGCATTACGCCGGACAGGCCGGGCTTTCTGCCGCCGCGCAAAATCTCATTCAAATTTACGGCAACGGCGACGAACGTCCGATCCGCGCGATCCTGCTGCGATTGCATCATTACATCCAGACACGGCCTGACGCCGACCGCTGGCTCGCGGAACAAATCACGCGGTTCGCATCGCCGGAGCCGGTTGAATGGCGCGAATGGCTGCCCGGCGCCATCCGTAACTGGCGCGATGAATGGCTGCCCGTTCTGGAAAACCTCGGAACGCCGGCCTCCGGCACGGCGCGTTCCAAGCGGGACGAACTTCGTGCCGTGCCGGAGGCCGGCGCTCCAAGTAACAACGAAAAGGCCGCCGAGTGTCTGGAAATTCTCCGGAAACTGCCGAAAGATTCTTCGCGTGAACAAGCGGCGCAGATTTTGAAACAATTGAGCGCAGCAGGCGAAATCTGGCCCAAAGGACGCAAAATGAAACTGGAGCCGCCGCTGAAACCGTTCTTCACCGGCGTTGAATTTCTGTTGTCGGTTGCCGCGATGACCCACGACAAAGACCCGCTGGCCGAGGATTGGGATTGGATTCGCGGTCACATGACCACGCTCCTGCAACTGGCGCGGGAATTCGGGGAAAAATTCGCCGAACGCAAACGCGCCGACGGCATTCTGGATTTTCATGACTTGGAACAATTTGCCTTGAAGCTGCTTTGTGATTCCGCCGCCGGCAAACCGACATCCGCCGCCGAACATTGGCGCAAAAAAATCCGGTTCGTCTTCGTGGATGAGTATCAGGACATCAACGCCGCGCAGGACAGAATCATTCAGGCGTTGAGCCGGGAGGTCGCGGCGGCGAATCGTTTTCTCGTCGGTGATGTGAAGCAGAGCATTTATCGTTTCCGGCTGGCCGACCCGAAAATATTTCGCGATTACGCCAAAACCTGGCGTGACAGCAATGGTCAGACCATTCCGCTGGCTGAAAATTTCCGCAGCCGCGAGAGCCTGCTCGGTTTTGTGAATTCGATTTTTGAGCTGCTCATGCGCGAGGAAGTCGGCGGCGTGGGTTACGACGCGGAGGCGCGATTGCGATTCGGCGCGCCGGAACACCGCGCAGCACTCAGCCTCGCCAAAAATCCGTCGCCGCGCGTGGAATTGCTGCTGCGATTCAAAAGCGGACGCAATGACGGGCCGGCGGACGGTGAATCCGGCGGCGACGACTTGGCGGAACTCGAAGAAACCGGGAAAGAGGCGCGGCTCATCGCGCGCCGGCTGCGTGAACTGATCGCGCAAGGCCATAAAATCCGGGACGAGGCGAAAGACACCGAACGCGCAGTCGAATGGCGCGACGTGGCGGTGCTGTTGCGCGCGCCGTCGAACAAAGCCGAGGCGTATGCAAAGGAATTCGAGCGCGCCGGCGCGCCGCTCGTCGTCGAACGCGGCGGATTTTATGACAGCGCGGAAATTCTGGATTTGCTGGGCCTGCTGCAACTGCTTGACAACCCGTTGCAGGACGTGCCAGCCATCGCCGTATTACGCTCGCCGCTGGCCGGCTTGTCGCCGGATGAACTGGCGACGGTCCGGCTGGCCGCCCGGGACACGCATTTTTGGACGGCGCTCAATCGAATTCAGAATTCAGAATTCAAAATTCAGAAGGAACTGCTCCAAAAAGTTGAAATTTTTTTGGATCGCTACCGCCGCTGGCGGCAACTGGCGCGGCAGGCGTCGTTGTCACGGTGCCTGGAAGACGTGCTGGCTGAAACGCATTATGCCGAATGGCTGCTTTCGCGGCCCCGCGGCGCGCAGCGGCGCGCAAACATTGAACGATTTCTCGGCCTTGTTCAAAAGTTCGATCAATTTCAACGGCAGGGATTGTTTCGCTTCCTGAAATTCGTCGAGGCGCAACAGGCCGCCGAGGCCGAGCCGGACGTCGCGGCGGTTGCCGGTGAAAACGCCGTCCGGCTGATGAGCATTCACCAGAGCAAAGGTTTGGAGTTTCCGGTCGTAGTGGTGGCTGATCTGGCGAAACCGTTCAACGAACAGGACCTGCGCGGCGAAATTATTTTTGATGAGGAATTCGGCTTGTGCCCGCGTGTCAAACCGCCCCGACATCGGATGTCGGGGCATTATCCGAGTTTGCCGCATTGGCTCGCGCAACAACGCCAGCGCCGCGAGCAATGGGGCGAGGAATTGCGGCTGCTCTACGTCGCCATGACCCGCGCGCGCGACACGTTGATTCTCACCGCCACCGTCACGCAAAAAAAATGGGAAACGCTTTGGACAAAACCGGACGCGATCACAACACAAGCCATCGTCACAGCAAAAAGTTACGCCGACTGGTTCGCTCTCTGGTTTGCGCAGCAGGCAAATGGGTTGAGTCCACAGCAAACTGAAGGCGAATTCCCGCATTTGCGCTGGCGATTCACGGAGGATGAAGAATTGGCAAACCGGCGGGACGAGAGCACCGGCTCGCGGGGACGCTCGCCCCACCGGCTTAAAACACTCGACCGCGCCACGGCGGAAAAACTCCGCGCGGTTCTAATTTGGAAATATCCGTTCGCAGCGGCAACGCGGCGCGCGGCCAAATCCTCCGTGACCGCATTGCGACGGCAGGCCGGGGAATTGGACGATGAAGCGGAGCAGGTTTTCAGGCTTCAGTTTTCAGCAAAACGGCTCGCGAGGACGCTCGCCCCACCAGCCCGCAATCCGCAATCCGCAATCCGCAATCCGCAATTGAATGCGGCGGACGCGGGCACGGCGCATCACAAATTTCTTCAGCATGTCTCGCTTGAAAAAGCAGGGGACGGCGCAGCGCTCGAAGCGGAGGCAAAACGCCTGGAGCGCGAAAAAGTTCTGTCCACCGATGAGCGCGCAGTGTTGGGTTTGGAGGATGTCGCTGCATTTTGGAGTTCGGATGTCGGACGGAAAATTCGCGGGCAAGCGGCTCATGTGCGGCGCGAACTGGCGTTCACGGTTAAATTCAGCCCGAAAGAACTGGCTGAAATCACCGGGATAAAATCAGAGCCGGAGCTTGGAAGTGAATTTGTCGTCGTACAGGGCGTCGCGGATTTGGTCGTGCTGTTGCCGAAGGAAATCTGGCTGGCTGATTTCAAGACGGATGAAGTTCACGCAAATGAATTGCCGGAGAAAATACGGCTCTATGCGCCACAACTGAAACTTTACGCGCGGGCGCTGGCGAAAATTTATTCACGCCCCGTCACAAATCGCTGGTTGCATTTTTTGTCGGCGCGGCGGACGGTGGAAATTTGACCCGGGAAGGGACGGCGTGCCGCCCCTCCCGAAACCAAACTTAATCAGGCGATTGCAGCGGAAGTTGATCTCCCGCATTTTCCTGCGCGGGTGGATCAGTGGGAACAGATTCCTTAACGGCCGGTGCGGCGGGCGGATTTGTTTCGCGCAGGCGCACCAGCACGGGGCGCAATAGCCTTCCTTGAAACGTGTAACCCTGCCCGACGGTTTCGGCGACGACAGCACCGGCTGGCGGTTTCGTTTCAACGCCCATGGCCTGGTGCCGCTCTGCATTGAACGGTTCATCCGGCGCGGCGGCGAACGGCGTGAGGCCGATGCGACGCGCGGCATCACGACAGGCGTTTTGGAATTGCGTGAGTTGTTCGGTCAAATGCGGCTGACCGGAATGCGCGGCGGCGGCGTGCAGCGCGAAAGTATGGTCGAGAATGCGCACGAGCACTTGCAGCCATTCGGCTTCCCCGCGGCGGAATTTTTCAACTTCGAGCCGGAGCGCGGCCTTCTCGCTGTCGTTCATTTTTTGCATAAACCCGGCGAATTCACGAACTTCGGCGGCCATTTTGTCGGCAATTTCCTTTGCACCGGTGGAAGTTTTTTCGGCCTGCACCTGTGCATTCGTCCATTCGTTCGTTGCGGAAGAGATTTGCGCAACGAGGCGTTCGAGGTTTTGTATTTTTTCGGCAATGGCGCCGACTGCGCTGGCGTCAACCACCTTGATGATGGCGTTATAATCGAAAAAGAACGGCATCGCGCCGAGAATCGCGCCCAGCGCAACGCAGGCCGCGGCGGTGACGATTTCCCAGCGGCCAATCGGGCGCGGCGATTGCCAGAAAAGAAAGCCGGCGACCGCGAGCAGCAGCGCGGTGCCCAGCAGAAAAGGCCACTTGGGAACCTTCCAATTCACCGTGTCTTTCATTGTGGCCAAGTTTCAGGGAAACACGCCGCGAGCGCAAGCAAACGCCTTGCTTTCCACCCGACTAACCGTGCGTGTGGCACAAATCACTCGTCGTGCGAGAACGATTGCGGGTCATTGTTCCTTAAACGGCTTAGTCCCAAATGCGAAAGGGCATTCCACCAGGCCCCAAGCACACTCCGCACCTTGGGCATTTGTCCGGCTGTTTCCATGCGCGAATGCGGTGCAACGCCGAGATGGGACAGGCCAATTTTAATTTAATCCACTTTCGTGTGCCGCGCGGCGGCAATCGGTTTAATAATACAGCAAATTCTGGCGCGGCCTTTGGGGGATTCTCCTTTTGTTGTGACGCTTTGAATTCAACTACTGCGTCGTAAAGTTCTTTGCAGTTGGCGCATGATATGGTTTGGACGGCAATATACTCACCGCGATCCGCGCCGCCGGACACACGGGCACGATAACCGCACTCGGAACATTCAAAGAAATACGTGCGGCCCATAAGCAGTTTGCCGAGTCGTGGCTCGGAAGCGCATCAGTTAAGCCGGTGCCAGCCCACCTATACGCTCTTCGAGCTTCGGCACGGCAGCCCCGAAAACATTCGGGGCTGGTGGGTTGGCCGGGACTCGAACCCGGGACCAACCCCGAAAACTTTCGGGGCTGCTCTATCGGGTTGACCGGTTGCACCAACGTTGCAGCAATGCCAACGCGAGACGAGGGTTTTTCTTGCGTTTCATTTTGCGTTCCAATGCGCGAGCCTCTGCCAACGTGGCTGNGCTTTAAATCGTTCGTTGAACCAATGTAGTGTCGGCCCGAAGCACCGCGCAAAACGTAGACCCAAGCCATTTTGAAATTCAAGAAAAATGGTGGGTTGGCCGGGACTCGAACCCGGGACCAATGCCTTAAAAGGGCACTGCTCTACCAACTGAGCTACCAACCCACAAAGACAATCATCTGTCAAAACTGGGGATTACCCCCCCCCGCACCAACCCCGAAACTTTTCGGGGCTGCTCTACCAACTGAGCTACCAACCCATCAAAGGCAATCATCGTAAAATAGCCGCGAAAACACACAAGATTTTTCAAATGCCAACTAACCTAGCGGCCTCATCGTTTTTCCCCGTAATTAATCGCCATCGCGCCGCCGAGCAGATTGATGACACGCACGTTCGTGAGTTTCAGTTCGCGCATTTTGTCCGCGACTCCCTGCTGCGCCGGATAATGTTTCAGCGATTCAAGGATGTAGGCGTAGGCGTCTGCGTTGCCGCAAAACAACCGGCCGATGAGCGGCACGGAACAGCGCAAATGGGCGAAACAAATCGCGCGCCAAAGGGCGTTCGGCGGCTTGCCGAAATCGAGCACAACAAGCCGCGCGCCGGGCCTGGCCACGCGGCGCATTTCGGCAAGGCCTGTTTCCCAACCCGCCAAACTCCGCAAACCGTAACCGACGGTGACGACATCGAATGAAGCGTCGGAAAACGGAATTCGCTGCGCATCACCCTGAATGAATTTTAAGCTTTGAGTTTTAAGTTTTGAATTTTCAAGTCGGCGGGCTTCCGCAATTTCGAGCATCGCTTCGCTGAAATCCAGTCCTATCACTTCCACGCCGTGTTGCGCGAGCGCGAATGCGATGTCGCCGGTGCCACAGCATAAATCGAGCGCGCGGTCTCCGGATTTCACGGCGGCGAGTTCGACGACGCGGCGTTTCCAGCGACGGTGGAGGCCGAAGCTTTGGAGATCGTTGAGCAAATCGTAACGCCGGGCAATGGCGGCGAAGAGGCCTTTGACCTTCGCGGCGTGTTGTTCATCCGGAGCGTAAAACACATTGCTCACGGCGACAGTTTAGCAGATTGGCTGGTGGAAAAGCCAAAAAGCATATAAATCAGGCTTGCCATTTCAGGATTTTTTTATAGCCTGTCCTCTCCTCTCTGGAAGCGAGCGTAGCTCAGCCTGGTAGAGCATCACGTTGCCAACGTGAGTGTCGAGGGTTCGAATCCCTTCGCTCGCTCCAATCTCACTTCTGCGACATGAAGGCCATGCGCTTGTGACTGCCGGTGAGCCGGTTGATTTCCTCTCGTTCCTCTTTGGTGCAGATATTACTTGATAGACAAGAAACCAAATGGGAAATATCAATTTAGAAAGCACGGATGATAACAAGGACAAGAATCAGAGGGTTAGCCATCGCAGTAGTGGCTTTGTCCGCATCGATTGTTTACGCGGATAATGGCGGTAATTTTGCTGGTGGCACGGATAACAGCTCACCGGCAGCTAATGGCTTCGGCAACTCTCCGGTAAAAGTACAAACCCCAAGCCCTGCCGCAACCGCTAATCCCGGCAACACAGCAGCCAATGTCCACAACAGCTATTCGGTATTCCCGAGCACCATGGCTGACCGCCTGCAGGGTGCTGGGGGAAATGATACGGATACCTCCCGGTTGTCACACCCTCCGCGATGGACCGTCTCGGTGGAAGCGATCGTCCTTGACCGTGTCGATACCGCAAAACAAACACTTGTTGAACGAGTACCGGGCACCACACCTTTCTACCCGGGCGTGGCGGTCACGCCCGGCACTCCGGCTCTTAACAGCACCGATCTTCATCAGGGCTTTGCCCCCGGATTTAGGCTGGGCATAACTTACCATGTCGATTCCAACTATGGTCTGGAATCATCTTTTTTTCATATCAGAGACTGGGATTCCACCCGATCCATTGGCCCGGATAATCCGCGCAACTGGCTGGTCATGAGGGCTCCCGGCGGCTTTTTTCAGACACAGGATTTTGCCTATCAGTCAATGACATGGGACTACTCCACGGACCTTTACAGTGCGGAAATCAACGCGTGGAAGAAATTCTCCGACCGGATAACCATTCTCGCCGGATTTCGCTGGCTCCGACTGCATGAAAACCTTCAAGGTACAACCCCGCCGGCGGATATTTTTGTGCCTACATGGAAGAACACTGATTCGGGGGACACTCTTTATGATGTTGCGAATATTACGACGGGCAAGCCGGCCCCGGGATATCCCCCTTTCTGGAATACAAGTACAACAGACAATCTCTATGGTCTCCAAATCGGCGCGGACGGGAAATTATTCGAGCGTGGCCGCTTTTCGATTGATGGACTGATAAAACTCGGGGGGTATTGGAACCATGTAACAGACTCAACCGGGGTCAGCATCGCAAAGGTCGTGTACAATGCGAGCGCCTCGACTGACCATCCCGCCTTTGTTGGCGAAGCCGGCTTGCAGTGCAAATATCAAATTGCCAGCAGGATTATGCTGAAGATCGGCTATGAGGTGCTTTGGCTTGCAGGCGTCGCTCTGGCGCCCGGACAGATACAGGAGACCTATACAAATCCTGTGCATGCACTCAGCGTGAATTCAGATTCCCACGTGCTTTTTCATGGAGGCACCGCGGGTTTGGAAATTTCATTTTAGAAAATTAGGTAAAAGCAACCCAGACAGGTGATCTTCTTTGATGTCAATTATGACCTCGCATTTGTCTGCTTCTCCCTGCCAAACCCGCCCCCAATTGAAACTAGAATGGGGATCGTCTGGCCGATACATAATACGCCATATGGGAGAATGGCGTTTACTACTTACATCAATACCAATAATCCACAGGCGTGGCTTGATTGGAGCCGAGAAAACTTGCGGAAATAACTATCGAAAGAAATCAGGCTCCTTTGACCGGATGCAATTGTCAATTTGCCAGTAGCCCCGACTCTTAAACAGATACTTCAAACAGTAATCTGTGCGTATATTTGTGTACACCCATCCGACGCGGATTTTGCAGGAGCTTGTGTTTGCGAAGCTTGTGAATTTTGAGCGGCGGGTTCGAATCCCTTCGCTCGCTCCATTTTAAATATTTCCCCCCATGCAGGAAACTGACTTGCTTTCGGCCAAACTTGCGCGATTATTTTGCCGATGCCACTGCCAACTGAACCGGTCACATTAAGCGTGGAACAGATTGGCGAGTTAAACCGAAAACTCGCAGAATTGCGCCACGACATCAACAATCACGTCTCGGTGATACTCGCGAGTGCCGAACTGCTCCGGCACCGGCCGGAGACCGCCGAGCGGATGCTGGTTGCCCTGGCCGAACAACCCCCGAAAATCGTCGTTGCGATTGCGCAATTCTCCCGTGACTTGGAAGCGGCGTTTCATATCGCACGGCCTTGAGTCGCGCAAATTCAAAAGCGGCTTTTGGCTTTAGCCGCGGAAATTTCCCTGGCAGACTTCCAATGCAATGGAACGAACAGAAGCGGAGTTGATTTCCGCGGTGCCCAATGGAAATGTCGCGAGCTTTGAACCGCTGGTCCAAAGGTATTCCCCGCGCGTTTTTGCCACCGCGCGCCGTTACGCCCGGCGCGAAAGCGAGGTCGAGGACATTGATTTTATTTTGCCGCGAGCAGAGCGCGGATTTTTTTTCGCAACTCCCTGGTAATGGAACCGACGGGGCGGTTGCCGTCCACAATCGTGAAGCCGTAATTTTTACGCAATTTGTGAAACGCCGCCTGCATCGCGGTCTGGTATTTCACAAAGCTGTCGAACATATCGCGCGAAAAGCCGAGGTCCATGCCGCTTTCCCAATAATCCAGCGACGCGTTTTTGGCGAGATTGCGCTGCACAAGCTCCTGGGGCTCGACGGAAAAATAAAACACCGCGTCGGGTTCAAGCGCGATGCCGTATAAATTTTTCAACCATGCCTCGTCCATGCCGCGCACCATGTCACGCGCCATGAGCGTGTAAACGTAACGGTCGGCCAGCACGATAAAACCGGCTTTAAGCGCGGGCAAAATGACATTTTCCAACTGGTCCGCAAAGTCGGTCGCGTAAAACAAACTCAGTGTCGTGCGGCTTAAAATGTTTCCTTCCTGTGCTTTTTCCAGCTCCGAACTCACGAGCGTGGAACGTTTCAAACCGACCTGCACCGTTGCGTGCCCGCTGGTTTCGAGCCAGTCAACCAGCCGTGCAATCTGCGTGGAACGGCCTGAACCGTCCGCGCCTTCCACGACGATCAATTTGCCCGCAATGTCTTCAAGCGGGACGTGGGGAATGCCGTGTCCGTAAAAGCGGCGGCACTTTTTGACGCCGTCGGAATTTGTCGCCGGCTTTTTCATGCGGCCAAATCCTCCTCGGCTTCCTTCGCCTTGTTGTCCGGCTGAATGGCCGGCGGCAACGGCAGCGGGCCGCGGCGCTTGAACCGCGCCAAATCCATTCGCTCGCTCACGATCTTGCGCACGAGCGCCTGTTGTTTTTCCACGTGCTGGTTGGCGTCCATCACAATGAAATTAAATTTGGCGCTCATTGCCATGTATTGTTCCAAAATGCGGCCCTGGAAAATGCGAAAGCTTTCGTAGGGATCATTCGACAGATGCAAGTCCATGCCCGCCTCGAAGAATTTCAGCTTCGGGCGGCCTTCGAGAATGCGGTTGAGCGATACTTCCAAATCCGCTTTGAAGAAAAACGTGGTGTCGGGCAGCGCGGCAAAATTGTAAATACCGCGCACCCACTCCGGCAGACAGCCGCGCACCACGTCGCGCGCGAACGCGGTGAAAATATAACGGTCACACAGCACGATGTAACCCGAGCGCAGCAACGGCAGCAAATGGCGTTCGTAACGGTCGGCGAAATCCGTCGCATGAATGAGGCTGAATGTCGTCGGCGTGAGCAGTTCCCGTTTTTTGCCCTTGCTCGTGGCGGATTTCACCAGCTCGGACGAGTTCCACTCGCTGAAATAAACCTTGACGCCCTCGGCTTCGAGCCAGCGCTTGAGCAAATAAATCTGCGTGGACTTGCCCGACCCATCGAGTCCCTCGACGGCAATGAGCCGTCCAGGAAAATTTAATTCCGCAAAAGTTTTCATCATCCGCCAATCGCGTCTTTCAATTCTACCCGAGCCGCTGCCAGCCACAAGCGGAAGTTGACAATGGGATTACCACACCCGGCTTTGTAAAATTGACGCGAATTCTTGCGAAAAAAATCACAAACTCACTTGCCTGCACTTTGGGCGGCGATTAGGTTGATTTTGCGACGGTTCTGGCAAATCACGTTTATGCAGACTCAAAGCGAAATTGGTTATGATTCAAAGATTGAGGGCGACATGATCGTCACGCGGGTGGATGCCGCATTGAATTGGTTTCGCAAAAATTCCATCTGGCCGATGCCCATGGGGCTGGCATGCTGCGCCATCGAATTGATGGCGGCCGGCGCGAGCCGGTTTGATATCTCGCGGTTCGGTTCGGAAGTCATGCGTTTTTCACCGCGCCAGTCGGACTGCATGATTGTCGCCGGCACGGTCACCTATAAAATGGCCGGCGCCGTGAAACGAATTTACGACCAGATGCCGGAGCCGAAATGGGTCATCGCCATGGGCGCGTGCGCCTCGACCGGCGGCATGTATCGCAGCTACTCCGTGCTGCAAGGCGTGGACAACATCATCCCGGTGGACGTTTATGTTTCCGGCTGCCCGCCGCGGCCGGAAGCCCTGCTCGACGCGTTGATGAAATTACAAAACAAAATCAGCAAGGAACCTGTGCTGGGACGGCTTACCGCAGTCACAGCGGTCAAATCTTAAATTTCAATCGCTGTGCCTGCCCTCGAATTCGCCCAAAAAATCAAGGCCAAGTTCGGCGATTTAATCTCCGAACCGGCGGAGTTTCGCGGCGAAATCACCATCCAACTTGGTGATGCGGAACGAATTGTCGAGGTCTGTGAATTCGCCAGGAGGGAACTGGATTTCAATTATCTCGTGGACATCAGCAGTGTGGACAATTACGGCGAAGACCCGCGTTGGACGGTTGTTTATCATTTGCGCGGCCTTGCGCATGGCGGCGAATTGCGGCTTAAAACGAGCGTGAGCGAGGAAAAATCCGAATTACCGAGCGTCACGACGGTTTGGAAGACCGCCAATTGGCACGAGCGCGAAATTTACGACATGATGGGCATCCGGTTTCGCGGTCATCCCGATTTGCGCCGGATTTTGATGTGGGAAGGCTATCCGTATTTTCCGCTGCGGAAGGATTTCCCGCTGGCCGGCAAGTCAACCGACGTGCCCGGCGTCGCATTCACCAAACCCGCGCCGCTCGAAGGCGGGCCGTTTGTGACCGCACCGGGCGGCAAGGACGCCATTGAACGGGAACCGCACGTGCGAAATCCAGAGGGCCCATCTTCATGACTGACGTTCGAAAAACGGAGTTTCACGAACCTGCTGCACGCGCTGCGCAGGCGGCGGAAGAGCTTCAGGACGTGCAAGGCGAGCGCATGGTCTTGAACATGGGGCCGTCGCATCCGGCCACGCACGGCGTGTTGCGCATCGTGCTTGAACTGGACGGCGAGGTCATTACCAAGGCCGACCCGGACGTGGGTTATCTGCATCGCGGCGACGAAAAAATCGCCGAGAACATGACCTACACCCAGTTCATTCCTTACACAGACCGGCTGGATTACCTCGCTCCACTGGCCAATAACGTCGCCTATGCCCTCGCGGTGGAAAAATTGCTCGGCATCGAAAAGGATTTGCCGCCGCGCTGCCAATACATCCGCGTGATGTGCGCGGAGCTGGCGCGCATTTCCTCGCATTTGCTCGGCATTGGCGCCTTCGCGATGGATTTGGGCGCGGTGACGGTGTTCCTGTTGACATTTAATGAACGTGAAAAGATTTACAATCTGGCCGAAGCGATCAGCGGCGCGCGGTTCACGACAACCTACACACGCATCGGCGGCGTGATGCGCGATTTGCCACCGGGTTGGACGGAGCAATGCCGTAAATTTTGCAATGAAGTCATCCCGGTGCTCAACGAGGTCGAGACGTTGCTCACGCGCAACCGTATTTGGGTGGACCGCCTCCGGAATCTGGCGGTGATTTCCAAGGAAGAGTCCATCGATTACGGCTTGAGCGGGCCGAATCTACGCGGCAGCGGCATCGAATGGGATTTGCGCAAGGCGCAGCCGTATCTTTGCTACAAGGATTTGGAATTTGACATCCCCATCGGCTCCATCGGCGATTGCTACGACCGTTACCTCGTCCGCATGGAAGAAATGCGCCAGAGCGTGCACATCCTGTACCAGTGCCTCGACAAAATTCCCGGCGGCGCGGACAACAAATCCAATGAACCGGTCAATGTGGCTGACGGCAAAATCGTCCTGCCGCCAAAACAAAAGGTTATGACGAAAATGGAGGAATTGATTCATCAATTCATGCTCGTCACGGAAGGCGTCAATTGTCCGCCCGGCGAAATTTATTTCGGCCATGAAAACCCGAAGGGTGAACTTGGCTTTTACATCAACAGCCGCGGCGGCGGTACGCCGTATCGTTTGAAAATCCGCGCACCATCGTTTGTGAACTTGAGCATCATCTCCAAAATCTTCCCCGGCTGTCTCGTGAGCGACACGGTGGCGATTTTGGGTTCGCTCGATTTCGTAATGGGAGAATGTGACCGATGAACGCCACGCACACCGATCCCATTCCAAACCCGCTCCAGCGCCAGAGCGGTTTTACCGTGCCTGCTGCGCTCGAATCGGAGATTGACGAGCTAATGGCACATTATCCCGAAAAGCGCGGCGCGGCGCTCATGGTGCTGCATGCGATTCAGGAGCAGTTCGGCTGGATTTCGCAGGAAGCGGTCGAGTGGACGGCGAAGAAACTCGAGCTGCAACCCATCAACGTTTACGAGCTCGTGACGTTTTATCCGATGCTCCGGCAGAAACCGATGGGTAAATATCAAATCAAGGTCTGCCGGACGTTGAGCTGCGCGCTGGGCGGCGCGTATGAACTCCACAAACATTTTTGCGGGAAGCTGGGTCTGGACGCGCACAAGCACGGCCCGCAAACGACGAAGGACGGAAAGTTCACGGTCGAGTTCGTCGAATGTCTCGCCAGTTGCGGCACCGCGCCGGTAATGATGGTCAATGACGACTTTCACGAAGGCGTCAGCCACGCAAAAGCCGATGAAATTTTGGGAGGATGCAAATGAAGAATTGGAATTCTACATTCTTCATTCTGCCTTCCACCTTGAAGAGTTGGCTGCCCGACATGGATTTGAACCATGACAAACAGATCCAGAGTCTGCTGTGCTACCGTTACACCATCGGGCAAGCCGGAGCGTTGGGTAAGCTAAAGTTTTTGAACTAGGAGTCAAGCCGATGCCGCAGGAATACAAATTGATTCTGAAATATGCCGACGAGCCGGGTTACACGCCCGACATCGAATGCTATTTGCGTCACGGCGGCTACAAGGTTTTGAAGAAGGCGCTGGCTCTTCAGCCGAAAACTTTGCCAGACGGCAAAACGCAGACTGCGCAGGAACAAATCCGCCACGAAGTGACGGCGTCCGGTTTGCGCGGGCGCGGCGGAGCGGGTTTTCCATGCGGATTGAAGTGGTCGTTTGTGGATCGCAAGAGCGGCAAACCGATTTACCTCATCTGCAACGCGGATGAATCCGAACCGGGCACATTCAAGGACCGCCAGATCATCCACAAAGACCCGCACCAGCTTATTGAAGGGACAATCATCGCGTGCTTCGCGAACGATGTTCATATCGCCTACATTTACATTCGCGGTGAAATGCCCGATGGCGCGAAGTTGTTAAACAAGGCATTGGCCGAAGCCCGCTCGAAAAATTTTCTAGGCAAAAACATTCTCGGCAGCGGCTACAATCTCGAGATTTACGTTCATCGCGGCGCGGGCGCCTATATTTGTGGCGAGGAAACCGGCCTGATCGAATCGCTCGAAGGCAAACGACCGTATCCGCGCATCAAGCCGCCTTATTTTCCGGCGGTGCTCGGCCTGTGGATGTGCCCGACCATCGTCAACAACGTCGAGACGCTTTGCAACGTGAAGCACATCGCGGCGATGGGCGGCGCGGAATTCGCCGAACTCGGCACGCCGAACAATACCGGCACGCGCATCGTCAGCATCAGCGGCCACGTCAAACGCCCCGGCTATTACGAAGTCGAGGTGGGCAAGGTCACCATCGGCGAACTCATCAATGACCCGGTCTTCGGCGGGGGACTGCGTCCCGGGCGGTCATTGAAGGCGGTCATCCCGGGCGGGTCATCGGCGAAGGTTTTCAAGGCGGGTGAGAAATTCAAAATCAAGGGCAAGGAAGTGGACCTGCTCGATTTGCCTTACGATTTCGATTCATTGGTCCAGGCCGGTTCGATGAGCGGTTCCAGCGCCATCATCGTGATGGACGACTCGACTGATATCGTCGAGGCGCTGGCGAACATCGCGGAGTTTTACGCGCACGAAAGCTGCGGCCAATGCACACCCTGCCGCGAAGGGTCGCTCTGGATGAGCAAGGCTCTGCATCGCCTCACGCATGGCGCAGGCCGCGCGCAAGATGCGGACTATCTGGTGAAAATCGCGGACAACATTCCCGGCGGCCGAACGATTTGCGCCTTCGGCGAGGCCTGCGCATGGCCGGTGCAAAGCTTTGTGACCAAGTTCAAAGACGAATTTGTCGCCAAAGGCGCGGCCGACGAAGAGCGCCGTCCACGTCGAACCAGTGAATGAATTAAGTTTGTGACAACTCAAGAAACAACCAAGCCCGCGCCGCCCGTGGACAAAATCAAAATCAAGGTGGACGGCCGTGAAGTCGAGGTGCCGAAGACGATGCCCGACCCGGTTTCCGGCAAGCCGATCCCGACCACAATGATCCAGGCCTGCGAGTCGGCGGGTGTCGTGGTGCCGCATTATTGTTATCATTCCAAGCTGCCTGTTGCGGGCAATTGCCGCATGTGCCTCGTCGAATTCGGCATGCCGGCGTTCGGCCACGATCACAAACCGATTTTGAATCCCGATGGTTCGCCGAAGGTCACCATGATGTCGCGCCCGGTCATTGCCTGCGCCACGCCGATTTCGCCGGGCATGGAGATTTACACGGACACGCCCGGCGTGAAGCAAATGCGCGAGGGCGTGCTCGAATTCCTGCTCATCAATCATCCGCTGGATTGCCCGATTTGCGACCAGGCCGGCGAATGCAAACTGCAGGAATACTCGGTGGATTACGGCAAATCGGAGAGCCGTTTCGTCGAATCGAAAGTTCACAAACCCAAGACCATTGATCTCGGCCCGCGCATCGTGCTCGATGACGAACGCTGCATTCTTTGCACGCGCTGCATCCGGTTCACGAAGGACATCGTCGGCGACGACGCGCTCGGCATCGTCAATCGCGGCAGCTACTGCACGCTTACCGCTTATCCGGGCAAAGCCTTCGACAACAATTACACGCTGAACACCGTGGACATTTGTCCCGTCGGCGCGCTCACGTCCAAGGATTTCCGCTTCCAGATGCGCGTGTGGTTCCTGAAGGAAACCAAGAGCATCTGCACGAGCTGCGCGACGGGCTGTAATATCATCATCGGCTCGCGCGAGGAAAAAATTTACCGCTACACTCCGCGTCAAAACGACGCCGTCAACTCGTGCTGGATGTGCGATTACGGCCGCTTGAATTACAAGTGGATTGGCCGCGAAGACCGGCTCACGGAAATCCGAAGTCCAAAGTCCAAAGTCCAAAGTCCAAAGACAACCTGGGCGGTTGCGCTGAACGAAATCGCGGAAAAGCTGAAGAAAGCCTCTCAAGGTTCGGTGGCCATCATAGCTTCGGCCCGGCAGACGAACGAGGAGCTCTGGCTGCTCGGCAAACTCAAGGCAAAGCTTGGCGCCATCAGCGACTCCATCGCGCGCATGGGCGAAGCCGACAAACTGCTCGTGAACGCGGACAAGAATCCGAACACGAACGGCGCGCGGCTGACGGGAATTTGCGCGGCCGAAATGGGCGCCAGTTTGCCAAAAATTGCCAGCGGCATTAAGAACGGAAAGATCACGACTCTCATTGTTTTCGGCGAGGACGTGACCAAACAAGGCATCGGCGTGGATTTGCTTGGCAAACTGGAAACGCTCATCGTCAGCGACATTTTGCCGAACGCGACGACGAGGCTGGCACATTACGTTTTGCCCGGCTGCACGCACGCCGAGAAACGCGGCACGTTTACAAACGCCAAAGGCCGAGTCCAAAAGTTCATGAAGGCCGTTGAGCCGCCCGGCGACGCACGCCCTGAATGGGAATTTTTACGCGACCTGGTTCACAACGTCACCGGCCAAAACGTCGCCATGACCATCGAAGGTTTGTTCAACGAAATGGCCAAAGAGGTGCCGGCGTTCAACGGTTTGACGTGGGCGAGTCTCAGTAACACAGGCGTGACCGTGAAAGTCTAAAATGGACTGGAATTTTATCATCTTCAGCGTGGTCAAGATCGCCGTGGTCATCGCGGTGGTGCAGGGCATGGTCGCCTACGCGGTTTTGGCTGAGCGCAAAATTTCAGCGTGGATTCAGGACCGCGTCGGGCCGAACCGCGCTGCGCCGCCGTTCGTCAAGGACATTCCCGTCATCGGGCCGTTTTTGATCCGGCTCGGACTGTTCCAGCCGTTTGCGGACGGGTTAAAATTCATGCTCAAGGAAGATTTCACTCCGGCGGGCGTGCGCAAGGCGTTTTTCTGGCTCGCGCCGGCGATTGCAATAATTCCCTCGATGCTGGTGGTCGCGGTGATTCCGTTCGGCTCACAACTTGGCCATCAGAAAATGGTCATTGCGGATTTGAATATCGGCATTCTTTACACCTTCGGTATCGTTTCAATCGGCGTTTACGGAATTGTCCTGGCGGGCTATGCGGCGAATTCGAAATATCCGTTCCTCGGCGGCATCCGGTCGGGCGCACAGATGATTTCGTATGAAGTCGCGATGGGCATGTCGGTGATTCCGGTGTTGCTCATCGTTGGCAATTTGAATTTGAGCCGGATTATCGGCTGGCAAACACAACATGGCTGGCTGGTTCTTTACGCGCCGGTTTCGTTTCTCATTTTCATGGTCGCGTCATTCGCGGAAACAAACCGTCTGCCGTTCGATTTTCCCGAGGCCGAGCAGGAACTGGTTGGCGGCTATCACACCGAATACAGCTCGATGAAATTCGCGCTGTTTTTCCTCGCCGAATATTCCAACATGATCGCGTCGGCGGCGATGATGGTGACGCTGTTTTTTGGCGGCTGGACGCTGCCGTTTTGGGGGCTGGATCATCCGGCGGCGACATTGGGACAAGGCATCGCGCATATTTTCATTTTCGTCGCAAAGATGCTTTTGTTCATGGTGGTATTCATCTGGGTGCGCTGGATGTGGCCGCGTTTCCGGTATGACCAGTTGATGGATTTGGGCTGGCGGCGATTCGTGCCGCTGGCGCTGGCAAACATTTTGGCGACGGCGGTAATTTTGTGGATGAAGAGTTGAACATGATTGTTAATCGCAAACCGTTGACGCTTTGGGAAAGGCTCTATCTGCCGGCAATTGTCGGCGGATTCAAAGTCACAGCCCGGCATTTGTTCCGTTCGTTGTTCGGCGGCAAAACCATCACGATGGAATATCCCGAACAGAAATGGGCCGTGCCGCCGGACTATCGCGGAGCGCCTTATCTCGTCCGCGATCAGGACGGCAACACCAAGTGCGTCTCCTGCCAGCTTTGTGAATTTGTATGCCCGCCGCGGGCCATCAAAATCATTCCGCCGGGCCCGGTCGGCCAGCTTGCCGACCGACCGAACGCCGAAAAAATACCGAAGGAATTCGAAATTGACATGCTTCGCTGCATCTTCTGCGGCTTTTGCCAGGAAGTCTGCCCGGAGGAAGCCATCTTTTTGCTAAGGGATTACTCGTTTACCGGTCTGACCCGTGCCGAAATGATTTACAACAAGGAAAAACTGCTCGCGCTCGGCGGCACGGTCGGCGGCGTCCGGAAATGGAAGCAAAAACTCGAAGAAGCCGGAGAGCAGGAAGATTTTCCGGTGAAAATTTGAAGCAAGGGAAACATGGGACTGCCTGACATTTTATTTTACGTATTTGCGTTCCTGACGCTGCTGTGCGGCGTGCTGGTCATCGCCAATCCGTTCAGCCGCAATCCGGTCACGAGCGCGATGTTCCTCGTGCTGACCATCATTTCGATGGCCGGGCTGTTCGTGCTGCTACACGCGTTCTTCCTCGCCGCCGTCCAGATCATCGTTTATGCCGGCGCAGTCATCGTCCTGTTCCTGTTTGTCATCATGCTGCTCGATTTGAAAGAGGAACAACGGCGAAAAATCAAATCTTTCAGCGTCGCGACCGGGTTGCTGTCCGTCGGCGCCATCGTGGCAATTTTCCTGAAGAGCCTGGGCTCCACCGTATTGAATTCTTCTTCTTTGCCCACGCTTGAAGGTGATACCGCATCGCTCGGCAAACTTTTATTCACCCAATACGTGCTACCGTTTGAAGTCATATCCATCCTGCTCCTCGTGGCGATGGTCGGCATGATTTTATTGAGCAAAAAGGATTTGAAATAACATGCAAGTTGGACTCGAACATTATCTGGTTGTGAGCTTTTTGTTGTTCGCGCTCGGTTTGCTGGGCGTGATCACGCGCCGCAATCTGCTTGTCATCTACATGTCGCTGGAGCTGATGCTGAACGCGGCGAACCTCGCGCTTGTCGCGTTTTCACGGTTCAATAACAACTTGAACGGCCAGATCCTGGTCTTCTTCATCATCACCGTGGCGGCGGCGGAAGTGGCGGTCGGCCTCGCGCTCATCGTGGCGCTGTATCGCAAACGCCAGACCGCCCACGTCGAAGACCTGACCTTGATGAAACTTTGATGAAATCAGAACTGTTACCCTGGCTCATTTTGTTTCTGCCGCTGCTTGCAGCGGTGGCGATAACGCTTTTCACGCTGCGTCACCGCACCGTGAGCGCGCTTTTGTCCATCGGCGCGATTGTCATCGGTTTCGTCCTCACGATTTCATTCATCGCGGCGAACGGTTGGACACCGACACCCGCCGAATCCGTCGCCAACTGGTTGACCATCGGCGATTTGCAGGTGGACTTCGGGTTGAAGCTCGACGCGTTGAGCCTGATGATGATGCTCATCGTCACCGGCGTTGGCGGCGTGATTCATATTTATTCCTTCGGCTACATGCACGAAGACCGCGGCTTCTCACGCTATTTCGCATGCTTAAGCCTGTTCACCTTCTCGATGCTCGGCGTCGTGCTGGCGAACAATTTCATCGAACTTTTCATCTTTTGGGAACTCGTCGGCGTATCGTCCTACTTGCTCATCGGTCACTGGTTTGAACGTCCCAGCGCAGCCGACGCGGCGAAAAAAGCCTTCATAACCAACCGCCTTGGCGACTTTGGTTTCTTGCTCGGCATTTTGATGGTTTGGGGACTGCTCGGCTCGCTCAATTTCACGGTGCTGCAAATTAAGCTCACCGCCAACCCCGCCGCGCTCGGCGGAATGGCTTCCATTGCCGCGCTGCTGATTTTCTGCGGCGCAGTGGGCAAATCCGCACAATTCCCGCTGCACGTATGGTTGCCCGATGCGATGGAAGGCCCGACGCCCGTGTCTGCTTTGATCCACGCCGCGACGATGGTGGCGGCCGGCGTTTACATGCTTTGCCGCATTTTATTTTTGCTCAATGCTGACGCGCTTCAAGTCATCGCATGGATTGGCGGTTTCACCGCGTTACTCGCCGCGTTGATTGCCATCCAGCAAAATGACATCAAACGCATCCTCGCCTATTCGACAATTTCGCAACTCGGTTACATGGTCATGGCCGTGGGTCTGGCCGGGCCGACACCTGCGATGTTTCACCTCACCACGCACGCGTTTTTCAAGGCGCTGCTGTTCCTCGGCGCCGGTTCGGTCATCATCGCGCTGCACGAGGAGCAGGACATTTGGAAGATGGGCGGGCTGCGCAGCAAAATGGGCGTCACATTCTGGACCTTTTTGATTGCAACTCTGGCCTTGAGCGGCGTGCCGCCGTTCAGCGGTTTCTACTCCAAAGACAGTATTCTCGGTCAGGCGCTGGACAAAGGGAATTATCCGCTCTTCGTCGTCGGCGCGTTCACGGCGGGTTTGACGGCATTTTACATGTTCCGGTTGTTCTACGTCGCGTTTCTCGGCAAAGCGAAGACTGAGGCTGCTGAACACGTTCACGAATCGCCCGCTGTCATGGCCTGGCCGCTGCGCGTGCTGGGTGTGTTCGCGTTCATTGGCGGTGTCATTGGGGTCAGCCAGACCTACGCTTCGCAATTCTCCGGGCGAGAATTCGGCGTTCCGTTGGCGCAAAGTCTGGTTGAACCATTTGTTCATTCGCCCATTGGCACGTTGATTGGGATCGCTTTCATTGCAGTGGGTTTTTTCGCTGCACGCACGCTGTATCGCAACGCGACGAGCGATCCATTGCCCGCCAAACTCGGTGGTTTTGCCACCGCCATGAAGAACCGTTTTTACTTCGACGAAATTTATGAGGCCACGGTCATCCGCGCGCATGATTTCATCGCCGCAGTGATGGATTGGATTGATCGTTGGTTGGTGGATTGGGCCTGCATCGGCTTTGTTCGCGGTGGCACGGATTTGACCGGCCGCACGTTGCGGCTCGTCCAGACCGGCAATCTCCAAACCTATGCCTTTCTGTTCGTGCTGGGCGTGGCGGTGGTCATGTATTTGGTTTTGGGGAAATAAAATGTCCATTTTGACCTACATCCTCGGTTGGCCGCTGCTGGCGGCGTTGTTGCTGGTGTTTGTGCCGCGCAATTTCCGCGTGATTATCCGCGCCGTCGCGGTCGCGGTGACATTCATCTCGATGCTGCTGGCGGTGAAAATGTTCTGTCAGTTTGTCACGGACCAGGCGGGCTATCAATTCGAGCAGCAAATTCCGTGGGTCGAATCGCTCGGCATCAGTTACCACGTCGGCGCGGACGGCTTGAACGTCGGCTTGATTTTGATGGGCACCATCGTCGCGTTCGCCGCCGTGTGCTGCTCGTGGGAAATCCGGTCGCGCGAGAAGGAATTTTACATTCTGCTGCTCGTGATGACGGGCGGCATCCTTGGCGCGTTCGCGTCGCTCGACCTGTTTTTCTTCTACTTCTTCCACGAACTCGCGCTGGTGCCGACGTTTATCATGATCGGCGTGTGGGGCCGTGGCGAGCGGAAGAATTATGCGACGTTTCAAATCACGCTCTACCTCAGCATTGGCGCGCTCATCGCTCTTATCGGCCTCATCATGCTTTACCTGAAATCGGGTGTGAACACGTTTGATATTCCAAAACTCACGGAATACATCGCGGCGCATCCGCTTTCAACGCACGCGCAAAATTTCATTTTCCCGCTGTTGTTGTTCGGTTTCGGCATCTTGGTCTCGCTCTGGCCGTTCCATTCGTGGGCGCCGCTGGGTTACGCGGCTGCGCCAACGCCGACAGCGATGCTGCACGCGGGTGTGCTGAAAAAGTTCGGCCTCTACGGTTTGATCCGGATCGCGCTGCCGTTGATGCCACAGGCGGCACAGAGCTGGGTGCAAATCCTCGCCTGGCTTTGCCTCGGCAACATTCTTTACATCGGCTGGGTGGCGATGCGGCAAAAGGACCTTAATCTGCTTATCGGTAATTCCAGCGTGGCGCACATGGGTTTTGCCTTCCTCGGCATCGCGAGCTTGAGCCTCATCGGCGTGACCGGTGCGGTGTTTGTGATGATCGCGCACGGATTCCTCGCGGCGCTGACCTTCGCATTGAGCGGCTACATTTATCAAAAAACCGGCACGCTCAAAATGAGCGAGCTAGGCGGGCTGTGCCGGCAATTGCGGTTCATCGGCACCGCGCTGCTCATGGCGGCATTGGCCGGATGCGGTTTGCCGGGCTTTGCGAATTTTGTTGGAGAAGTCATGGTCTTCTTCGGCGCGTGGAAAGTGTTTCCACTGGTGACGGGTCTTGCGCTTTGGGGCGCGCTAATCATCGGCGCGGTTTACATGACGCGCGCGGTGCGAAATGTTTTGCACGGACCGCTGCCGGAGAAATGGGCGAACCTTGCCGACGCCACGAGCCTTTGGCGCAAGCTGCCTTACGCGCTGCTGCTCGCGAGTCTGCTGATATTCGGCTTTTTTCCGCGTTTGCTCACGGAACAGATCACGCCGGACGCAGAGAAAATTGTTTCAAGTTTCAAGTTTCAAGTTTCAAGGGTTCAGTCGCCGACCGTAGCCAAACTTGAAACTGAAAACTGGAAACTAAAAACTTTTTCAACCGGCAATCCGAAATCCGCAATCCGAAACTGATGAACGCTTCTTTGATGAGTTTGGAAATTGGGGTGATTGCACTCGGCCTCGTGCTGCTGCTGGCGGATTTGTGGATGCCCGCCGGGCGCAGGCACTTCCTTGGTTACGCGGCGGTGGCGGCGCTGGGATTGTTGCTCGCGGCAAGCTTGAGCGGCTACGGCATTTGCAGTCTGACGGGCACGGCGTTCAACGGCATGTTTGTGGAAGATACACTGGCGGTGTTCTTCAAACGGTTCTTTCTCGTCACCGCGATTTTGGTGCTGTTCATGTCGGTGGAATTTTCCGACCGCATTTCCACAGGCATCAGTGAATATTATTCGCTCATCGTTTTCGCGCTGGCGGGAATGTTGTTCGCGGCGTCGGCCAACGATTTTGCGATGCTCTTTGTTTCCATCGAACTGATTACCGTCACTTTTTACGTGCTGACGAGTTTCCAGCGCGGGCGGCTGGTGTCGCTCGAAGCCGGCGTGAAATACCTGATTCTCGGCGCGTTGTCGTCGGCATTTCTCGTGTTCGGCATTGCGCTGGTGTGGGGAACGACGGGCAGGTTGAATTTCAACGAACTTGCGGCGGTCGCGGCGCAGTTCGAGACCAACAAAATTTTCCTCATCGGCGTGCTGTTTGTGCTCGTCGGGCTTGGCTTTAAAATCGCCGCAGTTCCGTTCCAAATTTGGGTGCCGGACGTTTATCAAGGCGCGCCGACGCCAACGACCGCATTTCTGGCGGTCGGCTCAAAAGCCGCCGGATTTGTTTTGTTGCTGCGTGTGCTGTTCACCGCATTGCCGGACGTTGCGAAACATTGGGCCGGTTTACTCATCGTGATTTCCGGCATCACGATCCTTTACGGCAACCTCTGCGCGCTGCCGCAGCGCAATATGAAGCGGCTGCTCGGTTATTCGAGTATCGCACACGCGGGTTATTTATTGCTCGGCGTGGCGGCGTTGAGCGCGACCGGACAAACGGCATTGTTGTATTATCTGGCCGGTTATTTGTTCACGGTGCTGGCGGCATTCATTGTGATTTGCGTCGTAATGCGGCACTTGGAAAGCGAGGATATTCCGGCACTGGCAGGCTTGAACCGGCGCTCGCCTTTGCTGGCCACAACAATGACGCTGGCCATGATGTCGCTGGCGGGAATTCCACCCATGGCCGGATTTTTCGGGAAGTTTTTGCTGCTCAAAGCTGTCATCGCGCAAGGCTCGACAAATCCCGGCTATTATTGCCTCGCGTTCACGGCGCTGGCGGGGATTGTGATTTCGCTTTATTACTATTTTGGCGTGGTTCGCGCAATTTACTGGAGCAAGGACGTGCCGGATTTGACGCCGATTCGTTTGTCCGGGCCAATTAAGTTTTCCGTTTGCGTTTGCATCGCAGGCATGTTCTGGCTCGGTTTATTTCCGAGCGTGGTGCTGAACCTTGCCACGGAAGCGGTGAAAGTTTTGGGGATGTAACCGCTTTCTCTTCGCAATTTTCAATTCACACCGCATGACATTTGGAAAAGCAAATGAAACTTGCCAGCAACACAGGCAGCGGCCATATTGACCGGACAATTTATGGCTGACGTTGCAAATAAATATCCCGAAAATGTCCCGGGCAAATACTACGTGGACAACCAGTGCATTGACTGCGACCTGTGCCGCGAGACGGCGCCGGACAATTTCAAGCGCAATGAAGACGGCGGATACTCAGTCGTCTGCAAACAGCCGGCCTCGCCCGAAGAAGAAGCGCGCTGCAAGGAAGCCAAGGAAGGCTGCCCTGTGGAAGCCATCGGCGACAACGGCGCTTAGTTTTTCAATTCTTCCAAGGCAAATCCACAGGGGCGCGGTGATCATTCTTTTGCCCGTGGGTGAAATTTCCTGTGAATGTCGCGCAGCCGGTTGCCGGTGATGTGCGTGTAAACTTCCGTCGTGCTGATGTTCGCGTGACCGAGCAATTCCTGAATCACCCGCAAATCCGCGCCGTGCTCCAGCAAATGCGTCGCGAAACTGTGCCGCAGCATGTGCGGTGTGATATTGCGCGCGACATCAGTCCGCTTGACTCGATTTTTAATCCGCAACCAGAGTGTCACCGCCGCGAACGGTGTGCCGCGTTTCGTCAAAAACACATTTGCCGGCGAACGCGGCGTGACGAGCTTCGGCCGGCCGACTTTAATGTAACGATTCAATGCTTCAACAGCCTTGCGCCCAACCGGCACGACGCGCTCCTTGTTGCCTTTACCGATGACGTTGATGAAGCCGACTTCGAGATGCAGTTGTTCCAGGCGCAAATTTCGCAATTCAGCGAGCCGCAAACCGGAGGCGTAAGCGAGTTCCAAAACCGCCTGATCGCACAAGCTTTCGGACGTTTCGGGCTTTTCCGGAGTGAGCAGTTTTTCGATCTCCTGGTTCGATAATGCTTTCGGCAGGCGTTTCCATCGGCGCGGCAACGACAGATTTTCCGCCACGTTGACCGGCAATAACTTTTCATTTTCGGCGAAGCGATAAAACGCGTGCAACGCGGCGATTTCAAGATAAACGCTTTCACCGCTCAACCGGCGCGGCGAATCTTTTGGCTGATTGAGCAGAGCGCGTTCGCGTTCGTGCTGAAGGAACGCCATGAGGTGCTTCAGTTCAACCTGCCTCCAGTCCGTCAATCCATGTTTGCCTGCCCACGCGATGAATTTTCCGAGCAATGCGGCATAAGTCTTCTGCGTGTGCTCCGCCTGCCCACGTTCGTGGCGCAAATATTGCAGAAAATCTTCGACCAAAGTTTGCATGGTTTAGCCAAACAGACAAATTATCGTGTCCGTTGGATTTGCCGTGCTGGAGGTTTTGCACTCTTTTCTTTTTTTATCAACAACCGAATCGCAGCATGATACGTCGCTAAATAAAAATGGAAAATCCATGAATACCAAATTGCAGCGTCGTAATTGGTCTTCTGCTTTGGGTCGTGGTGACGAATGCCGAAGTTATTGGCTAAATCAAATAATACCGATTCATCTTTCCCATCTAATACAGTGCTGAGCTTTTTAGTTTTTTTGAGCCACTCAAAAACATCGGCAAGTTCCCTGATAGCCTCCTTTTTCCCTGAAAGGGATAAATCGCGGTTTCGCCATTTCGCAATGGCATTTCGAACCTTGCTGTCAACATTTCGTTCGTCGTAGGGAACAATTTCCGCATCCAAAATGTGTTGCAGCCCGTGTGTGCCCAACGCCAGAACAATGCCTTCTTTAGTCAACTCAAATCCAGTTTTACAATCAGCCAGAAACGAATTGACGTTGTCTCTAAATTCCTTTCGCCCGGCTTCGCGGTCATAACTGTCGTAATCGGAATAGTTCCATCCTGAATCCGTTGTTTTATCAACCATTACACCAGGCTTGGAAACGCGGTCATACAAAAATTCAATCACATCAAAAATGTGGTCTTCTGTGATATCGGCTGCTGACCACTTAGTAATTGGAAATGGCTGGAAGTCGAGAGCTACTGCCGCTTCATGTTTAACCGCGTCAGGATAGCCGGCTTGCGTTGTTCCAGTTTTTTCTTTGAAGAAATCTTTATCACGAAACATCAGATAAAGATGCTGTAATTTCCAATAGAGTTCCTCAACCGTGAGACTTGTTGGTTTGTTTCTCGAACTATAATAGCGGCGAGTCATTGATATTCATCCAACTGGCTATAGCTTTTCCCCAGTCAGCTTTTCATACGCCTCCAAATATTTCGCTGTCGTTTTCGCGACGACATCGTCTGGCAATTTCGGGCCGGGCGGAGTTTTGTCCCAATCGAGCGTTTCGAGATAGTCGCGGACGAATTGTTTATCGAAGCTCGGCTGGCCGCGACCGGGCTGATACTGGTCGGCAGGCCAAAAACGCGACGAATCCGGTGTCAATACTTCATCAATCAAAATGAGTTTGCCGTTGTCCAAACCGAACTCGAACTTCGTGTCGGCGATGATGATGCCGCGCCGGCGCGCGTAATCGCGGGCGAAATTGTAAATCTTCAAACTCGCTGCGCGCGCTTTTTCTGCGATGTCCGCACCTACAATCTTCGCCGCTTCCGCGAATGAAATATTTTCGTCGTGACCGGTCTCGGCCTTCGTGGCCGGTGTAAAAATCGGCTCCGGCAGTTCGCTGGATTCCTTCAGGCCCGGCGGCAGCTTAATGCCACAAACGGTCCGCGATTTCTGATATTCCTTCCAGCCGCTGCCGGCGAGATAGCCGCGCACGACACATTCGATGGCCAGCGGTTCGCATTTCTTCACGATCATCGAGCGGCGCGCGAGTTTGTCCGCAAACGGCTGAAGATTTTTCGGCGGCGGCTCGTTGGCACGCGAAATGAGATGGTTCGGCTGAAACGATTCGGTTTGCGCGAACCAGAAATACGAAATCTGCGTGAGCACCTCGCCTTTGCGCGGGATGCCGTTGGGCATGATGACGTCGAACGCCGAGAGGCGGTCGGTCGCGACGAACAGCAAGGCATCGCCGAGGTCGAAGACCTCGCGCACCTTGCCGCTCTTGAGCTTTTTGACGCCCGGTAAATCGAGTTGAAGGACTGTTTCGGTTTTCATTTTGCGCAAAGTATGGAGTCAAAAGTCATTTCTATTCAAAGGTCAGGTGTGCGTAAGTAATTTCTTCATTCTTCATTCAGCCTTCTGCATTTTTTCACACCACCGCGCGCGGCGGAATGTTTTTCACCAGCAGCGGAATGCTCGCCTGCGATTTGTCATCCAGCCGGACATCCACCGAATACAAACCCGCCTCGGCGAACTTCAATTGCTGGATGTTCACGATGAAATTGCGCGTGAGGAAATGCGCGTCGTCCGGCAGCGTCACTTTGACCGGGATCTCGATGGGCGGCATGATGGGATGGCCGTCGGCATTGATGAAATTCAGCTTCAGCTTGCGCTGCCCCTCGTCGTCAGCAGCGAACGTGACGCGCAATGCCACGGCGCATTGCGGATGCACGGCAGGCAATTGCTGCGCGTAAATCGTGTCGAACGCGCCGAGGAGATTCATTTTCCCGTTGTCGTCGGTCGCGGCGTCGCAAAGCACCGCTACTTGAACATTCATGCCACAATAAAGACACGAATTTCACGAATTGGCACGAATTTCTTTCAACCAAGTTCCTCTCGACAAATAAAATTTAGGGAATACGTTTTCGATTAAGCGGTAAAAATAAATCACCACGTTCGTTTTATGATTCGTAAATTGTCTTTGGCGCTTATCATTTTGATTTTTGCCACTAGCATTGTTTACGTCGGCTTGTTGACAAACTGGTTTCGATATGGAGTATCACTTGAAGCTCTTTTTGTAATCATTCCGCTTACACTCGGAACACTTTTAAGTGCAATCGTTACGACCATCGCATACTGGAAACGTAGCACCCTCAACTTCGTTATCGCAATTGTTGCTACGGTAACAGCGGCGGGATTTACTTTTGCAGCACAGCGAGAAGCCTTCGGCGTATTCCCTTCATTTTACACCAACGATATCCAGAAATGTCCGATTGGTCGAATTCCCACTTCACAAGGTGAAGTCGAATACTGGATTGAATTGGAAAATCCGTTCGCGAACTCTCATCGTGAATATCTATTTGTTCATCGAAAAACAGATGTGTATCGAATACAGATTCAAATTTTTGATTCAGGCTTCCATGCCGTTGGATACACTTCCGCTAACAATGCGACCGATTGGGGTGAATTAACAGCAACTTCGGATTCAAACATTTTTCTCTTAAAACTCGGTCCTTCGTTTATTCCCGGCGGTCGTTTCAAAATAAATTTAGTTTCTCAACAAGCAACGAGAGCCCAATCAACGACCGATTCAAATAGTATTCGTTAGTGGTTTTACACTACGCTGTAAGAACTGACCGCGCTTCGAGAAAAGCTTTCAGTTCCTTCGCCGCTTTTCCGCCGAAACCCGGCACGGCAGCGATTTGTTCCAGCGTCGCCGTTCGCAATCGCTGCACCGAGCCGAATCTTTTCAGCAACGCCTGTTTGCGCCGCTCCCCGATGCCGGGAAATTCATCCAGCACGCTTTCCGAAATCCGCTTGATGCGGAGCTGCGCGTTGTAGGAATTCGCCACGCGATGCGATTCATCGCGAATCCGCTGGAGCAGTTTCACCCCCGGATGGTTGAGGCCGAGCCGCAGCGGTTCGCTTTTACCGGGCTGGTAAATCTCCTCAAATTCCTTTGCCAGCCCGATAACGGGAATTTTTTCGAGGCCAAGTTTCTTCAACTCGGCACACGCGGCATTGAGCTGCCCCTTGCCGCCGTCGATCAGGATGAGTTGGGGAAGCGTAGGACAGGCGTCCCGCCTGTCTCCATCTTTTGATCTGGAAGTATGAGACAGGCTGGAAGCCTGTCCTACGTTGGATTCGCGTAAAAGCCGCGAATACCGGCGTTGCACCACCTCCGCCATGCTGGCAAAATCGTCCTGGCCCTCGACCGTTTTGATTTTGAACCGGCGATAATTCGCGCGGTCGGGCCGGCCGTTTTTGAAACTCACGAGCGACGCCACGGCGAACGTGCCGCTGATGTTCGAAATGTCGAAACCTTCGATGCGTTGAGGCGGTGCGGATAAACCAAGAACCTTTGCGAGTTCGGCCAGATCGCGCTGCGGATCCATCGCCAGCGGCAACGTGTAAGGCACGCGCTTGAATTTTCGTTCCTTCTTCGTCGTTTCGTTCAGGTCGGAGATGAGATCGCGCAAGTTGGCGGCCTTCTCGTAATCCTGTGACGCGGCGGCCCTGCGCATTTCGATTTCGAGCTGTTCCTTCATTTCGTGGCACTGGCCTTCGATGAAATCGCACGCGGCGGTCACCTGCTCCAGGTATTGTTCGTGCGTCACATTGCCGATGCATGGCGCGGTGCAGTATTTAAGGTGCGCATAAAGGCAATGCTTGTAGTCGGCCTCGCCCGGCGTGAACACGCGGCAGCCGCGCAGATTGAACTGCCGCCGTACCAACGCGAGCGTGTTGCGCAGCGCGCCCGAATTCGAGAACGGCCCGAAGTACCGCGCGCCATCGTCTTTTTTCAGCCGGGTGAAGGTAAAGTTGGGGATCGGGTCGTTCAAATTCACCTTGAGCATCAGGAACCGTTTGTCGTCGCGGAAACTGACGTTGTAGCGCGGGTGAAATTCCTTGATGAGTTTGCCTTCGAGCAGAAACGCCTCCGGTTCGCTCCGCACGACGTGAATGTCGAAATCATGGATGGCCTCGACCAGCGCGTTGAATTTCAGGTCCCAGCCCATGCGCCGCGACGGATGGAAATACTGGCTCACACGTTTGCGCAGGTCGCGCGCCTTGCCGACGTAAATGACCGTGCCGAACCGGTCCTTCATCAGGTAGATGCCCGGTTTGTGCGGCAAGACGCTCAACTTCTTGCGGATGGCTTCAATCACAGTCACAATGGAATTTCAACGCAAAGCCGCCAGGGTGCAAAGGAATTTTCAACCGCCAATTTGCGCGGACAAGCGCGGAAACGAGACCTGATTTTTGAGTTGCATGTCGAATCGAATGGGCGTATCAGGCGGGCAAACCCAAGAAAGGAAACCCATATGCCAGAAAACCAAACACCAACGCCGCCACCGGCGACCGGCGGTGAAGATAAAACGGTCGCAATCGTCGCTTACATCACCCTGATTGGCTTCATTGTGGCCATCATCGTTCACATGAACAAAAAGACGAAGCTTGGCGCGTTTCACCTCCGCCAGATGCTCGGTTTTTTATTGACCGGCATCGCCGTTGTGGTTTGTGAAGTCATTCTTGTCTTTATTCCCGTCCTCGGCTGGCTGTGCATTGTAGCTCTATGGGCTTCGATGCTGGTGCTTTGGATTCTTGGACTGGTCGCCGCCATCAACGGTGAGATGAAGCCCATGCCGGTGGTCGGGCCGTTCTATCAGAAATGGTTCGGCACCACCTTTGATTGACAGGCGTCCCCTTGGGATTCGCGAAAGCGGATGTCGGCCCATTATTTTAATTCAGGGACGGCGATACGCCGTCCCTCCCAAAAAATCTATTCTGCCTTCTGCCTTCTCACTTCGCAGTTTGCCTGATGTGCCGGTGGACGAAGAAATAATAAAGTCCGCCGAGCACCAGCATTGCGCCAGCGAGCCAGAGGGTGACGCGATGATACTCGCCATTCATCAACTGCTCATCCTGCCCGGCTTTGACACCGACGTAGCACAGCACCGCGCACCAGATCGCCGAGCCGAGCAGTGTGTAGATTGAAAATTTCAGGTAATTCATCCGCACGATGCCCGCCGGAATGCCGATGAGATGCCGCACCACCGGCAGCAACCGCGAAATGAAAATGCCCATCGCGCCGTAATGCGCCGACCAGCGCTCAGCCTTTTCGACTTTCTCCGGCGAAATCATCACGAACCGGCCATAACGCATTACCAGTGGACGCCCGGCAATTCGCGACGCCCAATACATCGCCGTCGCGCCGAGCCACGAACCGAGCGCTCCGGCAATGACGATGCCCCAAAGACTTAGCGGAATCTGCTGGGTGTAGGCCAGATGCGCCGCGGGCGGGATGATGACTTCGCTCGGCAATGGCGCAACAGAGCTTTCGATGGCCATGAGCAACACGATGACCGAATAACCACCGCTTTTGAGCGCACCCAAATACCAGGCAATGACGGGCTTGAACAGCGACTTGAACATCGGATGCTGGTTATAGCGGAAAAAACCATGGGAGCAATCCGCGAATTAACATGAATTTATTTCCCGGATTTTTGGTGGGCGTAATAAGCCTGAATTTCTTCAGCGGTTGCAGGCTGCGGCCAGACCCAGTCAAGCGCACGAGAATTTTGCCAGTAAAAATACGAGGACTCGACATTTTGGGACAGCGAAGGATCGCCGCCATCGTCTTCGCCGTTTTCGCCGACGGAATAAAGCAGGAATGTTCCATCCGCTTTTAGTCGATAGCGCAACGGCTGGCCGTCCATCGGATCGAGTGGAATTGACGAAACAAATTCCGGCACGAGCGAACCCAAATTTGGCGGATAATTTCCATGTTTGAGTTGATAACGTTTCAAAGCGATGGCTGTTATTGTCATCTGTTTCGCAGTTTCTGCTCTCATCGCCTTGCGAGAAAAAGCACCAAGCGAATGCACGCCTGCAGACAATATGAAGTGCATATCCGCTTCTTTTGGATCAGAAAACTGAAATGTATCTTCATTATTTGTGCCTATAAAAATCTTCCGCAATTTGTCCTCTTGTTCATGTTGTGCTGTCAGTAATGAATACTTTGCCTCGGCAGAACGCGTTGTTTCTAAAAACACCTGATAACTTTTTATCAGACGCAATTCGTCAGGATAAGACCACCAATATCGCCACATAAAAATTTTGGTTGTCGTCCTAGCCTTGGCCCAAAGGCTCTCGTCTTCACTTGGAAGCCCTATTAACTCTCGTGATCTTCTTCCGAGAACAAAATACTGTTGCAATCCGGAATTGGAACTCCTCCATTTTTTGAGGGTTATTTCAGCAGCTGCGCGTTCCATTGCCAGCGCATTTTCTTCGCCACGAACAAAATCCAAGTTTGCCCAATTATGCTGCAATTCTACAAGTTGTTCGTCGGTCAGATTTGGAGATTGCAGAACCTCCCAATTGACTTCCAAGGCAATGCTGGCAATCGCCATGCGGACAAGCTCGGAAATAATAAGCCGCTCATCGCGCATGGCTTTTACCAAAGCAAGCATGGCGCGCAGATTTTTTACCGCCGAAATTGTGTCGCTGCGATGCAAGTCACAAAGTGCAGCAGCCTCCAAACGTTGTGCTGCTCTTTTTGATTGTGCGAGATAAAAATTGGTAAAATTAAGATTGGCAACTCCTTGTTCATATTTGATTTGAAAATTGAAAGTCGGCTTTTCAATGATTTGCTGAAGCAACACAAAAGCTTTTGCATTTTGAACAACGGCTGCCGTCACATTTCCCCAAGAATTAGTTCCATCAATATCTCGAATGTCAGGCTGCTGCCATCGAATCATTGCCTTGCCCGGTGCAACCATTCTCATCCCATAAACATAATTTGTTTCCAAAAGACTTTTGTCCGCATGAAATGACGCATCAAATAGCTCATCTGCATTACGAAAAGTATCAGCACTGTTTTGTTCCGGCGGTACGGACGATGGAATCACTTGCGCCAAATCCATCGGTTCGCCCTTGGCTTTGAGTTCGGCGATGTAAGCCTCTGTTACGGCGCGCAGTTGGTAATGGTGAATGATAGGAATGAGAATCGCCGCGCCTAACGCCACAACAACGACGATTAAAAATTTTCTGCGGTGGCTCATATAATTCACACTTTCAGGAAAAACCGCCTCTGCTTTTCGCTGATGGGCATTTCGAGCTTTTCCATCACGGCCAGCATATCTTCCCAGACCTTGCGCTTCTCGCTCATGGCCTGGTTGCGGAGCAGATACGCCGGATGATACGTCGGCATGAGTGGCGTGCCGCGATAGGTCTTCCAAGTGCCGCGCAGCTTGGTGATGCCAAGGGTCTTGCCGAGCAGCCCTTCCACCGCCGTGGCACCGAGGGCGACAATCACTTTGGGCCGGATCAAATCAATCTGCTCGTGCAAATACGGGATGCACGTGGCCATTTCGTTAGCGGTGGGCTTGCGGTTGCCGGCGGTCTGGCCGGGGGTGTCGGGACGGCATTTCAAAATGTTGCCGATGTAAACGTCCGCGCGCTGCAGTCCCATCGCCTGGATGATTCTCGTGAGCAACTGGCCGGCCTTGCCGACGAATGGTTCGCCCTGCTCGTCTTCGTCTCCGCCCGGCGCCTCGCCGACGAACATGAGTTGCGCGTCAATGCTGCCGACGCCGAACACGACGTTCTTGCGCGATGACGCAAGGTGCGCGCACTTGACACAGGCCAGCGCCCGCTCGCGCAACGCGGCAAACGCAGCGGCTTTTGCCTGCGGATCGAGCGGCGGACCCTGGCTGGCAATGGTCTCGCTCGGCAACGCGAGCAATGTCGCCTGTTCCACAATGGGTGGAGATTTACTTTTTTGGTAGGAACGAGCCGCCGGCTCGTCCGATTGGGGAGGAACTTCCGACGGACGCGCGGGCCGCGCGTCCCTACCTTCAATTGGACGCACCGGTTGCGCCAAGGCGCGAAGCGTTTCAGGCGAAACGGCGACATGCCGCACGCCTCGCGATTTCAAATCTTCGAGATGTTGAATCGTCGCGTCGAGCAATTTGTCGTAATCCGCAGACATGGTGTCATCGTAACTTGCGCCGCGTCGTCCGCACGAAAATTCTGCATGCAGCTAAAGCTTGCAGCCGAATCCATCACAAGACTACCGTTTCGTCTGTGACTCTGGAAGACCATCTGGGCGATATTATCAGCAAGGCGCGCGCCATGAGCGGCATTTCCGCCGCCGCAGCGTCAAAGGCCGCCGGGATTTCCGAAACCGAATTGTCCGCGCTGGAAAATTCAGGCCTCACAGCAAAAAAACTAAATTTCGCCTCGCTCGCGTCGTTGATTGGTTTAAATGCGTCCAAACTCGAAGGCATTGCCAACAACTGGCTGCCAACGGAGAAAGACCTGGGCACGTGGCGCGAATTGCGCTGCTTCACAACCACAGCCGGGGGGATGGCGGTCAATGGCTATTTGATTTGGGACGAGGTTTCGCGCGAAGCCGCGCTGTTCGATACCGGCTGGGACGCGAAGCCGGTTCTGGATTGCATTGCCGAAAATCAGCTTGTGCTCCGGCACATTTTCATCACGCACTCGCATCACGATCACGTTGCTGCATTGGGCGCTATTCGCGAAGCGTTTCCCAGGGCGAAAGTACACAGCGGTTCCAAAAACGCGCCGGTGGACCAGCGGAACCGCGCGAATGATTTCATTCATCTCGGCAACCTGCGCATCACGAACCGCGACACGCCCGGCCACGCGGAGGACGGCGTGACTTACATCGTCGGCAACTGGCAGGAGGACGCGCCGCACGTGGCGATTGTGGGCGACGCGATTTTCGCCGGGTCAATCGGGCGCGGCAACCAGTCGTGGGATTTGGCCAGGCAGAAAATCCGCGAGCAAATTTTATCGCTGCCGCCGGAAACTTTGATTTGTCCCGGCCACGGCCCGCTGACAACGGTCGCTGAAGAAAAGGAACACAATCCGTTCTTTTAATTTACGATTTGACCCGAGTATTGGCGATTGTTAGCCTTCCCTCCGTTCCAAACGGTTTTATGCGACATACCATTTCAGTTCTCGTGGAGAACAAGTTCGGCGTGCTGACGCGCGTGGCGGGCCTGTTCAGCGGACGCGGCTACAACATTGACACGCTCAACGTCGGCCCGACGCAGGATCCCAAGACGTCGCGCATGAGCATCGTCACGCACGGCGACGAGGCGACGCTGGAGCAAATCGTCAAGCAGCTCAACAAGCTGCCCGACGTACTCAAGGTGCAGGATTTCCACGAGGGCGAATATGTGGATCGTGAACTGGTGCTCGTGAAGGTTTCAGTGGATTCGAAGTCGCGCGCCGAGGTGATGCAAATCACGGACATTTTCCGCGCGAAAATCGTGGACGTGCAACCCAAGAGCCTCGCCATTGAAATCACCGGCAACGAAAGCAAGGTGGAAAAGTTCGTCGAATTGATGAGTTCGTTCGGCGTGACGGACATCACACGCACCGGCAAGGTCGCGTTGCCGAGAAAATAGCTTCAAGTCAGGCAGTTACTTAACGTTCAACTTCACAAGAAATCATGGCAAAAATCAATTTTGGCGGCACCCTCGAAACAGTTGTCACTCGCAAGGAATTCCCGATGGCCAAAGCCCGTCGGGTGTTGAAAAACGAAACTATCGCCATCATCGGCTACGGCGTGCAGGGGCCGGCGCAATCGCTCAACCTGCGCGACAACGGTTTCAAGGTCATCATCGGCCAGGCGCCGCAGTTCAAGCGCGACTGGGACCGCGCCGTGAAGGACGGCTGGAAACCCGGCAAGACACTTTTCGACATTGAAGAGGCCGTGCGCCGCGGCACGATCATTCAAATGCTCGTGTCTGATGCTGCGCAACGCGCCATCTGGCCGAGCGTAAAGCGAAATCTGAAACCGGGCGCCGCGCTCTATTTCTCGCACGGCTTTTCCATCGCCTACCGGAAGCTGACCGGCGTGATTCCGCCAAAGAATGTGGACGTCATCATGGTTGCGCCCAAAGGCTCTGGCCTGAACGTCCGGCGCAATTTTCTCACCGGCGCGGGCATCAATTCGAGTTTCGCCGTCGAACAAGACGCCACCGGCCATGCCAAGGACCGGTGTCTGGCGGTCGGCGTTGGCATCGGTTCCGGCTATTTGTTTCCGACCACCTTCCAGCACGAAGTGTTCAGTGATCTTACGGGCGAACGCGGTGTGTTGATGGGCGCGCTGGCCGGCATCATGGAGGCGCAATACGATGTGCTCCGCGCCCACGGCCATTCGCCGAGCGAAGCGTTCAACGAGACCGTCGAGGAACTCACGCAGTCGCTCATCCGCCTCGTGGACGAGAACGGCATGGACTGGATGTATTCCAACTGCTCGGCGACCGCCCAGCGCGGCGCCTTGGACTGGAAACCGAAATTCAAGAAGGCCGTACTGCCGGTATTCAAGGCGCTGTATGAACGCGTCCGGACCGGCAAGGAATGCGCCCGCGTGCTCTCCGCCTGCGGCGCACCGAATTACCAGGCGCAGTTGCAGGAGGAACTGGGCGAAATCCACAATTCCGAAATGTGGCGCGCCGGCGCTGCTTCCCGCGCGTTGCGTCCCAAGCAATCTGACAAGGCCATCGCCAAAGGCACCAAGGGCGTTTCGGGACGCACGTCAAACTAAAGTCCTCGAAAAAATTTAAAGGCCGCTGGAGCAATCCGGCGGCTTTTTTATTTCAATATCGGAGGGGCGAGTTCCACGAGCCCCAAATTTCTTGGGCACTTCAGTCAGGGACTCGCGGAGCTCGTCCCTCCGAAATGATTTAACCGCCCAGCGAACCCGGATCACCCACGTCGCCTTTGTTGAAATCCACGTAAGCTTCCGTCAAATCGGCGGCATACATCACGGCACTGGACTTGCCGAGATTCAGATTGATGTGCAGATCGAATTCCTTTGGCGATACCGCAGCGCAGAGCTGCCTGAACGTCGCCTTCGTCGGCTGGCCGCGCTTGAGACTCCAGAGAATTTTCTTTCCGCCGGGCGCGCTGTACCCAATGTCCACCTTTTCCTCGACGATTTTCGCCGGCGAATAACCGAGCGCGTCAATGATGCGGCCCCAATTCGGGTCGCCGCCATGCCAACTGGTCTTGACCAGCGCGCTGTTCGCCACGGCGCGGGCGGCGGCATCGGCATCGGCAAAATTTTCCGCGCCGTTGACGCGCACGGTCACGACGCGATGAACACCTTCGCCGTCGCGCACAATCATCTTCGCCAGTTCCAAGCAGACGCGATTCAACGCCGATTGGAAAATTGCGAATTGCGAATTGCGAATTGCGAATTTTTTATTGCCCGCCAGCCCATTCGCCAGCACCAGCACTGTATCGTTGGTGCTCATGTCGCCATCCACCGTGATGCGATTGAAACTCCGCGCGACTGCCTCGCGCAAGACGGTTTGCAAGGTTTTTGCTTCAACGGCCGCATCGGTTGTGATGAAGCACAACATTGTTGCACGCAATGGCATTGCGGCGGGACGCCTGCCGGTGGCGCTCATGCCGGGCTGAATCATGCCCGCGCCTTTACAAATGCCGCCAATGCGAACCGTCCTGCCATCGAGCTTGAATTCGACCGCGATTTGTTTGGATCGCGTGTCGCTCGTCATAATCGCTTCCGCGGCGTGGTCAGCATGACACAATGAACTTCCCAGAAGTTTGGCGGCTTCGAGAATGCCGCGCTTCACGTTCACCATCGGCAACGCGACACCAATGCGCCCGGTTGAACCCACAAGAATGTGTTTGGCCGAAAGGCCCAATGCTTTTGCGGTAATGTCCGTCATCATCCGCGCATCCTTCAATCCTTGTTTGCCGGTGCAGGCGTTTGCGTTGCCGGAATTGATGACGACGGCCTGCGCCACGCCTTTTTTCACGCGCCCGACGCAAACCTTCACCGGCGCGGCGCAGATTTGATTCGTTGTGAACATTCCGGCGACGGTCGCCGGCACTTCGGACACAATCAATGCGAGGTCGCGTTTTCGGCCTTTGTTCGAGCCTTTGCCCGTGCCGAGGCGTTTGATGTCGCAAAACACGCCACTGGCGAGAAAGCCTTGCGGTGCGACGATGGAACCTGAAATTTCTTTGAACAATTTTTTCACGTTTGCTGTGGAGCGCAAATTGCGGAAAGCAGCGGCACTTTTCAAACTTTTATCGCGTCAATTTCCAGCCGCACCATGCGGACGTGAACGCGGCCATCATCGTCCGGTGGATGTTTGGCAACGTAACGGTCCGTGGCAGCGGTGACGAATTCCTCGCGCGCATTTTCCGGCACGCGCTGGATGTAAGGCAGCCAGGTCGTCCGCAGCCACGCGGCGAAACCATCGCGGCCGGGGTAAACCGCGTCCTTGGGCGACAGCTTGACGCCGAGCGTTTTGAACCCGAAACGCGGCAGCCATCTTTCGTAGTCTTCCGGCGAGTAAAAAAAATACGGCTTTCCCATTCCCCGGAAAAATTCGCGCCAGCGTTTGAGCCGCATTTCCGGTCGCAGCACGACAAAAACGTCGTGTGCGTTGCCTTTGCCGCCACACGAAACGACGAGCCGCCCGCCGGAACGCAAACACGTCGCCGCGCCGCGCAGAAATGCCCGATGATCGTCCACCCAATGCAACGCCGCGTTGGAAAAAACCGAATCGAATTGCCGGGCAAAACGAATCCGGCGCGCGTCCATGACGTGAAACTTCAAATTGGGAAATTCGCTCCGCGGAAAAATAGCGCGCGCGAATTCGATCATTTGCGGCGAGGCGTCAATACCGATCGCCGCGCCGCGCGGAATGGCGTGCGCGATTTCGGCGGTCACTTTGCCGTCGCCGCAGCCGACGTCAAGAACGTGCTCGTCGCCGCGGAGTTGAAGCTTGGCGATCAACTCGCGCGCCCAGGTTTGTTGCACGACGGAATTCGCGGCGTAATCAGCCGCGTTCCACTCGGCAGTTGCCGAAACAGGTTTGGACATCTGCAAACTCAAACCAATCCCGCCGTTTCGGGAAAACCGCAAAGAATATTCATGCTTTGCACAGCCTGGCCGCCCGCGCCCTTGATCAGATTGTCCTCGGCGCTCATGACGATGAGCCGGCCCGTGCGCGGGTCGAGCCGCCATGCGATTTCGATGACGTTGGTGCCAACGACATTTTTGGTGTCGGGCAAATTGTCACCGTCCAGCAAACGAACAAACGGTTCCTTGCCGTAAACCTTTTGGTAACATGCGGAAATTTTCTCCGCGTCAATGGACTTTTCCGCAGGCGCGAGATAAAGCGTCGTCAAAATGCCGCGATTCACCGGAATCAAATGCGGCGTGAACTGGATGGTGACTTTGGTTCCGGCGGCGAGTGAAAGTTGTTCCTCGATTTCCGATAAATGCCGGTGTTTGGGCACGCCGTAAGGCCGGACGCTTTCGTTGCATTCGCAAAAAAGATAATCCACTTCGGCTTTCCGTCCCGCGCCGCTAAGGCCGCTCAACGAATCGGCGATGATGCCGGTGGGCTTGATCAAGCCGGCCTTCAACAGCGGAATGACTGGCAGCAAAATGCCTGTCGGGTAACAGCCCGGCGACGCGACGAGCGACGCCTGTTTGATTTGCCCGCGATAAATTTCCGGCAGGCCGTAAACGGATTTTTTCAGCAAATCCGGCGCAGGATGGTCATGCGCATAAAATTCCCTGTAAATTTCCGCGCTCTTGAGCCGGAAGTCGGCGCTCAAATCAATCACCACGCAGCCGGCATTGAGCAGCGGCACGGCGTATTCGGCAGCGACGCCATGCGGCAACGCGAGAAACACCACATCGGCCTGCTTCGCGAGCCGTTCGGCGTCCGGCTCTGTAAACCGGAGCGTCTTTGATTTCGGATGGCTGGCAAACCTCGGGAAAATCTGCGCAAGCGTTTGCCCGGCACTTTGGCGCGAGGTCACGGCCACCAGTTCCACATGGGGATGGTGCAGCAACAACCGGACGAGTTCTTCGCCGGAGTAACCGGACGCGCCGATGATGGCGACTTTCTTTGATTTCATGCTGCCTTTCTATTTAACGCAAAAACGCAAAAACGCAGAGAAAAATTTTCAAACAAAAAACCCCGCCGGTTTTGCCAGCGGGGCTTGGAAATTTCCAGCGCGATTAACGCTTCGAGTATTGGAAGCGTTTGCGCGCGCCCGGCTGGCCGTATTTCTCGCGTTCACGCATGCGCGAATCGCGTGTCAACAGTCCCTCGGCCTTGAGCACAGGACGCAGGCTGGCATCGGCCACAATCAGCGCGCGGGCGATGCCGTGCCGCACGGCGCCGGCCTGGCCGTTGGGTCCGCCGCCGGTGACATTAATGCGCACGTCAAATTTTTCCCCAGTGCCGGTGGCGCTCAACGGTTGTGTTGCGGTTGCGCGTAACGTTTCCAGCGCGAAATAATTTTCAAACGGACGTCCGTTGACGGTGATTTTGCCGTTGCCGGAGGCCAGACGGACGCGCGCGATGGCGGTCTTGCGCCGTCCCGTGCCGAGAAATTCATTGGTTTTGGTTTCAGCCATCTGTCAGTTGAGGGTTGAGAGTTGAGAGTTGAGAGAATCAGGCCACGACCTTGAGCGGTTCAGGTTTTTGCGCCTCATGCAGGTGTTTCGGGCCTTTGAAAACTTTCAGCTTGGTCAGCAACTGGCTGCCGAGCCGGTTTTTGGGAATCATGCCTTTGACAGCGTGCATGATGAGCTTTTCCGGGTGTTTCGCGCGGACCTGGGCGACCGAGGTGTATTTCTCGCCGCCTTTCCAGCCGGAATAGCTCATGTATTCCTTGGCGGTTTCCTTCTTGCCGGTGAGACGGACCTTTTCGGCATTGATGACAATGACAAAATCACCAGCGTCGAGGTGCGGCGTGAAGACGGGCTTGTTTTTGCCGCGCAAAACATCGGCCACCTGCACGGCCAGCCGACCGAGCACGGCGCCGTCGGCATCTATCACGTGCCACTTGCGCTCATTCAAATTCACTTTGGGCAAATGCGTTTTCATTTCAAAACCGGACAAAGGAACGCGGAATTTATCAGACGGAGGGACGAAGTCAATAAGACAATTGCGCGGTTTTTAATGATAACGACGTGAAAACCCGTGACACGAACTTGACTTCCAATGTCCAGCGCTTCATTAAACAGTCCCAAAACAAGTCGGGAATCCCTGAATGAATTTGTTTCGTAATTTGCTCCGCCGAAGAAGTGTCGCCGACCTGCAGGCCGAAGTGCTGACGGACAAAAGCCTTAAACGGGCGTTGGGGCCGGTAAATCTGACCGCGTTGGGAATCGGCGCCATCATCGGCGCGGGCATTTTTGTCCTCACGGGCCAGGCAGCCGCAAAATACGCGGGTCCGGCCATTGTTTTTTCCTTTGTGCTGGCCGGGGCGGCCTGCGCGTTCGCCGGTCTGTGTTACGCCGAGTTTTCGGCCATGATCCCCATCTCCGGGTCGGCTTACACTTACGGTTACGCGACGCTGGGCGAATTTGTCGCATGGATCATTGGCTGGGATTTAATCCTCGAATATCTGTTCGCTGCTTCCACAGTCGCGGTCGGTTGGTCGGGGTATGTGGTGTCATTTCTCAAGGAGCTTGGAATCACCATTCCATCCGCCTTCACTTCCGCGCCTTACAATCATGTGACCCCGCCCGATGCGGGATGGAACATCTGGCGGCTGTTCACAGAAGGCTGGGTCAGCAGCGGCGCCGTGCTGAATGTCCCGGCCATGTTGGTCATCGGGTTTATCACATTTTTGCTCGTCCTCGGCATCAAGGAATCCGCCACGTTCAACAACGTCATCGTGGCGATAAAAATGTCGGTGATTTTGACGTTTATTGCCGTTGGGATTGCCTACATCAACCGGAACAACTGGCATCCGTTCGTGCCGCCGTCACTCGGCCCCGGTGAGTTCGGCTGGAGCGGCGTGGTGCGCGGGGCGGGTGTGATCTTTTTTGCCTATATCGGTTTCGATGCCGTGTCCACGGCCGCGCAGGAGGCTAAAAATCCCCAGCGCGACATGCCCATTGGCATCCTGGCTTCACTGGCGCTTTGTACCGTCCTTTATATCGCCGTGGCGCTCGTCTTAACGGGCATTGTTTCCTACACCAAGCTCAATGATCCGGCCCCGATCGCTGTGGCGATCAATTCACTTGGGCCGTCGGTGGCCTGGCTGCGGCCCATCATCAAGATTGGCGCGATTGCGGGTCTTTCGTCCGTGATCCTGGTGATGATGCTCGGCCAGCCGCGGATTTTTTACACGATGTCGAAGGACGGGTTGCTGCCGCCGGTGTTCAGCGCGGTGCATCCCAGGTTCCGCACACCCTGGATCGCCCAGATTCTCACCGGCGCGATCGCCATGCTGGTGGCGGGTTTGTTCCCCATCGGCCTTCTGGGCGAACTCGTGTCCATCGGCACGCTCCTCGCGTTCGCCATCGTCTGCGCCGGTGTGTTCGTCCTACGATTCACCGACCCACAAATACCCCGGCCGTTCCGCACACCGATTTTTTGGCTGGTTGCGCCTCTGGGCGTGATTTTTTGCGGCTATTTGATGTATGGACTGCCCGCTGACACGTGGGCGCGGCTCATCGTTTGGATGGCCATCGGACTGGCCATCTATTTCACCTACGGCTGCCGTCATTCCAAAGTGCAGCGGCGACACGGCAAAGCGCGGCTAATTTAAGCCTGATTCTCGCACGGTTTCACCTTTGGCCGGTCGATGAATGGAAACGTCAAAAAAAAGATTGCATGGGAAATGAATCAAACGTATGTTTGAACCATGAGGCCAGCGTCGGTGAAATCAAAACCGCCTCCCCATCGTTTGCCCGCGGCGGAAACGCGGGGGCGGGTGCTGGACGCGGCGGAACGGTTGTTCGCCGAGCGCGGCATTGAGGCGGTTTCCATTCGTGACATTACCCGCGCCGCCAAGGCAAATCTGGCGGCCATCAATTATCATTTCGGCACCAAGCAGGAACTGGTGGCCGAGATTTTCAGCCGACGGTTGACGCCGTTGAGCCAGGAGCGGCTGGCCTTGCTGGATGAAGTGGAACTGAAGGCCGGCGGCAAGCCCTCCCGGCTGGAGGATATTCTGGAGGCGTTGTTTCGCCCGGCGGTGGAACAGTCCTTCGTCTGCGCCCACGGGAACAAGGCGTTCATGCAACTTTTTGGACGCTGCCTCAGCGAGCCGAGCGCAGCGATCGAACACCTCATCCACAGGCATTTTGAAACGACGATTCGGCGGTTCAACGCGGCGATTTTGCGGGCGCTGCCCCGCCTTCCCGAACAGGAATTGTTCTGGCGAATCAGTTTCATCGGCGGCGCGATGCATCATGCCTTGCTGATTTGCGGCAAACCAAGTTTGATGCCGACCGGCATGCACAAACGTTTGAACGCGGAGGAATTGATTCAGCGCCTGATTGCCTTCGCGGCGGCTGGGCTGCGCGTTCTGGCATCACATTAACGCGAACAGGTGGCGCGAAAACAAATTTGCGAAAAAAGGATGAATATGAATTTGATCAAACGACAAGACTGCGTCCGGCGACCGGGTGCGGCATTGATTTGTGGCGCCGTGGCTTCACTAGCGTTGCTGGCACTGGCCGGTTGTGGCCGTCAGCAAGCGCAAAATGGCGCCATGCCACCGCCGGAGGTCGGTGTGGTCACCATCGCGCCGGAGTCCGTGGCTCTGACGACAGAATTGCCGGGGCGGATTGACCCGGTACGCGTGGCGCAGGTGCGGGCGCGCGTGGACGGCATCGTGTTGCATCGGAATTTCCGCGAAGGCGCCGACGTCACAAACGGTGAAGTCCTTTACGAGATTGATCCCGCGCCATACAAAGCCGCGCTCGACAGCGCGAACGCCAACCTGACGCAGGCGCAACAGCTAGTGGAACGTTACAAACCGCTGGTGGGCATCAATGCCGTGAGCAAGCAGGATTACGACAACGCCGTGTCAGCGGCGGCCCAAGCCAAAGCCGCGCAAGAAATCGCCGCGGTCAATTTCGGTTATTGCACCGTCACCGCGCCGATTTCTGGAAAAATCGGCGCGGCATTGGTCACCGAAGGCGCGTTGGTCAGCCAAAGCGCCGCGACCGAAATAGCCGTGGTCCAGCAATTGGACCCGATTTATTGCGATTTCACCGAATCGAGCACCGAAGTGCTGCGTCTGCGGCGCGAACTGGAAAGCGGCACGCTCAAAAGCATCGCGCCCGGCGAAGCGAAGGTGACGTTGTTGCTGGATGACGGGACGACTTACCAGTATCCCGGCAAACTGTTGTTTTCCGACGTCACGGTGGACCCGAGCAGCGGCATGATCATTCTGCGGGCCGAGTTTCCCAATCCCGACCATTTGCTACTGCCGGGGATGTTTGCGCGGGGATTGCTGGAACAGGCGGTTGACGCCAAGGCCATCACCGTTCTTCAACGCGGCGTCAGCGTTGGCGCGAACGGCATTGCCACCGCGATGGTGGTGGGGGCGGACGGCAAGGTGGAATCCAGAGTGATTAAAATCGGCTCGGCCGTGGGAATCAAATGGGTTGTCACGGAAGGGTTGAAAGCGGGAGAACGCGTCATCGTCGAAGGTTTGCAAAAAGTTCAACCGGGGATGGTGGTGAAACCCGTTCCTTTTAATCCAACTGGCGACAATGCTTCCGCGTCGCCGGTTTCGGTTCAGGGAAATTAACCGGACATTGCCATGCCGAAATTTTTCATTGACCGCCCGATTTTTGCCTGGGTGATTTCCCTGCTCATCATGCTGGCGGGGTGTCTGGCCGTTACCCATCTTCCGGTCGCCCAATATCCCAGCGTCGCGCCGCCCTCCATCGCCATCAACGCCACTTACGCGGGCGCTTCCGCGGAAACGGTGCAGGACACGGTCACGTCCGTGATCGAGCAGCAGATGAACGGCATTGACAATCTGCTTTACATGTCGTCCAGCAGCAGCGCGAGCGGTCAGTCCACCGTGACGCTCTATTTCCGGGCCGGCACCGATCCGGACATCGCGCAGGTGCAGGTACAGAACAAATTGCAACTGGCCATCCCCAACCTGCCCCAAACAGTCCAGCAACAGGGCATCACGGTCCTCAAATCCACCCGTAACTTCCTGATGGTTTTCACGCTCTCGTCCACGAACAAGGACACGAGCGCCATCCTGCTGGGTAATTACATTTCGTCGAGTGTGCTCGATCCCATCCGCCGCCTCACCGGCGTGGGCGAAGCGGACCTGTTCGGCACCGAATACGCCATGCGCATCTGGCTGAATCCGCAAAAGCTCGAAAGCTACAGCCTGGGTGCCAGCGACGTCATCAATGCCATTCAGGCTCAAAACATGGAGGTCCCCGTCGGACAACTTGGCGCGGCCCCGTCGGTGAAGGGACAGGAAATCAACATCACCCTGCAAGGCCAAAGCACGCTGCGCACGGTCAAGCAATTCGAGGACATCCTGCTGCGGGTGAATCCCGATGGTTCGCGCGTGTATTTGCACGACGTTGCCCGGGTCGAGTTGGGCGGCTCGGATTATTCCGTGCAGGCGCGGGTGAACGGGCGTCCCGCCGCCGCCGTCGGCATCCGGCTGGCCCCGTCGGCCAACGCCGTCGCCACCGCCAACTCCGTGTACGCAAAATTGGATGAGCTTTCCAAATTTTTCCCGCCGGGCGTGCGCGTGGATTATCCCTATGACAGTTCTGAATTTGTGCGCATTTCCATCCAGGAAGTGGTCAAGACGCTGGTGGAAGCCGTCGTGATGGTGTTTCTGATCATCTTTCTGTTCCTACAAAATTTCCGGACGACCTTCATTCCCACCATCGTCATACCGGTGGCGTTGCTGGGCACGTTTGCCATCATGTATGCGCTCGGTTTTTCCATCAACGTCCTGACCATGTTCGGCATGGTGCTCGCCGTGGGCGAACTGGTGGACGACGCCATCGTGGTGGTGGAAAACGTGGAACGCATCATGAGCGAGGAGGGCTTGCCGCCGCGCGAAGCGACCCGCAAGGCGATGGGGCAGATCACCGGCGCGCTCATCGGCATTGCGCTCGTGTTGACGGCGGTGTTCATTCCGATGGCTTTCTTTGGCGGGTCGGTGGGGGCGATCTACCGGCAGTTCTCGCTCTCGCTGGTTTCGTGCATGTTGTTCTCCATCTTTCTGGCCATGTCCCTGACACCGGCGTTGTGCGCTTCGCTGCTCAAGCCCGTCGAAAAAGGGCATCACCTGCGAAAGAAAGGATTTTTCGGCTGGTTCAACCGCGGCTTTGCCAGCACGCGGAAAAACTATGAAGGCATCGTGGCCCGGATGCTCAACAAAACGCCGCGGTATCTCTTTATTTATCTGGCGATTGTCGTGGCGGTGGGCTGGTTGTATGTCCGTTTGCCCTCGGCCTTTTTGCCTGATGAAGACCAGGGCTTTTTCATGATCAGCGTCCAGTTGCCGGTGGGCGCGACCTTGGAACGCACGGTGGACGTGCTTAAACAGGTCGAGAGCTACATTTTGAAACAACCGGAAGTGGCGGGCATGGTTGACGTCGCCGGTTTCAGTTTCAACGGCCAAGGGCAAAACGCCGCCATTGCCTTCGTTCATTTGAAAGACTGGCGTCAGCGCCACGGTTCCCAACACACGGTGCAAGCGGTCATCGGCCGTGCCTTCATGGCTTTGGGACACATCAGGGACGCGATCATTTATCCCATCAATCCCCCGCCGATTCACGAACTGGGCATCGTGTCAGGCTTTGACTTTGAACTGGAGGATCAAGCTGGTTTGGGCCATGAAAAACTCATGCAGGCGCGCGACCAGTTATTTGCGATGGCCGCGAAAAATCCCAACATCATCCAGTTGCGCTTTCAAGGATTGGAGGACACGCCTGAACTCAAGGTGGACGTTGACCAGGCTAAAGCCAGCGCGCTGGGCGTTTCGCTGGCGGATTTGAACACGGTGCTCGAAACCTATTTCGGTTCGGATTACATCAACAATTTCGTGAACGGCAACCGCGTGCAACGGGTCATAGCGCAACTGGACTCGCAGTATCGCATGTTGCCTCAGGACGTCGGCAACGCCTATGTGCGCAACAACAACGGTCAGATGGTCTCTCTTTCCAGCCTGGCCACCGTCCATTGGATTTACGGCTCGCCGCAGTTGCAGCATTTCAATGGTCTCCCGTCGCTTGAACTGGTCGGCGCCGCGCCGCCGGGCAAAAGCACGGGCGAAGCCATGACCGCCATGGAAAATCTGGCAAAAAAACTGCCCAGCGGTTTTGGCTACGAATGGACCGGCCAGTCCTTCGAGGAACGTTTGTCGGCCAAACAAGCGCCCCTGCTCTATGCGCTGTCGCTCATCGTAGTGTTCCTGGCGCTGGCCGCGCTCTACGAAAACTGGTCCGTTCCGGTGGCGGTGATTCTCGTCGTGCCGCTCGGCATTCTCGGCGCTTTGCTGGCCGCCAACCTGCGCGGCCTGCCCAACGACGTGTTTTTCAAAGTCGGCCTGCTGACCATCGTCGGCCTGTCCGCTAAAAACGCCATCCTCATCATCGAATTCGCCAAAAACCTCCAGGCGCAGGGCAAAGGTTTGATTGAAGCGACGCTGGAAGCCGCGCATTTGCGGTTGCGTCCGATTTTGATGACGTCGCTGGCGTTCATCCTCGGTGTAATGCCGCTGGCGTTGAGCACCGGCGCCGGGTCGGCCAGCCGGCACGACATCGGCACCGGCGTGGCGGGCGGCATGGTTTCGGCCACGGTGCTGGCCGTTTTCCTCGTGCCGGTGTTCTTCGTGGTCGTCCGCCGGATGTTCAAAACCCAAAAACCATCGCGTCCTCTGCTTGCACCTGAAGTGGGTGATCCCGACGACGCCAATGAGAATGGGAAACAAGGACAGCCATGAGTAAATATCTTTCGCCCATCATTGCCCTGTTCATCCTGGCTTTGGCCGGTTGCACGCTCGCGCCGAAATATCACCGCCCGCCCACGGCGATTTCCCCGGCTTGGCCCCTGGTTCCGGAAGAAAGCGAAAGCCAGACCAACGCCACCGCCGTTCCCGCCGCCGACATCGGCTGGCGCGAATTTTTCCGGGATCCGCGCCTGCGGCGGCTCGTTGAACTGGCATTGACCAACAATCCCGACCTGCGCGTGGCCGTGTTGAACGTCGAACAGTCCCGCGCGCAATATCGCATTCAGCGCGCGGCGTTATTTCCAGAAATTGACGCCACCGGCACCGGCACGCGCCAGCGGCTTCCGGCTGATCTCTCCGGCACCGGCAAGCCGCTGACCGCCAGCCAATACAGCCTCAGCCTCGGCACAACTTCCTATGAACTCGATTTGTTCGGGCGCGTGCGCAGCCTCAAGGCCGAGGCGCTGGAAAATTATTTTGCCACCATGGAAGCCCGCCGGAGCGCCCAAATCGCGCTCGTTGCCGAGGTGGGCAACGCCTATCTCCTGGAACGCGCGGTGACCGGACAACTCGCCGTAGCCCGGCAAACGTTGACGGCGGTGCGGGCATCCTACGAATTGATCAAAAGTAGTTACGAGGCCGGTGTAGTGTCCGAACTGGATTTGCGCACCGCCGAGGGCCAGGTGCAAACCGCCCGGTCGAATGTGGCGACTTACGAACAACAGTTGGCCAGGGCGGAAGACGACCTAGTGTTGCTGGTGGGGCGGCCGTTGCCGAAGGACCTTCCGCCGCCGCAGCCGCTAAATTCCCTGGATTGTTTGTCCGACGTGCCGGCGGGGCTTCCGTCCGATCTGTTGCAGCGCCGTCCGGACATTCTCGCAGCCGAACATCAACTCAAGGCCGCCACCGCCAGCATCGGCGCGGCGCGGGCCGCGTTTTTCCCCACCATCACCCTTACCGCCTCGGCCGGCACCGCCAGTTCGCAACTGGATAATCTGTTCGCCCCCGGTTCCGGCGCGTGGCTGTTTTCGCCGCAAATCACGTTGCCCATTTTCACAGCGGGGAGAAACCTCGCCAATCTGGACGTGGCCAAAATCAGCAAACTGATTGAAGTCGCGAATTATGAGAAATCCATTCAGACCGCCTTCCGGGAAGTTTCCGACGCCCTGGCGGCGCGGGCCACGACGGCAGTCCAGATTGACGCCGGGGAAGCCCTCGTTAACGCCGAGCAACGGCGTTATGAACTGGCCGAAGCGCGTTTCCGTCAGGGCGTGGACAGTTATCTCAACGTCCTTTCCGCGCAGCAGGACCTCTACACGGCGCAGGAAAATCTCATTCAATTCCAATTTTCCCGATTGTCCAATCTGATCAACCTTTACCAGGCGCTCGGCGGCGGTTGGCGGGAATACTCGCCGCAACAACATTAACGTCCTATTTTAATTGAGAAGACATTGAAGTTATGAACGAAAATAAACCAGCCGCCGCGCCGGTGGTGAATGGCGCGAAGTTGGCGAAATTTAATTCACCGTGGTTCATCTGGCCCGCAACCGGCGTGCTCGCTGTGCTGTTGTTTTTTGGGCTGGATTATCTGGTCACCGCGTTCACGCACGAATCCACCGACGACGCTTTTATTGCCGCGCATGTTGTGTCCATTGCGCCGCGAGTCGCCGGACAGGTTTCTGTCGTTCACGTGCTCGACAACGAAATGGTCCGCTCGAACGATTTGCTCGTTGAGATTGACCCCGCGGATTACTCGACAACCGCCGCGCAGAAACAATCGTCCGCCGACGCCGCGGAAGCCAACTACAAGACGATGCTCGCCGCGCTCGATTTGATGACCGTGAAAGTGGCCACCGCCGAAGCCACCGCCGACCAATCGAAAGCCGACGCCGACGCGGCCCAAGCCACCGATGTGCGCGCACAGGCGGATTTTCAGCGCAGCCAGGAGTTGCGGAAACAGAACACCATTTCGGCGCAGGAATTTGACGCCGCGCAGGCCGCGATCACGGAGGCGGACGCGAATCTGGCCGCCGCGAAACAAAAGGCCATTGCCGACGCCTCGAAAATCAACGAAGCCAAGGCGACCCAAACGGCGACCGAAGCCTCCGTCAGCATGGCGCTCGCGCTGTTCCGGCAGGCGCAGACTGCCGTGCAGTCGGCGCAATTGGACCTTTCCTATACGAAAATTTTCGCGTCGTGCGATGGTCGCGTGACACGCAAGGCCGTCGAGTCGGGCAATTACATTCAGGTGGGACAGCAATTGATGTCCATCGTGCCGACAGACATCTGGGTTGTGGCCAATTTCAAGGAATCACAATTGAAAAAAATGAAGCCCAGCCAGCCGGTGCTGGTGGACATTGACGCGCTGGGTCGGTCATTTCGCGCGCACGTGGACAGCGTGCAGGCCGGCAGCGGTGCGGCTTTCAGCCTGTTGCCGCCCGAAAACGCGACGGGCAATTACGTGAAAGTAGTCCAGCGCGTGCCGGTAAAAATTCTTTTCGACGAACCGCTGCCCGCCGACCACACGATTGGCCCCGGTCTTTCCGTTACGCCCAGTGTGCGCGTCAGCGGTTTTGAAATTCCCGGCTGGGCGATTAGTTTGCTGGCAATGGTTTTGGCGTGCATGGCGGCATTTGTTTTTCGATTTGTTTTGCGCCGTAAAATGAATCGCGCCGCTCCTTAATGAAAAATTCAAAAGACAAAAAAATTCATCCGGCGCACGCGGCCTTTTCCCCTTTTTCATTTTTAATTTTTTAATCCATGCCTGACGGCGCGCATCACGAAGACTGGCATCCACGTCACAGCCCGTGGCTCGTCGCGCTGGGTGTGATGTTGGCGACATTCATGCAGGTGCTCGATACTTCCATCGCCAACATCGCGCTGCCACACATCGCCGGCAGCCTTTCGGCCACGACCGACGAGGCAACGTGGGTGCTAACAAGCTATCTCGTATCGAACGCCATCATCCTGCCGATGACCGGCTGGTTGGGGAACCATTTCGGCCGGAAACGGGTGTTCATTTCCTGCATCGGGATGTTCATCTTCGCGTCGGCGTTGTGCGGCATGGCGTTGAACCTGCCGATGCTGATTGCAGCGCGCATTTTGCAGGGCGCGGGCGGCGGCGCGATGGTGCCTATCGCCCAGGCGATTTTGCTGGAAAGTTTTCCAGTCGCCAAGCGCGGTGTGGCGATGGCGACGTTCTCCATGGCCGTGATTGTGGCGCCCATCATCGGCCCGACGCTCGGCGGCTGGATCACGGACAATTATTCGTGGCGGTGGATTTTTTACATCAACCTGCCGGTCGGCCTGCTGGCGATGTTCCTGGCGGAATGGCTCGTGGAAGACCCGCCCTACATCAAACGCAACTTGAAGGCGACGATTGATTTCGTCGGGTTCGGACTGCTGGCGGTCTGGCTGGCGACGCTGCAAATCACACTCGACAAAGGGCAGGAAGCCGACTGGTTCGGTTCGGAATGGATACGATGGTTTGTGGGTATTTCGGCTGTTTCCATGATCGCGTTTATCGTATGGGAATTCACGGTGGAGCATCCGTTGGTGGATTTGCGGATTCTCAAGAGCCGGAATTTCGCCACCGGCTTGATGTTGATGACGGTCGTCGGCATCATCCTTTACGGCACGACGGCGGAGCTGCCGCTGTTTCTGCAAACGCTGATGGGTTATCCGGCGCTGCAAAGCGGCTACACGATGAGTCCGCGCGGCGTGGCGGCGTTCGTAACGACATTGTTCGTGGGCCGACTCGTGGGACGCATCCGACTGCGCTGGCTGTTGTGTTTTGGTTTTTCGATGTTGAGCCTGTCCGCCTTTTTGTTGAGCGACATCAATCTTCAGGTGAGCATGGCCAGCGTCATCTTCCCGACCGTGCTGAATGGCGTAGCCATCAGTTTTATTTTCGTGCCGCTGACGACGGCGACCATGAGCCAGTTGCGCCAGCAGCAAATCGGCAGTGCCACCGGCCTTTACAATCTCATGCTCAACATCGGTGGCAGCATCGGCATCGCCTTCGTCACCACCATGATTGCGCGCGGCTCACAAGCGCATCAGGCCCTCATGGTTGGGCATTTGACGCCGACCGATCCGGCGTTCAGAGAACGGCTCGCCGCCGCTCAGGCCATGCTCGCCCAGCACAGCGACCCGGTGACGGCAACGCATCAGGCCTACGCCCTCATTTACAATACCCTCAATCAGCAGGCGCATTTGTGGGCATTTGTGGATACGTTCCGGGTGTTCGGGCTGATGGTGCTGTGCTGCCTGCCGTTGATCTTGCTGTTCAAACGCGTCCGGCAAACGCCGGTGCGGCAGGCGGAGATCACGTAAAAACCGTTGAATTGAGAAAACTGAAAGACAGGCTGTCTAAAATTGCGACTGTAAAGGTTTTTAAAATTCAAATGCGGTGACTCTGTACCAAACAGATCGTCGTGACCCGGCCGGAAAACCCGGCGCCGTCGCAAGCAAAACTTTATTCTGAAACAGGCCGTCATCATCGAACTGGGCGTCACGGTGATTTTGGCGGCGTTGATGCATTGGCTGAATCGTGTCAGTCTATGAGCGGTCAGGGTGCTTGACCCATCAGTGGCTGCTGTTAGTATGCCTGAAAATTCGGTGAAATTCGTCCATTTCATTCCAGTTTTGTTGACGACATTCTGTTTCAGCCTGCCGCTGCAAGCAGAGTTGGCGGATGGCGTTCTCGCTGTCGTCAATGATTCGGTCATCACGCGCGGGCAGGTCGAGGACTTCGTTGCACCGGCCATAGACGCATTGCGCCGGGAATACGCCCATCAAGAAAATGTCTCGAATGTTTTTGAAAAAAAAGCAACCGACGTGTTCAATGATGGTCTGGAACAATTGGTTGAGCGGCAGTTGATTCTGCACGACTTTGACGCGGAGGGCTACAGGCTGCCCGACGCCGCTGTGGACGAACTGGTTCAGGCTCGCATTCGCGAGCGGTTCGGCGACCGCATCACGCTGATGAAGACACTTCAGGCGCAGGGAATGACGTTTGAAAAATTCCGCCAGGAGGTGCGTGAGCAATACATCGTTTCCGCGTTGCGCGCCAAAAATATTTCACCGGGAAAAACCATCATCTCGCCCTACAAGGTTGAAACCTACTACCTCGCACACCAGGACGATTTTAAAGTCGAGGATGAAATCAAACTTCGCATGATCGTGCTCAACAAAGCCTCCGCCGACGACACCAACACGCCGGGTCGGGCCGGCGAAATCCTGGCCCAAATCAAGGAAGGCGCGACGTTCCAGGAAATGGCCTCTGTCAATTCGGAAGGTTCACAGCAAAAGCAAGGTGGTGACTGGGGCTGGGTCGAGCGCTCAGTGCTCCGCAAGGAACTTGCTGACGTCGCCTTCGCGCTCAAGCCCGGCCAGGTCAGCGACGTGATCGAAACGCCCGAGGCCTGCTACCTCATGCTCGTCGAGCAAAAACGTCCTGCGCACGTCAGGCCGCTCGATGAAGTGCGCGACGAAATTGAGGCGACCCTTCGCGCGCAACAACAGAAACAACTCGAAGAACAGTGGATTGACCGCCTGAAACAGAAAACATTCATCCTGAAATTTCCTTAAGACGTGAATCCGACCCAAAAAAGAATTCGTCTGCCGCGGGTCAAGAGCGAGTGAGTTTTCATGACCGCCTGGATTGGTGTCACACTCGGCGATGTCACCGGCATCGGCCCCGAAGTCACGCTCAAAGCCATTACTGCTGAAGCCGCAAGCGATGACACGCGGTATTTGCTCATCGGCGATGAAAATTACGCCCGCCGGTTGAACGAAAAATTGGGAACCCAACTGCCGCTCAAGAAATTTTCCAGCTATGGCGCTGCGGGGAAAATTTTCATCGCAAATCCGCTTGCCAAACCATTGCCGGAAAATCTGCCCGCCGGTTCACCGGTTGCCGCAAACGCCGCGGTGGCCTTTTTGCGCGACGGCGCGGAACGTTGCCTGCGTCGCGAACTCGACGCGCTCGTCACCGCGCCCGTCAACAAGGAATCCATCATCCGCGCCGGCCACAAGTTCGTCGGCCAGACCGAATTTCTCTCCACTCTCGCCGGCACGAAACGCACTGCGATGATGCTGCTCGGTCACGATGAATGTGGACATTGGCTGCGCGTCGCGCTGGTCACAACACACGTGCCAGTGAAATTGGTTCCCGAAAAAATTACGCCTGAAAAACTCGCACTCGCCATCGAACTCGCCACGCAAGCCTGCCACGACTTGAAACTGCCACGCGCGCGCGTTGCTGTTTGCGGTTTGAATCCACATGCAGGCGAAGGCGGTGAATTCGGTAACGAGGAAATCAAAACCATCACACCGGCGGTTCTCGCCGCGCAAAAACGCGGACTCGATGTTATTGGCCCGTTGAGTGGCGACACGGTTTTTCATTACGCCTTGCGCGGGGATTTTGATGTCATCGTCGCGATGTATCACGACCAGGGACTTGCACCGCTGAAAGCCGTCGCGTTTGACACCGGCGTGAACTGGACGCTTGGCCTGCCGTTCATCCGCACTTCGCCCGATCACGGCACGGCTTACGACATCGCGGGAAAAGGAGTTGCCAATCCTTCAAGCATGATTGCGGCGATTCGATTGGCGAAGCAATTGGTGGGAAATAAAAGGTAGGGTCGCCTCGCCGAGGCGACCATGGTGGGAAGCGGAACTTCCGCCGGACGCGCGGGCCGCGCGTCCCTACCAATTCAGCCAATCAACTCGCGGATTTTGGATTGAATGCTGCCCTCGCGCAGCAGTGATTCACCAACGAGGATTGCGCCAGCGCCGCATTTCTTCAATCGTTCCACGTCCGCCCGCGTGTGGATGCCGCTTTCAGCGACAAGCGTGGGACAGGCATCCTGCCTGTCTCCATTTCTAATTTTAGAGACAGGCGAGACGCCTGTCCTACGGAATAATTCCGCCGCCAGTTTTTCAGTCGTCGCCAAATCCACCTTGAATGTTTTTAAATTGCGATTGTTGATGCCAATGAGTTGAGGGTTGATCTTTAAGGCGCGCTCCAATTCGGTTTCATCGTGAACCTCCACCAACGCGGCCAGGCCGGCTTCTGTCGCGAGCGAATGGAATTTGGCCAATTGCTCGTCGCTCAAAATCGCAACGATGAGCAGAATTGCATCCGCACCCCATTCAACGGCTTCAAGAATCTGCCGTTCATCAATGATGAAATCCTTGCGCAACAGCGGCAGCTTCACCACCGCGCGAATTTGCCGGAGATATTCGAGCGAACCTTGAAAAAACTTTTCATCGGTTAGAACCGAAAGGCAACTCGCGCCCGCCGCTTCATATTCCTGCGCAATGCGGACGGGGTCGAAATCCTTGCAAATAACACCGGCGGATGGTGAAGCCTTTTTGACCTCCGCAATCAGGGCGATGTCACCACGGCGCGGTTTGCGCAAGGCAGCCAGAAAATCGCGGCGCTCATCGCGTTCGAGCAGAGCGTCGCGCAAATCGCCAGCCGCAATGAGTCGCACTGGTAGCTTTGCGACTTCGCGTTTCTTCTGCTCAACGATTTTGTCGAGAATGTTCACGACTATTCTTCCTCATCTTTCACGCCCTGCATCCGCTTCGTCGGACACCCTGCCCGCAACCAGCCGTTCACAAACGGGTCGAGGTCGCCGTCCATCACGGCTTGAACATTGCTTGTTTCGACGCCGGTGCGCAAATCTTTCACCATGCGATACGGTTGGAAGACGTAGCTGCGAATCTGGTTGCCCCACGAGATGCTGCCTTTCTCGCCGTAAAAGCGTTCCATATCGGCTTTTTGCGCATCCAGCCGCTGCGCGTAAATCCGCGAAAGCAACAACTTCATCGCCGTGGCGCGATTCTGGTGTTGTGACCGCTGGTTTTGCGACGCGACGACCAAGCCGGTCGGAATGTGTGTGATGCGCACGGCGGTTTCGACCTTGTTCACGTTCTGGCCGCCTTTGCCTCCGGAACGGAATGTGTCAATCTGAAATTCATTCGGCGGGATGACGATTTCAGAATCGTTTTCCTCGATTTCGGCAATCACGTCCACGCTGGCGAAGCTTGTATGGCGGCGTTTGTTGGCATCGAACGGCGAGATGCGCACGAGCCGATGCACGCCGCGCTCGGCCTTGGTGAAACCGTAGGCGTTTTCACCCTGAATCAGCATGGTGATACTCTTGAGACCTGCGCCTTCGCCGGACAGCGCGTCGGTGACTTCGATTTCCCAGCCGCGCGATTCGGCCCAGCGCTGATACATGCGCGAGAGCATTTCCGCCCAATCCTGCGCCTCGGTGCCACCCGCGCC
>JBEKON010000006.1:0-50282 GCA_049521735.1 Verrucomicrobiota bacterium
GCCGCATTCGTCTCGAAACAGCGCGCGAAAAAACATCTGCCGCCGGTCGAACCGCTATACATCATCGCCGACGCCGAGAAAACATTGCATCAATTCGTCGCTGTCGGCTATGAGCGTCCGTTCCAGGTCGTGGATGGCGTGACTGTCACGTTCCGCGATGCCGGACACATTCTCGGTTCGGCGCAGGTCGTGCTGGACGTGCGTGAAGGCGGGCGGCAATTCCGTTATTTGTTCAGTGGCGACGTGGGCCGCGGCAACGATGAAATTTTGCGCGACCCGGAGCCGGTGGAAAACGTGGATTACTTGCAAATCGAATCCACTTACGGAGGGCGCGAACATTCCCTCCGCACGGACGCCGACGAAACTGTTGGCCGGCTCGTGCTTGAAACCTTGAAACAAAACGGCAAGGTCATCATCCCGGCGTTTTCCGTCGGGCGCACGCAGCAGATTGTTTATGTGCTTCACCAGCTCACGCTCGCGGGGGAATTGCCGCGCGTGCCGATTTTTGTGGACAGCCCCTTGAGCGTGAACGCCACGGAGATTTACCGTCTGCACCCGGAATGTTTCAACGACACGATCAACAAATTCCTGCACGAAAAGGCAAATCCGTTCGGCATGGAAAATCTGACTTACATCCGTGAGGTCGCAAATTCGATGAAGCTGAATGATTTGAAGGAACCCGCCATCATCATCAGCGCGTCGGGCATGTGCGAAGCCGGGCGCATCCGCCATCATCTCAAGAACCATATCAGCGATCCGAAGAACCTGATTTTATTCATCGGCTATTGCGCGGAATACACACTCGGCGCACAAATTGTGGCGGGACAAAATCCGGTCAACATCTTCGGTGAACCGCAACCGGTGCGCGCCAAAATCGTTTCGCTGGACACCTATTCCGGCCATGCGGACAAAAATGAATTGAAGCGTTACGTCGAAAGAATCTCCGGCGACATCAAAAAAATCTGCTGCATCCACGGCGAAGAATCGCAATGCCTCGCTCATGCCGAGACGTTGCGCACGATGAAACCGAAGGCCGAAGTCATCGTGCCGGAATATAAACAGGTGGTGGAGATTTAATCCCTGAAATTCACAAACTGGACGGGCACGGGAAATTCCTGCGCGCGCACAGCGGCGATGACGGTCTGTAGTTCGTCCCGGCTCTTGCCGGTCACGCGGATGGCGTCGCCTTGGATCTGGGTCGTCACCTTGAATTTGCCGTCGCGGATGAAGCCGGCGATCTGCTTGGCGACGGTCGTTTCAATGCCTTGTTTGATTTTGATGACCTGTCGCGCGTGGCCGAGCGGCGAGACGTCCGGCCCGGCCTTTTCAACGCTCTTGAGGCTGATGTTGCGTTTGGCGAGCCGGCCCATGACGATTTCCGAGAGAGCGTTGATTTTGAACTGGTCCGCGGCGGAGAGCTTGATTTCGTTTTTTTCGAGAACGATTTCCGCCCTGGTGCCCTTGAAGTCGAAGCGGTTGGCCAGTTCCTTGTTGGCCTGATTGGCGGCGTTTTCGATTTCCATCGAGTTGACTTGGGAAACAATGTCGAATGAAGGCACGGCCCCAGCGTAAAAGGGTGACCGGGAAAGAAAAGCGAATTTGCCAATGATTATGGCCGTGACATTTCCTCCTGGGAGCACCGTGTAATTTGCGAGTTGAACCGCTCCGCGGTTTTTGCCAGTTTCAATTCAAACTGAACCGCCTTGGGCGAATGCTCAAATGAGCGAAATCAAATCCAACGCCGACATTGAGTCGTGCCTTTCGGTCGTCATGCCGGTCTTCAACGAAGTGGCGACGGTGGCCGAATTGATTAAAATCGTGCTGGCGCAACGGCCGGTCCAACAACTGGTCGTGGTGGACGACGCTTCCACAGACGGCACCTGGGAAAAGTTGCAGGCGGCCACGAACGGCGATGCGCGGGTCACACTGGTGCGACACAATCAAAACCAGGGCAAAGGCGCAGCTTTGCGCACGGGGTTGGAGCGGGCCACTGCTGCCATTGTGATGATTCAGGATGCCGATTTGGAATACGACCCGACGGAATATCACCGGCTGCTCGTCCCGATTTTGACGGGCAAGGCGGACGTGGTGTTTGGCTCGCGGTTTCTGGGCGCCGGGGCGCATCGCGTATTGTATTACTGGCACTCGGTGGGAAACAACTTTTTGACCACTTTTTCCAACATGGCCACCAACCTCAACCTGACCGACATGGAAGCCTGCTACAAAGTTTTCCGGCGCGACCTTGTTCAAAAGATCAGGATTGAAGAGGACCGTTTTGGTTTTGAGCCGGAAATTGTGGCCAAAATGGCCCGGTTGAATGTGCGCATCTACGAAGTGGCGGTTTCCTATTACGGCCGCACTTACGCCGAAGGCAAAAAAATCGGCTGGCGCGACGGAGTTCACGCCTTTTGGTGCATCTTCAAATATAATTTTCTGCGCGGCTGATCATCATGCCAACGCCATTTTAATCTGGGTGTGTTTCTGCGCGTATGTTATCCGATATGAACAAGTTCTTGATATGCATACAAACCGTGGCGGCGAAACCAGACACAGAGTCGTAAAACAATGAACTGGCTCGTCTTCGAAGCAAATCACGCGGAGCGCACCTGCGGGTCCGACCCGTCTCCCTTCCGTGAGAAGCGAACTGATGCGGGCGTTTCCGGAGAATGAAAGTGTTATTCCAACGAACCGTCCGATCGGCCGCGGCTTGGAGCTTCCTGGCGACCCTGCTCCGGGTGGGTGCCAGTGTTTTCGTACTGCCCCTGATTTTGCGTAAAATACCGCCCGAGCAACTGGGGCTCTGGTATGTCTTCGGAACCATCGGCTGTTTTGCCTCCCTGTTGGATTTTGGTTTTGAACCGACGATCACCCGTCTGGCTTCGTACACCTGGGGTGGCGCAAGGCGGCTGGCCGCGTTTGGCATCCACAAGGACGAATCGGCCCCGACCAGCGTCGAACCAAACCGCCCGCTCCTCGGCGAGCTGGTGGCGACTTTGAAGGTTTACTATTTCTGGATTGGTCTGGCCGTGCTTGTCCTGCTCGCACTCGGAGGCGGGGGTTGGGTGTGGATCGTCACCGCAAACCTTGCCACGGCAACGTCGTTGCGGCTGGCCTGGCTTGTTTATGCCACTGGTTGCTGCCTTAACTTCATCAGCGGTCGCTGGCCTGCATTGCTCAGCGGCGTCGGCGCAGTACGGGAAGCCCAACACATCGGCATTATCTCCTCTCTTTGCTACTATATTTTCGCCGTGGGCGGCCTCCTGGCAGGGCTGGGCCTATGGGCAATGGTATTGGGGTTCCTGGCTATGGGCTTCGCGACGCGAACCCTGGGTAAACACGTCTTTCAACGGGTTGTTGCCTTGCCTGGCGGATTGCCACCCGCCCACTTTCATCGGGAAATCTTTTCCGTCATCTGGCCGAATGCCTGGCGGTTGGGCTTGGTATCGGTCGGGGCCTTCCTGATCGTGCAGGCGAACACCCTGGTCTGCAGCGCTTTTCTCGGGTTGAAGACCACGGCCTCTTATGGCATCAGCACTCAACTCATTGCGATGCTGGTAGGCCTCTGTAATGTCTGGGTGAGCGTGAAGTGGCCGTTGATCAATCAATTGCGTGTCCAGGGACGCAATGATGAAATCGTCCGGGTCTTTGTGAGCCGAATGCGACTGACCATTCTCAGTTATTTCGCCGGGGCATCCGCCATTCTGTTCCTGGCTCCCTTGGTCCTGCGGGTGATCGGTTCGAAAACAACATTGCTTCCATCCGGGCAACTCGCGGTCCTGGCCCTCATCCAGTTTCTCGAAATGCACCACGCGATTTATGCAACATTGGTCCTCTCGGAAAACCGGAATCCGTTTCTGAAACCCGCCCTGATTTCCGGAGTGGCGGTCATTATTTCCAGCGTTGTCTTGACGCCCAGATACGGTGTCTGGGGCATGTTGATCTCCACCGGATTGGTCCAGGCCAGCTACAATAACTGGTGGCCCGTTCTGCGTGCCCTGCGCGGCCTGGAACTGAAACCGTCCCACTATTTTATCCATATCTTTTTGCGACCTCGCCCATGGAACAAATCATAACCAGCACCATCCCGGTTGATGATCGTTCCCGTTTCTTAACGGAGACGCCTGAATCGACCTTGTCTCCAACCGTTTCGCCTGGTTCCGGCTGGTCAATGAATGGAAGGCTGGTTTAAACTGGATTTTCATGAAGACACCATCGCCAGACCGGCATGCCGCGGATTTTCTTGAGGTTTGCCCGGACCCTTTGCGCTATGACGGGCAGACAAACGACCCGGCAGAGTCAGCAGGAATGATCGCTGCGCTGGTCCAACCCAACGCACGTGTGCTGGACGTGGGTTGCGGCACCGGTTCAATCTCAAAAATTATCGTGGAAACCACTGGAGCACAATTGACGGGCATTGAGCCTGATCCTCAACGTGTCGCCGTTGCCCGGTCGCGCGGGATCAATGCGCTACAGGGATTTTTTGATGCGAAAACCATAGAAAACCTCGGTAAATTTGACGTGGTGGTTTTTGCCGACGTGCTGGAACACCTTCCCGACCCGGCTACAGCCTTGCGGCTGGCGCACCATGTATTAAAACCTGATGGTGCTGTGGTCGCTTCCATTCCCAACATAGCGCATTGGTCAGTCCGGCTGGACCTGCTGTGCGGGCGTTTTGATTATCAGCCTTATGGCATTATGGACGCGACCCATCTGCGCTGGTTCACCGAAAAGTCTGTTCGCGCTCTTTTCGAAACGACGGGTTATCAGATTGAAAGCCTCCGGCACACAGCGGGGGTATTATTGCCGGTCTATTACGAACATTTCCTCTGGCGATATTTTCGGCCTCGACGCTGTCGCAACCCCCTCATCCGGCTCCTGACCAAGGCCATGCCCCGGCTTTTTGGCTGCCAACATGTGATCCGCGCATCACAAAAATAAAAACGGACCGTTCCCGGGTTTTCCTTCTTTACAAGTAAACCCGGCGCATTCCATTTTCAAAACAATCAATGACAACAACATCAATGACTGCTTCTCTCACGGCGCGCTTGATAGCTTTTTACCTGCCACAATATTATCCGACTCCGGAAAATGATCTTTGGTGGGGCAAGGGATTTACCGAATGGACCAACGTTGCGAAGGCGAAACCGCTGTTTCCCGGCCACAAGCAACCCAATTTGCCCTCAGATTTGGGGTTTTATGATCTGCGGGTGCCCGAGGTTCGGCAGGCCCAAGCCGATCTGGCACGCGCCTACGGAATCGAAGGGTTCTGCTACTGGCACTATTGGTTTGGTGACGGGCGACGCCTTCTGGATCGGGTGTTCAACGAGGTGCTTGAAAGTGGGAAACCTGATTTTCCATTTTGTCTGGCTTGGGCGAATGAGGACTGGAACCGTTCCTGGCACGGACAGGAGCAGGAATTGTTGATGGAACAGAAATATCCGGGAGAGGAAGATTATCGCCGGCATTTTGAATTTCTCCTGAAAGCTTTCCGCGACCCGCGCTATATCCGGGTGGACAACAAACCTCTTTTTGTCATCTACAACCCAGAGGATTTGCCAAGATCCAGGGAGGCAATCACTTTCTGGAAAAAACTTGCGGTGGAGGCAGGACTCCCCGGCCTGTATGTTCCTGGTGTTTGCGATGACACCTTGTCACTCGACGAAAGTGGACTGGACGCGCGGATTCCACCACAGCCGGGCCTTTTCCAGCATCTTAAGGTGGATGGCTGGCATCCGGGAGAACGCCCGAATCTGATGGTTCGCGCCTTTCGAAAAGTCTGGAACAAGGTTTATCCCGCGTTGCCTTTTCCTCGAATTTATTCTTACCGCCAAAAGGCGAAAATGTATGCCAATCTTCCCCGTTGTGACTCCCGGACAATCCCGTGCGCTATGCCTAACTGGGACAACACCCCGCGCTGCGGTAAACGCGGTGTGCGGTTTATTCGGGCCACGCCGGAGATGTATCGGGTCGTCCTGCGCAAATCCATTGCTGATGTCACTGACCGTCCGCCCGATCACCGGCTGGTATTTCTCAAATCGTGGAACGAATGGGCCGAGGGCAATCACTTGGAACCCAACCAGCGCTACGGACACGAATTCCTCAAAGTCACTAATGAAGAGGTTTTTCGTAGGGTTCCTCAAATGAGGAATGAAATGGTGTAGTTTAAAAGCAGGACACGCCTTGCAGAACAGCCAATTTTCTGATTGGGTTATGCGCGGATATGATATTCCATGAACGAAAGCACTAAAGCCAGGCAATACTGGACTGCGATTGAAAAGGAAGCGACGATAGGGAAGGGAATCGACATCGGCTGCGGCGGTGACCCGGTTCTGTCGGGCTGCAAATGCTTTGACGTGGCGGACGGGGATGCCAATGAGATCACCCGGTATGTGCATGAGCGGTTTGATTTTGTTTATTCCTCCCATTGTCTGGAACACATGCACAATCCAAGAAAAACCATTTTGGACTGGTGGAAGCTTGTCAGGCCCGGCGGTCACCTTTTCGTGGTGGTGCCGGACGAGGATTTATATGAGCAGGGCGTTTTTCCGAGCCGTTTCAATGATGATCACAAGGCCACTTTTACCATTTCCAAGGCCAGTTCATGGTCGGACAAAAGCATCAATGTGCTGGATCTTGCCAACAGCCTGCCGGGCGGACAGTTGGTAAACCTGCTGTTGCAGGATCACGGCTACGACCGCAGTCTGATGAGCTTTGGAAAACGGCAACCCGGTCTTCTTTCAAGACTTCTGGCAAAGACCTATGGCATTGCGCGCAAATGGATGGACGAACCCCGTTTGACCGCTCTCCGACGATTTCTGACTACATATTATGCCATTGACCAGACTTCTTCGCCTTTCAATGCCCAGGCGCAAATCCAGCTCATTGTCAGGAAAGTTGGCGGTGACACCTGACCGGACTAAATCCCCTTTCAAAATCAAACACGTCATTTGAAAAGCTGGCTGCCATTGCGGAGAAGGAATCACGGTGTTAAAAAAGATTGCGCGGTTCAAGTTCACAAATAATCTCCCAATCTCACATGGACAGCAACAAGCTCAAAACCCTGATTCTGAACGACGACTTGGAGTTTTGGGGGCATCTCAAAACGCTCACCCGGGAGGCGCGTGATTTTGAGGAACTGTTCCTGCTTTCTTCGCTGCGCAAGAAGGCGCTTGCCCGTCAACTTTCTCGGCCCGGCCCGGTTCCTGGAAAAATCCGCCTCGCCATCCTCGGCGGCTACAGCCTCTACCCGCTCCACGAACTCATCGAACTTCTCTGCGAGGCGGAGGGAATTCTCCTGGAATTGTGGCTGGGTGACTACGACAATTACATCGCCGAAATCATGGACGAAGGCGGCGAACTGTATGCGTTCGCGCCGCAAGTTGTCCTGCTGCTGCCGGCGGAGCGGCGCTGCACCTACACCGGCCAGCTCACCGACTCGCGCGAGGCGCAGCAGGCCGGGGCGAAGGCCGTCGTGGATTCGCTGCTGGAACTCGTCCGCAAAGTCCACGAAAAATCCCGTGCCGAGGTCATCACCGCCAATTTCATGCTGCCGGCGCGGCATGACCTCGGCGCGTTCCGCTCGCGCACGCTCGGTTCGGACTGGACGTTTCGCAAATGGGTGAACCTGGAGCTGGGTTTGAACGCGCCGCCGTTCCTGCATGTTTGCGACCTGGAATTTCTGGCGAACCGGCTCGGCGGCGTCGCCGCGCGCGACGAGCGTTCGTGGTTCGAGAGCAAGCAGCCGTGTTCGCCCGCGCTGATGGTGGAGTTTGCCCGCGAGGCGGCGCATTTGATCGCGTCACTCAAACGCGCGCCGAAAAAAGTTCTCGTGCTCGACCTGGACAATACGCTCTGGGGCGGCGTGGTGGCGGACGACGGGCTGGAAGGCATCGAACTGGGCGACACGTCGCCGCGCGGCGAGGCATTCAAGGCGTTTCAAAAATACATCGTGTCGCTCAAGCAGCGCGGCGTGCTGCTGGCGGTGTGCAGCAAGAACGATCTGGCGAAGGCGGCGGAACCGTTCGAGAAGCATCCCGAGATGATGCTGCGGATGGAGGATTTTGTTTCCTTCAAAGCCAACTGGGAGCCGAAGCCGGACAACCTTCGGCAGATGGCCGCCGAATTGAATCTCGGCCTGGACAGTTTCGCGTTCGTGGACGACAACCCGGCCGAGATTGAAATCGTCCGGCAATTCGCGCCGGCGGTGGCGGTGATTTTGCTCGGTCCCGACCCGTCGGCGTACGTCGCGCAGTTGCAGGACAGCCGGTGGTTTGAACCGAAGAGCATCACCGCCGAGGATGCCGAGCGCACGAGCCAGTACCGTTCCGAAGTCCAGCGCAAGGAACTCCAGGCCTCGATCACGGACATGGATGCCTATCTGGAATCGCTGGCGATGGAAGCGGTCATCAGCGAATTCATGTCGGTGGACGTGCCCCGGCTGTCACAGCTCATCAACAAAAGCAACCAGTTCAACCTTACCACGCGCCGCCGCAGCGAGGCGGACGTGCTGGCGGTGATGAACGATCCCGATTACATCGGTTTTTCCATGCGATTGAAAGACCGGTTCGGCGACCACGGCCTGATTTCCCTCGTCATCGGCGAAAAGACAGGCGATACGATGAAGATTGACACATGGTTGATGAGCTGCCGGGTGCTGAAGCGGCAGGTCGAGGAGGAGGTCCTGAACGAACTGGCGCGGCTGGCCCGAAACCGGAATTGCACGCGGCTGGAGGGAATTTATCTGCCCACCGCCAAGAACGAGATGGTGCGTGATTTTTACGGGCGGATGGGTTTTACTCTCACCGCCGAATCGGAAACAAAACGCGAATTTGAATTGCGGCTGGAATCGTTCCAGCCGGCTCCGACCAGAATCAAAATAATCCGCCGCGCTTATGAACCAGGCTGAAGTCATCGCCAAGCTGCAAACCCTGTTCGACACGGTGTTTTTGGAGCCGGTGGTTTTGACGCCGGCCATCAGCGCGAAGGACGTGCCGGAATGGGATTCGCTCATGCACATCTCGCTGATGGTGGCGGTGGAAAAGACGTTTTCGGTCCGGTTCCGGGTGGGTGAGGTGGAGACGGCGAAGAATATCGGTGAATTCGCCGATTTGATTCTCAAGCGGATGCAGGAGCCATGATGCGCCCGGCGTTTTCCTCGACGAAGCAGGCGGCGGCGTTTGCGCTGCTGCTGCTGGTACTGCTGGCCTTGCCAGCGATCGTCAGGAAAAATTGGCTGCCGCCGCGCGAACAGGCCTATTCCGTTCAGGGCTGGGGCAACGGTCCGTATCCGTGGATTCGCAATCAAATCTTTGAGGAGACCAACGACATCGACATCGCCTTCATGGGGTCATCTCATATTTTGACAGCCATAGATACACCTTATGTCCAACAAAAGCTGAGTGAGAAGCTTGGGCGGCCGGCAGTTGTTCGCACAATCGCTTGGGGCGGGCCTGGCTATGACGGCTTGTTTTTAATCACCCAAGACTTGCTGGAGCATCGAAAGGTTCACGAATTGGTTTTTTATGATGAGTCTGTTCAAACCTTGCGCAATTCGGCTATCACTTGCCTGTTCCGTTTCGGTGAAAATGCCTCGTCTTTGACCGGCCTGCCCTTGGCTGACAAAGGGCTTTTCTATTTTGCTTCACTGATAGGGATGCCGCGAAATTTATTAAGTTTGGTCCAACCCAATATCCCGGCGGAATTGTTTTCAGACCGCCCTGGTTACATCAAGCCTCACGACAAAGTTTTCAGTGATGCGCCAAACCAGCTGGGGGCGGTTGCGTTACATCTTGGTTATAATGCCAATCCACTGTTTTCAGATAATGCACCGTTCATGCCTTACAGGCCATTGGCAACCAATCGCATTCCGGCGGCAATTTATACGTTATCCAATCAGTGCAAAGATTTTGAATTTTCAAATGCTCCTTTGCCGCTTTGGCAGGCTCATTTTGCGCGACAATTTGCCATGCTTGCCGAAAAGCACGGTTGTAAACTGGTCATGCTCCATTTTCCTGATTTGGACAAGGTTCAGGCAACTGTCATCAGGGAGCGGGTGTTTTGGCCGGCAATTTTCTCCACAAATATGGCTCTGGTCGGGATACCGGCTCAACCAATGTTCCGGGGTTTGACGGATGATGAAATCAAAAAACTGTTTTCAGATAAGGAACATTTGAATCAGAACGGCATGGAGTTTTTCACTCCACTTGTCACACCTGCACTACTCGAATTATATGATGCCCCGGTTAATCATTGAACGGCTTATATATGTCTTGGTGGTCGTCCTGTCGCTGGTCGCCTTGTGGTTGGTGCTGAACGCCCCAACGAACTTCTTGAACGCCCGCGTGGTCTATCAGGGTTTTTGACAGATGAACACGATTTGTCTGCTGGCCGGGCTGTTGGCTTACATCGTCACATGCCGCGCTGTCATGCGCCGGTTGACCGGCGGCGGCCGCGAATTGGCGTTCGCCGCACTGAATCTGGCGGGCGTTTTTACGTTCCTGTTCTACGGCGGCAAGGAGCACTATATGTTGCGCTTCGGCATTTATGTGGCGTTGATCGTGGCCTTGTATCTGGTCCTGTGCCTGTTCGCGGACAAACGCGGCGGGTGGCCGTGGCTGGCCTTTTTCGCGCCCATCGCGGCATTGATTGTCGTCCGGTATGTTCCCAGCTCGGTATATGTGGCGCTTGGGCAGGCGCTGGGCAAAAGCTGGCGCGGCGTGCCGAACATGGTGGGCATTTCCTACCTCGCCTTCCGGTGCAGCCGGCTGGTGTTGGAAGTCCGCAACGGCGTGGTGAAAAAACCGAATTTCCTCGAATACCTCAATTTTGCCTTTTTCCTACCCACCATGCCGGTAGGCCCCATCAACAACTACGCCAATTTCCGGCGCGGGTTTGAGGCCGCTCCCTATGACGTGCCGATGGGACGCGCTGCCCTGCGCATCCTTATCGGTGCGGTTAAATACCAGTTCCTCGGCAACCTTTGCAACCAGTTGACTTACTCCGGCCTGCTGCTGGACGATCATCCGCACCGCTGGATTGACCTGCCGGTGGCCACGCTCTTTTACTACCTGTATCTCTACCTGAATTTCTCCGGCTTCTGCGACATGGCCATCGGCGCCGCTGCAATCATCGGCATTCCCGTGCCGGAAAATTTTGAAAATCCGCTTGCGGCGCGCAACATGAGGGAATTTTGGAACCGCTGGCATATCACGCTCTCCGCCTGGATGCGCGACTTGGTGTTTTCGCCGCTGTCCAAATTCCTGGTGCGCGTCATGGGTGTGAACCTGGCCAATCATGCGGTGGCGCTGGCCATCCTGGTGACGTTTCTGCTCATCGGCATCTGGCATGGAGCGGGATGGAATTACGCTGCTTTTGGTCTGGCCCAGGCTTTTGGGGTGGCGGCTGTTTATTACTACACTATTTTTCTGAAAAAGCGGTTGGGCCGCGACGGCTTCAAGGCTTACAACGAAAACCGCTGGATCCGCGCCGTGGCTGTGGTGTTCACATTTTGTTATTATGCGATGACACTTTTCTTGTTCGCCAACACGTTCCCGGAAATGAAGGAAATATTTTCCGTTTTAAGATGATTGAAGACGGTTGGAACATTTTGGCGGGCGCCCCGTTTCCCTTTACAATGTGACAGGTATCAGGTTGATTGAAATTCTGGAATGAACAACCGCTGGGAAAAAATATTGTCTCTGGCAAACAGGCACCTTGAAGCTGCGTGGTATGTGCTAACGGTCGTTGTTCCGGCCATCCTCTGCACGGGCCGCCGACCGGTCATCTTTTCACGGTTCGCCGGCATGGGCGACATCATCTGCACCTTTCCCGCCGCGCTGGAATTAAAAAAACGCCATCCGGGCGCGGCGTTCATCTACAACTGCGCGGCCAGCTACGCCGTTCTGCCGCGCATGGCCGGCGTGACGGAACGCGTGACCAGCTTTCGCAACATCGGTGTCGTCGGACATTGGTATGGCTGGTTGCTGGCGGGCTATTATCATTTTAGTTACGCCGATGAAGACAGCCATGCCGCTTCGACGGAGATTGCCATCCGCGAATATGGCCGTTCCTTCGGCGTTGAAACCGGTGACGCCCATCCCCGCTTGGCCGTCGACCGCGAGGCGCTCACGCGGGTAAAATCACATCTTGTGCGGTTGGGCAGCGGACCGGAAAATCTCATAATCATTCATCCCGGCCCAAGCTGGCCCGTGCGCACCTGGCCGCATGGACATTGGCTGGAACTGTTACGGAGCCTGCGGGAGCGCGGTTTCACAAACATCGTGCAGATCGGAGCCGGCGTCCGCACCTACACCAACGTGGGGGCGGAGGAATTTCCATCCCTGCCGGAGACGATGTCACTCGTGGACCAGTTGTCGCTGGAGGAAACCATCGCATTGATTTCGTTGGCGCGGCTGTTCATCGGCATTGATTCGGGGCTGCTACACTTTGCGGCCTGTATGCAAACAACGGCGGTGGGGATTTTTGGCCCAACTTCGCCCAGCCTGCGATTCGCGCCGGCGTTCGCCAAATCATGTGTGACCAGCCGGGTGGAATGTCAGGGTTGCCATCACCGGATACCGCGTTTGCATTGGGAGAAAGGCTGTCCGTACGATATTAAATGCATGCAGACCATCACGGTGGAAGATGTCCTGCGGACCTGCCTCGAAAATCTACCGGCGGCGCAAAACTGAATTTCGTCACCGCACGCCCCACAGCCGCCAGAGCCGGGCGCGCATTTCGGCGGCGTTGAATTCCGTGCGGGCGCTCCGAAGAATATCATCGCGGAAAATCCGGCGCGGCTCCGGAGTTTGCAGGCTTTCCAGCAGAAATTTTTCGAGCGAAGCCGGCTCGCTGCCGCTCGTGAATTTTCCCAAGTGCTGCTCGCGCATGATTTGTCCGAGACTGGTCTGCGGATGGCCGAAACCCAGCACCGGCACGCCGGCGCAAAGACAAGTGCCGATCTTGTTGGAAAAACTGAAGCGGCTGTAACGCAGGTCTCCCCCCTCCGGATCCATGACCACGATGCCCCAGTCACAATGGCGCAGCGACCCGATCAATTCCTGGTCGGTGAACAGGGGATGCTCGATCATCCAGTCCGGATTGAACCACGGACGGTGCCGGTAATTGCGCCCCCCAAAAAATTCGAGGACAACTTTTTGGGAAAGTGAAAGGCGGACCTTTTCCAGCGCGGCGATGACTTTCCGAAAATCGGATTCCGAAATGATGGTGCCGACAAAAGCCAGCCGGATGACATCCCCGGGCGCCCGGGTGTCGGGGCTGTTTTCCAGTGCTTGCAGATGGTGCGGTTCAAAACCGGAGTGAATCAGCAGGCCGTCCGCGCGTCCCGTCCGGGCTTGAATCTCCTCCAGCATGGCCGGGGAAATGCCGTCAAAAGAATCCGCCCGCCGCACCAGACTGAAAATATCCTCCACAAACCGGCGGCTGCGCGATTCGCCCAGTACTTTGCGCATGCCGTTGGTGTCGGGAAAATCCCAGAGCGAAACATGCAGCCGCTGTCCGGCCGGCAACCGGGCTCGCCGCAAGACGGGGACCGACCACCCGAACAGCAGCGCGGCCACCAGGTCGGGCTTGACCGTGGCGATAGTGCGTTCCAGATGCCGCGCCGCGAGCGGCGCCCAGAGGTTTTCCAGCAGGAAAGATTTTGCACCGGTCAGCCGGACGTGCGGCACCAGTTTTTCCGGCATGCGAAAACCATGCACACTGGCGGCACGGAGATCCGGTTGTTCATAAAGCGGCGTCTGCCGACAGTGCCACCAGTTGATTTTGTCAACGGGATAACCCAGAAACATCTGCCGGATCAAGTCGGCGACGATCCGGGCCTCCGGCCGGTAGTCATGAACAAAAAGGATTTTGGGAAAGGAGCCCATGGCGGACAAATTCAACTGACGGGTGGAATGATGCTTTCAACCGCAAAGCAAAAAAACCTCAAGGCGCTGATGGAGATATGCAGCTTCATTGGAATTTGCGGGAGCCAAGCTAAAAGGAAATCATTAGGGATGCGAGGATTTAGTTTACGATGGAGGGTTGATGTTTGGGCGTAGTCGGACGGAAAACCAGTCTGACATCCCGCGATCACCGTTACTCGCTTGATTTCCAGACAAACCACAGCCGTCATGAACACCGTCCTGCTTTTACCCACACGACTTGGGACGGGACGGCGGTGAAAAATTTCTTTGATGCTCCGGTCCTTGTCCCTATCATGGCGGCCATAATCTGGCAACAGCCACGCATCATTAGACACAATCGATCAACAAAATGAGAATACTTGCCACCGGCGGTGCGGGGTTCATTGGCAGCCACATCGTCGAATATTTTCAAGGCAAGGCCGAGGTGCGCGTGCTCGACAACTTGCGTTCCGGCTTCCAACACAACCTGCGCGGTTTGGAGTGCGAGTTTATCCAGGGCTCGATCCTTGACCGCGAGCTCGTGCGGCGGGCGATGCAAGGCGTTGATTATGTTTTCCATCTTGCCGCTTTGGTCAGCGTGGCGGAATCCATGCAAAAGCCGGTTGAATGCGCGGAAACCAACACCATCGGGACGTTGGTCGTGCTGGAAGAAGCGGCCCGCGCGAAGGTGAAGAAGCTGGTCTTGAGCAGTTCCGCCGCGATCTATGGCGACAGTCCGGTCGTGCCAAAGATTGAAGAAATGCCACCGGCCCCGAAAAGCCCATACGCCATCAGCAAACTCGACGGCGAATTTTATTGCCGGATGTTTGCGGCCGAGGGCGGGCTGCAGACGGTATGCCTGCGTTATTTCAATGTCTTTGGGCCGCGCCAGGATCCCAAAAGCCAATATGCCGCCGCCATTCCAGCCTTCATAGACCGCGCGCTGAAAAACCAGCCCATGATCATCTTTGGTGATGGCGAACAAACGCGCGATTTCATCTATGTAAAGGACGTCGCTGCTGCAAACGCCTTTTTCGCAATTCAATCGTCCGCCACCGGAATCTTTAACGTCGCCTGTGGAAGATGCATTACCATCAATAATCTGGCCTCGACCATCCGCCGGCTCACGGGTTCCTCCTCTGAAATCAAAAACGCCCCCGAACGGCCCGGCGATGTGAAACACTCGGTGGCGTCCGTGGAAAAGCTGCGCGCCGCCGGCTTTGCGCCACAGTTGGATTTCCGCGATGGGCTTCAGGCCACGATTGAATTTTCAAGGTGCCCGGCCCTGTAACTGTCCACGTGCCCAATTCTCCCCTGCGCCTAAGTGCTGTCATAAGCGCCTGTCTGTTCCTCTGTCTTTGGCGAGGAAGAAGGTGTAAACGTGAAAAGGAGCAATATAATACCATGCCTGAACTTGAGGTTGAAGATGGATTCTGGTAATAAATTTTTGTGCGAGTTGCCATTTTAACCACCGACAACCGGGAGCCATTCAAGCAATACGACAAGCCGGAGCCGTTTTTCGGCACGGCCCTGGAAGCGTTGTTTCAAGGTTTTACCGGACTCGCTGATGTCGAAGTTCATGTCGTAACTTGCACCCAGAAACCAATGATTGCCTCGCCGGAAAAACTGGCTGACAACATCTGGTTCCACAGCCTGCTGGTCCCCAAAATCGGCTGGCTGCGCACCGGTTATCAAGGTTGCATCCGCGCGGTGCGGAAGAAGCTGAAGGAAATCCAGCCGGATATTGCGCATGGCCATGGAACGGAACGCGATTCCTGCATCAGCGCAATTTTCTCCGGTTTCCCCAATGTGCTGACGATTCATGGCAACATGCGGCTGGTGGCGCGCGTAAATCGCGCCAAACCGTTTTCCTTTTTTTGGTTGGCGGCGCGGCTGGAAGCATTCACTGTTCCTCGTTCCCTTGGGGTCATTTGCCTGACCAACCATACGCGCACCGCCGTGACTTCACTGGCCCGGCGCACATGGGTCTTGCCCAATGCGGTGGACAAAACTTTTTTTGACATCCAAGCAAAGCCATCGTCTGATGCAGTGCCGGTGATTCTCTGCGTGGCCACGGTTTTTCCACTCAAGAACCAAAACAATTTCATTCGAGCGCTCGATCCGCTCGCCGGAGAGCGCAAATTCAAACTCATTTTCCTCGGCCAAGCGCTGAGAGGACGCGCGTATGGTGACGAGTTTTTTCAACTGCTGGAATCACGCCCATGGTGTTCCTACGAAGGGTTTGCAGACCGTGATAGGTTGAAATCCTGTTTTCAGGAAGCTTCGCTGCTGGTTTTGCCCTCGCTGGAAGATAACTGTCCAATGGCGGTACTTGAAGCAATGGCGGCGGGTGTGCCCGTGTTGGCTGCCAAAGTGGGGGGCGTGCCCGATTTGATTGAAGAAGGCGTCAGCGGTCTGTTTTGCGACCCATGGGATGCGGCCAGCATGAGAACCGGAGTGGCAAAATTGCTTGAAAATACAAATCTTCGCCAACAACTGGCAGTGGAGGCAAAAAAACGCGCCCGCACGCGATTTCATCCCGCTGTCATCGCCCGGCGCCACGTCGAGATTTACCGCGAAGTGCTGGGGGCGAAGGGCAATGGTTGAGAGTTGGGCGAAAAAGACAGGCCTGTCCGTTGGATTTCATTGATGAGCCGGAACAGGCTTGTCACACCAAAAACATGTGACAAAATTGGTTTTTCAATGGAAGCAAACGTGAAAAATTCGACTTCTTCAACTTCAGCGCTGGCTTCGCCCGCAAAAACATGCGTCCGGCATGAGTGGAAATGGATGGTGGCAGTATTGTTCATCTTTGCTGTATTCAACATTGTCAGCGCTCCTTATTCTCCAACCCCTTGGCTGGACGAGGTGGCCTATACGGATCCCGGGGCATCACTGGCGCTGGAGGGAACATTCACCAGCACACTCTGGGCGGAACGGGGAACGCCGCTGTGGACGGGTAACGTGCCGCTGCATCAACTGGCCCTGGCGGGCTTTTTTAAGGTATTTGGGTTTAGCTGCCGGGTCGCTCGCAGCGCCAATGTGGTCTATTACACTTTGGCCATCCTGTTGATCTGCCAGATGATCAGGAATTACAATATTCTCCAGACCGCGCGCGCGCGGTGGTTGTTTTTTTGGATTCTGCTGGCCGGCACGGGACTTACGGCTTTGTACCGCAATGGACGCTACGACACCATCGGATGCCTGCTGTACGTCGGCTGGGTTTTCTGTTCTTTGCAAAGCCAGCGCCGCCCGCTGATGCTTTTGGGCGTGGGGCTGGCTGCCAGCCTGATGCCGGCGGCCGGGCTGGTTTTGGGGCCATTGTTGCTGGTATCCGGAATTGCGGCGTTTTTTTTGTGGAGATGGAAAGCTTTTCGCGTGCTGATGATTACCGGGATCGGGGCCATCAGCGGCATTCTCATCATGCAATTCTTTTACCAGAGGCTGGGCGTGCCATGCATCTTCAAGGAGGTGCTGAAGTCTAACAATCCGTTGGTGATGTCTGATTTCACCATGGCAACAATAAAAAATCCATCCTATCTGGCCGCGATAGCAGCGGGAATCTTGGCCATCGTAGGACTGCAACGCCTTCATTGGCGGGAAGCGCAGGCCCGAACGGCCTTCACGCTTCTCGCACTGGGACTGCTGGTTCCCGTGGTCATGTTTGTGGTAGGGAGATACCAGTTTTATTACAGTTGGATGGCCATCATTCCCGCCAGCTTGGGAGCGGTCATGTTGGTGGAACATCCGTCGGTCCCCCGTTTTGCCCGGATAACGGGAGTTTCCCTGTTGCTGGCCGCCACTCTGCTTGGGTTGCCGCGCCGATGCATCCGGATTATGGCGGCATGGGAACAGGACCAGCCCGGGGCGGTCAGCCGGTTTGCCTTGAAAAATGCTTCGCCATCGGATGTTGTTTTCTTGGATGCCAGCATGGAAGCCTTTGCCGTTTACTATCCTTTGCGCGCGACTGTCCAGACGGGATATTGGGGCGAGTTGCCAGTGAACAAGGCCGATCTGCCCAAAATCAGTGTCGTGTTCCTGCCGAAAACCGGGGGCGAGGCTCATCTGCATGAGATTTTGGGCGGTAATTGGCGACAGGTGGACAGCCAGGAATTTGGCGCTCAAAAGCTGGGTTTTTTCCTTGGATCACGATTCCTGCTGACTGCCTACCGCAGGTTTTAGCGCTGAATGGCTCACTTTTCAATCGCCGTTTACCGTGCGGCCTCGCGGCGAACCAGGTCGGCAATCTTTTCGCCCTCGCGCACGGCAAAGTTGGTGCCACGGTCCTCGGGAAAAATTTGCGAGAAGTTTGCGAGAAATACTCCCGGCAATGGTGTTTTGTAACCGGGAATTTTTTCCTCGTAGCGCGTGTCCACAATGTGCTGCGCGGCGCGAAAGCGGAAGATGTGCCGTTCGTCCACGCGCCGCCCGTCAAATTCGGGAAACATTTTGGGCAGATATCCGAACCAGAGTTTGGCCAGCTCGTCGTCGGGCAGTGAAAACATTTTCCCCTCTGGTGGCAGATACGCGCCGATGTAATAGACGTGTTTGCCACCGTAAAAATTTTTGTCCACGAGCCGCGTGTGGTTGAGGAAGACGAGGAACGGCGCGCCGGGTTCGTTGACGTTGACCCAGTAAATATCGCCGAGGTTCTGGCCGCTGGTGAAGACGAGACAGACCGCACCGAGGTATTCGATGCTGCGAAGTTTTTGGGCATAGTCGTCCAGCGATTCACCGGCGGGCAACAGTTTGGCGAAGGCAGGCGACGGGCCGGTGAAAATGCAGAAGTCGAACGGCACAGTTTCGCCGGCGATGACGGCGGCGCGTTCGTCCGGCAGAAATTTTTCGACGGTCGCGCCAAGCTGGATTTGCACGCCGCGTTTGCGGATTTCGGTTTCGAGCGCCTGCACAACCACGTTGAATCCGCCGCGGAAGTAGCCGAGTTTCTCCCTTCCGCCGCCCGGCCCGCGCGAGTTGGCACGGATGTGGATGCGCGCCCAGAGCCACGCCATGGAAACGGAATCGTAGTAACGATCAAACTTGCCCTTGAGCAGCGGCGTCCAGACGGTTTCCATCGCACTGCGCCCGCAGGCGCGCGCCATCCATTCATGCGCACATTTGCCGGCAAGGCCGCGCCAGTTTTTTTTATGTTTGAGGTAAAGCGCGGTAAAACCCATCCGCAGCCGCCCCCAAAAACTGCACGGGCTGAAGCGCAACAAATCCGGCGGCGACATGAACGGATAAACGCGGCCATCGCGATAAATGCCCACGGAACTTTCGCCCCACATCAGTCGGTCATTCAGGCCAAGCTCCTCAACGAGTTTCAGGATGCTGGTGTCCGTGAGAAACAGGTGGTGATAGGTTTTTTCCAGCGAGGTGCCGAGCAGCGGGAATCCCGCCGCCAACCCGCCGAGATGGCCGGAACTTTCCACGAGCGTGATGGAAAAGCCCGGGGCCTGCGCAAGTTTGTATGCGGCGGTCAATCCGGTGAAGCCGCCGCCAATGATCAGGATTTTTTTAGCCATTCAGTTTTTTGCCGGCGGCGATTTGCGGAAGGAAATCAGCCGGTTCAGGTTGTATTGCAACGCCACGACCACCGCCAGCGTGGCGAGCTTGGAAAGATATTTGTCCAGTCCGAATCGCGCGACTAGCAAATAGAGCGTTCCGGCGGAAGCGGCGTAGCCGAGCAGCGCCACCGCGCAGAACGAAAACAGGCGCAGCGCAAGCCAGTTACGGGTCTTGAAATTGAAATGCGCGTTCAGAAAAAATGAGAGCAACGTACCGGAGACGTAACCGGCGGCATTGGCCACCTGATAATTGAGCGCGACTGTCTTAAGCAGCGCCGAATAAACAAGAAAGTCCAGCGTCACACCGCTTGCGCCGATGACGCAGTAAAGGATGAACTGCCGGTTGCGGGAAAACAGTTCTTTCACAAACATCAGGATTTTCCGGCGTCGGTTTGATGGTTCGGCGGCACGGCGGGCAGGATGCCGGCGCTGTCGCGGATGATCCACAGCGGGCGGCCTTTCACCTCTTCGTAAATGCGTCCGATATATTCGCCGAGGATGCCGAGGCAGATCAACTGGACGCCGCCGAGGAACAGGATGGAAATCACCACGGTTGGAAAGCCGGGGCCGGGCGCGAGGCCGATTTTGGCGAACTGCGCCGCGAAGAGTTTTTGCACGAATGTGAACATCGCACCGAGAAATGCGAAGCCGGACACCCACAGTCCAAGATACGTCGCCAGGCGCAGCGGCATGGCGGAAAAGGAGAACAGCCCGTCCATCGCCAGCTTGAAGGATTTTTTGAAGGTGTATTGGGGCTCGCCCGCCGCGCGTTTGGCTCGATCAAATTCCACCGAGGTTTGCCGGAAGCCGCACCAGGTTCGCAGGCCGCGCAGGTAGCGGCTGCGTTCCGGCAGTGCGTTCATCACGGCGACAACTTTTTTGTCGAGCAGACAAAAATCGCCTGCGTCGCGCGCCATCGGCAGCGGCGTCATTTTTTTCAGCAACCGGTAAAAGCCCCACGCGAGAATCCGCTTCAGGAGCGGGTCGCGCCGTTTTTTGCGCGTGGCGAAAACGACTTCAAATCCTTCGCGCCATTTCGCGAGCAGATGCGCGATTTCCTCCGGCGGGTCCTGCAAGTCGGCGTCAATGATGACGGCGGCGGCGCCGGTGGAGTGATACAAACCCGCGCTCACGGCGGCCTGATGGCCGAAATTCCGGGCGAATGAAAGGCAGCACCAGCGCGGGTCCTTTTGATTCTGCGCCTTCAGCAATTCCCAAGTGCGGTCGTGCGAGCCGTCGTCAACACAGATGATCTCGTAGCCCATGTCCCATGTCGCCGCAGCCCCACTCAACCGCTTGAATAATTCGGGCAGGACGGCTTCTTCATTAAAACAGGGCACGATGACGGAAATTTTTTGCATATTGGCCTTCGCCGGCGGTTTGTAAGCGCGTTGAACCGCGGGCGCAAGAAAAAATGGTTTTATCCCGGCGTGTTCGGCACGCCTTCGTAGACGGCCTTGAACTGGCGGTGGAGGCAATAAAAACATTTTAAGCTTGCCGGTCGTTCAACTTGAAGGACACTTTTTCAAAGCGACCATGATTCGAAACAACGCCAGCATTAAGCCGTCCACTTCGCAGATCGAAAGGCGTCAAACAAGATTGAACCGGCGTTTTGGTATGTTGGGGAAAACCAACCCTTTTGGGCCTGTCATCAAACAAATCTTTGAATGAAAGCCAACACCAGATTGATCTTCAAATCCCTGTTGCGACGTTGCCAGGTGGATTGCGTCCTCGACATCGGTTCCTGTAACGGCTCTGAATCGTTGTTGTTCCGGGAAATCCGGCCCAAAGCGGTGGCCGCCGCGTTTGAAGCCAATCCCATTTTATACAAAAAAATGGCAGCGGATCGGAATCTCATCAACCACCAAATCGAGGTTTTCCCCTACGCCATCAGCAACCGGAATGGCGTGGCCCACTTTCATGTGATCGACGCGGATTATGGCGATGGAACCAGGGACAATATCGGCATCAGCTCGCTGCTGGTCCACGAGGGTTTGAAGGTCCGGGAAACCGTCGAGGTGGAAACACGCCGAATTGATGAGTTTGTTTTGTCCCGGTATCCGAACGTTCACAGCGTCGGCCTGTGGATCGATGTGGAAGGCGCCGAGTTTGAAGTTCTTGAAGGCATGGCTGGCATCAAGGATCGGGTTGTGGCGGTGCATGTGGAGACGGCGCGCACACCCATGCGCGTGGGGCAGAAGGTTTATGCCGAGTTGGAAGTCCTGATGAAATCATACGGATTTGTTCCGTCAGGCACCAACATTTCCGGGGCGAGCAACTGGGGTGATGTTGTTTTTGTGAATGAAAAAGTGCTTGAAAATCTAGGCATGCGTTTTCATTTAAGCCGGCTGGCCGGCTGGTTGAGTTATTGGGGTCGGGTAAATTATATCGGCGGTTATTTGAAGGAGCACTGTCCTCCCCTTTACCGGTTCCTGTCGCGCCTTTATGTCAAACTTTTTACCTGATTGACGACGGCGTCAACGGCCTGCTTTTTGAGCCGCAACGATGCTGACGCGATGCGTGCGGCAGTGCTCCGGCTACTTTCCAATTCCCAAGCCGCCGGTTCAATGGCGGCCGCGGGCCGGAAACGCGCCCGGGAACACCATCACCCGGTGGAAATCGCCCGGCGCCACGTCGAGATTTACCGGGAGGTGCTCAACACCCGCTCGTAAACCCTTTTCAACCCGAGCGCTGTATCATCCCAACTGTATAACTTGACGGCGGGCGCCGGCAGGCCGGGCGCATCCGCGTAAAATCGCTTCAGGATTTCAACGTTTTGCGCCGTGACACCAATGCTTGTGAAATAGCGGGCCTGATCACCGAAACGCTCGCGGGACCATTTTTGATCCTGCACCAACAGTGGCAGCCCGCAGGCGGCGGCTTCGTGGGCGGAAAGGCACCAGTTTTCATGATCGCTCATAAACACAAATCCGCGCGCGGCCTGGAGCAGTTTGATCATTTCCATCTCGCCGCCGGCTGGCGATTCGTATGGAACCAGATGATGTTTGACCCACCGGCCGTCAATTAATTTCCTAAAGCGTATCCAGTAGGGATCGTTGGGCTGATAGGGCTTGCCGGTGAAGAGAATGGGAACCTGGGCCCGATGCGCCATCTCGGCGAGTTCAACAAAGTTCTTTCGCTGGGTAATGGTGCCCGTGCAAATTAAATGAGGTTCATTGCGAGGCCCGTGACCCGCCTGCAAATAAGCGCCGGAAAGACCACTGGGAATAACGGAAATTTTGCCGGAGGGAACGCGATAGACCATTTGCAAAACACGGCGTTCCGCCTCAAGCCTGACGATATTATGAGTGCAATTGTGGTAGGTACGCCAGGTCAGCTGTTGTTTGACTCCTTCGCCAAAAGGCAGGGCCAAAATCATTCGCACCAACAAACCCTGGCACCTCAACCGGGTGTCGGAACGGTTGCAGGTTTCGGTGAAAAGCGGCGTCATAACCACCGGCAGCTTTATGTCACGCGCGTGCAGGAGGTAGTCATTGCTGGCGAAGCCAAAAAAATAAATCAAATCACCGCGCTGCCGTTCATCCCACCAGCGGAGAAACTCGACTTCCACACCCAACTTTTCCAAAGCGGCTTTAGTTTGTTCGATTTCGGTTTGCAACCCGCCATGAGCCAGAAAAAAAGGATGGGCGTGATCGTATAATACTTTCATTACATTACTTTTAGTTGACTGGAATTCTGGTAAAACGCCGATGGAAACACAATAAGATTCACAGGCGAGGGCGGGGACAATGCTTGCGAACAGCCATTTTCCCGGGGTAGGATATGACCTGCCACCTGGCAAATGTGCTGTTACTGTTAGTTTGATGAAATGAATAATGTCCCGGCCGTTTTGCGTTCGCTCATTACGTTTGCATTGATTGTACCGCTTGCGGTGTTCGTCGGTTACATGCTGACGAAGCCGCTGAGTTTCTCAACCCTGGCAATTTTTGGCGTCTTACTTTTGGCCCTGCTTTCCCCCCTGTTGATGCGCTGGCACTATCCCTTGATGTTGTTGTGCTGGAACATGTCTGCCATCGCATTTTTTGTGCAGGGAGCGCCCGCTTTTTCACTGGTAATGATCGCCTTGAGCCTGGGTATATCGGTTTTAGAACGGATGTTGAGGCTGGAGAAGCAATTCATCCGGGTGCCGCAGATCACGTGGCCGTTGCTGTTTTTGGTCGGCGTGGTGCTCTTTACCGCCAAAATGACGGGAGGTTTCGGGTTGCGGGCATTTGGCTCGGAAGTTTATGGCGGCAAAAAATACGTCTTCCTCATCGTGGGCATACTGGGATATTTCGCCCTGACGGCGCGCCGGATTTCGCCGCAACAGGTGGGACTATATGTGGCCTTGTTTCTACTTGGCGGGGTGACCAGCTTCATCGGCGATCTTTACCCCATCATACCCTCGGGGCTTCATTTCATCTTTTGGATCTTCCCACCGCAGCGTTACGAGGGGGAGTTCGTAATTGGAACGACAAGGCTGTTCGGCGTATCCATTGCGGCGGGAGCCTTTTTTTATTACATGATGGCCCGATTTGGGATCCGTGGAATTTTCATGGGGGGCAAGCCCTGGCGGCTGGTTGCGACCGTGCTGTTTCTCATGGTTAGTTGTCTTGGGGGATTTCGTGGCGGGCTGCTGGGGGCAATGCTGTTTTTTTTGATTCAGTTTTTTCTGGAGGGACTGCACCGGACCAAACTGTTGCCCATGTTGGCCACCATCGGTGCGCTCCTGGTGGTCCTGCTGATTCCCCTGGCTCCCAAATTGCCTTTTACCTTCCAACGATCCCTGTCCTTTTTGCCGCTGCCACTGGACCCGGCCACAAAAATGTTGGCGGCAGAGAGTTCGGAGTGGCGCATCGAAATGTGGAAAGCGCTGCTGCCGCAAATCCCCCAGCATCTGCTGGTGGGCAAGGGTTATGCCATTTCAATGGAAGACTATCAGATGATGAGCTATGGCTCGGCATTTAAGGCGGTTGATCCCAGCCAGCAAGGTCTGGCACTGGCGGGTGATTATCATAATGGTCCGCTGTCGGTGATTCTCCCCTTCGGCATTTGGGGGGTTATCGCCTTTGTCTGGTTTTTGGCCGCAGGCAGCCGGGTGGTTTACCGCAACTATCGTTACAGTGACCCGTCACTGCAAATAATAAACACATTTTTACTGGCAAGTTTTATTGTGCAGGTCGTGTTTTTCCTGTTTATCTTTGGCGCATTCAACGGCGATATGGCCAAATTTGTTAGCACCCTCGGGTTGAGCGTCGCCCTCAACGGCGGAGTTTGCCACCCACTTGGAACAATGCCTCCCAAGCCTCAAACCAATTCCCAGTGATAATCGGTGTAAAGGCGGAACTTCCGCCGGACGCGCGGACACTTACTTGTTGAACCGGAAGTTTGTGATGTCGCAGTCCTGCATCACGTATTGCTTCGTCTCCAGCCGCATCTTACCGGCGCGCCTGGCCTGGGTTTCACCGCCCGCCGCGATGAAATCCGCAAAGCCGATGATTTCCGCGCGGATGAAACCCTTCTGGATGTCCGTGTGAATGGCACCGCCGGCTTCCCAAGCCGTCAGACCCTTCCGAATCGGCCAGGCGCGGTTCTCCTTGCCGCCGACGGTCAGGAAGCAGATGTAGCCGCCCTCCCGAAACGCCCGCAGCAGCAGGGCGTCGGGATTTTCCAACTCCGGCGGTCCGGCCACCACGACCGGCTTGGCGGTGAAAAAGTTGTGCGCGGCGACGGCTTGAAGATCGCCCGGTTCCAAGCCTGAATTGAAAACGAATTTCTCCTGTTCAAGGAGCGTCTTTATTTTTTCCAAGGCCCGGCGCTCGGCTTCCTGCGGGTCGCGGCCCAGACGCGTTTCCACAAATTCCAGGTCCTTCAAAATCAAATCCGCCCTGCCCTCCACCGACACAAGGATCGCGTCGGAGTCCAGAAGCTGGTCCTCTCCAACCACGTCCACCTGCGCGTGGGTTTTCTTTTGCGCCTCAACCAGTTCGTCCGCCTGGTCAAGGCGCGGATCTTTGAGGTTGTGTTTGCCTGGTTTTATTTCAGTGAAACCGAACAACGCTATTTTCATAAAAGGTCAATTCACCGGCGACTGTAGAACACGGCCCAAATACTGCCCGGTAAAACTTCCGGCGCAGCGAGCCACCTCTTCCGGCGGCCCTTGCGCGACAATGCGGCCGCCGGCATCCCCGCCCTCCGGGCCGAGGTCAATAATCCAATCCGCCGTTTTAATCACCTCGAGGTTGTGCTCGATGACGACGAGCGTGTTGCCCGCATCGCGCAATTTGAAAAGGACTTCCAGCAGTTTCGCCACGTCATGGAAATGCAGGCCGGTCGTCGGCTCGTCCAAAATATAAAGCGTGCGACCGGTCGCCTTGCGGCCCAGTTCCGTTGCGAGCTTCACCCGTTGCGCCTCGCCGCCGCTCAACGTCGTCGCCGCCTGTCCCAGGCCGATGTAACCGAGGCCGACCTCGGCGAGCGTCAGCAACGGTCCGTAAATTTTCGGCACGACGCGGAAGAAATCCACCGCTTCGTCCACCGTCATGGCCAGCACGTCCGCGATGTTTTTGCCCTTGTAGGTGATTTCCAGCGTCTCGCGATTGTAACGTTTGCCGCCGCACGCCTCGCAGGTCACATAAACCGGCGGCAGAAAATTCATCTCGATTTTGATCAACCCATCGCCCTCGCACTTTTCGCACCGGCCGCCCTTGACATTGAAACTGAACCGTCCCGGCGCGTAGCCCCGAATCTTTGCGGCCGGCAGCCTGGCAAACAAATCGCGGATGGCATTGAACATTCCGGTATAAGTGGCGGGGTTGCTGCGGGGCGTCCGGCCAATCGGCGTCTGGTCAATCACGATGACCTTGTCGAGGTTTTCGAACCCGCACAACGCCCGATGCGCGCCGGGCGTTTCCTTGGAACCGTAAAACTTGCGGAACAATGCGCGGCGCAATATGTCGTCCACCAGCGTGCTTTTGCCGGAGCCGCTCACGCCGGTGACGCACGTGAACGTGCCGAGCGGAATCCGCGCGTCAATGTTCTGCAAATTGTTTTCACGCGCGCCGAGGACTTCCACCCAGTTGCATTCTTTCGACGGAGCGATGCGTTTTTTCGGAATGGGAATTGAAAGTTCGCCGGTGAGATATTTCGCGGTGAGCGAATGTTTGTTCTGCAAAATTTCCGGCAACGTGCCCGCCGCCACCAGTTCACCGCCGTGAACGCCCGCGCCGGGGCCCAGGTCAACAATGTAATCCGCGTTGCGGATCGTCTCGGCGTCGTGTTCCACGACGAGCACGGTGTTGCCGAGGTCGCGCAGGCCTTTGAGCGTGGCGAGCAGGCGGTGGTTGTCGCGCTGATGCAGGCCGATGCTCGGCTCGTCCAGAATGTAAAGCACGCCGACGAGACCGGCCCCGATTTGCGTGGCGAGCCGGATGCGCTGCGCTTCGCCGCCGGAGAGCGTGCCGCTTTCCCGGTCGAGCGTGAGGTAGCCGAGGCCGACATTTTTCAAAAAACCGAGCCGCGCGCGGATTTCCTTGATGACTTCGTGCGCGATTTTTTCCTCGAATTCCGTGAGCTTGAGACCGGCGAAAAATTCGTCGGCACGTTCGACCGAAAGCCCGCAGACGTCCATGATGGAGAGGCCGGGAATCGTAGGACAGGCGTCCCGCCTGTCTCTGTTTTTTTTGGGAGAAGATGGAGACAGGCTGGAAGCCTGTCCTACGCTGATATCATTCCCCAGTGTCACCGCCAAAATTTCAGGCTTCAAGCGCCGGCCTTTGCAGGTGTCGCAAAACTGCGGGCTCATGTAAGGCTTGATGCGATTGCGGACGAATTCACTTTCGCTTTCGGTGAACAGCCGTTCCAGATTCGGCAGCACGCCCTCGAACGGGCGGCTGATCACGTGCAGGCTGCCGGTGCGCCAGAATCGAAAATCAATTTCGCCTTCGCCCGAACCGTGCAGCAAAACCTTTTTGAAATCCTCCGGCAAATCCTTGAAAGGCGCTTCCAGGCTGACGCCGAAATGCGCCGCGACCGACCGCAGCATCGCCTTGTAATAAATGTTCATCCGCTTGCCGGCGCGACGCCAGGGCTGGACCGCGCCGTCTTCGAGCGATTTTTCGGGATCGGGCACGACAAGGCTTTCGTCGAAAATCATCTTCTGGCCGAGACCGTGGCAAACCGGGCACGCGCCTGCCGGCGCGTTGAACGAAAAATGTTTCGGCGTGGGCGGATCAAAACTTTTGCCCGTGGCCGGGCTGCACATCTTGTTGGAATGGAGGGTTTCCGTCCAAATTTCGGATTGCGGATTGCGGATTGCGGATTGTGATGACGCTCCCCTCGCCCCGTCCCTCTCCCCGTTGGGCGGGGAGAGGGTGGCCGCAGGCCGGGTGAGGGGTTTGTTGCCAGTTTTTAAATCGTTCTGCGGCATTTGATGCAGCGTAAACATGACGCCTTCGCCCCAGCGCAACGCGGTTTCGACCGAATCGCCGAGCCGCACACGAATTTTGTTGTCAATCACCAGCCGGTCCACGACGGCCTCAATGTTGTGAAATTTCTTCTTGTCGAGTTTGACGCGCGTGTCGGCGGCGAGTTCGACGAATGCGCCGTCCACGCGGGCGCGCACAAAGCCCTCACGGGCGAGGCGTTCGATAACATCGCGGAACTCGCCTTTTTGCCGGCGGACGACCGGCGCGAGCAGCATCACGCGTGTTTTGGGCGGCAGCGCGAGGATTTTGTCCACGATGTCGCTGGTGGTTTGCGTGACGATGGGCACGCCGGTGTCCGGGCAATGCGGCTGGCCGACGTGCGCGTAAAGCAGCCGGAGGTAATCGTAAATCTCCGTCGTGGTGGCGATGATGGAGCGTGGGCTGCTGCCGGAGCTGCGTTGTTCGATGGCGATGGCCGGTGAAAGGCCCTCGATGAAGTCCACCTCCGGCTTTTGCATCTGGTCGAGGAACTGCCGGGCATAGGCGGAGAGGCTTTCGACGTATTTGCGCTGGCCCTCGGCGTAAATCGTGTCGAACGCGAGCGACGACTTGCCGCTCCCGCTCAAGCCGGTGATGACCACCAGCCGGTCGCGGGGGATTTCCAGCGTGAGATTTTTGAGATTGTGCTCACGCGCGCCGCCGATGCGAATGAATTCCCTACTCATAGCCGCGAATTTCCCGCTCAAACCAACCGGGCAGATTAGGAGAAACGGCAGGAAAAGAAAAGCACGGAAAAATTTTGGAATGCGCCGACGTGTCGGCGCTTTGAAAGGCGGTGACATGTCACCGCACTCCAAATCCGGCTCGTCAGTAGCCTCGCCCCACCGGAATTCCAGCCTTGGGCTGGTAGGGTCGCCTCGCCGAGGCGACCGCGCAAACCAACGGACGCATGAGGCCATGCGTCCCTACCTTAAAACGTCACTGCACCCGGAGGAGCCGGTAGAAACGCATGGGCGAGTTCGTCGCGCCGGGGTCGGTAAACGTGAACGTCCCGTTGCTGGAAGTGATGATGTTTGTATCGGCCGTCCAGACCATCGGCTGCGAAAGGTTGGTTGCCCATTCCACCTGGAACTTGTCACCCGGCGGCGCCGTCCATTGAAGCTGAGCGCCACTGCTCGTGATATGGGCGGCGGAAATGGAGAACGAACTGTGCGTACTGCCCCCCGGCACGTCAAAATCCACCTCGATGCTATAGGTGACGGGAGAGCTGTTCGTGTTTTGCACGGCCAGCCAGTAACTGCCGCCGGGCACGATGTTCGTCGGCGAACTGCTGAGACTCAGCACGGAGGAACCGGCGGTCACGCCATTGAGCAGCAGGTAATCGCCCGGCGAGCCGGTGCCGCTGGGTGGCGTGGTTTCATTGAACCACAGGTTCAACGGCGCGCTGGCGGAGAAGAGCATGTTCGTGGCGCGAAGCGCGTTGGTCGGCACCCGGATCAAATAATAAACGATGCCGCTGGGGGGAATGCTGTTGGTTTGCGGCGGCACACCGTTGAGCGTGCCGAAGGCGGTGGTGTAGGTGAAACGCAACTGCCAGCTCACGAGTGTCGCGTTATTGGTCGCGCCGGCGCGGTCATCTTGAATTTCCAATGTCCATGTGCCGTAAGCGTTTTTGCGGGCAAACGCGTCCAGCGACTGTTCGGGAAGATAATTAAGATCAAGATTGGCGCTGGCGGCGAATGTTGAGTTGGTAATGATTACTTCGACAACACCGTTCCCGTCCCGCCCAGCACCCGCGGTAAGGGCATAATTATCCTCGTCATTCCAATAGCCGGGGGGCTGCGAAGACCCTTCACCACCACTCATTCCCCATCCCCAAATAAACGTGTAAAATTCGATGTCGTCGATATTGTTCGGTTCACCTGCAGCCCAATGGGTGTAGGTCACAGGCTCTCCGCTGACCCAGCCAAAATTATTGGAATGGCATCCATCATGATCTCCCGGACAATTGGCGTCTAGATTCGTATCGTATAAACCAATCCACAAATTGTGGCCAGTGCCACCGTAATAAGCGAACGTGTCATAGACCCAAGCGTCCTCATTTGCGTCCCTGATTGTCGCCAAATGTCCACCCAACTCTTCAGCCCAAGCCTCGGAATTGGTCCAACCGTTGGTGCCAAGGAGATAGTAGGCGTGACCATTGACAGGATTGAAAATTGGCCCCGCCAGCACCACAACATTTGTTGGAATTGGCAGGACTATGAAATTGGTACCGGTACTGGGTACAAACGGCGGCGGCGCGAATTTGATCGGCGTCGTGGTCAGATTCGTATTTTCCGTCAGCGTGAGATAGGCGAATCGGGGCTCCGTTGCACTCACTGCGTAATCCCACTGGTCGCCAACAGGGGGGGTGATGTTTTGATTCATCACGATTTTGACCTGTGTGTTGGTGCCGGGACCATAGGAAATGTTAGTGACCCCACTGCCGCTGATTGCTCCGGAATCAAAAATCAGCGCACCTTGGTAATACACCTCCATCTCGTCCGGTATTGGATAAAAATTGTAATTAATCGTCAGGACACCACTCGTTTGTCCCGTATCAATAACGTTGGTGGATGCCGCCCGCCCGCCGGAAGCCGAGCCCAGTATGACGTTTGTGACAGAATAGTTCATGCCCATGCCATTGGTGCTGGTGCCGCCGCGATTCTCCACGAGCAACACCCGCGTGCCGTCCGGGCTGATCAGATGGAACACCAGATCGGAAATGCGCGGATGATCCACGCGCAACCCCACGTCCACAGAAGAAATGGTTGCGTTGTCTGGGACGGGAATGGTGGAAGTCGTCACCGCGTCATCCTTCAGCGGCGTGGTGCCCGTGGAAGCGTAATCAAACTGCTCCGGCACGGCGCCCGTGTAATACGTCGCGGTGATGGAGACGGTTTGAGGCGTAGCACTGGGATTAAACACGCCAAAGAAATAGCGCCCCGCAGTCAGCGGCGGGCCGATGGATATAGAGCCTTTCACCTCGGGCGGAATGCTGGTGGTTTGGTCAATATTTGTCATTTCATCGAAATCGCTTGTCGTCGGCTCCGAGCCATATTTGACGAACAATTCGACCGTTTGCGGGCTTGGCGTCGTTAGATTTGTAACGGTAATGGTGAGATTTGTTGCGCCGGGCGGCACATCAATGTAATCGTAAAACCATGTGCCTCCCGCAACAGTGGCAGTAAAGGTTACGCCATTGTTCGCCAGATGCGGTTCAATCGTCAGGCTGAAATTTTGCACGACGCCGATTTGCGTCCACGAATCGTCCACTTCCGTCAATCCCCACACGCCGTTGCCTTTCTGTCCGATGAAACCGTTCAAGCTGCCCGGCCCATCCGACGGTTGCGAACCGGCAATGTCCCCCTGCCCGCTGTCATCATAAACGAATGGGGTAAAGTTGACCGTGTTGCCCAGTGAATCGTGATTGTTCAGCACATCGAGATTTCCGCCATTGAGCGTAAGAGTGCCAATCAGGTCGCCAAAATTTTGATGCCAAACCTGGTTGGTGACGACAACGCGCCGCACTTCAATCGGGTAAATCGCAACGCCAAACACATAACCGTAACCCGGATGCGCCGGTGTGCCATCGAGTATGTTCACCGGCACCGGCGCGCCGTTGACGATTTCGCTGCCATTTGTATTCATCTGGCTGAACGGCGTCGCGCTGAATATGGGAATGAATCCATATTCGGACGCCATTTGATCCTCCGATTTCACGCCGATGTAATAGACCTCATTCGGCCGGGAATTGGTATCCACGACATATTCCGTGCCGCCGCGACTCAGCGATGCCATTTCAAAGATTCCCCCAGCCGTGGCAAAAACGTTCGGCGTGGGGCCACTGACTGATGCCAAATAATTGGAAGCAGCGGCGTAAATGCTTGTCGGATTGAGAGTCAACAAATTCGAGTCGGTGGTGACATAAAGGTCAATGTCCGCCTCCGGACGCGTGGCATTGGCTTGGGAATCGGCAAACACACCCATGCGCGGAATCGAAAGGGTGTCTGGAATGAACGTGACGAACGCAGCGTTGGTGTAACCGGTGGTGTTCGTCACCACGTAAAAATGCCACTGGTTCGTCATGCCAATGGTGATTTGCCAGTTCGTTTCGCCGCTCACGATGATTGAATTCGTCAGCAATAACGCGTTCGTGCCCATCAACGGCGTGTTCGCGCCGACGAATTGATTGAACAACGGCTGATTGGTGGAGGCCACAAAAGTGATTTGCTGGTCGGACGTGGGATTGGAAACAAAAGAAGATGAATTGGTAGTCACCGTCATCGCATTGGTGACCGAGCCGTCGCCACTGGAAATGACCAGCGCGTAATCCTGCACGACATTCGGCGCGTAAGCGCCTGCGAAATTATTCGTCTGCGCCGTGACGGCGTTGACGTTGACGCGGTAGCCCATGACCGTGACGGAATAATTCGTGCCCAGTAGCGGCGTGACATAGACATTTTCAACATTATTGATGGAATCGAAAGCCGGCGGCGAATTTGTGGTCCTCGCACTATTAAACGTGTTGCCCGTCGGGATGTCATTGCCGTAATAGACGATCGGATTGGTGGGGTTGCTGAAATTGGTGACGACCAGGATGAGATTGTTCACGAGCTTGATGGCGGCTGCGGGGTCGCCGGGCGGATCCGTCCACGCCAGCGTGATGCGCAACGGTTGTTGTTGCGCCTGCGCATTGGTCACGGAAACGTAAAACGTCTGGCTGTCGCCGGTGGCCAGCGCATTGGTCGGATTTTGGTCGAGAATGAAAGTCGAACAAGGCGCGTCGAATTGATTGGTGATTCCGGGCTGCAAGGCGCTCGGCAGATTAATCAAACCCCAGCCTTGGAAATTAATGGAATTGTTGACCTGTAAATCATAGTCCGGCTCTGAACGCGCGCCGTTGATAAGCATCGCCTTGAGCAAGGCCGGACTGGGCAGCGCATGCCATTGATTCGTAAAGAAATCCTGCATCAACGCCAGCACGCCCGACACGTCCGCCGCCGACATGCTCGTCCCGGTTTCATAACGGTAGTATTCAGGCGAAGTGCCGAGCGAATCGTTCATTCCCTGTAAAATCTGATAATAATTGCCGAGGTCGTTGGTTGTAACGATGTCAACCAGCGCATCATAATTCACACTTTCGCTGGTGTTATTGCTGATGGCATATTCCCAGGTCGCCTTGACAGGGGTAATCGTGGGCGGCGGCAGAGCAATGGAACCCGCACCGGTCAGATAAGGTGGAGAGGTGCGGGGACTGGTTCCATTCCAAACAAGAATGGGCAGGCTCGGAAACGGGCTTGGTGAAGCGATATTGGGTTCGAGTTGGATGGTGAGTTGTACGATGTTTTGTGGGATCACGAGGGAATAAAAATTCTTCGAACCAGGGGCCACTGCGTCGGAAAACCCGGTCAGATTATAATTTGTCGGATTATAATATGCATTGGTATCCCATTGCCCGGAACGGGTGGAAACCACAAATGTTCCCGGCGCAACCACGTCCGGCTTGAAACGTCCATACGTGCCTTCAATCCCGACACCCACATTGCCACGGCTTGAATAACTGGCCACTTCGTTACTCGAGTCCGTCATGGGCTGCCACACGGCGTTGGAGGAACCATCGAGCGCTGTAACTATGTTTGTGATGTTGCGCAATTGCTCAAGCGCACCGACGGTGATGACGTTCTTGGCCGTGGCCGGCGACAGGATGGTATCGGGATTGCCATTAAAACCACCATTGTCGCCGCTGCCGGAATTGCCGGCGGAAAACACAAACAACACCGGCTGCGAACCGGTCACTTCCGGCAATGCATCGCGCACCGCCGCATCGTAACTCGCCGCCGCTAGGTCATAGGCATTATCGCCGTCATTGTTCCAACTATTGTTGGAAATCAGCGCGTTGGTCAGCGCCGGAATTTCCTGAAGCACCTGGTCGGAAACAACCTTGCCGCCATCATTGCCGAGCGCCGCCACGGAAAACAGCGTTGCTCCCTCCGCCATGCCGCGAAATTGATAATTCGTTCCCGGCATAATTGAGCCTTGTGCGTCGGTCACCGTCGTTGATTCAAAACCATCTCCGGCGATGATGCCCGCCACGTGCGTGCCGTGGCCGTTAGTGTCCACCAAATCCCAACCCGCGCGTCCCGTAAGGTTGGTATCAAACAAGTCGCCAATCACACGCGGTTTCAAATCGGGATGTTGGGCATCAATGCCGGTATCGTTCACTTCCACAATCACGTTCGAACCGGTCAGGTTCATGTAATTCGTCGGCACAAGCGTGTCGGTGGAAACGCCGACGGTCACGCGGCTCAAATCATTCGCGTGAATGCGCGGATGATACGGCTCAACAATTTGCACGCCGGGCAACGCAGCCAGCGCTGTCCAATTTTGCGGCGGCTGCACGCGCACAATCGGCCCGAACGGCGAGCTGTCCCGTGCGACAATCTGGCCGCCGAGCTTTTCAATCTGTTGAATCGTCGCCGGGGCGTCGTCGCTGAACAAACCGAGCGTCAAATAGGTTCCCGCGGGTAGCGGCGCGTGTTTCACCGCCAGCGTCAGCAACGAAGGCCCCGCCGCCCGGTGAGTTTTCATTGGCGTTGCGGAAAACGTTTTTTGTCCAACCGTCACGGGCATTGACGACGATATTTTGTAATACGGCTCGTAGGGAACCACCGACTGCGCCAGCGGATTCGCCCCCAATCCATTCGCCACGCCCGCCGGGGCGCGCACGAGATAGGCGTTGTTCGGGATGTAGGAAACAATCGTCGCGCCCGAGGCTTTCAACATAGCGCGGAAGGCGTTGTCTATCGGCCCGCGCGCCTGGACAATGTAAGCGCCCGGATCACCTGACGCGCGCAGATTGGCCGGAATGGAAAAGTTCAATGGGCTGCGCGTGTCAATCAGCGCGTTCTCCAGCAAAATCGCCCTGTCGTCGCGCACCAACTGAGCGAGCGACTTGGCCGTGTTGCTCAAGCGGAAGGCGAATTTGTTGGTATTAGCTGCCGCGATGGTTTTCGCGGCATTGGTGGAAAGGGAATGACTGGTGGCGACCGCTTCGTGCGGACGGCTCGGCGAGCCGTCCCTACCATTTTCCCGCTGCCAAAGCAGGCACACGCCCGCCAGACACAGCAGGCTCAACAAAATCCATATTAACCGGCGCGAACGCATATTTTCTAACTGCCAATTCTCAACCGCCAAGGCGCAAAGAACGCCAAGCGGAGTTATTACTTGCTTGAATTAAACCATTTTTATTTTTGACGCACATGGTGTCATGGCGGTTTGTATATCAGTGTAAACTACTCTCTGTATCCCGTTTTTCAAAATAGAAACGTTAAAATTTATCAACAAGCCAAGCGAAAGACCGGTCGCTTTAAGATAAGAAATAACCTGTGCGTTGTGAATTTCTGCCAGCGCCTCGACGGTTTTCAATTCAACGACCAGTAATTGTCCAACCAGCAAATCAATTTTATGCCTCCCAATCGTCCGCCCCTTGTAAAGTACGCCGATTTCCTTCTGTCGCTCAAAAGGAATCCGCCTGTCCGCCATCTCGACGCATAGCGCTTCCTCGTAAACGCTTTCCAGAAAGCCCGGCCCCAAATGACGATGCACCTCAATCGCCGCGCCAATAACGTCGCGGGCCAGCTCATCCGTCCTTGCGCTCGGTTCAATCAATGTTTTCATCTTGGCGTGCTTGGCGTCTTGGCGGTTAAGTGGTCAATCCGGCGGCAAAACATTAAACCTTTCAATCACCGCATTGTTGTTGATTACCTGGTTCGTCACCGTTGGCGGTGAGTTGGTAAAATAAACGACATTGGCCAGCGCGCTGTTAAAGCGCACCACGGCGCGCGTGGCGGCCTCGGAAACGATTTGATAATTCGTGACCATCCCGAACAGCGGCCCGCTGCCGGTGTAAATCGAATTTGGCGCGGGTTTCAATGCCTGTCCGTAACTGTAAATCACGTAACGCATCGGCGTTTGCGGCGAGCCGCCGACGCGCAGCAACGACATCGCCTGCTGCGGCAGCCATTCATACATTTCGTCGCTGATGCCGTATTGCTGTTGCATGCTTTTGGTATTCAGGAATGGCGATTGAACGCTCAATTGTGGAACGGCAAGAATGTCGCCAACATGCTCGAAAGCGCCTTTTAATCCGTCCACATTGACAAAATTTGTGCGCGTTTGATTGATATTTGTCACGATCTGCCACAAAGCCGGGGGATTGGTAATAATCACCGGGCCGGTGGGGTTAATCGGGAAATTGGTGATTTGCAGTAATGGCCGTGGGAAATAAAGCACGCCATTCAGCAAGCTACTCGCGGTGTTGGTTAGCACCTCAACCCCACTGAACAAGGCCGACCACGCGGCGAGTCCGGCTTGAGGATTATTCGTCAATCCTGCTTCGACATTCACCGAGAGCTGGCCGCGCGTGGCATTGTCATTGAACGCCGTGGTGAAAAGGTCAAACAACAGCCGGTCCTGAATGGGTGCCATGTTGACCGCGTCATAACCGTTACCATCATAATCGCCGGTCCAACTTATCCACGGGTTGGTATTCGTGACGATCAGCACGTTGGTCCCGGTAGTTTCGGGCCAATATACTGCTGTGATGGGAGCGCCGGGAGGACTGGCTGCAAGCATAACATCCGGCGACTTGAGATAAACCGTCTGCCACGGTGTGCCGCGATGGACGCGGCCCAGCCAGCCAACGGTCGGGAATTTGTTCGTCGGAAAATCCCAGTCATCCGACGAATAGATCAGCGAATCTTTGAGAGAGAAGCTGTATGGATAGGAACCCACGCCCCACGGCTGGTAACGCTTGTTCAATTGGCCGAGGTCGGGCAGTATAGGAAACGCCGTCTTATTCGTCGCGGTTATGCCGGTTTGAATGCCGCCATAGTCCATGCCTGAATAATTCAAATCGCTCGCCACATAATGCACCAGCGGGTCATTTGCCTGCCAGGAGATGTAGTCGAACATCGTCTTTGTGGGTGTGAAAGGCACTTGAACGGTCAAAAGCGTATTGGTTGCGTAGGATACTTTATGCGTGTTTGGATCCGTGCCCATGCCCCTTAAACTCCCGTTGATAACCTGGTTCAAGAAGGAGTCGAAACTGGCGATGGCATCTCCAACCGTTCCGCCACCCTGAGGGTTAACCCAAGTGCTATCATCGTTTGCGGTGAGGGTGTTGGCGCGATTTTGTATTGGATTGTCGGAGTAATTGATTTGATTGTTAACACCGTTCGGCACAGTGCCTGACAAGTTGGTATTCCACAAACCCAAGCCGTTCGGATCCACATCTGCAAGTTCCGCGTTCAGGTTCCAAGCGCGGTCCGGCCCCGCAAATTGGACATAATCAATGACGTGATAATTGCCACTGATATCCTGATCCAGCATGACCACCTGCAAGCGATTGGTCGTCAGCAGACCAAACTGCGGCAGCGGCTGAATGCCGACATTCGGGTAATCAACGACAGTATCAATATCGACCGGAGCGAAAATATTACCCAGATACCCGCCACCGCCCGGTGGGTAAACATACATGCTGTTTGTGAACACCATGACATTGGTGAGCAACGGAATGACGAAAGAATTTGTGCTCGGAAAGTTGGGGTTCGGATTTTGCGACCACGGTTGAGAAGTGCCCGGCCACTGGGCGGGCACATTGGTAATATTGGCCGTCAGAAGAGAGACGGAAAGAGGAAGCATTCCATTGTCATTGGTCAACGTCATTGAATTGGTATCCCGCGCCCAAATGAGAACGCGGTCTAGATAATTGGAACTATATGAGTTCCAACACTCGACGCCGAACACGTTGCTGATGCTGAAAATATACATTTGGTTCGTCTGCAAATTACTTGGCAGCGCGGTAAGAGTTGGCCTGTGAATTTCCAGCTTGCGGGTGACCTGTACGATACCTTGCATGGAAAACTCGTTGAAGTTCGGGAAACCCTTCTTCGCGCCAATAATCCACGGCACGCCATAAACGTTCACAATACCGCTTGCATCAGTAATTGGTGTAAAATTGAGCGAAAGATTGGTTACGTTCGCAACATCATACGGCAGTGCCAGTTGAGGGTCGCCCGTGCCAGTTACAGTGTTTGGACCGAAAGTACTGGAAAGGTTTGTATACCCAGTGATGAAAACATTGCCGAGATTGTCGTGCTCAAAAATCGGACGGAAAACCGACGGGAAATTAGTACCCATCGCGGCAGTGTTAGTTGTCGTAGCATCGTAAATGTTGGCTGCCAATTGCAGCACACGCTGAATGGCAGATCTATAAACGAAGCGACCGTCCACCCAAACGGGAATGTTCGTGATGCCAAAACTGTTGGTTATGATTGTGCCGAAGGTATTGGTGAAAGCCTGCGGATTTTCAGCCAGCCATTCCTGCGAATAGTCGCGCAGCATCCTGTCGGCGGCGTTGGTAAAAAATTCAATCGCCGTCCACGAATAAAAATTTGTCTCCAGGTTGGGAACAACGACGCCATTGGTCACGTTCCGGTAATTGAGATTCATTTTGTTCTGCTCCGGCGCGGAATCCGTGCCGAGCTGCGAGAGCAAACGGTAAAACGTGTAGCGGTCGTAGGTGGAAACATTCGTGCCGGCGCTCCAAAGGTTGTTCGTGAATTGAAATGAGCTTTTTGCCGGATCAAACAAATCCGACGGTAGGCTAAAGAAATGATTCACATTGTCCGCGCCAGCCCAATAGATGTTCGTGTTATCATTTTCAACCGGCAACGGGAAACCGGTTTGCAACGGTCCATCACTATAACCGTCAATGTTGTCATTTAGAAACGCTGCGCCATTCGTACCAAACAGGGCACCGACTGTTAACAAGTTCGTGTAGTTGTTCGCGTAACGGTAAGCCAGCAGCGCGCGCGCATCTTCAAAAGCGTGCCCGCTGTTAGCTGCAGGTACTGTGTTGGCTTCGTTGTAACGGTAATAGATGGTGTCTGGCGGAACGACTGGAAGCCACTGATCCGTGTTTAAATCCGCCAGAAACGCGGCCAGATTGATTTCCCACGAGCCGACGCCTTGATTGCGGAAATAGCCATCGGCGGTGTTCAAGTTTTGATTGAAAACCTGATTGTGAATGGCGTTCAAATCGAGCGCGTTGCCAATGGGCAGGGCGATGAAGGCAAAACGCGCCACAAACGGATTGTTCGGCCCATAAGGCTGGTCGGGCCGCTGCAATACGCCTATCCATTCCGGGTCGCCGACTTGGAAAACAAGTGGATTGTTTGTGATGACGTTGCCCAGATTGTCCACGTTCGTCACCCAGCCGTTGGCGTCGAATCGTGCGTTGCGATTCAGGTCGAGGTAAAAACGGAAATCAAGCGGTCCGGTCGAATTGGTCTGGATGAACACCGGCGCGCGCGGACTGACATACAAATGGGTCAAGTCCGACGTGTTGGTAAAACTCAAAGGCCAAGCATTCGTCGAGACGAGCAGGCTGAAGTTGTAGGGATTGGTGGTGGCGAGGACGTTGGCGATGATTTGCGCCTCGGCGTTGGCCAGCGCGGCATCGGCGGCCAGACGCGCGGAAGCCGTGTCGGTGGTCGTGGTGACCGCGCCGCGTTCGCGCCGGCTCAACATCAGAAATGCAAGGATCATCAACGTCAACACGGAGAGCAAAATCACCGTGATGATGAGGGCAACGCCCTTTTTGGATTGACGATTGGCGATTGGCGATTGGCGATTGGCAACAGCGGTATGCGCCGGTTTTTTTTCAATCGGAAATCGGAAATCGGAAATCGGAAATCGGATTTTCATTTATAGGCCGAAGGGTCAACGTTGTGAATCCAGGCGCGCTGGCGGAAAATGTGCACCTGGCCGACATGATTCGACAAATAATTTAGTTGCGCCACACCACTCAAGGATTCGGCGCGCTGCAATGCGCGGTCTTCAAGCACGCCCAGTTCCACTTCCACCGAGGCCGGCAGCGTGTTGCTGAACATGTAAATGGTGTTTTGGTTGGTAATTATGGTGTTTTGGTTGGTGATGATTTGCCCGTTGTAAACGTCGTAGGTATTCGTCATCCAAAAACCGTTTGGGTCGTAAGCGCGCACGCGCAATTCCACCACGCCGTCCATCAAATGGCTCCAGGGCGGGGAATTGGTTAATGGAGTCCAAATAAAATTGGAGTAAAGCAACCAGGGGTTTGCAGCCATCACGTTCGTGCTCATGGAAAAACGGTAGAGCGAATTGGTGGGTTGCGACGCCGTATCTACCCTGTAGCCCACACCGGTCCATGTCCTGTTTTGGAGGGTGAGGATGAAAAAGTTTTCCACCACGTTGGTTCGTTGATAGCCGCTGATACTGCCGGGCAAAGATTGAAGAAGCGCAGTGTAACCGGAATTGGTATTAGCGTAAAAATTCACCGCGCCGTTGTTGGTGCCGAGCGACGGCGTCATCCCCTCCAAATCGCTTTTGATCAAATCCGACACGGCGCGGCCGGATTCCAGCACGCCGGCCTGGGTGATTCCCGCGCGAAACGCGGTCTGCGTGCTGTTCAAGATTGTCATCAGCGACAGCACGATAAGCGACAGCAACGCCATCGTAACCAGAATCTCGACCAGCGTGAAAGCAGGACAATTTTGAATTTTGAATTTTGAATTTTGAATTGGATGAGAGCGCGGCGCGGCCATTTCCAAATCCCAGTCCGGAACTTGAAACTTGCCCGCCTCGGCGTAGCCTTTGGCGAAGCCTGGGAAACTTAAAACTTGGAACTTCGTGCTCATGGCGCGTTGGTGAAGGATTGCGACTGGAAAAAATATAAATTGGTGTTGAGCGTGTCTCGAACAAGTTGGCCGGCGACCATCGTGCGGAACGTCTGGCGTTTAGGTCCGACGTTGCCGTTGGGCAGCAACGGCCAGAGAAACGTCAGGCGCAGTTCGTGTAAATTGGCAGTCAGTTGCTGGTTGTAAATGTAAAGCTGGTTGGTGGAAGGCAGTTTGAAAATGTTTGTGTCCACCGCCACCGGCACGTTCTCGCAAATCAATTTGTAACCGAAGGAACCGCCGGTCACGATGTCGTTGTCTTGCGGCGGTTTTTCCGATGCAGGCCCGCTGATGGAACGGACATAAGCGACAACGTAGTTGCTGTAACCACCGTTGAAAAGATTGTTGGTTGGATTAAAGCGTAAATCCATGTATTCTGGCGTGCTCAGGAGTCCGATGATGCGTTCGCCATTGGTAATCACAAATGGTGTAGTGGAATAATTGTAACCAATAGGTGTAGTTATAGGTGTAGTTATTTCCGGATTGTATCGCGTTTGGAAATTCGTGATGGCATAAACGTAATTGGTCAAATCATCCGCGCCGCGCGCGCCGTTGCGGATGTTTTCGATAAGCACGGTGGCGTCCTGATTGATGATGGTTTCCTCGCGATTGTCCCTTTGCACGTTGATGCCCAGCGGCAGCACGCCGATGATGGCCACCAGCGCAATGCCGATGATGGCCAGACTGATGGCAATCTCAATCATCGTGAAACCAAATTCGAGGCGCGAGGCGTGGGGCATGGGGCGCGCAGAGAACATGCCTCGTGCCCGGAGCCTCACGCCCAATGCCTTTTTAATCGAAATTTTCATTGCACTTTCGGCTGCTGCAAAGTCGCGCGGCCCGTCAGCGGCTCGATGTCAATGATGTTGTAGGTGCTTGTGCTGTTGCCGGGCGGCAATTCCGAAACCGAGGGCGAACCGGCCGGCGGAGGGAGCAACACAAACGCCCTGGTTGCCACGTTTATCGCCGGCGACACGCTGCCACGCGCCAGCGGGATGTATTCATGAGAAGCAACCGCATCAACGCCGTTTGTCGTCAGTTGGCCGAGATAGTTAAACTCAATGCAAGGCATGAAAATAAAATTAGCGTTGGTCTCGGTTGGAAATGGAACCGCCATACTGGTGAAAGCATGAATCGTGTTGGTAGTATCAGAATGGGGATAATCCTGATTCCATTGGTTAAAAACCGGCGGAGCAATCGCAGGATTGGAGGATGATACTGGCGTGCCGGGTGAAGCGAATTTATTGGTTACGATGAACGTTCCATCCGGCAAATTTTGCCACGGCGCGAGATAATGCCATTGGTGTTGTCCCGGTTGGTCGCCCATTGCGCCGTAAGCCATGAATGTATAACCGGTCAATTGCTTGTCGCACAAATTGGTGGCGGCGGTTTGCTGTGCAGGACTTAAATTGTTCCACCAAGTTGTGTAAACAGCAACCGGAGTGTTGTAATTCAAGTTTGCCCAAAAATTCGCCGGGACGAAAACCATATAGACCGTCGTGCGCTGGCTGACGGCCAGTTGGCGGGCGCGCGCCACGTCATCCAGCAATTGCCGCGTGGCGGAAGTCATGGCGTCCGCGTGGCTGACATTTTTGAGCGCCGGCACGACCAGCGCCGCCAGAATGGCCATGATGGAAATCACCACCAGCAGCTCGACGAGCGTGAAGGCCGGAGAATTGCGAACTGCGAATTGCGAATTGCGAATTGAAAAATGGCGAAACCCGGCATTTTTCGAGCCCCGGTTTGGAACCCGAAACTGAAAGCTTGAAGCTTGAAACTTGAAACTCATTTTCACTGCCAGCTCAGGAGGTTGTCTTTGTTTTCACGGTCATTAGCGGGTTCGATGGGATCAATTTTCCCATTCGGCCCGGCGGACCAGACCATGACCTTGCCGTGATAAAGGAAATTGTCAGTATTGGGGGCGCTGCTGTTCGGATTGAACAGTCCGTTTAGTCCCGTCTGGCTACCTAGTTGTGTCTGGGACACACTCTGTCTGCAATAAAACGCATCCTTGCATTGCTCATCGTAATTCAAGTCCATGCTGATGACATAGGGATTGCCCCACGGGTCGCGATAAACCAAATCCTGACCGACAACGCCGTTTGTATTATAGGCATCGCCCATTTTTGCATTCAGAAAAAGGGTTTGTTGCGGATTCTTTTGATAGTTGGTGTTGATGGTCGAACCGGAACCATTGGGATAGTTGGTGTAATCCATCAAAATCGCGATGACATCGCAATTGTTTGAAACGGAACCGCCAATAAGAGTTCCAATTGGCACCGGGCCGGCGGGCGTTTGGAATGTGCCGCCAAAGGTAAAATCGTTCGTCCCGGCTGCCTGCTCGACATCAGAAACCGGGAACCGGCTGTAGGCGGAGTCGTATTGCTGAATGGCGGTGACAATCTGACTGATTTGAAGACGCGCCTGGGCTTTCTGCGCCTGTTTTTTGGCCGCCGCCAGCACCGGCAACAGCATGGCCGCGAGAATGGCAATGATGGAAATCACCACCAGCAATTCCACAATGGTGAAGGCGCATCGAAGGTTGAATGGCCGTTTACGTGTTGCCCCCGTTTTATCACTTTTCATAACGATCGTTTTCATATTTTCAGCGATGGATATAACCCTAAAAACTCATGGCAATGGACTGTTGATTTGCACCTGTTTGCTCCAATTACAGATGAGATTCGTTTGCCCGCCCATCGAAAGCTGGACCCACAAATCATACGAGCCGGGATTGTTGGTGGGGCTGGACGAATTGTAACGCCAGGGATTCAGGTCGATTACGGTCAATGGCCGATAGGTCGCATCCGGCCCGCCAACGGAAGTGATGAGTATCGTCACAAGCACGTTGTTGTTCGTCACTGCTCCAATCCGATTAGGTTTCAGGTCTGGAAGAAAATTTCTGGCCTGCGGCGTGGACTCGTCGGCGTTGGTTTTACTGCAATTCATAAAACCGCTCACGTTAAATGCGGTGGTCACAGAACTGACGAGAATTGGCACCGCGCTGCCATCCAGAGTGACGTAAGCCGTGCCATTGTTGGTCGTTCCCAAGAGTTCATAGTAAAGCTGGCTGACCAAGGTGCGGTTGGTCGAGTTTAGCCACTGATTGTCCGGCGGATAAAAGCCGTAGGCGGATTTGTAGCGGTCAATGGCGGTTTCCAACTGCGCCATTTCGGCCTGGGCGGTGCGAATCATCGCTTGTTTTCTCACCGCGCCCACCACGGGGAAGAGGAGCGCGGCAAGCACGGCGATGATGGAGATGACGACGAGCAGTTCGACGAGAGTGAAGGCGGAATGAGTTTCAAGTTTCAAGTTTTCAGTCTCAAGTGACTGCGAGCAACCTCCGCTCGACACTTGAAACCTGACACCTGGGACTGTTGATTCACTTTTCACGGCTGTCATTTCAATTCTTTTTCCATTCGCTCGCTCAACCACTGTTTGATCATGCTCTGGTAATTCAAATATCGCGACCGGGCCAGGCGTTTGATGCGCGCCAGCATCCGCGGGTCGATGCGCAGCGTGATGGTCACGGACTCGGACGCCTCGGCGCCGCCGGCCACCGCCGCTTCCATCAGGCGCAGGTCCGGCCGGTTCTCCACCCAAAAATCCGCTTCGGCCTCTTCGTTGTCGAAGAGCGGAACTTCTTCCCAACTGGCAAACGTTCTCACTTCTATAGTTTTTAATTTTGAGTTTTAAGTTTTGAGTTTCCGGGAATTGGATGTTTTAACTAAAAATTCAACACTCAACACTCAAAATTCTAGCCCAGTGTCTGATCCACTTTCCGCTGATAAAAAAACCGTTCTTCTGCTTCGAATGGGCGGGCGTGCAGCACGCGAACCAATCGTCCGTTTGTCCGATACACGCTGAAAATTCCAATGCCGCCGGCCGACATGCCCAAGTTGAAAAAACGCATCTTTACACTGAATCGGGGCGAGTCCGGCAACAGCCGAACGGCAAACGGGTCTTCAAAGGATTCTTCAATTTCCCGCTGAGTCAAAGAACCATCCATTTCAAACAGTGGATTATTCCACTCAAACTCCATAACGAGTTAACTGCAAATAAAACGCCCAGGCAATGTCTTTACATTGTATTTACGTATAGATGTTCTTGTTTGTCAACAAGTTTTTATCTTCTGCTTTCAGGATAAACAGGTTACAGCGTCCGATCCTGGCAGCCAAGGAAACCGGATTTCTTATCCAAATCACTCTTCACCGGCACCACCACCACCGCCACTGAGGCCGCTAATCATGGCAATCAACGGCAGGAACATGGCAATGACAATGCTGCCCACCACCACCGCCAGAAATACAATCATGATAGGCTCCAACAGGGCGGTCATGGAGGCCACCGCATTGTCCACCTCTTCGTCATAGTTGTCGGCGATTTTCAAAAGCATTTCGGGCAGGGCGCCGGTTTGTTCGCCCACGTCCACCATGCTGACGACCATGGGCGGGAAAACGCCCGAACCTTCCAACGGCGCGGTGATGGTTTCGCCTTCCTTCACGCTTTCATGAACGCTGGCGACGGCGTTGCTGATGACGATGTTCCCGGCGGTTTCCTTGACAATGGTGAGGGCCTGCAAAATGGGAACGCCGCTGCTGACGAGCGTGCCGAGCGTGCGCGCGAAACGGGAAATCGCCACTCTCCTGACCACCGGGCCGATGACCGGGACTTTCAATTTGAAACTGTCCCAAAGCCACCGGCCAAACTTGGTTTTGATGAACAACAAAAACAAGACCACAAAAACCGCGATACACGCTGCCACCACCACAAAGTGACTTTTGACGGCATTGCTGATTGCCATCACTATCCGGGTGAACATGGGCAATTTCGCCCCCGTCCCCAACATGTCCGAAAAAACCAACTGGAACCTCGGAATCACAAACGTCAACAGCAGAACCAGTATCCCCGACGCGACAATCATCACCGCCACCGGATAAAACATCGCAGCTTTGATCTTGCCCTTGATCTTCTGCGCCTTTTCAGAGAACTCGGCCAGACGCCTCAACACCACTTCCAGCACGCCGCCTAATTCGCCGGCCTTGACCATGTTCACAAACAAACGGTTGAAAACCTTTGGATGCTGCGCCAGCGCTTCTGAAAACGTGCTGCCGCCCTCAATCGCCAGCGCCAGTTCACCGAGAATGGACTTCAGCGCTGCGTTGCGTTCCTGCTTTTCCAGCACGCGCAATCCGCGAAGCAACGGCAAACCCGCGTCCACCAGTGTTGCCAGCTGGCGCGTGAATGTCGTCAACACCTTTGGTTTTACCCGGCCACTCAGGCCGGGAATTTTGATTTGGATGTTGAGGTTGAGACCGGAGCTCTTTTTACCGGCGGCTTTGGCTTTCTTCCCGGACGGTTTTTCTTGAAGCTTTTCAGCCTCGACGATCTTGGTCGGGAAAAGGCCCATCTCCTTGACACGACCGATGGCCTCGTTCTGGCTGGCGACCTCAATGGTTCCTTTTGTCTCCTTGCCGTGGGTGTCCAGCGCAACGTAATTGTATCTCGGCATAGCGGATTAATAGCGGATTAATTCAGCCCCGAATGCGTTCGGGGTTACGTATATTTGACGATTTCCTCGATAGTGGTATCACCTTCAAAAATGGTGCGCAAGCCGTCTTCGCGCAACGTCACCATGCCGAGTTCGACGGCTTTCTGGCGCAATACCACCGTCGGCGCACGCTCGTTGATCAGTGTGCGAATTGCCTCGCTGATGATGAGCAACTCAAAAATGCCCTTGCGCCCCTTGTAGCCGGTGTCGTTGCAGGTCGGGCAACCGCGGCCGTAATGAAAAACCTTGTCGCCCAGGTCAAGCGGCGAGAGATTCAACAGCACCAATTGATCCTCGGTCGGTTCGAACGGTGTTTTGCAACTTTTGCAAATGGTTCGCACCAGCCGTTGCGCCAGCACCGCCAGCAACGTCGAGGAAATCAGGAACGGCTCCATCCCCATGTCAATCAGGCGCGTCACTGCGCCCGTCGCGTCGTTGGTGTGCAGCGTGCTCATCACCATGTGGCCGGTCAGCGACGCCTGCACGGCGATTTGCGCCGTTTCCAAATCGCGCATTTCACCGACCATGATGATGTCCGGGTCCTGGCGCAGAAACGACCGCAGCGCCTTGGCGAACGTCATGCCGGCCGCCTCGTTGATGGCAACCTGCATGATGCCTTCGATGTCGTATTCGACCGGGTCCTCGGCGGTGAGCAGTTTGGAATCAATGGCGTTGATGCGCCGCAAACAGGAGTAAAGCGTTGTCGTTTTGCCGCAGCCGGTCGGCCCGGTGACAATAATGATGCCGTTGGGTCGTTGAATTGCCTCGGTCATGAAGTCATGCACTAATTTCGGAAAGCCCAGCGCTTCAATTTCCAGATTCACCGCCGCGCGGTCGAGCACGCGCAACACGACCGATTCGCCAAATTGCGTCGGCAAGGTCGAAATGCGCAAATCAATCTGCCGATTGCCCATAGCATAACCAATGCGCCCGTCCTGCGGCAGCCGCCGCTCGGAAATATTCAGGTTGGACATGATCTTCAGACGCGAAATCACCGGCAACGCCAGGTGCTTGGGCGGTGGCGACATTTCATACAGCGCGCCGTCCACGCGGTAGCGAATGCGAAACTCGGTTTCAAACGGTTCGAAATGAATGTCGCTCGCGCGGTCTTGAATGGCTTGAGACAAAACCAGGTCAACGAATTTGATGATGGGTGCTTCATTGGCGAGATCCGCCATGAGCCGTTCGTTGTCCGTGGCGCTGGCTTCACTCACCTCGCGGGCGATATTCTGATCGGCGCCGAGTTCCTTGAGAATTTTCGAAAAATCCTCAGTTTCCTCCTGGCCGTAATACTGGTCGATGACCTTTTCGATTTCAGCCGGGTCGGCCACTACCACCTGCACATCGCGCTTGATGGCGAAATGGATTCCATCCGCCTGCGCCGGGTCGAGCGGATTGGCCAGTGCCACCTGCACTGTTCCATTGTTCAGGGCAACCGGCACGCAATGATATATCCGCACGACATTGACCGGAATCAGTTTCAACAGATCGGGCGAAAATTCGCGGTCACGCAACGAAACCACCGTCGTGTCAAGATGGCCCGCCATCGCGTGCAGGATGTCGTCGAGCTTCATGATCCCGAAATCCTGCAACAGTTGGGCCACCGGTGTGCCGCTGCGCTTGAGTTCGGCAACGACTTCCTCGTACTGCAAGTCGTCGATCAGCCCCTGCTCCACCACGAGCGACAACAAAGGATTTGAAATCTCTTCGGCCATGTTATTATCACGTTTTGGGTTATTTTCTGGCCGGCGCACCTGATGTGCTGATGGCTTGAGCCAATTCCAATTCCTGCAACTTCTGCTGGACCGTCATCGGGTCTTGCGATTTGGTGATCACTTCCTCGCGCGCAATCATGCCCTGCTGATATCTCTCCAGCAAATGTGCGTCGAGCGTCACCATGCCGAATTTCGCGCCGGTTTGAATGTCCGATTGAATGCGGAATGTTTTATTGTCCCGAATCAGCGCGGCAATGGACGGCGTGTTGACCATCATTTCGAAAACGGCGATGCGTCCGGGTTTGTCAATGCGCGGGATCAACAGTTGTGAAATCACCGCCGCCAACACCGAGGAAAGCTGAATGCGAATCTGCTCCTGTTGATTTGTCGGAAAGGCGTTGACGATACGGTCAACCGTCCTGGACGCGCCGGTCGTGTGCAATGTACCAAAAACCAAGTGGCCCGTTTCGGCTGCCGTGATGGCGGCTTCGATCGTTTCCAAGTCACGCATTTCACCGACGAGCATCACGTCGGGATCTTGGCGCAACCCGCGGCGCAGGCCTTCCGCAAAATTCGGCACGTCCACGCCGATTTCGCGCTGCGTGACCAGCGCCTTTTTGTGGTGGTGATAATACTCGATCGGGTCTTCGATGGTGATAATGTGCACTTCGTCGCGCTCCTCGTTGATAATATCAATCATCGCGGCGAGCGTGGTTGTTTTGCCACAACCCGTCGGGCCGGTCACCAAAATCAGCCCCCGCGGTTTGTAAAGCAGTTCCTTTGTGGCCGCTGGAATGCCGATCTCCTCCATCGTGAGCAGCTTGGTAGGAAGTTGCCGGAGCGCTACGCTGAAATTGCCCCTTTCCTTGAACACACTGACGCGGAAACGCGCCACCTCGCCGAACGCGAAACCGAAGTCCGCGCCGCCGTGCTCGCGTGTGGCCTGAATGCGTTCCTCGGACGTGATGCTGCGCATCAACTCCTCGGTGTCTTCCGCCTTGAGCGCCGGCCCTTCGACGCGGTGCAGAATCCCGTGCACACGGATGGTCGGCGGTGTTCCCACGCAGATATGAAGGTCGGACGCCTCTTCGGCCACAACCAACTGCAATAAATCTGACATTGAGTATGATGACATAAAAAATCCGGTTACGATTCGTCGCCTATCGTCGCCCGAATGACTTCTTCGGGCGTTGTCAAACCAGCAAGCGCCTTGCGAATCCCGTCCTCGCGCAACGTGCGCATGCCCATTTCGCGGGCGCGGGTGCGTAAAACAGACGTCGGCGCCTTGTCGTAAATCAGTTTCCGCGCCTCATCATCAATGACGAAAATTTCAAAAATACCCATGCGCCCGCGGCAGCCGGTGTTTGAACAATCGTTGCAACCACGGCCCTTTTGAATCGTCGCGGTCTTCAAATTGTCGGCGGTGATATTCAACAGGCGCAACTCCGCCTCCGTCGGAGGATAGGGTTGTGCGCATTTGCGGCAGACTTTGCGCACGAGGCGTTGCGCCATGAGACAACGCGTGGACGACGCAACCAAAAACGGCTTTACGCCGATGTCAATGAGACGGGCTACCGCGCTGGGAGCATCATTGGTGTGGAGCGTGGAGAAAACAAGGTGGCCGGTCAGCGAGGCATTGATGGCAATGCTCGCAGTTTCAAGGTCGCGAATTTCACCAATCATCAGGACATTCGGCGCCTGACGCAAAATGGAGCGTAGCGCGGCAGAGAACGTGAGGCCAACGGCTTCGTTGACTTGCACCTGATTGATGCCGGACAGAATATACTCCACCGGGTCCTCGACCGTGATGATTTTTCGGTCGGGGCGATTGATGAAGTGCAGGCAGGAGTAAAGTGTCGTGGTCTTGCCGGAACCGGTCGGTCCCGTCACGAGCAAAATGCCGTCGGGCAAACCAATCACGCGCTCGAACGTCTGCTGGTCGTCCGTGAAAAACCCCAATTCCGGCAAACCGAGCCGCAGGCTTTCCTTGTCGAGAATACGCATGACGATGCTTTCGCCGTGGTACGTCGGCAGGCACGACACGCGCAAGTCAATCAGTTTGTCGCCGACCTTGCTCTGAATGCGTCCGTCCTGCGGAATGCGATGCTCGGAAATGGACATGTTCGACTGAATTTTCAGCCGCGTGATGATGGACGCCTGCAACCGTTTCGGCGGGGCCTTCATCTCGTGCAACATGCCGTCAACGCGGTAACGCAAACGGAAACGTTTCGCCAGCGGCTCCAAATGGATGTCCGACGCACGCATCTTGAAAGCGTCCACGATGATCTGATTGACGAGCCG
>JBEKON010000007.1:0-47404 GCA_049521735.1 Verrucomicrobiota bacterium
AATAAATTTGACGCCCCGCTCGCGCAATTCGCGGCCAACCTCCTTGCACCGCTCAAAATGCCGCGGCACAAGCACCAGAAAAAGTTTCGGGAACAGCACACGCAATCGCTGCGCGATCCCTGTTAAAACAATCTCCTCGCCTGCGTGGGTGCTGCCGCCGATCAAAATCGGCGCGTCAGGCGGCACGCCGATCTGTTGGAACAGCGCGGGCACGTCGAGTGCGCGCGGTCCGTCGGGTTTGGCGGCGTCGAATTTCAAATTGCCCACCACGCGGATCGCCTCGGGCCGGCAGCCAATTTCGCGCAAACGTCCGGCGTCGGCTTCGTTTTGGGCGCCGACACCCGTAAACGAAGCGAACAGTGGCCGGAACAAAAATCCCAATCGCTTGTATCCACGATAGGAATGATTGGACAATCGCGCATTGACCAGAAACAACGGAATGCGAAGATCGCGCGCGCGCCAAAGGAAGTTCGGCCAGATTTCCGCCTCGATAAGCACAATGGCTTTGGGCCTGATCACGCCCAGAGCGCGGTTGACGGATCCCCGGCTGTCAACCGGATAGTAAATTTTGCTGATGTGGCCCGGCAAATGACGGCGCAATTCAGCCATGCCGGTCGTCGTCGTCGTCGAAATAACGATTTTGATGTCGGGCATGTGCAGTTCGAGCGCGCGGATGAGCTGCGTGCAAAGATTGACTTCGCCGACGCTGACAGCATGAAGCCAGAGCACCTGGCGGTTGGTGAGCTCCTGCTGGAGATTCCGGCCATAATATCCAAAGCGTTCAAAAAACCCCGAAAGCCAGTGGCCCCGCCGCCACATCCGCAGAAAATAATACGGCGACGACAGCGCAAAAAAAATCGCGAACAGGATGTTGTATAGCGTGCGCATTCTGACTTTTAAGCTGGACAGGTTTCACTGTTCCGCAAATGGACGCCGCGCGCAAAGAAAATGTTTCAAATCAACCGTGAAAAAAAATCAGCCAGACTGCCGCCAGCACCGGCAATAAAAACGGCAGCGTGAATTTCAAAACAAATCCGGAAAACGTCGGCATGTGAATTTTTCCATGATCCGCCATGGCTTTTACCATGAAATTCGGCCCGTTTCCGATGTAAGTCGCCGCGCCGAAAAACACCGCGCTGACGCTGATGGCAATCAGGTCCGGGGAGTGCCGGCCCAACAGTTCTCCAATATCATTCGCGCCGCTCGTCCCAAAAAGCGCGCTCAAACAACCGAGATAAGTCGGCGCGTTGTCGAGCATGCTGGAAAGTGTGCCGGCACCCCAATAAAAAATTCCCGGCGCGGGATTTTGGCCGAGCAGCTCATGCGCATTGGCGCCGAGCCAGTCGAGCGCGGGCATCATCGTTGCAAAAATGCCGATGAATAAAATGGCCACCTCCTGAATCGGATGGAAATGAAAACGATTTGCCTCATGCACCGATTGTTCGGTCGTGAAATAAGAGCCGAACGCGGCGGCAAGCATAATCGCTTCGCGCAGGAAAAACGGTTTGTTGATGAACACCGCGCCCAAAATGACAGCCAGAAAAACCAGATTCGCCAGCCCGTCGAACTTCCAGGTTTCATGCCCAGTTTCCTTTTCACGAATTTCCAGCGGTGCGCGGGCCTTCGCCGCGACGAAGTGGCTGCTGCCACGCAGGCGGGTGAAATTGACGCGGTCCACCACATAAAACATCGTGAGCAACAATCCGACGCCCACCGCCCACATCGGCCAGCAATGCTCCGCCACCCACCAAAACGGAACGCCTTGCAAATAGCCGAGAAACAACGGCGGGTCGCCAATGGGCGTCAGACAGCCGCCGACGTTTGAAACGATGAAAATGAAAAAAACGATGTGATGCGCCGTGACGCGGTCTTTGTTCATCCGAATCCACGGACGAATCAACAGCATGGACGCGCCGGTCGTGCCCAAAAAATTCGCAACGACCGCGCCGACGAACAAAAAAATAACATTGGCCAGCGGCGCCGCCTCGCCTTTCACATGGATGTGAATGCCGCCGGAAACCACAAACAGCGAGCCGATGAGCACAATGAAGCTGACATAATCGTGCGCCACGTGGAGCACGCGGTCTGGCGCCTGTAAAATAAAAAGGTAATAGCCCAGTGTGACCGCCCCCAGCCCAAGCGCGATTTTGGGATAATGCCGCGACCACCAGTTGCCCGCGAGCGATGGCGCGAGCGCCATCGTGCCCAGCAGCAGCGCAAACGGCAGAATCATCCACGGATTGGGCGCAACCATACTGTCGGTCATGCGCCGAAAGGTTGTGCGGACAAGCGAAATCAGGTCAAACAGAAACGACACTGAGCGGCGGGTTTACAATCTTGGTGGGGCGAGAGTCCTCGCGAACCGGCTCATCAGTAGCCCCGCCCCACCAAATGTATCACTACCGAAACATTCAACCACTTGACGATTGGAGGCGCTGCTGCGATTTTCTTGTTGCTTGACGCAGAATTCAGCAGTGGAAGCGGCAGGCAATTTGTTCGCTAAAGTTTCGAAAACCCCTGCTGCGCAATCCCTCGCGCGGCGATTGGAGAATGGCGGAGTGTTGTCTTGCGCCGGTGTCAGCCGGGCTGCGCAGCCGTTTTTTGCCGTTTTGCTCCAAAAAATCTTCCCCCACCGGCCAATCGTCGTCGTTGCTGAAGACTTGAAAACGCAGGAAAGTTTCCAGCAGGACATCGAAACATGGCTGCAAATCGAGGCTAAAGTTCCATCTTCGCCGCTTTTTTATCCCGCTTGGGAAGTTCTTCCCCACGAAGGCAAACTTCCGCATGCCGATACCATCAGCGACCGTCTTCAAACGCTTGTTGCCCTGGCTGACAACTCAAAACTCAAAACTCAAAATTCAAAACTTGTGGTGGCGAGCGTTACGGCCCTGCTCCAAAAAACCTTTCCGCCCGAAATGCTGCGCAATCGCACGCGCGTTCTCCAGCGCGGCGACAAAATCGCTCCGCTTGACTTAATCGAATGGCTTGAAGAGCAAAGCTACGAACCCGAAGCCCAGGTCACGCAGAAAGGCGAAATCGCCTTGCGCGGCGGCATTTTGGATGTCTGGCCACTCACCAGTCCGTGGCCGGCGCGGCTTGAATTTTTTGGCGATGAAATCGAATCGCTGCGGCATTTCGATCCGCTCACACAAATTTCGCGCGGAGAAATCCCGGGCCTCACGATTCCGCCTGCTGGCGAATTGGGAATTTTGAAGTCCAAAGTTCAAAGTCCGGAGTCCAAAGTCGGCGAGCTTGCAACCTTGCTCGATTATCTGCCACCGGAAGCAATTTTTCTCCTCTGTGAATCGGAGCAACTCGCCACTCGCGCTGATGATTACGAGTCACAAATTCCCGCCGACGATCCATTTTTCATTTCGTGGTCCGATTTTCTCGTTGAACTGAACCGGCGCGGTATGACGCGACTGGACTTGAGCGAAGAGGAAGCCCAACCAACAATCCCCTCACCCGGCCTGACGGCCACCCTCTCCCCGCCCAGCGGGGAGAGGGATGGGGCGAGGGGCGCTCAATTGTTTTCTTCGCTCGATGTCTATCGTCCTTTGACCGAACGCGCGCCGGAATTGCAAGTTGCCGAGGCGCAGCGCCGCGAATTTTTCAACCAGCTTCATCGCTGGCTGCGCCAGGATTATGACGTTCACATTTTCTGCAACAACGACGGCGAACGGCAGCGGTTTGAAGAGATTTGGGAGGAACTCGTAGGACAGGCTTCCAGCCTGTCTCCATCTGAAAAAGTTTCTGGAAAAGAAATTAGAAACAGGCGAGACGCCTGTCCTACGTTATACCTCGGCTCTCTCGCCCGTGGTTTTCTCTGCGACGAAGCCAGGCTGGTTGTCGTCACCGACGCGGAAATTTTCGGACGCTACAAAATCCAGCGTCCGCGCCGGTTGAAATCGCCGCACGCACTCGCCACCCGCTCCGCGCTCGACATTGATTTCACCAAATTGGAGGAAGGCGACCTCGTCGTCCACATCCAATACGGCATCGGAAAATTTCTCGGTCTAAAAAACCTCCCAACAAGCAGCAGTGCACGAGGACGAGAACCTTCAACCTTCAACCTTCAACCTTCAACCGAATGTTTGACCATCGAATACGCACCTGCCAATCCCGGCGATGAACCGCCGAAACTTTATGTTCCCGTCACCGAGGCGCATCTCGTCAGCAAATACGTCGGCGCTGGTGGCCGCGGCGCAAGCCGCCCGCCGCTGAACACCCTCGGCGGCACACGCTGGAAAAAGGCGAAGGAACAGGCCGAACGCGCCGTGCGCGACGTCGCCGCAGAATTGCTGCAAATCCAGGCCGTGCGCGAATCGCAGTCCGGTCACGCGTTCAAACCCGACATGCCGTGGCAACGCGAATTTGAGAGTGCGTTTATTTTTGAAGAAACGCTGGATCAATGGCGCGCGATTCAGGAAACAAAATCCGACATGGAAAAACCCAGACCGATGGACCGCTTGATTTGCGGTGACGTCGGTTTCGGCAAAACCGAAGTCGCCATTCGCGCCGCGTTCAAGGCGGTGATGGACGGCAAACAGGTCGCCGTGCTCGTGCCGACGACGGTTCTCGCACAGCAGCATTTCAACACCTTCCGCGAACGCATGGCGGATTATCCGATTCGGCTCGAACTGCTCTCGCGCTTCCGCACGCGCCGCCAGCAGCAACGCGTGGTGAAGGATTTGGCGGCGGGTGGGGTGGACATCGTCATCGGCACGCACCGGCTGTTGCAGGACGACATCGCGTTCAAAGATTTGGGTCTGGTTGTCATTGACGAGGAGCAGCGGTTCGGCGTGTTGCACAAGGAAAAGTTCAAGCAACTGCGCACGCTCGTGGATGTGCTCACGTTGAGCGCCACGCCGATTCCGCGCACGCTTTACCTCGCACTCACCGGCGCGCGCGACATGAGCACCATTCAAACGCCGCCGCATGACCGGCTGCCGGTCGAAACCATCGTCACCCAATTCGACGAGCGCGTCATCCGCGACGCCATCCAGCGCGAAGTGAATCGCGGCGGACAGACTTTCTTTTTGCACAACCGCGTGATGACAATTCAGACGATGGCCGACCGGTTGAAACGGCTTTTGCCGTACGCGCGCATCGTTGTCGGCCACGGCCAGATGGATTCAGACGAACTCGAAGAAGTGATGACAAAATTCGTCAACGGCGAGGCGGACGTTTTGCTTTCCACGACCATCATTGAGAGCGGCCTCGATATTCCGAACGCGAACACCATCATCATTGACCACGCCGACCGATTCGGTTTGAGCGATTTATATCAACTGCGTGGACGAGTCGGGCGTTACAAGCATCAGGCTTATGCGTATCTGCTGTTGCCGCGCCACGTGAGCCTGCTCACCGATGTGCGCAAGCGCATCAGCGCCATCCGGCAATACTCCACGCTCGGCAGCGGCTTCAAAATCGCCATGCGCGACCTCGAAATCCGCGGCGCGGGCAATTTGCTCGGCGCGGAACAAAGCGGCCACATCACCGCCGTCGGCTTCGACCTTTACTGCCAGTTGCTCAAGCAAAGCGTCAGCGCGCTCAAAGGCGAAAAAGTCAAACCGCGCGTGGAAGTGAGTGTGAGGTTGGATTTCTTGGAAATGACTGGGAGGGACGGCATGTTGCCGTCCCATGAGTCAGGGACTGCGACACGCAGTCCCTCCCAAAACGAAGATAACGAACCCCTCACCCGACCTGCGGTCACCCTCTCCCCGCTGGGCGGGGAGAGGGCTGGGGCAAGGGGCGCGTATCTTCCTCACAACTACGTTACCGAACCGCAACACCGCATCGAAATTTACCGCAAGCTGGCGCAGGCCAATGAAAAATCCGCGCTGGAAAATTTGCGGACCGAATTGCGCGACCGTTTTGGCCCGTTGCCACCGCCGGTGGAATTACTTATGCAAGTGGTTGAACTGAAAATTCTCGCCAGTGAGAAATCTGTGACCGCGATTGAAGTGAAGGACGACAAGCTGATGCTCACGCGCCACGGCGATTTTCTCACGCTGGGTGGAAAATTTCCGCGACTGACAAAGAAACAGGCCGGCGCACGGCTGAAAGAAATCAAGAGGCTGCTGCTGGCGATTTGATTTCGCTGAAAAACCCGCTCCGCCATTGCAAACCTTGCGCGCCCGTCCTAGAATTTTCGCAGTTCAACCACATGGCCGAATACAAAGTCCAATTCGAGGTTTTTGAAGGCCCGCTCGATTTGCTGCTTTACCTCATCAAGAAGGAGGAGGTGGACATTTACGAGGTCAACCTCACCAAGCTCGCCACGCAGTTCATCGAATACATTGATCTCATGCGCGAGTTTGACCTCGAAATCGCCGGCGAATTCCTCGTCATGGCCTCGACGCTCATGTATATCAAAAGCCGCGAGTTGCTGCCGGTGGACCAGCAGGTGCTGGTCGAAGGCGAGGAGGAAGGCGAAGACCCGCGCTGGGAACTCATCCGCCAGCTTGTCGAATACAAAAAATTCAAGGACGTCGCCGCGCGCTTGCAAGTCCTTGAAGCGCAGCAGGAAAATATCTATCCGCGCGTTCCGGGCAAATTGGCGTTTGAAAGCGCCGCGCCGCCACTCAAGCCGGACGTTTCGATTTTCGATTTGCTCAATGCCGTCAACGGCGTTCTCCAGCGTTTTGGCCGACGTGATATTTCCGGCGACATTTTCGAGGACAAATGGACGGTCAGCGAAAAAATCGAGCATCTGCGCCGCATCCTGGCCGAGCGTGGCAACGTGCGGTTCGGCGAATTGTTCGAGAGCGCTGGCAGTCGCTCGGAAGTCATCTGCACTTTTCTCGCGCTGCTCGAATTGATTCGACTCAAACAACTCGTCTGCGTCCAGCCCGAACCTTTTTCCGAAATTGAAATCCGCTGTGTGGAAAATGCCGCGCAACCTGTGTCAGGCAGAAACACAAACCCAACAAAACAATCAACCGATGCTGGAAACGTAGGACAGGCCTCCAGCCTGTCTCAAACTTGAAAATGTTTTTGATAAAATTTTAAATGGAGACAGGCAAGATGCCTGTCCTACTCAATTTAACATGGAACTTAAATCCATTCTGGAATCGCTCCTGTTTTCGGCGCAAAAGCCGTTGAGCGTGAAGGAACTTCGCGAAGTTCTCACTCACGCCGCCGAAGCGGAAGACGCCGACGCCACGGCCAAATCACTCGCCAAAATCAAGGACAGCGAATTGACAGCCGCGCTGGAACAACTCGCGCGCGAACACGAAACCGCCGCGCGCAGTTATCATCTCGCGTGCGTGGCCGGTTCGTGGCAATTCGTCACGCAGCCCGAATACGCGCCATGGTTGAAGGCGCTCGTCGGCATCAAGGCGCGTCCGACACGGCTTTCGCAGCCCGCGCTCGAAACGCTCGCCATCATTGCCTATCGTCAGCCCATCACGCGCGCCGAAGTCGAACAGATTCGCGGCGTGAACGTGGACACCACGATGCAGACGCTCATGGAACGCGGATTGGTCGAGACCGTTGGCCGCGCCGAAGTTGTGGGCCGCCCCCCGACTTACGGGACAACCGCGCTGTTCCTTGAATACTTCGGCCTGCGCGCTCTGGGAAATTTGCCCGCTGCGGATGAACTCCGCCGCATTACTGTCGAAAAACCGACCCTGCCCGGTCTGGCCACAACGCCGCCGGAACCATTAAAGGCAGAAGGTAAACAGAATGCGGAAACTGCCGCTGCACCATCGGCTGGTGATTCACCTTCCACCCAATGAAAGCGATTTGATTCTATTCTGAATTCTGCCATTCTACCTTTATTGTGAACATTCCCGAACATCGCAAGGCGATTGACAGGCTGGACGCGCACATCGTCCGGTTGCTCAACGAGCGCACGAAGCAGGTGCTGGCCATCGGTGGCATCAAGCTGAAGGCCGGCGCGGAGATTTATGCGCCGCATCGTGAGCGCGCCGTGCTCGAACGCATCTGCCACCTCAATCAGGGACCGATAACCGATGACCAGCTTCGCACGATTTATCGCGAAATCATGTCCAGCGCGCTCGCGCTCGAAAAGACGATGACCATCGCGTATCTCGGCCCGGAGGCGACGTTCACGCATCAGGCCGCCATTCAGCGATTCGGCTCCAGCCTGCGATACGCTTCGCAGAAAACCATCAACGACGTGTTCACCGAGGTCAGCAAAAACCGCGCGGATTACGGCGTCGTGCCCGTCGAGAACACCACGGAAGGCGTGGTCACGCACACGCTCGACATGTTCGTGGACAGCGATTTGAAAATCGTTTCGCAAATCGTGTTGCCGATACAATTCTGCCTGGCCGGGAACTGCAAACTGGAAAAAATCCAACGGTTGTATGTGCATCCACAAGCCCTTGCCCAGTGCCGGTCCTGGGTGCAAAGAAACCTGCCGCACGCTGAGATTCTTGAAACTTCATCCAACGCGCGGTCGGCTGAACTGGTGGCTCATCCGGCGGTCAAAAGCACGCGGTTGCGCGGGAAAGTGGCCGCCATCACCGGCCTTCTTGCCGCCGAGAAATATGGTCTGGACGTGCTGGAACAGGACATTCAGGACAACGCCGACAATGCCACCCGTTTCCTCGTGCTTGGCCGACAATGCAGTCCGCCCACCGGCAACGACCGCACCAGCCTGATGGTGAGCATCACCGACAAGGTCGGAGCGTTGCACAGCTCCCTGGCCGCGTTCCGCCGCTACCGCATCAACATGACGAAGATCGAGTCCCGCCCCAGCAAACGGAAGGCGTGGGAATATTTCTTCTTCATCGATTGCGACGGCCACATGAAAGATCGTAAGGTCGCCAAAGCCATCAGCCTGCTCGGCGAGCACTGCAACTTCGTCAAAATCCTCGGCTCGTATCCGAACACGGAGTAAAGCATGAGCCATCTCGCCCAAGCCAAAATAGTTTTTGACATCGAACTCGCCGCGCTCAAAGCCGTTCGCGCGCAACTCGACAGGTCGTTTGACCGCGCGGTGGAAGTGATTGTCGAGACGGTGAAACAGCGCGGCAAAATTGTTGTCGTCGGCATCGGCAAATCGGGCAACGTCGGACAAAAAATTGCCGCGACACTCACCAGCACCGGTTCCACGAGCGTCGTCCTCAACAGCGTGGACGCGCTGCACGGCGACTTGGGCATCGTCAACGACGGCGACGTGGTTCTTGCGTTGAGCTATTCCGGCGAATCGGAGGAGCTGCTCAATCTGTTGCCCGCGCTGAAAAGATTTTCCGTCAAAATCATTTCGCTGACCGGCAACATGAAATCGTCGCTCGCCAAACACAGCGACATTGTGCTCAACGTCAAAATTCCCAAGGAAGCCTGTCCGTTCAACCTCGCGCCGACGGCCAGCACGACCGCGATGCTCGTGATGGGCGACGCGCTGGCAATGGCGGTGCTCCAGGCGCGCGGCTTCAAGCAAAGTGATTTCGCGCGGCTGCATCCGTCCGGCGCCATCGGCCGTGCGATGCTGCTGCGCGTCGGCGACATCATGCGCTCCGGCGAACGCAACGCCATCGCGCGGGAAGACCTCAAGGTGAAAGAAGCGTTGCTGCTGATGACGCACGCCAAATCCGGCAGCTTGAGCGTCGTGAACACGGGCGGCAAGCTCGTCGGCGTGTTCACCGACGGCGATTTCCGCCGTCACATGGCCGCGAACGAAAATCTTCTCACGCAGCCGCTGAAAAAGGTGATGACACGAAATCCCATTTGCATTCGTGACGATGCGCTGGTCGTTGAAGCGCTGAAAATTTTCAACGAACGGAACATTGACGATTTGATTGTGGTGAACGCAAAACGCGAGCCGGTCGGTCTCGTGGATTCACAGGACTTGCCGAAGTTGAAGATCATGTAAGTGAAAATGCCAAAGTCAGGGACTGACCCTTTTATATGATACTCAGGATTGGATTTACTCTTGCCATCTTATTACTCGCACTTGGAACAACACCCACGTTGGCAGCTGAAGTTAAACAGGCGACACGTGCGCCTCGCACTGCTTCGACCCCCGGGAAGACGTTGAATGAACGCCTCATTGAAGCGGCGCGGAACGGTCATCTGGATGAGGTTGAGGCGTTAATCCGTGATGGTGCCAAGGTTGACGCGCGAAGTGACTCCCTCTCGACGCCTCTGATTATTGCTGCGTCAACCGGCCACGTTGCCATCGTGCAGGCCCTGCTCAAGGCCGGCGCGGACGTGGACGCCAAAAACGGCGACGGGGCAACGGCATTAATGGAGGCATCGTGGGCAGGAGATGCGCCACTCGTGCACATTCTTCTCGACGCGAAGGCGCAGGTGAATTTGAAGGATGACGTGGGTCACACCGCGTTGCATCGAGCGGCGCGAGCAGGGAAGACCGAGGTCATAGAACTCCTGCTGGCTGCGGGGGCCGACAAGTCTGCGCAGTCAAGTTTTTTTGGAACGCCGCTTCACAACGCCGCTGTCAAGGGGAACACCGACGCGGTTCGATGTTTGTTAAGACACGGCTGTCCCGTCAATGTGCGTGACGAAGATGGCTCCACGCCACTGCATCTTGCCGTGATCAGAGGCAGCGATGATGTAATCAAAGCGTTGTTGGAAGCCGGCGCCGACATCAACGCACAGAGCACTGCCGACGGTCGGACTGCGCTGATGTGGGCGGCCGACCAGTCGCAACTCGCGGTGCTCAAGTTCCTTCTCCAGTCCCACGCGGACCTGAACAAGACCGACAACCAGGGTTGGACCGCTCTAATGCTGGCCAGGATCAATGGACAGGATGAGGCGGCAAGAATCCTGAAACAAGCCGGGGGTGAGGAACACACTAATCTGTCCTATGCATCCGCCACTGGTGATCTTGCCGCCGTCCGATCGTTGCTCGCGGAGCACGGAACGAACCACCCAAGCAAGACAGAACTTGGCGACGCACTCTGTTTGGCCGCTGAAAAGCACCATGCCGATGTCGTGAAGGAATTACTGGCCCACGGTGCCGACCCGAACACGCGGCTGAACGGTGATTGGACACCGTTACTTTTTGCCTGTCGGCGCGACGTGGGAATTGCTCGTCAACTTCTCGCTGCTGGCGCGGATGTGAACCAACCAAGAAGCTCTGGAACCACACCTCTCATGTATGCGGCGTGTACTTATGACATGCCTGCGGAATTTGTAAACGAACTCATTTCCAAAGGCGCTCACGTGAACGCGACGACTAAGAATGGCGACACGGCGGTCGGGTGGGCGGCACTGGGCGGAAAGCTTGAAAACATGAAGGTCTTGGTACAACACGGAGCGGACATTAAGATTCATGTCGGCAAGCCCGACGGCTATCCGGGGTGGCCTCTGATTCGGGCCATCTCGCAAGGCGACATCAAACTCGTCGATTTCCTGCTCGCCCACGGTGCGGACATCAACGACGGAGGCGGCCACGGCAAGACGCCGCTGATGTATATGTATGCCTTGAGAAATGACAACGTGGATGTCGTCAAACTCCTCATTGCCCGCGGCGCCAATGTGTTCGCGCAGGCAGACTACGACTACAACAACACAGCGCTCAAACTGACTGAAAATACCGACAACAAGAGCGAGATTGCCGGGCTGTTGCGTATCATGGAGTTTGAGAACCGCAACCCCAGCGACCCGCGACGCTGGGGGACGAAACTGAAGCGTGCGCTGGTCGAATCCACGCGTGCGCAGCTCGACAATCGCCCGCCGGACAATGCCGCATTGCTCCAGTTAACGAAGGAAATCGTTGCGGCTCCTGATGCTCCTTCGATGATGAAGGCCGACGCGAGATACCTTGCGGCAATGGCCGACCTGGAAACGCTGAAAGCGTCTGGCCCGGTCAGTAATGCCACCGCCCGCGCGGCCCTGGAAGCCGACATCGTTGAACTCCGAAAGAATCCTCCCGACGACGTTCGCGCGGCGACGGTGCAGCAGCAGTGGGAGACCTTGCAGCGGCAGTGGGTGGCGATGCGCGAGTCGCGGGCCGAGACGCCGCTCGACTTGAAATTCCAAGCCGTTGACGGCACGGACGTCAACGTGGCGAAGCTTCGCGGCAAGGTTGTGCTGGTGGATTTCTGGGCGACGTGGTGCGGCCCGTGCTGCAAGGAACTTCCTCACGTGGTCGCCGTGTATAGCCAGTTTCACAAGGACGGATTTGAGGTCATCGGCATCTCGCTCGATCAGAACAAGGAACGGTTGGTCAATTTCACGAAACAAGCCGGCATGACATGGCCGCAGTACTTCGACGGCAAGGGCTGGGAGAACGAGATCAGCAGCCGCTACGGGATTCATGGCATACCTGCCATGTGGCTTGTGGACAAGAAAGGTTTCGTGCGTTCCACCGAGGTCCGGGGCGACACCCTTGCGGCGCAGGTCAAGACGCTGCTGGCAGAGTAGAGATGTGAGGTGCATACTCCTTTGGCGATGCGCTGGTCGTTGAAGCGCTGAAAATTTTCAACGAACGGAATATTGACGATTTGATTGTGGTCAACGCAAAACGCGAGCCGGTCGGTCTCGTGGATTCGCAGGACTTGCCGAAGTTGAAAATCATGCAAGTGAAAATGCCGAAGTCAGGGACTGACCCTTTACGGTAAAAATCTGAAATGCGCCGGGCGTGTTCCCATGAAAATCGTCTATTTCATCTCGTCGAATTTTCCATATGAAACTGTCATATATTCAGGCATAGGGCCCCGGTTCGCCCGGTCTTTTGGCTGGCCCACCGAACCGATCAGCTCAATCCGGGATGTGACCTGCGACGCTGGCCTCATCGATGGCCGGCTCATGGAGGGAGATTTTAGGCAAATCGATGCGTTTCTGGCAGTGTCGTCGAAAAAGGCCTTTCCAATTTTCTTCCGATTGTCCGATCCCGAAATACCAACCTGCGACCATGAGTGGAATAGTTATGTGTTCCGTAAAAAGGATCTGCCGGGTGTCCATTATGTTTCCATCTACGACCCCGAGGGGCCTGTGCTTGATTTTGTCAGGTCGCTGAAACGCTCGCGTGTCGTCCGCCTCCCGTATCCTTATGATGCATCCAAGCAGATTGATCGCGATTTCGCCCTGCGCAAGCGGCGGGTCTTCCTGTCCGGAGCGCAATCCCGCAAGCTTTATCCTCTTCGCCACGGCTTGCGCCGGAAACGGCGATGGAATCCGCTGGCCCGGCTTGCCGTGTCTGAATTGCGGCACCCGGGTTATCCGGACATCGGAAATCCCCAAAGACACGATGTCGTCCATGAGCGTTATATTGATCATGCGACCGGATTCACGCATTTCTTTCTCTGCCCTTCACGCTATCGTGTGGAGTTGATGAAATACGTCGAATGCGGCTATGCGGGTTGTGTTCCGATCGGAGAACCCCCAAACTCGCTGAAGGACCATGTCCGCCACTGTTTCTTGTCCTATTCCGGCAGAACGACGGAATTGCTGAAAGCGATCACCACCGGCAGACGAGAAATGACGGAGATGGCGGCCGAATACCGGCGAATCATGCGCGCGATGCGTGATCCCGCCAAGCTCAACGCCTCATTGGAAGACCAGATTCGCGCGATTCTTTAGAACTTGGGCACGATGGCGGGAGTGGCGGGGCTCGAACCCGTAACAAACCCAATAAACACCAGCCTCAAAACGCTGCACCCTCACAAGGAGACTCACAAGAAATTGCCTCGGCATGGCCTCATTTGACTGACCCATTAAAAGCAGCTGTCCTCGCCTTGGTGCGGACAGCTTGCGGCGATGGAGTCGGCCATGAGCACAAATGATGGCCAATTTTCCACCATTGGGGAACCACGAGAAGAAACTCAAGGAGGTGGGGGTGGGATTGTCGCGGGCATCAGCGCCGAGGCGTTTCTGGCCGAAGTCGAACATGACCGCGCGCAAGGGACAGGGGCGGAGGCGGTGCGCGGCGGAGCCGCGCCCGCCCCGCCCTTTCTTCCTTGTCCAAGCGTAAGGACAGTTGCCGAAGACGGAAGCGGTGTTTCCGTTCGGAGATTCAGCGGAGCGTTTCGGAGAATGGCAACGCCGCTTTGGTCGCGCCATTTTCGGGTCGGCACAATGTCTTTCGGTGTGACCGTGAAGCGCGTTTGCACAATTCAGCCGCGCGCGTTCACAACATGGAGAATATAGGCGTAAGAAAACTCCATAGTGGCTCCTGCGATCATCATCGGCAGTCGCCGGCTCCCTCAATGCCATGCTTTCATCGTTGGGCTGTGGCAGGGGAAAGCGAACTGGCGTCTAAAATTGTTCCGCCCCGCTGCTGGGCAAGCACCAAAAGCAAATCGGCGGACCAATTTTGTATTCGGTCCGCCGATGCTGTTTTTCGAGTAATCGTTCTAAAAAATATTCAATGGCCGCCGTTAAGCGCGCCTGGCTTGGCGCCGCGATCTCAGAAACAACAGTAATCCGCCGCCCAAGCTCCCGAGCAACATGGTGCACGGTTCTGGAACTTGATGGAACGACTGCTCAACGTCAGACAAACCCACTAAATTGCCTGCATACGCATCAATTGTGATGTCCTTTACGACGGCCAATTGTAGCGCCGGGTTCGAGTTGAAAACAAGGTTGTCGCCAGCCTCCGCTGGCGGATCGCTCGTATCGTTCGGATTTAGCGTGAGCGTGGAATTACCCACGATTGCACCAGCGTTATTTTTGACAGTCTCGCCGATGATGATCTGGCCCCAAGCAGGCTGTGCATTCGGTGTATAGTTCTGATCAATCATCCAAATTGGTTGTGATGGATCATTCACAGTGACAGTGTAGGTTAACTCCAGATCCCCGATGAGATCGCTCTCACCTTGGCTGTTATCGACGAGGAGCGCTCCACCAAAATCCAAGTAGTATATATTGTTCGCGATGGACGCTGTAACAGTCAAGCCGGCGGCATCTGCATTCAACGCACTGGCATCGGCACCCGAAGCGATCCAACCGAACCCGCTAAAGGTTTTATCGCCAATGGTGAGAGATCCTTGGCTCCTAACAAGGTCAGCCAACGTATCAGTAGACTGGCCGAACACCGATGTGGCCGACGCTGCGAGAATTCCAATGCACGCCACAATACCAAAGGTTTTTTCAATAGTTTTCATCGTCATCGCCTTTTGTGTATAATCAATATTTCCCATATGACATACGCCCCGCGACTATCGCGGGCTATTCAATCTCAGCGTTTAACATCGTATCGACTGGCAATGCCGTCAAGTTCTTTCTCGGCTCCAGCACCCCTCCCTTCCACGATTGTAAGCCAATATGCTTGATTTTATTGGGAAATCAAGCCTAATCGCCCTAACCAATTTATACCCTTTTATACCCTTTTATACCCTTTTTGACTCGTTTGGTGTCCATTTTTGGTGTCCGCGCTTGTCCTGCTTTCGTCACAAGCGTGATGTTTTGCTTGGCAATGTTCATTATGTGCCATGCGCCAGATTGCGGGCAAGTCCCGTCAGATTCTCGTTGAGGTTGTAATATAATCTTGGCGCTGGAAAACGTCCGGCACGAAGTCGTCCTTCTGGTCATCCCAAATGCAGTTGGCCGCGATTTTCAAAGTTTTGAGTCGGCAGGGTTTTGGATAAAGGTCTTTGGGCATTGCGGGTTGAATTGAGGACCGTTGCGACGGAGACAGTTGTCGAGCAAAGTTTTTTGGTGTAACCGTAAACGCATTTTGCACAATTCAGCCGCGCGTGTTCACAGCCTTCGGGGCTGGCGGGAGTGGCGGGGCTCGAACCCGTAACCTCTGCCGTGACAGGGCAGCGCTCTAACCAATTGAGCTACACCCCCACAAGGGGAGGATGAATCTAAAAAAAGTGTTCGGGAGCGTCAAGCGGCTTCACAAAAATTCGGGCAGCAGACGCCAAGGAGGTGGGGGTGAGGAACCCCGCTGAAGAAACGTGCTGCCACCCGAATGTTTTGATGCTACTTTTTTAAGAACCATTTGTCAATAAGTTTAAGTTATCGTTTTCGACCCAAAAACCCCGGTGGTGTGTGATATTCCCATAAAAATCCTTGAACTGAAGCGGCAAACGTGCGAAACTGCAATCCTGCATGAAAACAAGTCGTACCTGCCTTGGCACAACAAAGAGCACGTTTGAGTTTCGAGCCAGATTCGCCGTGTTTGGTTTTGCGATTGCAGCACTGACGCTGATGTCATTCCCCTTGAACGGCGCTCAATTCTACACCAACTGGGCCGCGGTGTACTTCAGCGGCAACCCGGCACTGGGGGATCCGCTGGCTGATCCCGATTCGGACGGCGAAGCGAATCTCGTGGAGTTCGCCTTTGGCACCGATCCACTCGCGGGTGGCGACACCACAGGCTTGGTGCAGCCGCTTTACGGCGGAATAAGCGGCACCAATGCCACCTTTCAGGTGGAAATTCTGGAACAGCAAGGCCATCAGCCGGGCGTGCAGATTGATCTTTATTTGTCCGCCCAATTGACGAATTGGTTTCGTCCATGGTGGCTGCGGACGACGACCAACTCGCTGCCCGGCGATCCGACGAATTCAGTGAGGGAATTGTTCAGCACCCGATTGCCGGGGACAAATGTCTGGTTTGTCCGCACCAAAGTGACTTTGTTTGAAGGCGGCGCGGAGACAGCGACGTATTACGTGGCCACCAACGGCAGCGACAGCAATTCCGGCACGAGCACGAACGCGCCGTTTGCCACGCTGAGTAAGGCTGTGGGTCTCGCTACCGCTGGCAACCTCGTTTACATGCGCGGCGGAGCCTATGCCGTGTCGTCGAAAATCACGCTTTCAAAGTTCGGCACCGCGACGCAACCGATTCGAATCCGGGCTTATCCGGGTGAGACGCCGGTTCTCGATGGTTCATCCTTTTCTGACAACATCATTAATATCAGTGGTAACTATTACCAATTATACGGTTTGGTGTTCACCAACGCCGGCCACAACTCCATCCAGATTCTGGGCACCAACAATATCGTTGAACGTTGCGTCAGCTTGGGCGCCCGCAACAGTGGGTTCCATATCACCGGTGGCAACGGCAAGACAATATATCCCGCCAGCAACCTCTTTTTGAACTGCGATTCCATCCGCAGTTACGACACCGGCGCGAACGGCGGAGATGCAGACGGATTTTCCGCCAAATGGAGTCTCGGCCCCGGTAACGTGTTCAGCGGCTGCCGCGCCTGGGAAAATTCAGATGACGGTTGGGATTTGTGGATGGGCTCGCAGCCGGTGCTCATCACCAACTGCTGGGCTTTTCGCAACGGCAGCAATGTTTTGGGCTTGGTACCCTTTGGCGGTAACGGCAACGGATTCAAACTGGGCGGCAATAATGTGGGGGCTGCGCATCGCTTGGTATGCTCCCTGTCCTTCCATAACATGGGAACCAACGGTTGCAACGGCATCGACCAGAACAACAACACCCTCGGCCAGACCGTCGATCAAAACACCTCCTGGGGCAACCTCAAGGCGAACTTCAATCTGGCTAACGGAGCGAACACAACTCCGCATGTCGTGCGCAACAACGTTTCCTTCGGGGGCGGCAGCAGTGATTCGTTCACCACCGGCACGCTCTCGACCAACAACACTTGGGACGTCGGGTCCCCCGCAGCCAGCACGAACGACTTTTTGAGTGTGGACACGTCCTTCGCGGTTGCCCCACGCCGCGACGACGGCAGTCTGCCGGAAACACCGTTCTTCCGTCCCGTGCCGGGTGGCCGGCTGGTGGACAAAGGAGTGAACATCGGAATGCCGTTCTACGGCTCCGCGCCCGACCTCGGCGCCTTCGAGACGCCCGTTTGGTAGGAAAACACTTCTTTCCCTTGAATCGCGAATCTGCGCGATTGTATATGGTGGAACCTACAAAGATGTCGCGCCTACGGCGCTGGCTGGCCGTCAATCCTAACGCAGGCTAAAATCAGCAACAATCCGACATGCACGAAAGCGCAGGCTAATACACCATTACCTTATTGGTCTATGACGGCATTATTCCTGCTATTTCGTGGGCGATGGTTATTTAACCAATTTCTTGTTTTATATTCTATGCGAAGAAAAATACTTGTTGTAGAGGATGATACAGACCAACTTGAACTAATCCGTGTCGTTCTGGAAAAGGCGGGTTTTGCCATTGGCACGGCCGCCAATGGCACCGATGCCCTCGTAAAAACCCGCTCAATATCCCCGGATTTGATTATACTGGACTTAATGTTGCCCGGCTTAAACGGGTTCGATATTTGCGAAACTTTGCGAAAAGATCCCCAGACGGCTTCCCTGCCGATTATCATGCTGACGGGCTTGTGCAGCGAGTTCGGCCGGTTGGCTGGGTTGGAATCTGGCGCCAGCGAATTCCTCACGAAACCTTTCAAAACGGACGAACTTGTCTCAAAAGTAGACAAATTGCTGCGGGCTTACGGGTCTTCTAAAGCTAAAGCGCGGAACAAATCCAAGCCGGAACTCAAAGGTCCCTGTCCCAGTTTGGCTGGTCAGCCGGGTTGAAATCCGGTGCCAGCGATTTCCTCACGAAGCCGGTCAATTCAGGAGAGCTTGTCTCGAAAATTGACGGGTTGCTGCGGGCCCCTGCCGCAAATCCAACTGCACGCCGATGCCGCTGCATTCTTGACTTTGGCAGCCTGACGGGATTTAACTTGGGCGAAAGCCTTTCAACCTGTGATCGAATAAACCGCCTGCAAACCCAGTGAGGAACATAATGAAGACAAAATCATCTCATGCCGTGCGTTGGGGACTGGCTGCTCTGCTTGCTTTCTCCACGCTTGTTTACGCGCAGGGTCTTAAACCGATTCAGCTTCCGAAACCGCAAATGGACGGCGGCAAACCCCTCATGCAGGCGCTGAAGGAGCGCAAATCTACGCGCTCATTCAGCACCGAGAAGCTGCCGGATCAAGTGCTTGGCAATATGCTTTGGGCGGCGTTCGGAATCAACCGTCCGGAGTCCGGTCATCGCACTGCACCGTCGGCAGTAAACTGGCAGGAAATTGACATCTACGTCGCCACTGCGGATGGACTTTACCTTTATGATGCGAAAGGACACACGTTGCAGCCGGTTCTCGCGGAGGACATCCGGGCGGAGACGGGCATGCAACCGTTTGTGAAGGACGCGCCGGTGGAACTTGTCTATGTGGCGGATTATTCACGGATGGGTAAAAGGACGGATGACCAAAAGGATTTCTACTCCGCGGCGGATACAGGCTTTATCAGCGAGAATGCCTACCTGTTTTGCGCTTCCGAAGGACTGGCGACGGTGGTGCGCGGAGCGGTTGACAAGGCGGCTCTGGCGAAGGCAATGAAATTACGGCCCGATCAAAAAATCATCCTCGCGCAAACGGTCGGGTATCCGAAAAAGTAGACGTCATGGGGCAAAGGCAACCCCGTCAGGAGCGAAATTTTTGTAGAGTTATTTTACCTTCACCCGAAATTCGCTCGCGTCCCGGATTTTTTCCAAGTCGCCTTTGTAAAATTCCTCGCGGTATTCGTCGGTTTCGAGCAGGTGCTGGTAGAGTTCCTTTTTGTCGCGCTTGATGATGAATTTGAGTTCGTCAAGGTTGCTTGACCAGCGGAAGCCGTTGAAAAATTCCGCGCCGGCAAACTGCGTTTTGTAGAGCGCGTTCTGCGAATAGCACGTGCCGAGGTAAAGATGCTTGAAGCCGCGTTCGGTAAACAGCGCCACCGCCGAGGTCATCATGAACATGCCGAGATTGCGGGCGTAGTAATTCAGGTCGTAAAAGGCGTAGTAGTAGTAGGCCAGTTCTTTTTCTTCGAGATACAGCGTCGCGACGCCAACTTCGCCGCCATGCTCCGCGTCCGTGAACACGAGCAGATGCGAAATAATCGGCGCACCGAACAGCGCGTCGAGCCGCTCGAACGTCATCACGTCCTTGCCGAATTTGATGTCGGCGTAGGTCTTGAAAAACTGACGGCGTTCGGGCGTGTAATCATATTTGTCGCGTGGGACGAGTTTCACCTCGATGCCCGCGCCTTTGCGCAGAATCCGGCGGTTTTCGGATGACGGCTTGAACTTCGCGAGGTTCACGCGCACCTGCCGGCAGAGGTAAAAGCGGTCGAGATTGCGCGACGACGGCACGAAGCCGGCGTTGAAAATGTCCGACGGCGTTTCGCCCGCCTCCGGCACCGCCCAAATCGCGTAGGGAAACTGATAATGGCCGTAGTCGGATTTTTGTTCGGAGAAAAGGAGTTTCATGGGTTTGAGACGAATTTCACGAATTTGCACCAATTGATTTTGTGTTGCTTGGATTCGCGTCAATTCGCGAAATGAGCGTCCCGGTTTGCTTCGTACCGTTCACAGATTTTCTCCGCAGGCGCAACCGCCAGCCCGTCAGCACGTCGTAGCTCACCGAGTTTTTCAGCTTCGCCATATCGTGGACGGAGATTTCCTCGTTCCCCTGCCGTCCCATGATGACGGCTTCGTCCCACATCTGCGCTTCGGGGATGTCCGTGATGTCCACCATCAGCGCGTCCATCGCGATGCCGCCGATGAGCGGGGCGTGTTTGCCATGGATGAGCGCGCCGCCCTGGTTGCGCACGCGCGGAAACCCGTCGCCGTAACCGATCGGCAACACGGCAATCCGCCGTTCCGACGGCGCGGTGTAACGCATGCCATAACCGACCACTTCGCCGGGTTTCAATTTTTGGATCGCTGCGATGCGTGCCTTGACCGACATCACCGGTTCGATGCCCGGAATTCGCCGGCAAACCGACGATGGAAAAACGCCATATAACAGAATGCCGATGCGGACCATGTCGAGGTGCGCGTGTGGCAGATCGAGGAACCCGCCACTGTTGCACGTGTGCCGGTATTTCACCCTGATGCCGCGTTTGGCCATGCCTTGCAGAACTTCGTTGAAACGCGAGAATTGGAGATTTGCGAATGTCTTGTCGGTTTCGTCCGATTGGGCGAAGTGTGTCATCACGCCTTCAAGCAATAGTGATTTCTCGGCGCAAATCTGTTCGATGAGCGGTAGCGCTTCGTCCCAGCGCACGCCGAAACGGCTCATGCCGGTGTGAATTTTCACATGCACCGGCACGCGCTTGTTGGCGGACGCAGCGGCGCACGCGAGTTTGCGGACGGCATGAGGCTCATTGACGCAGACCGTCAGATCGTGTTCGACGCACCACGGTAATTCGGCTTCCTGCCGTTCGCCGAGCAACAGCAACGGCGCGGTGATGCCCGCATCGCGGAGCGCCGCCGCCTCTTCCAACGTGCTAAGACCAAACCCCCATGCGCCTTCTTCGAGTGCGATGCGCGCCACATCGAGCGCACCATGACCGTAAGCCTCATCCTTCACGACGGCGAGCAACTGCACGTTGCGCGGCAGATCGCGGCGAATGAGCTGCACGTTGCGCCGCAGTTTGCCGAGGTCAATTTCCGTCCACGCCGGGCGCAGTGGAAAACTTTCGGAATTCAAGTTCATCAAACGTTAAAGAATGTTTAACCACGAAACACACGAAATGACACGAAAAAAACGGGAGGTGAACTCAAATCCAGTGGAGCGAGCGTCTATCCCGGCGAAGCAGTCTGCGGAGACGGATCCTCGCGAGCCGTTTTTCATTTCCCACTCCACATCAAATCTGTGTCCATCTGCGCAATCTGCGGATTTTTTCAAACCGTTCCCGGCGGCCACAAACTTTGCCCGATGTCCGTGCGGAAATAGCTGCCCACAACGCGGATTTTGCGGATGTTTTCGTAAGCCTTCGCAATCGCCGCGTCGAGCCTGGGCGCCAATGCAATCACGTCCGCAATGCGATGGCCGGTGGACATGAGCTTCCCGTCTCTGCCGCGCGCCACTTCATTCCACCACACGTCGCAATCAAATTTGCCGCTCACTTCGAGCGGCAAATGCGGACTGCGGACTTGTATGAACGGATATCCGTAACCGGCCAGCGTGAGCGAACAGCCGAAATTGAGTTTTTCGTTGAACTGCACATCCAGCTTTTTGTTTTGCGCGGTCTGCAGGACGATTTCTGCCGGATTTTTCAGCATTCGCAAAATCATCGGGCCGGATGTGACACCAATGCGGATGTTATATTCGATGACGCGCCATTGACCGTCGCGTTTGACCGCTGTGACTTGCAGCGGTCCGTTGAATTTCGTTTTGCGCAACCACGGCAACAACGGATGGATGAGTTGCCGCGCCAGACCGTATTTGTCATTCGGGTCGCGCTCGACCAGTCCGCCGAGCGGCGCGCCGGCCACAACGCCAAAATTGCCGTTGAAGGCGTATTTGTATTCCTGGTTCGTGACGAGCGAATAAATCTCGCCGCCGCTCACCAGCACAATGTGCCCAGCCTCGGCGCGACCAAGGTATTCCTGCAAAAAAACGCCCTCGGCATAATTGACGTGCCGCAACCATGCGCGCGTATCCTCGACCGTCTCGCAAAGAATCGTGTGAATCGGACTCGTCGGCGAGCAGAGCGGATTTTTGATGACGAACGGTTGTGGATGATTCGCCAGAATTCTTTCGGCCTCCAGACGGTTCGACGCCACGTAGGCCTGCGGAAATGGAATTTTGAAGTCCGCACACAATTTGCGGGCGAAGTCGCGTTCGCGCTCGATGCGCATCGCCTCGCGCGTAGGACTGAAAATGCCGACACCCGACCGCAACAAATCCTCCGTCCACGGCGCGAGCGCCCAATCAATGGATTGCGGAATAACGACATCCACGCCGTTTTCTTTGATGAGCGGAACCGGGCTTGGAAACGCGTCGCGCGAAAATGTCGGCCCGGCGAGCGACGGCGGGAAATGGCCGTAATTGCGCGTGAGATACGTCGAGACGCCCGCGCCCGCGTCCGCCAGCGCCCGCCCGATGCTGTGCGCAAACGAGCCGACGCCGAGAATCATCACGGATGGCGCCGGGTTTTGCCGCATTGATATTTTGCGTGGCATTGAAATTCTTTCGCGTAGAGTGTGGGCGTTTCTGGAGTATGTCAGCGTGCAATGACAAGCTCAAGGAAGACTGGAGCCAGCTGTCAGGATTGAACTGACGACCCACGGTTTACAAAACCGTTGCTCTACCGCTGAGCTAAGCTGGCTGCCAATGTCATTCTTACGCGGTGCGCCACGGTTTGGCAAGTCAACGTGACAGGCTACACCGCGCACGGCGCAAGAATCGCATCGGGCATGCCGTGAATGATTTTTTTGTCCGCCGGGCAAATCGTTGCCAGCACGCCGCCCAGTTGCAGGCGCTCCGCGTCAGCTCCCCCGGAAACAAAATAATAAGGACACAGGCGGGCCCGGCCTTTCATTGGGACAACGGCGTTCTTTTCAAAGTCAAACCACTGCGCTTCGATTGTCTTGGGTTTTTCGTAACGCTGCAAAACGAACGGCGAATTTTGAAAACTCACAATTGCCTTGTCCACCGCTGCGCTCCAATCCTCGTGCGACAGATCGCTGCCGAGATAAACGCCGCGCGCTCCCCAGGCATGTTCTGAAAATCCGGAAACCTTCAAAATCAACTCACGTTCACGCTGCGACAGCGTTTTGAGCTGCCGCCAGTCCGTGAGATCCAATTCAGGAATCGCCGCCTGCGGCGGCAGCGGGGTCGGGTCAACAATCCAAGTGTAAGGAACCAGCTTGCGCAAACGGTTGAAGAACGCTTCGCCTAATTCCTGCCGCCAAAAACCCTGGAGATTCCGATTCCACAAAAGCGCAAAGAGCATTTTCTCCTCAAAAATCGGTTTCGGCGGCGGTGTAAGCCGGATTTTCTTTTCCGCCGCCAGTTCAAAAATCCTTTTTGAGCTTGGCACATTTGCCAGATCGAACAACTCAAAGAAGCGATACACCGCGTCACCGTCGGCAAACTGGTTGAAGGTTGAAGGTTGAAGGTTGAAGGTTGCGCCGCCGCGTTGATTCAACTGCTCCACCAGCCACGCCATCTCTGGCTTGTAGGTCGCCGCTTCCTCCGAAACGACGATGTGAACCGTTTTGGCGTCGCCGAAGATGGATTCAAACCCGCGAATCATTCCATCCGCGCCGCCCAAAATTTCGGATTTCGGATTTCGGATTTCGGATTTTGAGTATGTTTGATTCAACCAGCCCGTCAACCCGATGCCGCCGGGAACGGAATCCAATTCCGTGATACTGATCCCCTGCTCTGTCAGCAGCAAATCGGGGCGGATGACGCGCGGCACCTCGTTTTTGAACACAGGCGAACGCTGAAGTTCGATCAATTCGCGCGGCTTGCCCCGGTCCAGCAATTCCGCAATCCACGCCGGTTGTTTGCCCTCCATGCTGCGACGATAAAGCAAATTCACCGCGCGATAGAACTGCAGCAGCACCCGACCCAGCGACTCGATTTCCTTCGCCAGATTTTCTCCGATCGGAAATGGTGTCGGTGAAATGCGCCAGTCAAGTCCGGCAAAAAGTCCACCCGCCGGCATTTGACTCCGAATGAATCGTGCCCTGTCAGCAAGTAAAGTTGTTGAGGAATCCGTGTTCAATCCTTGTCCTTCCGCAGCCGATTCAAGTTCGCAACTGTCCGTTGCCAATGCCAATCCATTTGTAGCTGGTTAATTCCTCCAAGCCCATCGGACCACGGGCGCCAATTTTGTCGGTGCTGACGCCGATTTCCGCGCCCATCCCGAATTCGCCGCCGTCGGTAAAGCGCGTCGAGGCATTCCAATACACCGCCGCGGAATCCACCGCATTCAGGAATTGTTTCGCGTGAGCCTCGTCCCGCGTGACAATGCTGTCCGAGTGCGCCGAGCCGTAATAATTGATGTGGTCAATCGCCGCCTGCACACCGTCCACCACACGCACGTTCAGGATGTAATCGTTGTATTCGGTAAACCAATCCTGCTCGGTCGCGGCTTTCAGCCGCAGTTGAGGGTTGAGAGTTGAGAGTTGAGAGTTTAACAACTCAAACGACGATTTATCGCAGCGCAACTCCACTTTTTTATCTGCGAGCTTCTGCGCAATCTGCGGAAAAAACTTTTCCGCGATGGCCTTGTCCACCAACAGCGTTTCCATTGCATTGCACACAGCAGGGCGCTGAAGTTTCGCGTTTAACGCGATTTCCACGGCCATTTTCAAATCCGCGTCGGCGTCCACAAAAACGTGGCAGACGCCTTTGTAATGTTTGATGACAGGCACTTTCGAGCAATCGGCCACGGCGCGAATCAATCCCTCCCCGCCGCGTGGCATGCACAGGTCGATGTATTGCGTGAGCGATAACAGGATTGGAACCGCCTCGCGGTCAGCCACGGGCACGACTTGAATCGCGTGTTCAGGAAATTGCCGGAGCGCGATTTTGCCCGCCTCAATCATCGTCCTAGCGATGAGTTGATTGGAATTCAAGGCTTCCTTGCCGCCGCGCAAAATCGTCGCGTTGCCGGACTTGAAGCAAAGGCCCGCCGCATCCGCCGTCACGTTTGGGCGGGATTCATAAATGATGACCACGACGCCGATAGGCGTGGAAATCTTTTGAAGCTTCAATCCGTTGGGCCGGACGCGCTCATCCAAAATTCTTCCGACCGGATCGGCCAGCGCCGCGACTTCGCGCAAACCTTTCGCCATCGCGGCAATGCGTTTGTCATCCAGCTTGAGCCTGTCGAGCATGGCCGATGAGAGACCGGACTTCGCCGCGGCGTTCATGTCGAGTGTGTTGGCATCTTTGAGCGCGGCGGCGTTTTGTTCCAGCGCGGTGGCCATGGCCAGCAGACAGGCGTTCTTCTCCCCTGTCGTCAATTTGGCGAGTTCGCGCGACGCAGCCTTGGCCTGCCTGGCCAATCGCGTTATCTGCTCATTCAATGTCATACCGTAAAATTAACCTAACAATCGAAACTTGAAAGTGCGAATTGAGCGGGGCGCAATACGGCCTCAATGCTCGTCAATCCAGACGAGCGTGCCGCCAGGCAGTTTGTCGAAGAGCGGAATCAAGTTGTCCGCCGCAAGATGGATGCAACCGTATGACGCCGGACGGCCGAGGGACGGTTCGTCGCCCGTCCCATGAATGTAAATGTAGCGATCGTGTGAATCCACGTCACCACCACGATTGAAATCGGGTTCAAGCCCTTCCAGCCATAAAATGCGCGTGGTGATTTTTGCGAACGGCAAACCTTTCCAGGTGAAGCCAACCGGTTTGCGCCCTTTGAAAACCGTCCCGACCGGCCAGCCGCCCCCGATTTTTTCCACGATGCGATGCAATCCGAGCGGCGTGCAATTTGTGCCTTCCATCTGCCCGATGCCGAAGCGCGAAGTGGAGCAGCGAAACTTTTTTGTGAAAATATATCTTTCACCACAAAGACACAAAGGCATCGGGCATTTTTCGAAAAGTGAAACGGTTTGCTCGGCGACGCTGACGGCGAGAACGAAACGCGGCGGTGCAATTCCGTATTTTTTACAACGGTTAAAAAATTCAATGAGCGTTTTCAAAATCAGTATTTGTCTTCCATCTGACGTTTGCACCGTGTTCACGCTTTTCAATTTTTTGAGCAAATTCGTCGTGGGTCATAGAAGGTGGCGGAGGTAATCTCCATTTATTATTAGATCGAGCTAGACACCCTAAACTCTGTTGAAATTCAAATTCCATTTTATTTGTTTCATGAGTCTTTCGATAAATGAGAAATAATCTTTCATGATCGAGCGATTTAGCCGCATCAAAATCTATTCGGAAATCCGTCCCTTCCAGATGGTTGCTTTCATATTTGGAAAGCGTTTGAAGATCATCTAAGAGTGTCTTTTCGGCTGCGCGCACGTCATTTGTGCAATAGTCTGAAAAGACTTTGTTTTGGTGGTTATTGAATTCCTGCGTTGTCATCTTCGTTTTACAAGAAGTGACGATCACGGCGAACATCAGAATAAAAATGTTCAATGAAATTCGCATTTACACTTCAACCGCCTATTTCAATTTCTTCACGAGCACCTTGGAATTTCTTCCGCTCTGCTCGTATTTTTCGCGGCGCGCGGGCGGCAAATTATCGGGCGAACCTTCGGCGAACCCGCCTTTGGATTGAAAATAGGTGAATGCCTGTGTTGAGAGCGTGATGAGTTCGTTCAGCCCCATTTCCCGCGCCTTGTTTTCGATGAATTGGATCATCTTGCGACCAATGCCCTGATTTTCGTGCGACGGATTGACGTAGAGACACGCCAGTTCGCCTTTCTTTTGCTCGGGATAGACATGAAGCGCAACGCACGCGACGGGGTTCTTATCAATCTCGAAGATATAATAATCGCCCAAGGTTTTTTCAATGCTCGCCCGACTGCGTTTGACCAGTTCCTCCGCTTCAACCGCCGCCTTCGTCAATAATTGAATCGCCCGCACGTCCTTCTTTTTGGCGGGCCGGATTTGCTGGTATTCGTTCGCGTAGATGAGCGTGCCGATGCCGTCGTTGGAAAACACCTCGGCGAGCAGGCCTTCGTCCACTTTGCCGTTGATGATGTGCACGCGCGGCACACCCGCGCGGCACGCCGACGCGGCGTGTTGTGCTTTCGACAGCGATTCGGGCGTAAATCCAGAACTGCCTTGTTGCAACAGTTTCTCCAATTCCGCCACAAGCATCTGGCGAACGAGTTTGCCGTTGTAAATCAGCCCGTCCTGCGATGTAATGAAAATTAATTTGATGGCTTTCAACGCTTCCGCGACTGCGACCGCGACACCGTCCGAATTCACGCGATACGTTTTGCCGTCGCCGTCGAAACCGAGCGGCGGAATGACAGGAATGACGTCCTGCGCGAGCAATGTCTGGAGCAGTCCAATGTCCACGCGCTCGACCTTGCCGGTGAACAAATGATCCACGCCCTGGATGATGCCCATTGGGTGGGCGATGACGACATTCGTGCTGGCGGCCCGCAGGTCGTTGGCTGAAAGGCCTTCGAGGATTTCGTGCGTGAGCCGGTTCGCGGCAGTGAGCGCAAGCTGGAGCGTGGCTGCGTCCGTGATGCCGGAGCCTTCGAGATCGGAGGCTTTGACGTTTTGTTCCTTGGCGAGCACCTTGATTTGCGCCGATGCGCCGTGCACGAGCACGACGCGGATGCTCAACGACCGCAACACCGCCACGTCCAGCAGGAGGGTGGCGAAGTTCTCGTCCGTGACAATTGCGCCGTCCACCGCAAGGATGAACGTCTTCTCGCGAAATTGCGGAATGTATTGCAGGATGCCCCGCAGATCAGTCAGTTTCATTTCAACGCAGAATAAGTAGTAGGTTTCCGGCGGGATTCAAACTCAAATTTCAAACACGATTTCAGGCTTGACATAACCGAGTCTTAGAAGTATAAGACCGACTGCTTCTATTGTGTCTCACAAAGAAGCTGTTCGAAACAGCCGTAAAGCAGTTTGCGTCGGGCCAGTAGCCCATGAAAATGACCGTAAAACAGCTTCAGGTTGTACGTGTTCGTGCCGACAGAACCATGGCTCTGCCGAAAGCGAGGAAGACGTTTTGCATCCTTCAATCCCCCGGAGAACTATCCTCATGAAAACCATGCCTTCAACTTTTAATCCCATTCCGTCAACAAACAATCACGAAATCCGAAGGAGTTATCTCATGAAAAAATCACTTGAAAGCGGAAGCTGGCCGACGGCTGCGAATTGGAAGTCATTGATTTCCACCGCCGTCGTACTCATGGCCATGACGGGAAACATATTCGCGGCAGCCACATTTGTCAGTGGCCTAGTGCCGGACTGGAACCAGCCCTATCGTTACAATGCGCCAAACGGTCCGGGACCGGACCCGGGCGCACCCAATGTGATCAACCAATGGAATGACTGGTGCGCGCCGACTTCAGGCGCCAATCTCGCCGGCCACTGGACCGACGCCCGGGGCATACCAGTGGCAGATGCGACCAACTACCCATATAGCTCCGTGCAATGGGCGGTCGGCCCGTCTTGGCAGGATTACTTGGCCGACGGAACGGGCAACCGGCCTCTCATGTTCCCTGCGGGTATCCTGCCGGCACAAACGACCGACATTGGCTGGTATATGGACACCAGTTATGGCATTGCCTTCTTCCCGCCCATATCCAATGGCGGCTATCCCCTTGGCGAGCCGCCTCATTATGGCACCTATCTCAGAGACATTCATGCGGGCTTACAGATCTTTTTGAACAGTCGCTACAGTTTCTCAAGCAATGTCTTTTGGCTGACCGGGACTCGGGGAAAAACATATTTTGCCGGGACTGACACGACAGGCGCCCCGATAGTAGCCCCTCACCCAACCTTGGCCAGCGCATTTGGTGAAGTGATGAACGAGATCAACAGCAACCGCACGTTCATCGCGACTTTCACATTCTGGAACCTGAACCCGACAGCTTTTCAACTCCCGTCTGTCGGGCCGACGAACACGGAGTCCTATTATGGCGGAAACTATTACACCTGGGCTACAACAGCTGGACCCACCAACGCGGAAGATGAAGCGTGGAATAACAGCGACACTGCCACCAACCTTGGTCACGCCGTCACCGTGGTGGGCTACATTCAGGCCGGGGACCCGGATGACATAGGAACGACCCACCCTCAGCTTGGGTTGGGACCGACTGATTGGGTCATTGTACACGACAACTGGGTTTCTACGCCCAGGAACGTGATTATTCCTTATGGTTACCTCAACAACGGCCCACAGGGTTGGGATTCCAGGTGGATTGCCAACACCACTGCCAAGCCTTGGCCGACGGCGGCGAAGTATGTCAAAGGCCTCGTGCCGGATTGGAATCAGCCTTACCAATATTCAGCTGCATTTCAGCCCCCATCGCCCAATGGCGGGCCCGGACCGGACCCCAACCACAATTGGCAGCTGTTCCCTCCCGCTGACCAATGGAATGACTGGTGCGCGCCAAGTTCCGCCGCCAACCTGGCTGGCCATTGGGCCGACTATCATCTCGCACCGGTCGCGGACACCACGCCGTTCGACGGCAGCACCGTGGCGTGGGCGGCAGGGCCATCATGGCAGGATTACCTAGCCGACGGATTTGCGCGACCAGTGCCACAAGGCGCGCCAGGGCCTCTACCCGTCCCGACAACAGATATCGGCTGGTATCTGGACTGCAATCTGGGCGTGCTGTATGACGACGGCAGTGGGACCCCGATGGGTGGCTTCTTCTACGGGAATGCGCCGCACGTCGGCACCTATCTCAAGGACATTAGTCCCGGCCTGCAAACTTTTCTGAACAGCCGCTACACCGTCGCGGGTGGAGGCTGGGACACCGGAACCGAAGGGAAGTTTTTCGCCGCCGGGATGAATCCAACGGGCGGCGTGGCTCAGATTCTCGGAGATCCGGTCAGCGCGTTCAACGAAGTGAAGTTCGAGATCAACCGAAACCACACGCTGATTTTGTGCTTCAGGCACTGGAACGTCGCCGCTGCGGCTGTCGCCACCCTCGCGACCGTCAACACAAACGCGGAAGCCGACTTTGGCGGAAGCTATTACACCTGGAGCTATGATCCATCGCCTGGCAGCCCAAACGCGGAAGATGAGTCTTGGAATCTCAGCAACACCAGCACCAATTTGGGCCACGCCGTGACGGCGGTCGGTTACATCCCCGCCGGCGATGTGCTTGACCCGGGACCAACGCTGCAGGGCATCATGGCGCCAACCGACTGGGTGATCGTCCACGACAATTGGGCTTCCACACCAAGGAATGTCATTATCCCGTTCGACTTCCTGAACAACTGGGTCGCCAACACCTACGCCTTTCCCGACCCCGGTTTCCTGCAACTCACAAACATCGTTGTGGTGAACAAGACCAACGCGGTGGTCAGTCTTACCGGTATCCCCGGTTACCATCACGATCTCCTGTACACAACCAATTTGCTGACAACGAACGCGTGGTCCGTTGCCGTCAGCAACGTCGCCTTCTCAGCGGGAACGATGCAAATCACCAACATCGTCACAAGCAGCGACCCGCAACGGTTTTATCGAATCAGGGCGAATTACTAATTGCGACCAAGCACTGTCTTTAGCGCTTCCAGGCAACGCGCGTTTTCCTTCGGCGTGCCGACGGTGATGCGGATCCATTCCGGCAATTGATAGCCGCCCATTGGACGCACAAACATGCCGTCATCCGCACCGAAAGTTTCAGGTGGCGGAAGATGCCGCTCCTCACACGTCATGGTGAACGGAGGCGATAGAAGCGAGCGGGATAATTGGTCCACTGCGGATCACTGAAATAGGCCGAGCCATCGGTGAGTGTGTTGGTTTGCACCGGCTGCCAATCGGGATTGGCCAGATTCGTGCAGGCTTCCACCACCACAGTCTGGTCGCTGGCCCAGTTGATATTGAAGCCAAATTGATTCGTCTGCATGCCGAAGCTGGCATTGGTCGTTTGCATCTGCGGTAGCCAGAGCGCGGTCGAAGCGTCACCAAACGTCGTGCCCCAATTTGTGGTTCCCGGCAAATAATAAATTGTCGCATAGTTCTCATTGTCGAACGCAAATCTATCAACCTTGGGTGCGTTCCCTTGGAAATAGATTCCCACCAAGCTGCTGCAATAAGAGGATATATAGTATCCAATGTCAGTTACGCTGTTTGGGATTATGAGGCTGGTTAGACTACTACAGGAAGAGAATGCCCAGTTCCCGATGCTGATGACGTTGGTGCCTATTGTGATACTAGTCAGGTTGGTGCAGCCGGCAAACGCAGCTTCCTCAATACTGGTGACGCTGTCGGGGATCGTAACGTTGGTTAGATTAATACAGCCAGCAAAGGCGCCTCCCCCGATGTTGGTCACGCTGTTGGGGATCGTATAGGCTCCGGCTTTGCTTCCCGGACATTGGATAAGCGTGGTTTGATTCTTGTCGAAAAGTATCCCGTTCACACTGCTATAGACCGAATTGTCCGTGGCCACCACTATTGTCATCAGGCCGGTGGATCCAAAAGCAGAATTTCCAATGCTGGAGACACTGTTGGGAATCATGACGTTGGTCAGACCACAGTTGCTAAATGCACCGATTCCAATACTGATGACGTTGTTGGGAAGTGTAACACTCGTCAGATGCGTACAGCTATTGAAAGCATAATCGCCGATATTAGTGATATTGTCGGCCATTGAGACGTTGGTCAGGTTGGCGCATGAGGCGAAAGAACCCATATTGATGCTGGTGATGTTGGTAGGGATAATGACACTCGTGAGTTGGGTGCAACCACCGAACGCATAGTTCCCAATATTGGTAAGACTGTTGGGGAGCGTAAAGTTAGTCAGACTGGTGCAGGCCAAGAACGCACCGTTCCCGATGCTGGTAACATTATTGGGAAATGCGACATGTATCAAGTTGTTGCAGTTACGAAACGCCTCGTTCCCGATGTTGGTAACACTGCTGCCAATCGTGACGCTGGTCAGGCTGCTGCACATATAAAACGTCTGATCACCGATACTGGTGACTCCGTTGGGTATGCTAATGTTGGTCAGGCTGGTGCAATAATAAAACGCCTTGTCTCCGATGCTCACCAAGCCAGCGGGAAGAGTGAGATTGGTCATGGCGCACAAATAGAACGCCTCGTATCCGATGCTGGTGACGTTAGTGCCGATCGTGACGCCGGTCAGGCTGGGGCATTCAACCAGCGCCATGTCCCCGATGCTGGTGACCGGCTGGCCATTGATATTGTCTGGGATGACAACGGTAGGATTGGTGCCGGTGTATCCGGTTATGACGATATTAGTGCCATCATTTGTATAGGTTAAATCACCAAATTGATCGGCCTTGAGCGCCGAAGTGGACAGCAGCAGCGCGGACAGTGCAAAGAGCTTAATGGTTTGTTTTATCACAGATAAAAGAATTTACCGGCTAGGGCGCGAAATGTCTGTGCTATGGCTTTTGGAAAAACTTCTGACTTCTATCCGTTCCCTCATGGAATTCGTCAGTAAACCAGCCTTACAAAAATAACAGTAGAAGTCAAGAAGCATTATTGTTCAAGGCCGCAATTGCGACTTTGAACAAGCCATTTACAATACTTTTTTCAAAGAATCCAGGCACCGCCCGTTCTCCTGCGGCGTGCCGATGGAGATGCGGATCCATTCCGGCAATTGATAGCCGCCCATTGGACGCACAATGACGCCTTGTCGCTGCATGGCTTCAAAAACTTTCCGGCCATCACCGACGCGGACCAAGATGAAGTTCGCGGCGGATGGAATGAATTCGAGCTTCAAGTTGCGGAATGCCTGCTCGAAAAATTTCAGCCCGGCGAAATTGTTCAGCCGCGTTTTGCGGACGTGCTCCGCATCGTCCAGCGCGGCCAATGCGGCGGTTTGCGCGAGCAGATTAATGTTGAACGGCTGCCGGATTTTTTCGAGCACGGCAACGAATTCGGGATTCCCGATGCCGTAGCCGATTCGCAAACCAGCCAAACCGTAAATTTTCGAAAACGTCCGCATCAAAATCAGGTTCGGTCTTGCGCCCTGCCGCACAAGTGGAATCAAATCCAGCGGATCATCCAAAAAATCAATGTAGGCTTCGTCCATCACCAGCAGCACGTCGCCGGGAACGTCGTTGACGAACCGGATGATTTCCTCGCGCGGCGCGCGTGTGCCGGTGGGATTGTTCGGGTTCGCCACGAAAACAATGCGTGTGCGCGGTGTGATGGCGCGGAGCATCGCGGGCAAATCATGTCCGTAATGGGTGGCCGGAACGGTAATCAGGTTCGCTCCAAACAAAGCGGTCACAATCGGATAAACGGCGAAGCAATATTGCGAGACGACCACGTCTGTGCCGGGCGTGAGCAACGCGTGCCCGACGAACTCGATGATTTCGTTCGAGCCGTTGCCGGGAATGAGATTGGCCGGTTCAACGCCGAGTTTCGTGGCCAGCTTTTGTTTCAAGTAAAACGCATTGCCATCGGGATAAAGATTCACGCTGGCGAGCGCTTTTTGCATCGCAGCAACGGCGAGCGGCGACGGACCGAACGGATTTTCGTTCGAAGCCAGTTTGATGATGCCATCGGCTGGCAGGCCAAGTTCGCGGGCGACTTCCTCAATCGGCCGGCCGGGCTGATAGACCGGCAAATTTTTTATGAAAGGGTTCGTTTTCAACAATTCCGGATGCTGCAACTAAAAATTAAAAACTTAAAACTAAAAATTTTAAAGTGATTCGATGATTTTTTTGACGTTTACGTTTTTGGCGACAATGTCGCGGATGAGTGAAATTTTTCCAGCGTCCGTTGGCCGCGTTTTGACGGTGAGGTTGTGGACTTTGGAAGCGACTTTATAGCTGTCTGCTTTCGCCAGCAGCACGGGGATGGGGATGGTTTGAATGATTTTTAAAACGTTGTCGGATGGTCGCAGACCGCCGGTCAAGACAATGCCTGCCATTCCCTTGCTCTCCTGCAGGTCCATGCTCGCGCCTGCGGCCAGCAAAATGTCCTCACGATCTCCAGGTATGATGAGCAGCACGCCGCGCTTGAAAAATTGCATCGCATTGTGCGCGCCCATTGCGCCAACGACAACGTTGTCCACCGAAACGTCCGGCATTGACGGCCGGTTTAGCAATTCAGCGCGGAGTTCCTCGCGAATCAAGTCCACCGACGGATTGCAGAGAGTCTGCTCATACGGCAGAACGCCGAGCAATTCCAGTCCTTTGCGTTTGAGTCCGCGGCCAACGAACCGGGCGATTTCGGAAATTTTTTCTTCGAGCACCTTGTTGATGATGACGCCGATGATTTCGACGCTTTCCTTTTCAAACAGCGCCTGGTTGAGGCAGACTTCGTCAATCGGTTTGCCGATGCCGCCCTGCGTGACGATGATGACCTTGCAACCGAGCGTTTTCGCGACCTGGGCGTTGGACAAATCGAAAACCGAGCCGACGCCCGCGTGCCCGGAACCTTCGCACAACACAAAATCCTTTTCCCACGCCACGCGGTCGAAGGCGTTTTGGATGCGTTGGACCAGCGCTTCGTTATTCGCCGATTCAAGGTATTTGCGGGTAAAGGCCGGCTCGACGGCGATGGGACTCATGTCCACCAGCGGACAATTCATGCGATACACCGCGTCCATGAGCACGGTGTCCTCGTCAATTTTCTGCTCCTCGATTTCAACAAACCGCTGGCCGACGGGCTTGATGTAGCCGATGCGCGGAAAATGTTGTTGTAACGCCGCGATGAGGCCGATGGCTGCGGTGGTTTTGCCCTCGTCCTGGCGCGTGGCGGCAATAAAAACGCGCGGCGTGATGGTGTTCATGAAATGCAGAATGACGAATGCAGAATGACGAATGAAAAACAAACGCAACGGGCAAACGACGTTTCTGAATTCTGAATTCTGAATTCCAGGTTCTTCATTCTCCTGGCAGGTGCGCGTCCGCACCCGGATAGAGCTTTTGATAATCAACAGCCATCACGCCAACGATTGCGGCGACCCCGAGAATATCATGCGCGTTCGACCCGCGCGAAACGTCCGCGGCGGGCCGGTTCAACCCCAGCAGAATCTGGCCGTAAGCGTTCCCGTGACCGACGAGCCGCACCAGTTTGCTGGCAATGTTGCCGGAGTTGAGATCAGGGAAAATCAGCACGTTCGCGCACCCGGCGACCTTGCTCTCCTGCAGTTTGCGCACGGCGATTTCAGAGATGAGCGCGGCGTCCACCTGCAATTCACCATCGAAATCAGCTTCCAAACGCAACTGCTCGGCCTTGTGTTTGGCCTTAGCGGTGGCTGCTTGAACTTTTCCAACGAGCGGATGCGACGCGCTGCCTTTGGTTGAAAATGAGAGCATTGCCACGCGAGGCCGCACGCCAAGCAGGTGCCGCGCAAACCAAGCGGTGGAAACTGCGATGTCAGCCAGTTGATCCACGGTCGGATCGGGAACGACGCCGCAATCAGCCATGAACAACACGCCGTCTTCGCCGAAGCGCGTGTCCTCGACTTCCATGACCATGCAACTCGACGCCGTGGTAATGTCCGGCACCACTTTGATGATTTGAAACAAGGGTCGCAGCAGGCTGCTGATGATGTGTGACGCCCCGGAAACGATTCCGTCTGCCTGGCGCATCGCCAGCATCATCGTGCCGAAATAGTTTGGCTGCATCATTGCCTCGCGCGCTTCGGTGATGCGAAGCCCTTTTTCACGACGAAGCGAAAAGAACCGCTTGGCGAAATTTTCAAAATCTTCACTTTTAGCGGGATTGATGATGCGGATGCCGTCGAGTGAGATGTTCAAGTCATTGGCGACTTCCTTCACTTTCGCCTGATCACCCAGCACGATGGGTGCGCCGAGCTGCAACGCCTGGAACTGCCGCGCCGCCTGTAGAATGCGCGGCTCCTCGCCTTCGGGAAACACCACCCGCTTCGGATGCCGTTGCAATTTTTCGATGACGTTGCCTATGAAACGCATAAACGTAGTTTCAAGTTTCGAGTTTCCCTGCTTCGCCAGAGGCTACGCCGAGGCGGGCAAGTTTCAAGTTTTGTTTTCACTGAAAACTCGAAACTGCAAAATGAATTTGTGCGAAGAAGTTGAAATGCGTCCAAGGCCCAATGTCCAAAGTCCAAAGCAAACTATCCCACTACCTGGATACGGAAAGCGTTGCTTTCCGCTGCGGCGAGTGATAAATCAGCGTCATAATCATGTGGATGCGACGAGTCTCGGACTCGCAATCTGCGATTGTAAGGAACGCCCAGTTTGCCAATTAACTTACGCACCCAAAACGATTGGAACATTGCACACATTTTAATAAACGCAAGCGACGAGCTTCATTTTTTAAACAGTAGGCGGAAAATCCCAATTAAGCTGTAACAAATGAAAATTGTCCCCACGACATAAAAGAATATGGATTTAATCCGACAAAACATGATTTCACTTTTGATATCCCTTTCAATTGGCCAATGGCTAGACGCGGTCGGAATCTTGTTGGTAATTTTGGGCGTATCATTTGCATTCGTGATTAGGCGTAAAAAATTTCGCCATTCAGACGACCCAAACGACCTAATGCCCATTAAATTTTTGAAAGTAAAATGGAGGTCGAAAAAGAAAAAACAGGAGTATTTTTGGGAATATGTGTTGATTTTCGGACTCGGACTCGAATTGTTAGCATTGGCATGGAATGTCCCTGAAAGTCTTAGACTCAAGTTTCGAGTTGAAGAACTTCGCAAGCAAAACGATGAGCTTGAGGCCGAATTGAACCCGAGAAGAATAACCATTAAGCAAATGGAGGATTTTAAATTATTCATGACTTTTGTTAGTAAAAAAATTCCAATTAGAATTTCCATCGGCCAAGAGGGTTTCGATACGGAAACATTTGGAAAGGATATGAGAGATATGTTCAATTATGCTGGATTTTCTGCGACTCCTGATTGCGGCGTATGGGGACTGTTCAGAGATAACACACGTGTTACAACGACTATGATTTGGGAAACCAATCGTCCATTTGCTGAAATCGTTTATTTTGCTACCAATAGTGCGGATTTCAATTTCAATCCTACCAACAGAGGAATACCCTTTATGTGGCATTATATTCCATCCCCCTATACCAATTTTTCTATTGTTCCTGTCGTGCCGGAATCGGGTTCCGCTAAAGACGTTTTTGACGCAATTGATATTGGACTTAAACAGATAAAAATACCGGCGTATTGGTTTCCAGAAAATCAATGGGTTAAATCCAACGAATTTGAGATTTTCATCCCTGTCAAAAACCAATGATTTTTTATACCTGCATGGCCGAATTTCGTGCCAAACTCCCAGAAGTAAAGTCCCCCAACATTTCAAATTAAGACACTGCCCTTTTTTGCCGCGCATTGACTTGAGCGCTTATGGCGGTTAGTCTTCAAGCTTCATGCTGGAGATGATTGAGAAACTTCTGATTCTACAGGATCGCGACCAGAAAATTCACCGCGTTCAACAGGAGCTGGCTCACATCGGTCCCGAGCGCGAAACCTTGCGCGCCAAGGCCACTGCCACCCAAGCGCAACTCGAAACCACCAAGAGCCGCGTCAAACAAACCGAGTCTGACCGCAAACGACTTGAACTCGATGTCGGGGTGAAGAAACAGCAGATTGAAAAATACGCCAACCAGCAGCTTCAGACGCGCAAGAACGAGGAATACCGCGCGCTCGCCCACGAAATTGAAATGTGCAAGGCCGACATCACAAAAATCGAGGACCAGGAAATCGCCTTGATGGAGCAGGCCGAGCAGGCGCAAAAGGAAGCAAGCCGCCTTTCGCGCGAAGCCGACGAAACAAAAAAAACGGCCGAAGGCCAGATCGCGCAATTGAATCAGCGCGAGGAGAATTTGAAGAAGGAACTCGCCGAATTGGAACGTGGCCGCGCGGAACTGGCCTCGGCAGTGGATGGCTCCGTCTTTAATCGCTACGAACGGCTGCTCAAGAGCAAGGGCGACATGGTCGTCGTGGGTGTAAATCACGGCGTTTGCGGCGGCTGCCACATGAAATTGCCCGCGCAAATTCTCGTCACCTGCCAGGGACAGCAGAAAATCGTCAGTTGCACCAACTGCGGTCGGATTCTTTATTACACGCGCGACATGGCTCTGGCCGGGGCGGAGTAAAGTTGCCGCTTGAGAAATTCCGGCACCTCGTTTATCCTTACACTGGTTTTGGAAGGGCGGAGAATCGCTTCCGGCGCGAGCCGGGGGAGGAAAGTCCGAACACCGAAGGGCGCGATGCCGCGTAACCCGGGCTTGTTTGGCCGGGATACACGCGGGCGGAAAGTTGAAAGGCTTTCCGACGGACAGTGCCACAGAAAACAGACCGCCGTAATTCGTACGATTGCGGCAAGGGTGAAAAGGTGCGGTAAGAGCGCACCGCTCGAAGCGCAAGCGACGAGGCACGGAAAACCCCATCGGGTGCAAGGCCAAATAGGGAACCCCGGAGCGGCCCGCTCCAAGTCTCACGAAAAGGGGACGGGTTTCGGGTATCGGCTGCAGAGACAAATGATTCTCTCCCCCGAAAGCTTTCGGGGAAGACAGAATTCGGCTTACAGCCCTTCCAAAACCAATCCAAATCCCCCAATCCGGAGGGACAAGCTATGCGAGTCCCATTGTTGGTAGGGACGCGCGGCCCGCGCGTCCGGCGGAAGTTCCGCCTCCCACCCCGGTCGCCTCGGCGATGCGACCCTACCTTTGCAGCGAATTATCACTGGGAATTGGTATAACTCGCCCCTCCGACTGATTCTCCGCCTAATTTGAAATTATCGTGTTTTTCCCGTAGCGAACCAGCTTGGCCTTTTTGAGCGCAGCCGGTGCACTCAAATTCCCAATTCGATCCACCGCGCTAATCGAAATGACATCCGGCTCGGAATTGGAAAAAGTCCGCGTTGTTTCGTTCGCCGGCAAAATTTCCGTCGTCCAAATTTCATTCGTGCGAAATTGCAAAACCCACAGCCACGCCGGTTCGCCCGGCGTTTCCCAACGTACGCGCAAGCTTGAGGGGCTGTTTTCCTCCACGATGAGTTTTGGTTTGTCAGGCGGAATGGAATCCAGCCACGGCGTCGCGGGCACGAGCGCGGGCTGCGGGTATTGAGCGCGAATGATGCCGGTCAGTGCGGGGTTTCCAACGAGATTTTGCAGGTGATAAAAGATTTCCCCGCTTATGCCGGGTTGATCGCGCGCGATTTTGATTTGCCGCGCAATTTCGGCAGCTGTGAATTTTTCACCGACGCCAGCAGCATTGAGTCCCGGCCAAAGATGGCGATGTCTGGCGTTTTGCTCCGACCACCATTTCAAGAGCGCAGGGAAGCTTTGTTCCCTCTGGTCAACCGGCCAATAAAGCTGGGGCGCGCAGTAATCGAGCCAGCCGTTGGCGAGCCAGAGGCGTGAGTCCGCGTAAATTTTCGCATAGGCATCCAAGCCTTGAATTTGCCTGGGAAAGCCGGGACGCCAGATGCCGAACGGGCTGATGCCGAATTTCACCCAGGGTTTCATGGCTTTGATGGAGTGATAGACGCTTTGGATAAATTGGTTGACGTTTGCCCGGCGCCAATCATCACGGCTCAACCCGCTGGGGACACCGTATTTTTGCCAACTCGCGTCGTCCGGAAAGTTCAGTTCGCGTCCCGCCGCGTCTTTTTCGGGGTAAGGATAGAAATAATCGTCGAATTGAACGCCATCCACGTCATAGCGCTGCACCACGTCCATGACCACGCGTGAAGCGTATTCGCGTGCCGCCGGTTCGCCGGGGTCGAGCCAGAGTTGGTCGCCGTATTTGCGGATGAATTCGGGATGCGTCTGCGAAATGTGGTTCAACGCAACGGGTGATTTGACTGCAAAATGCCGGGCACGAAATGGATTGAACCACGCGTGCAGTTCCAGGCCGCGTTTGTGCGCCTCCTTAATGGCGAACGCAAGCGGATCATAAAACGGCGTTGGCGCTTTGCCCATTGTGCCGGTGAGATATTCCGACCACGGCTCAATGGGCGAGGCATACAACGCGTCGGACGATGGGCGCACCTGAAAAATAATCGCATTCAGTTTCAATTGAGCCGCATGATCGAGCAGTGCGGTCAACTCGGCCTTTTGCTCCGCCACACTCAAACCGGGCTTGGATGGCCAGTCGATATTCGCCACGGTGGCAATCCACGCGCCGCGAAATTCCCGAGGCGGTTTTGGTGGCGTGACATCCGTCGGTACATACGTCGTGCCTGCCGCAAAGAGCGTTGCGGACAACAGCCAGAAAAACGCGGACAAAAATCGGGTTCGGGCCATAAACGGTTGATAAATAAGACGCTTTGGCGCGCCGATTGGCAAAGGTTTTTTCAGCAAATCATGCGAAATTTGACAAGGGCGGGTGGATGTGTTTTCTTTCTGGCGTTGCAGCCTAAATCCAGCTTCCTTCCTGAGGCCGGATGCGGGAGACCCAAATTCCTCAAGGCAGCTTGAGGACGGGGCGAACGGCGCGCGGCAACGCGAGCCAAGGCCACTTTCAAGGCCAAGCCCGTCAGCTAATCTCGCAGGCGTTTGGAAGGGCGAGCCTCTGAGCCGCGAAGTCCGCGGCCTTCAAGTTCACCCAAAGTAAACTTGGCTTGCGCCCGTGTGCAGGCCTGTTTGAAAATGGTGACTATGCTTGACGTTGTTTATGTCGGACTGGCGATTGCGTTCTTCGCCGCTTTCGTGCTGTATGCGCGCGGCTGCGAAAAACTTTAGGATTTATTTATGGAAAACCTCATTCTGGGAATCATTTCCGTCGCGCTCTGCGTGTATCTCATCGCGGCGATGCTCAAACCGGAAAAATTTTAATCAACTGCCATGAACGCCCATCAATGGTTGGAACTCGCGCTCTACATAGGCGCGCTTGTCCTCGTCACCAAACCACTCGGTTTGTATATCAACCGCGTGCTCCATCCGAACGGCCGCACCCGGCTCGACCCGGTTTTACGGCCATTGGAAAAACTCACCTACCGCGCGCTCGGCGTGGACGCGACGAAAGAACACGATTGGAAACAATACGCATTCGCAATGTTGCTGTTCAGCCTTGTGAGTTGTCTTTTCACCTACGCGATTCTGCGCCTGCAGCAATATCTGCCGTTGAATCCGCAGAAGTTCGCCGCGCTTTCACAGCATCTCGCGTTCAACACCGCCGTCAGCTTCACAACGAATACGAACTGGCAGAGTTACGGCGGTGAATCAACGATGTCCTACTTCTCGCAAATGGTCGCGCTGGCCATCCACAACTTTTTCTCCGCCGCCGTCGGCATCGCGGTCGCAGGCGCGCTCGTGCGCGGCATCGCGCGGCGCACGGCGCAGACCATCGGCAATTTCTGGGTGGACGTGACGCGCATCATTTACTATTTGCTGCTGCCCATCTGCCTGGTGCTCGCGCTGTTCTTCGTGTCGCAGGGCATGATTCAGAATTTCAGACCTTACACTGTCGCGAAACTCCTCGAATCGCAGAAAATTTCCGTTCAAAAAACCGACGCGAATGGCAAGCCGGTGGTTGATGCCAAAGGCAATCCCGTGATGGAAGACCAGATGCTGGACACGCAGACCATCGTGCAGGGGCCGATGGCGTCACAGATGGCCATCAAGATGCTCGGCACCAACGGCGGCGGTTACACGAACGCCAACGCCGCCCATCCGTTCGAGAATCCCACGCCGTTCTCGAACTTTTTTCAAATGCTTGCGCTGTTGTGCATCGGCAGCGCGATGACCTATCACCTCGGCCGCGAAACCAAAAATCAGAAGCACGGCTGGGCGGTCTGGTCGGCGATGTTCGCGATGTTTCTCGCCGGTGTTTTGGTTTGTTCGTGGGCGGAAGCGAAAGGCAACCCGATTCATCAGCAACTCGGCGTCGCCGCTGCCGGCGGCAACATGGAAGGCAAGGAAGTCCGTTTCGGCATTTTGGATTCAGCACTGTTCGCCACGGTGACGACCGACGCCTCGTGCGGCGCGGTCAATTCCATGCACGACTCGTTCACGCCGCTCGGCGGACTGGTGCCGCTCTTCAACATCCAGACCGGCGAGGTGATTTTCGGCGGCGTCGGCGCAGGGCTTTACGGCATGTTGATCTTCGTCATCCTTGCCGTGTTCATCGCCGGGCTGATGGTTGGGCGCACGCCGGAATATCTCGGCAAAAAAATCGAGGCTTACGACGTGAAAATGGCGCTGCTGGCGTTCGTCATTCTCGCATTCATCATTCTCGGTTTCACGGCTTGGGCGTCAGTGAGCGACTGGGGCAAGGCCGGCTTGAACAATAACGGCCCGCACGGTTTGAGCGAGATTCTTTACGCCTACAGCTCGGGCGCGGGCAACAATGGCAGCGCCTTCGCCGGCCTCAACGCCAACACGCCGTGGTATGACACGACGCTCGGCATTGATATGCTGCTCGGCCGCTTCGGCATGATCGTACCGTTGCTCGCGCTTGCGGGTTCGCTTGCTCGCAAAAAAATCGTTCCGGCCAGCGCCGGCACGTTTCCCGTGACCGGCTTCACGTTTGTCCTGTTGTTGATTGGCACGGTGGTTCTCGTCGGCGCGTTGACGTTTCTGCCCGCGCTCGCGCTCGGCCCGATTGTCGAACATTTCCTGATGCTCAAAGGCAACCTGTTTTAATCCGTATTTTTTATGCAAACGAAATCCGTTTCCGTTTTTGACACGAAAATTCTCGTCCCGGCGATCGGTGACGCCTTCAAAAAGCTCGACCCGCGCCTGATGGTGAAAAATCCCGTCATGTTCGTCACGATGATCGGCGCGGTCATCTGTACTGTGGATATTTTCCGTTCGCCCGGCCAGACCGCGTTCGTTGCACAAATAGCCGTGTGGCTCTGGTTCACCGTGCTCTTCGCAAACTTCGCCGAGGCCGTCGCCGAGGGCCGGGGCAAGGCGCAGGCCAAGGCACTCCGCCAGACCCTGACGCGCACGAGCGCAAATAAAATTTCCGGCAACGGCAAAATCGAAACCGTGGACGCCGATTCACTCCGCAAAGGCAACGTCGTTCTCGTTCGGGCCAATGAAATCATTCCCGCCGACGGCGAAGTTATCCTCGGCGCGGCGACGGTGGATGAATCCGCCATCACCGGCGAATCGGCACCGGTCATTCGTGAAGCCGGCGGCGACCGCAGCGCCGTCACCGGCGGCACACGCGTGCTCTCGGACGAAATCAAAATCCGCGTCACCGCCAACCCCGGCGAAGGTTTTCTTGACCGGATGATTTCGCTCGTTGAAGGCGCGAGCCGCCAGAAAACACCGAACGAAATTGCACTCACGATTCTGCTCGCCGCGCTCACGGTCGTTTTTCTGCTCGTAGTCATTACGTTGAAGCCATTCGGCATTTATTCCGGCACGACATTTTCGAACACCGTGCTCATCGCGCTTTTAGTCTGTCTGATTCCCACCACCATCGGTGGCCTGTTGAGCGCCATCGGCATCGCGGGAATGGACCGTTTGCTCCAGCGCAACGTCCTGGCGATGAGCGGTCGTGCGGTTGAAGCGGCTGGCGACGTGGACGTGCTGCTGCTCGACAAAACCGGCACGATCACGCTGGGCAACCGTCAGGCAACCGCATTTTTGCCCGCGTCCGGCGTGACAGAATCGGAACTTGCAGACGCTGCGCAACTCGCATCGCTTGCCGACGAAACGCCCGAAGGCCGCAGCATCGTCGTGCTCGCCAAACAATTCGGCATCCGCGCGCGCGAAATCCGCGATTTGCCCGGCGCGCACTTCGTGCCGTTCACGGCGCAAACACGGATGAGCGGTGTGAATTTTGAAAGCCGGCAAATCCGCAAAGGCGCGGCGGACGCCGTTAAAAAATTTCTCGGCGGAACCCTGCCGCCGGAGGTGGAACACGCTGTCGAAAACATTTCCCGTTCCGGCGGAACGCCGCTGGTTGTTGCCACCAAGGAACGCGTGCTCGGCGTGGTTCATTTGAAGGACATCGTAAAGGGCGGACTGGCCGACCGTTTCAAACGCTTTCGTGCGATGGGCATTCGCACGGTGATGATCACCGGCGACAACAAGTTGACTGCCGCCGCCATCGCGCAGGAGGCGGGCGTGGACGATTTTCTGGCCGAGGCAAAACCGGAAGACAAACTCGCCTTGATTCGTCAGGAACAGCAAGGCGGCCGGATGATTGCCATGATCGGTGACGGCACGAACGACGCGCCCGCGCTCGCGCAGGCCGACGTGGGTGTGGCGATGAACACCGGCACGCAGGCCGCCAAGGAAGCCGGCAACATGGTGGATCTCGACTCGAACCCGACGAAGCTGCTCGAAATCATCGAAATTGGGAAACAGCTTCTCATCACGCGCGGCGCGCTCACGACATTCAGCATCGCCAACGACGTGGCCAAATACTTCGCCATCATTCCGGCGATGCTCATGGTCACGTTTCCCGTCATCGCGCCACTCAATGTCATGCGCCTGCACAGCCCGGACAGCGCCATTTTAAGCGCCGTGATTTTCAACGCGCTCATTATCATCGCCCTGATTCCGCTGGCGTTGCGCGGTGTAAAATTTCGTCCACTTGGCGCGGCACAAATCCTGCGCCTTAACCTCGCCATTTACGGCGTCGGCGGCGTCATTATTCCATTCGTCGGCATCAAACTCATTGACCTCGCCGTCTGGCATTTACATTTCGCGTAATTCAACACCGGAAAATTATGAAAAATATTTTTGCTGAATTTGGCCGCTCGATTGCGGCGACACTTTTCTTCGCCGTCATTTTGTGCGGCATTTATCCGCTCGTTATTTTTGGCGCGGCGCAATGGCTGTTCCCGCATCAGGCCAATGGCAGTCTGCTCGTTGACCGTTCCGGTGCGGTGCGCGGCTCAGCGTTGATCGCCCAGAATTTCACGGGCGCGAAGTATTTTCATCCGCGCCCGTCGGCGGCGGGTGCAAACGGCTTTGACGCCACCAGTTCCGGCGGCAGCAACCTCGGCCCCACCTCGTCCAATCTGGTTGCCAACATCACGCAAAACATCGCCACCTACCGCTCAGACAACGGTCTCGCAATCCCGCAAAGCGGGACGCCAGTTCCCGCCGACGCCGTGACTGCTTCCGGCAGCGGCCTCGACCCGGACATCAGTCCGGCGAACGCCGAACTGCAAATCCCGCGCGTTGCCAAAGCACGTGGCCTTTCCGAAGACCGCGTCCGCGAATTCGTTCGACAAAATACTCATGGACGCGACTTGGGCGTTTTCGGCGAACCGCGTGTGAATGTGATGACGTTGAACTTCGCGCTCGACCAGTTGCCGCAAAAATAGTTTCTTTGCGACATGGAACCGCCCGCCATTGACCGACCCAAACCCGAGGATTTCCTGCGGCTCATTGAGAAAAGCCGCCTGGGAAAGCTGAAGATCTATCTTGGCCATGCTGCGGGCGTCGGCAAGACCTACACGATGCTCGAAGAGGCGCATCGCCTTAAAAAAGCGGGCGTGGACGTGGTCCTCGGCTGGATTGAGCCGCACGGGCGCAAGGAGACCGCCGATCTCGTTAGCGATTTGGAAATCATCCCGCGCAAAAAAGTCCCGCACGCGGGCAGCACGGTTGAAATTCTTGATGTGCCCAAAATTCTCGAGCGTCATCCCACCGTTTGCATCGTGGACGAGTTGCCGTTCAGCAACGTCGCCGGTTCACCGAATCCCAAGCGCTACCTCGATGTTCAGCAATTGCTCGTTGCGGGTATCAACGTCATCACGACGTTGAACATTCAGCATCTCGAAAGCCTGCACGACACCGTGCTGCGCGCCACCGGCGTGGATGTGCGCGAACGCGTGCCCGACCGTTTTGTGCTCGAAGCGGATCAAATTGTGAACATTGATTTGACCGCCGAGGAATTGCGCGAGCGGCTGCGACAAGGGAAAATTTATCCGCCGGAACGGATTGTCGCCGCCCTGGAACATTTTTTCACCGAGAACAACCTGACTGAATTACGCGAACTGGCCTTGCGCGAAACCGCCGCTGCGCTCGATCAGCGGCCGCGCATTGGTACAATCTCGCCGCCGGACGTCAGCGAAAAAATTGTCGTCTGCTTGAGCACAAATCCGATTACGACCGCGAAACTGTTGCGCGCGACGTCGCGACTCGCGGGACGTCTGAACCGCGAATGGATGGCCGTCTATGTGCGGCGCAAAAAGGAAGACCCGGTGCGTATCGCGTCGGATTTGCAGCGGAAATTCATGCAGAATGTCCAACTGGCGACCGACCTGGGCGGCAGCGTCACCGTGCTGGAGAATGAGGATATCTGCGCGGCGCTATTGAAGTATTGCCGTGAAAACGACGTCAACCTCGTTGTGCTCGGCACGACGGAGCGGCGTTGGTGGCAGTTCACGCGCCCGAACGTCCTTGATTTTTTCATGCACCACGCGCCGGGCATTGACATTCACATTGTTGATCCGAACAACTGACGCGAATCAAAAATCGTAAATCGTCATGCTGTCGTGGCCATCTCCGGCTCCGACGTATCGAGGAAGCCCTGCAAATGCCGGACGCGCGTCGGATGGCGCAACTTGCGGAGCGCCTTGGCCTCAATCTGGCGGATGCGTTCGCGCGTGACGTTGTACATCTTGCCGATTTCCTCAAGCGTGCGTTCGTAGCCGTCCAGCAGGCCGAACCGCATTTCGAGAATTTTGCGTTCGCGCTCGGTCAACGTCGTCAACACGTCGCTCAATTTTTCGCGCAGCAAACTGTAGCTCGTGACTTCAGACGGATTTTCAGCGGTCTTGTCCTCGATGAAATCGCCGACACTCACGTCGCCGTCGTCACCGACAGGCGCGTGGAGCGAGACCGGCTGCTGCGCCATTTTGAGCAGCGCGTGGATGCGCGCCACCGGCATGTGCATTTCATCGGCCAATTCCTCCGGTGTTGGCTCGCGGCCCAGCTCCTGCGTGAGCTGCTTTTGCGCGCGCCAGAGTTTGTTCATGATTTCAATCATGTGCACTGGAATGCGGATGGTGCGCGCCTGATCGGCGATGCTGCGGGTAATGGCCTGCCGGATCCACCAGATGGCGTAGGTGGAAAATTTGTAGCCGCGGCGATATTCAAACTTCTCGACGCCTTTCATCAAACCGATGTTGCCTTCCTGAATCAAATCGAGGAACGACTGGCCACGATTGGTATATTTTTTGGCGACGGAAACAACGAGGCGCAAATTGGCCTCGGCCATGTGCGTCTT
>JBEKON010000008.1:0-45418 GCA_049521735.1 Verrucomicrobiota bacterium
GACGTGGACGGTGTTTACACCGCCGACCCGCGCATTGTGCCCGGCGCGAAGAAACTCGATGAAATTTCCTACGACGAAATGCTCGAACTCGCCAGCCTCGGCGCGAAGGTGATGCAGAGCCGTTCGGTCGAATTTGCCAAAAAATTTGGAGTTGCTTTTGAAGTTCACTCCAGCCTCAACGAAAACCCCGGAACCATTGTGAAAGAAGAAACCAAAAGCATGGAAGGCGTCGTCGTGCGCGGCGTCGCGTTTGACAAGAACCAGGCCAAGGTCACGCTCGTCGGCGTGCCCGACAAACCGGGCGTGGCCGCGCGCATTTTCAAGGCGCTCGGCGACGCGGCGGTGAACGTGGACATGATCGTCCAAAACATCAGCCACGGCACTCCCGACAAAGTCGGGACGACGGACCTTTCATTCACCATGGACAAGCCGGATTTGCTCAAGGCGCAGAAGGTGATTGACGGCTTGAAAAAGGAACTCGGTTTCCACAATGTGATTGCCACGGAAAAAATCGGCAAGCTGTCCATCGTCGGCGTCGGCATGAAGAGTCACACGGGCGTGGCCGCAAAACTTTTTGAAACACTGGCCGGGGAAGGCGTGAACATTGACATGATTTCCACCAGCGAAATCAAAATCTCTGTCGTGATTGACCTGGCCAAAGGTGAAGCCGCGATGAAAGCCGTTCACACGGCCTTCATCGGCTGACGCAATTGTGTTGAAAAATTGACCGGCTTACTCGGGTAACTTGTAGTTTTTCAGGTACTCCGGCGTCGCCTGACGTTCCCAGTTTGGCCAGTCCCGACCATAGAAGAAAAGCATGCGTTCGCGCATCGTGGAATCGGTGACGCGAACTTTTGAGGGAATGCCATACGTAATCGAACGCGCCGGGAGTTGCTGGTCCGCATAGGTCACGGCGCCGTTCAGCAACAGCGCTTCCCGGCCAATCCTGCTTCCAAATGAGGCACCGGCGCCGATATTACAAAGTGAGAAGTCTTCCATCTGTGCCCCTTGCAGCGAGATCATGTGATTGATCCATGAAAAGGCGCCGATGTGTAGCGTATCCGCGACCGGCGAACCGGCGATAGCCGTGCGACCGTCCGCGATCATCGCCTGATCGTAAATGTGCGTGTGATCACCGATGTTGAGATTCGTGGAAATAATCATCACGCCGACGTACGCTCTCGCCTGCTTGCCAAAGTGGACGTTGCCCTCCACGTAGCAGCCCCCATAAATCCGCGCGCCTTCATCCAGGCTGACGTTGCCAACAACAATTGCGCCCGGGTCAATCTGGGCTTTTGGATCAACGACTCCTTTATTGCTATGTTCCCAATCCGCCAGCGGCGCATCGTAAATTTCGGGTTTCTCCAGGGCCTGCCCGTTTACCTCGACGAGCCAGCGCTTCGGCAGAAAACCGAGAAGCTCCATGCGCAATGAATCAGGGACGCCCGGGTCTTTGTCCACCATCCCGGGACTGCCGCGGAATACCGTGTCGTCGCGGACATTGGTGTCGTGAAGCGCCGATGCGCCACTCAAAAGTATAACGTTGCTATGAACGCAGCAGCCGTAGTCGGTCAGGGCATTCGCGCCGTAATAGACGCCCTCATCAATTTTAGTGGCATGCACGACCGAGCCTGCGCTGATGTAGCTGTAGTCTTTGATCCAGAGCGGGTTGTCAAAACCTCCATCGCGGGCGGAACCCACGTGCACCCGTTCGCCGATCAGGCAGTAATTTCCGATGTCGGTGTCCGCGCGGATATTCGAATTGGCGCGAATATCGCAGTGATGGCCGATGACGGCGCGCGCAATGACGACGTTCGGGCCGACCCGGGTATGCGCGCCGATGGTCGTGTTGATCAGGATTGCGGTGGGATGAACCTGCGCCGTGGGATCCACCTTCGCCCCCTTCCAGTAGGGCCGGCCATCAATGCCGGGGTAACTGCTCCTGATTTTCGGCGGATTCCGGTCAATCTCGCGGGCAATCTGCTCGTTCTCGCTGTGGATCCACGTTGACGGGATGACGCCGAAGATTGTCTGGCGGTCTTTGTCTGTGATCGCATTCCTCGTAACCGTAGCTGGACAACCCTCCGCCAGGCTGTCGGCCGGAATTACCATGTCGTGCATGGTTACAGCTCCGGGTGCCAACGCCGCGCCGCGTTCCAGATGGGTGTTGAAGTCGGCCACGGCCCGCATGCCGACAACCGATCCTTCCTCCATACGCACGCCGCGCACCGTGGCGTTCATACCCACCCAGCAATTGTCCTTGATGTAGGTTTGGTCCGCCACGGTGTTGGCCGTGATGTCCGGGATCGCCGGTCGGCCGGCGACGATGCGCGAGCCATAATCAATCCTCACGTAGTTGCCGATGGTCAGCTTGTCCGCGTTGATCACCGTTTCCCCGAGGATGTTCACATGGTGGCCGATGGTGACGTCGCCTTGGATGACCACCTTGGGACCGATCCGGGTATAAGCCCCGACCGTAACATTTCCCATCAAGACAGCCGTCGGATGGATGTCTGCTTTGGGGTCGATATTGTGGGCACAGACTGGGTGTTCCGCCAGCAAGGCGAACACACAGAGACATAACGAGGGTCGATATTTAAACTGCATGATGCTTGGTTCCTTTCCAATGGGATGGGTGGTTTGGGTTGCTTGTCTTCCACGATTGTGCCACACGCATCGCAAGCTGCTCCAGCCAATATACCGGCTTGGCTTTCGCCTGCTTGACCGTGGTCAGTTGGGTCAGGGCATGTATTTGAGTGAAGAGCCTTCGTTTCCTGGCACCCGCGCTGACAAACCCGGTCAACGCAACGCAGGGGATGCCCTGCTCGCGGCAGCGCGCGGCGATTTGGCCAACACCTTTGCCCATGAATGTGGAGGAATCGATCGCGCCTTCACCAACGATGACAAGATCCGCGGCGCGTAGATGACGATCGAGCTTTGCCTGCCGTGCAAATAAATCATACCCCGACTCCAACTGCGCGCTCAGAAATGCCAGCAAACCAAAGCCCAAACCACCTGCCGCACCGGCACCCGGTGCCCGCGCCAGGTCGCGCCCGAAATCTTTCTTAGCAACCTTCGCCAGCCGGCGAAGACAACATTCGGCGCGCACAAAATCCCGTGAGCGCAGGCCTTTTTGCGGCCCGTAAACCCGCGTGGCGCCGCGCGAACCCAGCAACGGATTTTGCACGTCCACCGCCACCATCATCTGACGCAAACAGCACCGGGGCGCCGGGGCGCGAATTTTTGCGAGCTGGTCCAAACCCGTCCAGTGTTCAATCAGGTTGGCGTTGCGGTCCAGAAATTTCCAGCCGAGCGAGCGGGCCAGACCGAATCCGCCGTCGTTGGTGGCGCTCCCGCCAATGCCCATCAGACAGCGCTTAGCGCCTTTTGCCGTCGCCGCCCGGATAACCGCGCCCAGGCCAAAAGTGTCCAGCACGAATGGATAGAACTTTTTGGGCGGTAACATTGCCAATCCAATGATCGCGGCCGATTCGACAATGGCGGTTTTCGTCTGCGGCTCCCACCACCACCTGGCGAAGCACGGGCGATGCGCCGCATCGACAGTTTTCAAGCGTTGGACTTTGGCACGCAACAAACCGCTGATAACTTCGCCAAACCCATCGCCGCCATCGGTCATGGGAAGCAGGTCGAGCGAGTCATGCCGCCGTGCTTTGCGCCAGCCGGTCGCGATGGCCAGCGCGGCTGCCCCGGCTGAGAGCGTGCCCTTGAATTTGTCGGGGATGACCAGAATTCTGAGCGGCATGATTCATGCCCAAAGTCCAAAGTCCGGCATCCAAAGTCAATGGCAGACAGGAATTAGCACCGAATCGAGAATGAGCTTTACAAGCATGCGTGCGCCGCTTCAGCATTCCGATGCCTTTTATGCGGTTTCATTCAACAAAGTTCATTGGCCAGGCGGGGTTCCTTTTCATTCAACCATAGGAAAAATATGGACCGAGACTATTTCAAGATTTCCAAAAAGACCCGAAGCAAGGCCATCGTTTCCGGCCCAAACCGTGCCGGTCACCGCGCCCATTTGCGCTCGCTCGGACTGTCCGACGATGATTTCGAGAAGCCGTTCATTGGCATTGCCAATTCCTGGAATGAAATGCATCCGGGCCACGCGCATTTGAAATCGCTGGCCGAGGAAGTGAAGAAGGGCGTCTGGCAGGCGGGCGGCATTCCCTGGGAATTCAACACCATCGCGCTCTGTGACGGCCTGGTGCATGGGCATCCGGGAATGCGGTTTGCGCTGCCCAGCCGCGACTTCATCGCCGACAGCATTGAGATTGTGGTTCAGGGACAGCAGTTGGACGGGATGGTGTGCCTTTGTTCCTGCGACAAAATCATCCCCGGCATGATGATGGCGATGACACGGCTCAACGTTCCCGCCGTCATGGTGACCGGCGGACCCATGATGCCCGGAACGTTCAAGGGCAAGGCGGTGGCCATTCCGGACATGCGCGAAGCGGTCGGCAAATGGGTGAAGGGTGAATACACAGATGCAGAAGCGATGGAGCTGGAATGTTCCGTCTGTCCCGGTGCCGGTTCCTGCGCCATGGCGGGAACCGCCAATACGATGTCGTGTGTGGTGGAGATTTTGGGACTGAGTCTGCCGGGGTGCGGCACTGCCCATGCCATCACCTCGTTGAAAAAACGCATCGCCAAACAGAGCGGACAGGAGATTGTTCGGCTGGTAAAGGAAGACATCAAACCGTCCGACCTTTTAAGCAAAAAGAGTTTTGAAAATGCATTGATCCTGACCGCGGCTATCGGCGGATCCACCAACGCGGCCATCCACATTCCGGCCATCGCAAGAGAAATGGGAATCCGCGTCACGCTGGATGACGTCGAGAGAACCAGCCGGCAAACGCCGCACATCACCAACCTGAAAAGCTCCGGCCCGCACACGTTCTGGGACCTCGAACAAGCCGGCGGCGTCCCGGCTCTCATCAAGGAATTGCGGACGCTGCTGCATGCCGAAGCGAAAACCTGTTCCGGCCTGACCCTGAACCAGATTGCCGACAAAGCCGTGAACCGAAACAGGGAGGTGATCCGTTCCCTAAACAATCCGGTTCACGCGGAAGGGAGCTTTGCGATCTTGAAAGGCAATCTCGCGCCGCACGGCTGCATTGCGAAACAAACGGGCGTCGATCCGGCCATGATGGAACACACCGGTCCGGCCAAGGTATTCGATTCCGAAGGTGAGGCGGAAAAGGCGATCTACGACGGCAAAATCAAGCCGGGCGATGTGGTTGTGATTCGATACGAAGGCCCCAAAGGCGCGCCCGGCATGCCGGAAATGTTCTCGGCAACGTCCGCACTCATGGGAGTTGGCCTGGGGAAGACGAGTGCCATTGTCACCGATGGCCGTTTCTCCGGCGCCACCCGGGGACCGTGCATCGGCCATGTCGCACCGGAGGCTGCCGCCGGCGGCCCGATTGCGTATGTCAAAAATGGGGACCAGATTCAAATCAACATTCCCAAACGGACGTTGCAACTCGACGTCAGCAAACAGGAGCTTGAACGACGCAAACGCAAAATGAAACTCAAGCACACTGTTATATCCAGCCCGGTGTTGCGACGGTATGTCAAATTGGTCGGCGACGTGTCAGAAGGCGCGGTGTTGGAGTGAGGACCTTCAGCCCTATTGAACATGGATACGAAGCCGGACCATGTTGAACGCCAACCCAACAGATTCTCCCAGAAGCAATATTCGCTATCTGATGTTGACCGTGTTGTTCGTTGTCACGACCGTGACCTTTGCGGACCGGGCAACACTCTCCATGGCTGCCCCGGCCATGGGAAAAGACCTTGGGCTTGACCCGGTGGCGATGGGCTATGCCTTCTCTGCCTTTGGCTGGTCATACGCTGCGCTGCAAATTCCCGGCGGCTGGCTTCTGGATCGTTTTGGCTCGCGGCTGGTATACAGCGTGGGACTTTTCTTTAGGTCGCTCTTTTCGTTTCTGCAGGGCGCGGTGGGTTTCTTTGCGGGCACCACCGCCTTTGTCTCGCTCTTTTCCCTCCGTTTCGGGATGGGCATTGGCGAAGCCCCGGCGTTTCCCGCCAACAGCCGGATCACGGCCATGTGGTTCCCAACAAATGAGCGGGGTTTTGCCTCGGCCGTTTTTAATTCGGCGCAATATTTTGCCCTGGCGCTTTTTTTCCCCTTGCTGGGCTGGATCCTGGCCGTCTTTGGCTGGCAGCATGTTTTCTATGTCATGGGACTGGCGGGCATGTTGCTGGCATTCGTATGGTGGAAAGTCATTCGTTCTCCGCGAAATCACCCGGGAGTGAACCGGGCGGAACTGGAATACATCGAGGACGGCGGCGGACTTGCGGGCATGGAGGCTGGGAAGACGGCCATAAAATGGTCTCAGGTGCGCGCGCTCATCACGAACCGGATGATGATCGGCGTTTGCATCGGCCAGTTTTGCCTCAACACGATTACCTGGTTCTTTCTGACCTGGTTCCCCACCTACCTGGTTCATGCCAAAGGACTGACCATCCTGAAAGTCGGCGTGATTGCATCCATTCCCGCCCTGGCCGGGTTCGCGGGGGGACTCCTCGGCGGTTGGGTGTCGGACATGATGCTCAAGCGGGGAACGTCGCTGACCGCAGCCCGCAAGACGCCCATCATCCTGGGCTTGGTCCTCTCGGGCACCATCATGCTGGCCAACTACGTGAGCGCTCAATGGGCCATTATTGCCATCATGTCACTGGCGTTTTTTTCAAAAGGCTTTGGCGCCATCGGCTGGGTGGTGATCAGTGATGCCGCGCCCAAGGAAATGGTCGGCTTGAGCGGCGGCATATTCAATTTCGCCGGCAATCTGGCCAGCATCGTCACTCCCATCGTCATCGGTTATATTCTGGAGACCACCGGCTCTTTCAACGGCGCGTTGATCTTTGTTGGCAGCATGGGGCTTTTGGGGGCAATGTCTTACTTGTTCATTGTCGGTGAAATCAAAAGGCTGGAACTGGCAATCTGATTGAAATTTGATATGAACAAAACAATCTTCGACGGGAAATTAATACAATGAATGCAAATTTTATACGCGGTGTTGTCACACCGCTCATCACACCGGTGGATGCCGAAGAACGGGTGTACGAAACCGGTTTGCGCAACCAGATCGAGCATGTGCTGCGCGGCGGCGTGCATGGCGTTTTCGTCGTCGGCAGCACTGGCGAATTCTATGGCCTCGACTACGATGAGAAGAAACGGGCGACGGAAATTACCGTGGCCCAGGTCAAGGGACGGGTTCCGGTTTATGTCGGAGCGAGCGCCATTACCACCCGGGAGTGCATCAAGCTCTCGAAGATGGCGGAATCGGCGGGCGCGCAGGCGGTCACGATTCTTACGCCAATGTTCATCAACCCTTCCGAAGAGGAACTGTACAAACATTTCCGGACCATAGCCGAATCAACCGCCTTGCCGGTCCTGGTTTACAACAACCCGGACCGGACCGGAATCAACATGTCGGCAAACCTCATCGAGCGGTTGGCAGAAATTCCGAATCTCGTCGGGGCGAAGGACAGCAGCGGAGATTTGACACTTACCTCCGAATATATCCGGCGCACCCGGAGCAAGGGTTTCAAAATCCTGGCCGGGAGGGACACTCTGATACTCGCCACGCTGGTGTATGGAGGCGTCGGCGCTGTTGCTGCCACGTCCAACATGGCGCCGGCTCTGGTCGTGGAAATCTACAACCGGTTCAAGGCCGGAGATATTCCGGGAGCGCTGGAGGCGCAATATAAACTTGCTCCGTTGCGCATCGCGTTTGGGCTGGGCAGCTTTCCGGTGGTCATGAAGGACGCGTTGAATCTGATGGGGATTCACGTCGGTGATCCGATCAAACCGATTGGTCATTGCACCGACGCCAACCTGGCAAAACTCAAAGAGATATTGGTCAAAATGGGGCTGATAAAATAATCTCCGCGGGCCGACATTCACCCGAAGTCAAAAGGCGGACAGGTCCCACTGACATCGCGGCTGCTCGGCAATGGGAGACACCGCAAGGCTTGCTATTGGTAGTGGCGGGTGATTTTATGAACTAACATTGTGTCAATGAGCCCTTTATGAAAACCCGACATGCTTTTCTCGCCGCCGTTCTTTCCGTGTTCCTGTCGGTCTCGGCCGGCACCGCCGTCCCTGTCGACGCAATCTACGTCTCGGATTTTCAGCACCTGGATGAAGCGGTCCGGGCATTGTCCGGCGCGACCAAAGGCGGCACGATCATTCTCCGGGGCGGCCGATACCTCGGCACGCAGCCCTTGCTCTTGAACCGAACCCTTGGCAAAACCCAACCGGGCGGCAACGGAACGATCAATATTTGGGCCGAACCGGGCAAAGAGGTCGTCCTCGATTTCTCGGCCTTGCGCGACATCGACAATGCCTCCGGTCAGGGAATCACCATCACTGGCGACGAGTATCATCTCAAGGGCCTGACGGTTGAGAAGGCCGGGAATTTCGGGATACACGTCCGGGGCAGCCGGAATATCATCGAGAACTGCGTCACCCGGTACAACGGGAACACCGGCCTGCAAATCGGCCTTTTGCGTGGCGCAACGAATTCGGGAAATCTTGCCAGCAGCAACCTCATCCTGAATTGCGATTCGTATCGGAACTTCGATCCCTACGCAATCCGTTCGGACACCGGGAAACCGGCGCCAGGCAACGACGCTGACGGCTTCGGATGCCGCTCAAACCCCGGACCGGGAAACCGGTTTGAAGGATGCCGCTCCTGGGAGAACGCGGATGACGGCTGGGATTTCTACAAGTCCAATGTGGGCGTCGAGTTGACCGACTGTTGGTCGTGGCACCAGGGCGATCCCAGGGTTTTCACCGGCGAGTACGACCGGGAGAACGGGAATCCGAAAGACCCCAACCTGTTCGATCTGAACAAACCGCACTTGAAGGCGGAAGGAACGACGGTCGCGCAACACATGACCAACTGGGCCGGGAACGGCTGTGGCTTCAAACTCGGCGGTGCGAACAGCACAGGCCGGCATACGGCAAAGAACTGCATCGCGTTTGACCACAACTACGGTCAGAAAGGCCAGAAAGGATTCGACGAAAACGACAACCGGGACAAAATTGTCCTCATCGATTGCACCTCTTTCAGCAACAAAAATAATTACTACTTCCCTTACGCTTCGACCAATGCCGGGCTGTTCGTCTTTACCAACAACATCGGTTTCGGTGGCGAGTTGGGGGACGAACTGGGCCCGTTCAGTGACAAGGTCATCGTTCCGTCAGCCGAAGCGCAAAAGCAGATCGCCGCCGCTATCTGGAAAGCCGCCCGCGCTCCGAGGAAACCCGACGGAAGCCTGCCCGATCTTGTCATTCGTAGATAAGCTGCCAATCGGCTTCTGTTGTACGCATGTACTGGTGTCTTAAGGGATCATCCATGGAATGACGTAGGCATAGAGCGTCGTCACGATGCCGATCATGCAGACGAGCAGGACGCTGTGCCAGAATGTAAACCGGAAGAGTTGGGATTCTTCCGTCGGTTTCATACCGGTGGCGGCGGCAGCGACGGCGATGCTTTGGACGCTGATCATTTTGCCCATCACACCACCGGCGGAATTGGCGGCGGCGGTGAGGACCGGATTCAGGCCGACCTGTCGGGCGGCGGTCGTCTGGAGGTTGCCGAAGATGAAATTGCAGGAGGCATCCGAGCCGGTTAGGAACACGCCCATCCATCCCAGCAGCGGGCTGAAGAAGGAGAAGAATACTCCCGTGGTCGCAAACGCCAGCCCGAGCGTGGAGGTCGCACCGGCATAATTCATCAGCCCGCCCAGTCCCACAATCGCAGCAATGGTCACCAGTGGCAGGAACATCTGTTTGAGCGTGGTCCAGAACACGGCCGTGAATCGGACCGGCGACAAGCGGGCGAACACTGCGGTCAGCACGCAGGCGATCAGGCACGCCGTACCGGGACTGGCAAGCCAATCGAAACTGTACCGGGCGTCGTAGGGAGTTGCCACGGGAACGACCGGCGGCATCCGCATGACGAGCCGATGGAGTGACGGCCACTCGATGACGATGCTCGTCTTAAGAAGAACCTTGTTGATGATTGGCGTGCCCCAGCACAGAACGCAAACCGCCAGAAGGACGTAGGGCAGCCAAGCCCAGATGACGGTCGAGGCGCGATGATAAGTGGATGGTGCGGATGAACCGGTTTTCTCACCGGCGAAGAGGCATTCTTTCGGTTGCCATACCCGGAACAAAAGAACCAGGCAGATGATGGCAACGATGGCTGCCAGTATGTCGGCTAATTGCGGCCCGATGAGGTTGGAAACGATCACATGCACGGCGGCAAATGTCACGCCGCAGACCACGGCAGCGGGCAGCACACCGCGCAATCCCTTCCAGCCCGCGACCAGTACGACCATGTAAGCGGGCACGCACAGCGAGAGCGGGGCGCTGATCCGGCCGGTGGCGGCGCTAAGGTGCATCAAATCCAGTCCCGTGGATTTTTGGAGCATGATGATGGGCAGACCGATGGCGCCGAATGCCACGGGGGCGGTGTTCGCCAACAGACAGATTCCCGCGGCTTTAAGCCGGTTGAAACCCAATCCGACGAGCATGGCGGCGCAGACGGCAACGGGAACGCCGGAACCGGCTGCCCCTTCAATGAACGCGCCAAAAGCGAACGCAATCAACAAGGCTTGCAGCCGGCAGTCGCTGGTCAACCTGGCCAGGGAATTCTTGATTACCTCGAACTGTCCGGTCTCCAGCGTGAGCCGGTAGAGAAGAATTGCATTGAACGTGATCCAGCCGGTCGGGAGCAAGCCGTGCGCTATCCCAAAGAGCGTTGCCGAGAAGATTATTCCCGTCGGCATCCGATAAACCACCCAGACCATCAGGATCGCCGTCGCCAGGCTGGCAATGGCCGATATCCACGCCGGCTTCCGTAGAATTGCCAGCAAAAACAAAAGCACGAACAGCGGCACAGCGGCGCACAGAGCCGACCAACCGATGCTGTGCGCAACCGGCATGTAATCATGTTGCCACATGGGGATCCTATCGCTCCGGGGTCACCAATCGCATCGCTTCGGACTCAATGCGCTCGACGGAAATTCCATACTTGCGCAAGAGGGCGTTGTAGTCCCCGGATTCCGCAAACGTGTCCTGGATTCCAATCATGCCCATCCGCGCCGGGGCGCGCTGCGACAATACTTCAGCAACCGCGCTTCCCAAGCCGCCGTAGATTGTGTGCTCTTCGACGGTTAAAATTTTGCCGGTCTTGCGGGCTGACTCCACCAGAGCTTCGGCGTCGATCGGTTTGATCGTCGCCACTTCCAGCAAGTCCACCGCAACGCCGCGTTGCGCCAGGCGGTCGGCGGCTTCGATGGCCATGCTCGTCGGGACGCCACAGACTGCAATGGTGAGAGCGTTGCCATTTTTGAGCTTCCGGATTTTCCCGATTTCGAGCGGAGGCGCATCGGCGAAAAGCACCGGCGTTGGATTCCGGCAGATGCGGATGTAAGCGGGGCCATCGCGGCGCAAGGCGGCGGCCAGTGCCTGGCGCAATTCAACCCCATCGGCGGGAACGACAACCGTGAGGTTCGGCATCGCCCGCATGATCGCAAGGTCGAGGATTGATTGATGGCTGGCTCCGTCGTAGGAATCCGAAAGTCCCGCGTAGTTGCCCGCAAGGATGACCGGCAGTTTGTTGTAGCAGACGATGTTTCGCACCTGATCGGCAGCTTTCAGGGTCAGGAACAGGGCAAAGGTGTTGACGACCGGTCGCAAGCCGCACGTTGCCATGCCCGCCGCGATGTCCACCATGTTTGCCTCCGCGACTCCAACGTTGAAGAACCGATCCGGGTGGCGTTTGCCAAACGCCGCCGTGCGTGTGCTCGTGGACACGTCGGCATCAAGGACAACCATTTCGGGACACTCCGTCGCAAACGAGAGCAACGCCTCGCCAAACGCATCACGCATTGCAACCGGCGCTGTCGTCATGGCAGTTCCTCCAGCGTTTGGAGCAATTCCTGGCGCGCTTTTGCATGGGTTGCGTCGTCAATCGGCGCGCCATGCCAGTGGGCGTTGTCCTCCATGAACGACACGCCCCGGCCCTTGTGCGTCTTGTAAATCACGGCCACCGGCCATTGACGTTGATTTTTGACCCAATCGAAAGATTCCAACACTGCGGCGGCGTTGTGGCCATCGTAAACAACAGGGGCGACGTTCCAGTTGAAGGCGCGCAGTTTCTCCGGCAACGGATCCATCGGCATGATCTGATCGCTGGGACCGTCGAGTTGGACTTTGTTGTAGTCAATGAGCGCCACCAGCCGTTCCGGTTTGAATTTCGCGGCGGCCATGATTGCTTCCCAAGTCTGGCCTTCGTTCAAGTCGCCGTCGCCCAGCAGCACGTAAGTCCAGTAGCTCTTTCCGAGCAACCGCGCCGCGAGTGTCATGCCCAGCGCGACGGAAGTGCCGTGCCCCAACGAGCCGGTGGACATTTCGACTCCCGGAGTTTTCAACATGCAAGGATGCCCCTGCAACCGGCTGTCAATCTGCCGGAAGGTTTTCAGTTCGGCCATCGGGAAGTAGCCCCGGTGTGCCAGCACGGTGTAGAGCATGCAGGAAGCGTGACCCTTGCTGACCACAAGCCGATCGCGATCCGGCCAGTCCGGTTTTTCCGGGCGGACGTTCATCGCATCGAAGTAAAGCGCAACCAGCAGTTCAGCTGCCGACGCAGCCCCACCCCAGTGGCCGGTGCCTTTCTCATGCAGGATGTCCAGCACCGTGATGCGAAATTCCTGCGCCAGGCGCTGGAGCATCGCGGCTTTCCGTTTTCGGTCCTTCTCCTGGAGCACGGCGTGAGGCTCGCACTGTTTTTTGGTAATCCGCTGGGTCATTTTGCGGAAAGCGGAGCTTCAATTGACAACGTTGACGGGTTTGCCGGCGATGAAAGCAGCGACATTTTCGGCCGTAATCTGCATCAGACGGCGGCGCGCGGCGAGCGCAGCCCACGCGACGTGTGGTGTGATGGTGATGTTGGGCGCTTTCAGCAGCGGGTTGTTCGCAGCAATCGGCTCGGTCGTGATGACGTCCAACGCCGCACCGCCGAGCTTGCCCTGTTGCAGCGCCTTGGCGAGGTCGGCGTCTTTCACGAGCGGGCCACGTGAAGTGTTGATGAGGTAAGCCGTGGGTTTCATGCGCTCGAGCAGCGCCTTGTTCACCATGCCGGTGTTCTCCGGCGTTAGGTTGCAGTGCAGCGTCACCACGTCGGATTCGGCGAACAACTCCGGCACTTCGCGCCATGCGAAAGGGTATGACGGCGGGTTGGCGTGGACAACGTCGTTGGCCAGGACTTTCATTTTAAAAGTCGCGGCAATCTCACCGACCCGCCGGCCAATGCGACCGAAACCAACGATGCCGATGGTGCGTCCAGCCAGTTCGGTGAGCGGCGTGCGCCAGAAGCACCATTCGCTTTTCGTCCATTCGCCTTGTTTGACCAGGTCGCTATGAAACTGCGGCTGGCGATAAAAATTCAACAGCAGGGCGAAAACGTACTCGGCCACGGCGTCCGTCCCGTAGATTGGAACATTCGAGACCGCGATGCCGTGCGACCGTGCCGCCTTCACGTCCACGACATTGTAGCCGGTCGCCAGCACGCTGATGAATTTCAGCTTGGGCAGTTTGGCGAGCGTGTCGGCGGAGAGCGGCGTCTTGTTGGTGAGAATGATGTCGGCGTCTTTCGCGCGTTCGAGGATGAGGTCAGCCGGCGTGCGATCGTGGCAGACAAACGTGCCGAGTTTGGCGACTTCATCCCAAGGGTTATCGCCGGGGTTCATCGTGTAGCCATCGAGGACAACGATTTTCATAGAGGAAGGTGCGGCAGCAGTATTAATTCAATATCCATCCTTACACAACGAGCTTCGCCCACGCCTCGGTTAGTTTGCGTTTGGCGGCGGCGATCATGACGGTGGAATCCTCGTCGCCCACGGGTTTGATCTCGAAGGACACGGCGCCGCGCCGCGTGCCGTCGGTCCGGAGATAACCGATGGCGAAAAGTTCGCGCAGGAACGCGACAATTTCCGGCACGTCGTTGGCGCTGCCCGGATAACCAAAGCGCGGATGCTGATCGCCCCATGCCGGGTCCTGCCGGTCCTTGAAATAGGCGTTGCCAATGTGAATGTGGGCGACGTGATCGCGCACCGGTTGCAGGGCCTGAGCCGGCGATTCGCCCAGAAGCGGAATGTGACTCAGGTCAACCATGAGGCCAAAATTCGGGCAGGTGCGTTTGACGCGTTCGGCGATTTCGCGGGCCACATTCGCCGGGCCGATCAGGCATTTCTTGTCAATGTCGCGGTCGAAAACTTCCAGCACAATGTTGCAGCCGAATTTCGCGGCGTGACGGCAAAGCTGCACCAAAGAATTCTCCAACCGACCCATCGCGGCAGGGCGTTCGGCCGGTGCGACGTCAGAGCCACTGAGGAGCCCTACGTCACGGATGCCGAGTTCGGCGGCTTCTTCGACGGCGCGTTTGATTTCGTCAATGGCACGCTGGCGCATCGTCTCGTCGGCGCTGTTCAGGTCGAGTTTTTGTGAGAGCAGCCGGGGTTGGCCGCCGTGCTTGGCTTCGACGCCGGCGCTGGCCAGCAGCGCCTTCACTTTCGCGCGCACCGCCGGATCTTTGATCCAGGATATTTCGATTACTTCGAAGAAGTCATCCGCCAGAATCTGGCGGCAAGTCTCAAAAATCGGACCTTCACCCTTCATCGTGGCCGGAAAGGCCATGAAATGGATAATACCCGGCCGGATGACATGGTGGAGTGGAATATTCATCAGATGCTATGGGTTGAAGACGCAAACATTGGCGTAGTATTTTCGTTCGATTACATACTCAACCAAGAAATGACTCAAGCACTATCTCCGGGTGTGAATGAAGTTGATCACGGCCTTCCGCGGCGTTGCATCCGCGCTGGTGATTTTGTAGCCTTTGCCTCCGACCAAGACGCCGGCGTCACGCCTGTCGACGATTGATACCATATGAAAGCGAAACAAAAACTCACCGCTTGCTTCATCTCGTTCGTTCTCTGGATCGTACTCGCCGCGTTGTCAGCCAACGCTGCCGATATGTATGTCTATTTCGGGACGCACCGGTCCGGACCCGGCATTGGATTTTCTCTGGCGCATTTCGACACAGACACCGGCGCACTGACGAAGCCGGAATTCATCATGGAGGCCGTGGAACCGGCATTCTTCGTCATTCATCCCGACGGCAAACATTTGTACACCTGCAACTCGGGCAAAACGACCGGCGCGGTCAGCGCCTATGAAATCGCCCCAAAAACCGGCCGGCTGACCTTGCTCAACCAGAAACCGTCCGGTGGCCCAGACCCGAGTTACATCACCCTTGATAAAACCGGCCGCTACGCGCTCGTGGCCAATTATCAGGGCGGCAACATTGCTGTCCTGACGATCAACCCCGACCATTCGCTGGGCGAAAAGACCGGGTTTGCGCAACACACCGGGAGCAGCGTGGATCCGATTCGGCAGACGAAACCGTATGCCCACTCGATCATCGTGGATCCGGGCAACCGGTTCGCGCTCGTCGCCGATCTTGGCCTCGACAAGGTGTTTGTGTACCGGTTCAACGAGCAGGATGGCTCGCTCGCACCGAATGACCCGCCGTTCGCCACCGTCAAGCCAGGTTCCGGACCACGTCACGTCAAATTTCATCCCAACGGCAAATGGGTTTACGTGATCAACGAGATGGGCTGCACCGTAACCGGTTTCAAATGGAACGCGGTAAAGGGTTCCCTGGCCGAATTCCAAACCATTTCCACGCTGCCCGAGGGATTCACGGGCACGAACACCTGCGCTGAATTGGTGATACATCCCAACGGCAGGTTCCTCTACGGTTCGAATCGCGGTCACGACAGCATCGCCGTGTTCGCCATTGATCAAAATACAGGAAAGCTCACGCTGGTTGAACGCGTCTCCTCGCAGGGCAAATGGCCGCGCAACTTCACGTTCGATCCTACAGGCAAGTGGATCCTTTGCAGCAATCACAACAGCGACAACGCGGTCGTGTTTCGCGTTGACGAAAACACCGGCAAATTGACGCAGGTCGGCCAGCCTGTCGAGGTTCCCTTTCCCTTCTGCGAACGGTTCCTGCCGGCGCCGTAACCTTCACTCTATTTCGGCTCGATGGCAATCACCCACAGGTCCGTCTTGCCCAAGTTATGGCCAACGTGGGTCGCGGCGCGGCGCCAGGCGATTTCACCCGTTTTCAAGGTGGCGGTTTCCTTCCGGCCATCCGGCAGGACGTGCTCCAGTTCCGCTCCCGAGAGGCAAATTATGACGCGATCATGATGGCTGTGCAGCGGTTCGCTCTTTCCCGCCGCCATTCGAATGTCGTAAACCCGCCCGTACTGGTTCTCAAAGAGTACTTTGTAATTCGGAGCAAGGCCTGCAGAACCCCACGTCTCCGAACCGCCCTGACCGAGGTATTCGGTCCATACAACCCGCAAGGCCACAGAACTGGCGTTCTTCACGGTTCCGGCTTGTGACGGCTGAAACACAGTCTCTCCGCGCTTGACGGTTTCCGTCCGGGGTTTTCCCTGAGATGGAGTCATTTCAACCGATCCGGCGTCGAGATACACCACGACGCCAGCGCGTTCATTCGGCAAAGACAGGGCCTCTCCCGGTGCCAGGGTCTGCTCCACAACCAACACCTTGTCATTACGAATCTTTTCGGTCTGAACGCCGGCCATCACACTTGGAACGGAAAGCAGGGTCAGGGCAAGTCCGCAAAACCAGCTTTGAAAAGTTTGGGATGCCCACGTTCTCATGCGGGCGAGGTTAGTAAACCCGGACGCCTTCGTCGAGCATGACCTTCCGGACGGGAATGTTTCCAGATGCGCGTCTTCGCGCACACTCCGGCAGATTTTTGTAAAGCAAGCGCAGATTAAAAACCATTTGACGTGATCGGATGTGATTGCTACGTTGTAGCTGTGAATCGCGATTTGAATCTGAACCTGTTGCTGAACGTGCTGCTGTTGCGCCGCGCGGCGGTCGGGTTCTGATTGCGTTCAAGAAATTTTGAGAACCCTGCTGCCAAACCGGCGGCGGGGTTTTTGTTTTGCCAAACAGAGAAGCCGCTGCCACAACTGAAAGACAACATGCACAAAGATCCGTCGAAAAAATATCGTCCGTTCCCGCCGGTCGCTTTGCCTGACCGGCAGTGGCCGAACCGCGTTCTCACCCGCGCGCCGCGCTGGTGCAGCGTGGATTTGCGCGATGGCAACCAGGCGCTCGCCGTGCCGATGAACGTCAGCCAAAAACTCGAACTTTTCCAAACACTCGTGAAAATCGGCTTCAAGGAAATCGAAACCGGTTTCCCATCGGCGTCGAACACCGAATTTGCATTCAATCGCCGGCTCATCGAGGAAAACCGCGCGCCAGACGACGTGTGGTTGCAGGTGCTCGTGCAGGCGCGCGAGGATTTAATTGAAAAAACCGTGCAGTCGCTTGTCGGCGCGAAAAAGACGATCATCCACATGTATAATTCGACTTCGCCCGCGCAACGCCGTGTGGTGTTCGGCATGTCGAAGGAGCAAATCATTCAAGTCGCCGTGCGCGGCGCGAAATGGGTCAAAGATCGCCTGCCACGGCTCAAAGGGACGGAAGTCATGCTCCAGTATTCACCGGAGAGTTTCAGCGCCACGGAAGTCGAATTTGCGAAGGAAGTTTCCGAGGCGGTCATGGACGTGTGGCAGCCGACGCCAGAGCGTAAAATGATTTTGAATTTGCCGGATACGGTGGAGGTGGTGATGCCGAATGTTTATGCCGACCAAATCGAATGGATTTGCCGGAATATCAGGAATCGTGATTCGCTCATTGTCAGCGTGCACACGCACAACGACCGCAGCACCGGCGTCGCGGCGACCGAATTGGGTTTGCTTGCGGGCGCAGACCGCGTCGAAGGCACACTTTTCGGCAACGGCGAACGCACAGGTAATCTCGACATTGTCACCGTTGCGTTGAACCTCTATCAGAACGGCATCGATCCAAAGTTGGATTTCTCGAATTTAAATTCGATTATCGAAGTCTATGAGCATTGCACGGGCATGACTGTTCCGCCGCGGCAGCCTTACGCGGGCGAATTGGTTTTCACCGCGTTCAGCGGTTCGCATCAGGACGCGATCAAAAAAGGTTTTGCCGAGCGGGCGAACAAAGGTCTCGGGCATTGGGACGTGCCGTATCTCACGATTGATCCGAAGGACATTGGACGCGAATACCGCGAGGTCATCCGCGTCAACTCGCAGTCCGGCAAGGGCGGCGTGGCATATTTGCTTGAAAGTGAATTTGGCATTGAGTTGCCCAAGGAAATGCAGCGCGAATTCGGCCCGATTGCAAACGACGAGGTGGACCGCCTTGGCCGTGAAGTCAGCGCTGCGGAATTGAAAGCGATGTTTTGGAAGGAATACATTGAACGTGACAAACCCTGGCGGCTTAAAAGTTTTGAAACCGGGAGTAAAAATGGCGTTGTCCGGTGCCGAGTCAAATTACTTCGCGACGGCAAAACGGTGGAAATTTCCGGCGAAGGCAACGGTCCGCTGGCCGCGCTTGTTCACGGTTTCGGCAAGGCCGGAGTGCCGCGTTTTGAAATCACGGCTTACAGCGAGCACGCCTTGAGTTCCGGTGAGGAAGCGGCGGCCATCGCCTACATTCAAATCAAACTCGCCGACGGTCGCACGCATTGGGGCGCGGGTGTGGACACGAACATCGAACTCGCGTCCGTGCGCGCGGTTTTGAGCGCATTAAACCGGTCGTGACGATATTTTTTGAGCCAGACCGGTTTTCCTGCTCGTCAAAAAAGCACGGATGGTTTAATATCTGCAAACAGTTATGAAATTGCGCGACGTTTTTCTCTGTGCGTTTACGGGCGTTATTTTTGCCGCCGTTGGCGTTTTTGCTGCAGGCACCAACGCCGTTGTGACCACGCCGCCGGTTTATGTGCCGGATATGTCACATGCCTCCGGGCCGTTGCCTGATGGGATTCTGGTCTGGGATGGCACCACAAAGGAGACAAATGTCACTGCGGAAACCACCGAGGCGCATTTTATTTTCAGCTTCACAAATGTTTCAACCAACCCCGTCGTCTTTTTGAACGTGCGCACGTCCTGTGGTTGCACGACGGCAAAACTGCCGCCTTTGCCGTGGACGGTTCCTGCCGGCACCAACGCCCAATTTAACGTAACGGTCAATCTTGCCGGGAAAAGCGGCACGCTTTTTAAAACGGTGACTGTTTCAACCGATAAAGGTTCCAAAACGCTGATGCTCAAAGTCACAATTCTTCCGCCTGTGACGCCGGTGATGTCCGAAGCCGACCGCTTGCAAGCTCAAGCCGTGGCTAGGACGAATCGACAGGCTGTTTTTCAAGGTGAATGTGCGATATGCCACGTCAAGCGTGGCGCGGGTAAATACGGTCAGGCGCTTTACGACGCTGATTGCGCCATCTGTCATGAAAGCAAGAATCGCGCGGCGATGGTGCCTGATTTGCACGCCATCAAGACGCCGACCAATGGTGAATTCTGGCGCACGTGGATTACGCATGGCAAACCCGGCTCACTCATGCCCGCGTTTGCCATGACCGACGGCGGCCCGCTCTCGGACATGCAAATCGCCTCGCTGGCCAGCTATCTGACCACGGCAATTCCACCCAAGCCATTGATGCCCAGCAAGTAATAATTGGTTTCCGGCCGAAATCCGACAATTTTTACTTGCAAGAGTGTATAAAATTGGTACACTTATTCCAGAAGTATGACATATCTTGCTGTTCTGAGGAACTTACCCAAAGATTTGGCTTTCTATTTAAAGATTTGCCGTTTGCGAATGTCTTGGCCGTGGTTCTTCCGTCATTGCCGTCAATTCACGATTTTAATTGCGCTGTCGGTACTCAGTTATTTGCTGATCAGCCGGTTTGTTATTCAATCTGTTCAAGTAGTCGGCGACAGTATGTATCCTACACTGTTCAATTCCGGACATTATTGGTTGGCTCGATACAGCTACCTATTAAGAGAGCCGCAGCAGAACGACGTCGTTGCCGTCAGAGATCCCCGGGACAACACGCTTTTGGTCAAGCGCATCATCGCCGTTCCTGGCCAAACAGTCTGCCTCAGAGATGGCAAGGTTTATGTGAACGGCCGACTGTTGCATGAACCGTATCTTTTACCCAGCATGCCGACCTATGCCTACGACAGAACCGGGAACAAAATTATCAGCTTCGGCAATAAATATTTTGTCATGGGCGATAATCGCAGTATCAGCCTTGACAGCCGCATTTTTGGGGCGATTCCGCGCCGTGACATCCTCGGTAAGGTGGTTGAATAGCGCGCGGCTTCAGAACCTTCGAGACCGTTGCTGATTTTGACTATTACTCCAGGCTTGCGTCCGCGGTGCCGGATGTTAGTCATGTCAACCATGATTGTTGAATCGGTTGACGCAACTAATCACGAGCGAATCGCCGGGCTGGGCCGGTGTGTGCTCGATGGCAGAGCCATCACCCGTGACGAAGCGCTGTGGCTCTTCAATCTCGAAAACTCCGCCGACATTTTTGATTTGCTGTCGTGGGCGAACCGCATCCGCGAAAAATTCAAGGGCCACAAGATTCATCTCTGTTCCATCGTCAACGCCAAGGCCGGCGCGTGCCCGGAAAACTGCAGTTTTTGCGCGCAATCGTCCTTTTATCAAACCGGCTCACCACGCCACGGCTTTGTGGATGCCGGATCGGTTCAGGAAGCCGCCGACGAAGCAAATCGGAACAGCGTAACCGCCGTCGGCCTTGTCGCCGCGTGGAAAGGTTTGAACGAAGGCCCAATGCTCGACGAAGTTTGCGACCGCGTGCGCGAATTGAAAGCCGGCGGCAAGACCCGTCCCGATGTCTCGCTCGGCATCATCAAAAGCCGGTGTGTGGCCGACCGGCTCAAGGAAGCCGGTGTCGAGTGCTACGGCCACAATCTCGAAACGTCCCGCCGGTTTTTCCCGCGGACCTGCACGACGCACACCTACGATGACCGCCTTGAGACCATCGGCCATTTGAAAAAAGCCGGCATCAAGATTTGTTCCGGCGGTATCATCGGCATGGGCGAGACGCGCGAAGACCGCTGCGACCTGGCTTTTTCGCTGAAGGAAATCGGCGCGAACGTCGTGCCCATCAACATCCTCAATCCCATCGAAGGCACGCCGTTCGAGAACAATCCGCCGCTGCAGGTCATGGAAATTTTGAAGACCATCGCGTGCTTCCGGTTCATTCTGCCGCGACAGGAAATCATGATTGCCGGCGGGCGCACGGTGAACCTGCGCGATGCGCAAAGCATGATTTTCATGGCCGGTGCCAGCGCGCTCATGGTCGGCAATTATCTCACCACGCTGAACCAGCCGGTTGAAAAAGACCTGCAGATGCTCAAAGACCTCGGCCTCGATCCGAGCTGGGACAAACACGGTTTCAGCGATCAGGAAGAAGGCGGCTGTGGTAGTGGCAAGGAAAGCTGCGAGGCGGCAGTAGTGACAGCCTGACCTCACGCAAAGATGCCAAGTTAATAAAAATCCTTTGCGTTTTTGCGTCTTTGCGTGAAATTCTTCGCGTGGAAAAGCTCGGTAAAAATCACGGCGGTTATCGCGGCGAGACGATTGATATCCGCGCCGTCCTGCGCGATGTCCAAGCCGCAGCGCAAGCGCACGGCTGGACTTTGGAAATTTTCCACGACACAGGCGAATTCAAATTACTCGCTCTCCACCGTGTCCCGCTTCCATTCCGCAATCCGCAATCCGCAATTCGCATTTACTTAAGCGCCGGCATTCACGGCGACGAGCCTGCCGGGCCGCTCGCGGCGTTGCGCTTGCTTCAGGAAAACCGGTGGCCGGCGAACGCCGAACTCTGGTTTTGTCCCTGCCTGAATCCAATGGGCTTCGTTTTGAACCGACGCGAGAACGACAAGGGCGTTGACCTCAACCGGCAATACCGGCACTTGGAAGCGGCGGAGACGCGCACGCACATCGCCTGGCTGGAGCGCCAGCCGCAATTCGACCTCTGCCTCCTCCTGCATGAGGACTGGGAATCGCACGGCTTTTACGTTTACGAGTTGAATCCGGAAAACCGCCCCTCGCTGGCTGAAGCCATCATCACGCGCGTCGCGGAAACCTGCCCCATTGACCGCTCCGAAATCATCGAAGGCCGCCCGGCGCAGAACGGCGTCATCCGGCCAAACCTCGATCCTGCCACACGCCCGCAATGGGCCGAGGCGTTTTATTTGATCGTCAACAAAACACAATTCTCCTACACCCTCGAAGCACCGTCGGATTTTCCGCTTGCCACCCGCGTCAACGCGCTCGTCATCGGTGTCAACGTGGCATTACAATCCATTTCAGGTTAAAATTTGCATGACGGTTGCTGAGGGGAAAGGGAATGAAGGGAATGGAAACAGGATTGATTTCGCGGAGAAAAAAACTATCCTTTGGGTTGGGCTTAAGCTTGGAAGCCAATGTAGCTCAGCGGTAGAGCAACGGTTTCGTAAACCGTCGGTCGCCGGTTCAATCCCGGCCATTGGCTCCATTCTTATCCCAGGACAGGTGGCGAATCATGGTCTTATGACCTTGATTACTAGATGGTAAAAAGGGTGCAGAAAGGACCCCTTTCGCCAGTTTGGTTTTTGTGAATTTCTGCGCGAGTTGCCTGCGGTAAAACACAAGCTACCAATCCTTGATTGGTTGATGATTGTTCTGAGGTTTTCCCTGCGGTTTTAGCTGGAGAAACTGTTCGTTGCCCTTTTGCGCGTCCAACAGCCGTCGTGCTTCCTCTGGGGTCATTTCATTGGACACCATGGCCTGTGCCTGCTCATTCTGCCCGCCTTGTTTTTCATTGGATTGACCGGCAGGTGACTGCGCCTGTTGTTGTTTTTTCTGCTGTTCCGATTGGTTTTGCGCCTGCTGGTTTTGTTGCGGTTTTTGCTGCTCGTTCTGTTGCTGTTGTTTTTGTTGCTCGTCCCGCTGCGCCTGTTGCGATTGATTCTGTTGCTGGTTTTGTTGTTGCTGATTTTGCTGTGAAGACTGGTTGTCCTTCGCCTGCTGCTGGTTGTTTTTTTGCTGCTGTTGGTTTTGTTTCGGTTGTTGCTGCTGTTGCTTCTTCAGTTCCTCCAGCTTTTTCTGCACGAATTCGTAATTGAATTTCGCGTCGGCGTCCTGTGGATTCAACTGGAGCGAGTTGCTGTAATTTTTCAGCGCGTTCTCCCAGGACTCTTTTCGCTTGTCCAAATCCGGACTCTGCTCGCCAAGCCGGTAAAGCGTGTCGCCCAGGTTATAATAACCCTGCTCCTGCAATTTCAAATCCGGCGCGGAAATCACCGTGCTGAAATTGGTCGTCGCGTCGTTGAATTTCCGGCTGCGATATGCCGCCGCGCCCGTGTTGAAATTCAACCGCGGATCATCCGTCTTTTTCCGCAACAACTGTTGATACTGTTTCAACGCGCTGTCGTATTGGCCCTTGTTGTAATCGCGCAACGCGCTGGACGCGGAAGCAAAAGCGGTCATCGGCAAAACGCAAAACAGCATCACGATTGTAGTGGCCCGCGCCACGCTTGTGCTCGTTGAAGAAACCGGCCTGGCGGCTTTTGCCGCGCGCTTTCGCTCCGGCAAAAACATTTCCGCGAGCAACAATAAGGCCGCCGCCGCCAGCGGCCAGTGATATTGCTCGTGATAACGGCGCACCAGCCGCTCCTCGCCTTCCGATTTTGGCAACGGCGCAAGACCTTTTTCGTAAAGTGTTTCCATGGTGTTCGCCCCGCGCAACGGCAGATAAAAACCGCCCGTCGCGCCGGCGATTTGCCGGAGCAACGCTTCGTTGAGGTGCGACTTCACAACATGGCCCTGCTCGTCGCGGACATAATCTGAATTGCCGCTGGCATCCGTGATGTGCAGCAAATCGCCCTGCGGCGTGCCGATGCCGATGGTGAAAATGTGCAACCCCGCTTTCGCCGCCTCCTGCGCCGCAGCAAGCGCGCCGCCATCGTTGTCCTCGCCGTCGGTGAACAACACGAGCACCTTGTAATGGTCGCTTTCCTTGAACGCCGTCTGCGCGGTCTTGATGGCGGCGGCGATGGCGGTGCCGCCTTGCGGCAGCGTATTCACGTTTAATGTCTGCACAGATTGCTGAAACACTGTGCTGTCAAAAGTCAGCGGACATTCCAAAAAGGCGTCGCCCGCGAATGCCACCAAACCGAGCCGATCCGGTTTTGCCTGTTGCATCAAATCCAGTACGGCGAGCCTGGCGCGTTCGAGACGGTTCGGCGCGATGTCCCCGGCCAGCATGCTTTTGGACGTGTCAACGGCGACCACAATGTCCAGACCGCGTTGCTCGATCTTTTGCAAATCAAATCCGTGTTGCGGCCGCGCCAGCGCCACAACCAGCAACGTCACGGCCAAAATCAAACAACCGAGCCGGATCTTTCGGCGCGTCGGAGAGACACCGACCGTCAACGCGGACAGCAATCGTGTCTGGATGAATTGCGCCAGCAGCCGCTGCCGCTTGCGCGACGCCCACCAGAAAAACAGCGCCAGCGCCAGCGGCAAAACCAGCAGCAACCAAAGTAAATGTGGCTGTTCAAATCTCATCTTGTAATTGTCGATTGCCGATTGCCGATTGGATTTGTAATTTCACGTTATGAACCCGATTGAACTGAAAGCCCGCACCAAAACCTTTGCGCTGCGGATCATCAAATTGACTCGTGCGATTCCCCAAAATGACGATGCTGGCCGCGTCATTGCCAAGCAAATCGTTCGTAGCGGAACTTCGGTGGCTGCGAATTATCGCGCGTCGTGCCGCGCGCGGAGCCGGGCGGAATTCGTTGCCAAAATTGGCACGGTCGAGGAAGAATCTGACGAAACTGCCTTGTGGCTCGAATTGCTGATTGAGTCTGGCATCATGCCTGCAAAAAAACTGTCTGCATTGCTGGAAGAAGCCAACGCCCTGACTGCCATCATGGCGACCTCCCGCAAGACGGCGTCCAGCAAATGAGCTGTTAATCGGCAATCGGCAATCGGCAATCGGCAATGTTTTCATGGCAACCTCCTCAGCATGGTTTGGCCTAAAACCAACTCAGCCAGCAATAACACCAGTCCCGTGGACACGAACCATGGAAACAATTCGTTGAACTGGGTGTATTTGTTGATGATCGCCTCGGTTTTTTCGAGCTTGTCAATTTCCGCGTAAATTTCCCGGAACCGCTCCGCGTTGTCAGCGCGGTAATATTTGCCGCCGGTCATCTGCGCGATTTTTTGCAACGTGTCCTCGTCCACGTCCACCGGCACGTTTCGATAGCCGACTTTCTGGCCGTTCATGAACACCGGCATTGGGGCCATGCCGCGCTCGCCGATACCGATGGTATAAACTTTCACGCCCAGTGCCTGCGCCGCCTGCGCCGCGGCAAGCGGGTCAATATTGCCGGAATTATTTTGTCCGTCGGTCATCAAAATGATGATTTTGCTCTTCGCCTTCAAATCGCGCAGCCGGTTCAGCGCCGTGGTCAGCGCATCGCCAATGGCGGTTTGATCGGCATTGATGGTGCCGATTTCGAGCCGGTCCAGATTTTCCTGCAAATAATCGTGATCGAGTGTCAACGGCGCGGCGATGAACGCCCGGGCCGCAAACACGACCAGCCCAATGCGGTCGTTTGGCCGCTCGTCAATAAAGCCTTTCAGGACCGAGCGCGCCATGTTGAACCGGTTCACCCGCTGGCCGTGCACGACGAAATCCTCCGAAATCATGCTGCCCGACAAATCGAGCGCCGCGATGATGTCAATGCCGCTGGCCTTGACCGTTGTCTGGCTTTTTATCAAGCGCGGTTGCGCCAGCGCGACGATGAATGACGCCAGCACCAGCCAGCGCAACGCCGCCAGAAACGCGCCCGCCCGTGAATGCCGGGCATTGGTCAAACCCGCCAACAATTGCACCGAGGAATATAAAAACGCCGGTGGCTGGCCGCGCCGGCCTTTGAGCCACGCCAGCAGCGGCAGCAACAGAAGCAGCAGCAAAAAATATGGATGAGCGAAGGTCATCTTGAATTTACGATTTCCGATTTTGGATTTCCGATTTGATTTTCTTCGGTTGTTGCAGGCATTGGCTTCGGTTCGGTTTCTTCAACCAGACGGACGGCGGAGCCATGTAGTTCGCGCAATTCTGGTTCGCGCGGTTCGTATTTGGCGAACTTCACGAGGTCGCAACTCCCCAGAAATCCGCCGAGGCTTTCTTTTTGTTCCGGCGACAACAAATCCGTTCCGCCCAGCTCGCGCAAAAATTCCTCGGTCGTCCGCTCCGGCGCATGAAAATCAAAACGCTCTTCAAGATAAAACCGGATCGTGTCCGAAACCAAAATACAGAACGGCTTGGGTTGTGAAATCAACGCCAGCGCTTCTTCCAATTTTTGTTTCGCACGGACGTGAGCCGGCACGGGCGGCTCAACTGGAATCCGCAAACGCCGTTTTTGCCACCATTGCCAGATAAAAAACAAGACCGCGACGGTGGCCAGCGCACCGAGCGTCCACCAGAACCATTCCCAGCCGCTCGGGATCGCGACCGGCGGCTTGATGTCGCGAATGTCGTTAGCGGACGAAACGGTTTGTGCTGTGACGTTCGTGATCATCGTCAAAGGCTCATCCGCGCAAACGGCGTTTTTCACGGTTTTCAAAAAATTTGCCCAAGGCCGCCGAGTAAGGTTCGTCCGTGCGCAGTTGAATGGTGTCCACGCCCGACGAGCGAAACTGGCGCGCGAGGTCATTGCGCTGCTTTTCCTGCCGCAACGCGAACGCGTCGCGGCTGCTCGCATGGCCGGTGTTGAGTTCCAGGATTTCGCCGGTCTCGGCGTCCTCCAGGATCAAACGACCTAGCGCGGGCAATTCGAGTTCATAGCGATCCGTGATTTGCACGGCCACGACATCGTGCTTGCGATTCGCAATCCGCAACGCGGTTTGCGTTTGCGCCGGCAGCGCGCCGCCCTCCGGTGAAATGAAATCCGAAATGACAACCGCGATGGCCTTGTGCGGCAAAACGCGGCCCATGAATTCCAGAGCATTTACCAAATCCGTTCCGCGCCGTTTCGGCTCAAAAAACAGGACTTCGCGAATGACGCGCAATACATGGCTGCGGCCCTTGCGCGGTGGGATGAACTTTTCCACCTCGTCCGTGAACAGCAACAGGCCGACCTTGTCATTGTTGCGGATGGCAGAAAACGCGAGCATGGAGGCAATTTCCGCCGCAAGTTCGCGTTTGGATTGGTCGCGTGAGCCGAACAGCCCCGAGCCGCTCACATCCACCACCAGCATCACCGTTAATTCTCGTTCCTCGACGAACTTCTTGATGAACGGGTGGTTCATCCGCGCGGTGACGTTCCAGTCAATGGCGCGCACATCATCGCCGGGCTGGTATTCGCGCACTTCGTCGAAATTCATGCCCTGGCCCTTGAAGACGCTGTGGTACTGGCCCGCGAGCGTTTCAGTCACGAGCCGGTTCGTGCGCAGCTCAATCTGCCGGATTTTTTTAAGGATTTCGCGGGGGATCATGGGAAAATGAAGAATGCAGAAGGCTGAAAGAAGAATCCCACTTTGCTGTTTGAATCAAAATCCAGGTCACGAAACCATTTCTTCATTCTTCCTTCATCATTCTGCTTTCGCTTATGGCACCGGCAACTCATCAAAGATTTTCTGGATGACCGTTTCGCTGGTTTTTTCCTCGGCTTCGGCCTCGTAAGTGATGGCCACGCGGTGGCGCAGCACGTCCATGCCGATGCTTTTCACGTCCTGCGGCGTGACATAACCGCGGCCTTTCAAAAAGGCGTAGGCCTTGGCCGCGAGTGTCAGATAAATAGTCGCGCGCGGCGACGCACCAAGCTGGATGAAATCCTTCACCGCGATTTTGTAGTGGTCGGGGTCGCGCGTGGCGCAGACGAGGTCCACAATGTATTCCTTCACCTTGTCGTCCACGTAGATGTCGTTGATGACTTCGCGCGCCTTGAGGATTTGCTGCGGCTCGACGACGGCGTGAGTCACGGGTGTGCCGCTCGTGCGCGCCATCAAGTCGAGTATCTGTCGTTCCTCGGCACGCGATGGATAGTCGATCTTGAGCTTGAGCATGAAGCGGTCAACCTGCGCCTCGGGCAACGGATAAGTTCCTTCGTGCTCGATGGGATTCTGTGTGGCCAGCACGAGGAACGGTTCTTCGAGCTTGAAGGTCTGTTCGCCGATGGTGACCTGTTTTTCCTGCATCGCTTCGAGCAACGCGCTTTGCACCTTGGCGGGCGCGCGATTGATTTCGTCGGCCAGGATGAGGTTGGCGAAAATCGGCCCTTTGCGCGTGCTGAAGCCGCCGGATTGCGGATTGTAAATCTGCGTGCCGATGACGTCGGCGGGCAGCATGTCCGGCGTGAATTGCAGCCGCGCAAACTTGACGTGGATGCATGCGGCAAGCGATTTGACGGAGAGCGTCTTGGCCAGGCCGGGCACGCCTTCGAGCAGCACGTGGCCGTTGGCGAGCAGGCCGATGACGAGCCGTTCGACCAGATAATTCTGGCCGACGATGACTTTGCCGAGTTCGTTAAACAGCGGGCGCGTGAAGACGCCGGCTTCCTTGACTGCTTCGTTGATTGCGCTGATTCCAGTATTCATTTTATCAAGTGATTTATTACCGATGGACACAAAATCGCCGGACGGTGTTCAAGTAAAATTTTTGTCACGCGCCGGGCAGAATTTCAACCTGCTTTATCAGAAGCCAGCCGATTCTTCCGGAACTATCGGCCACTTGCAGCCAGTCGCCGTGCCGATCCATGACCGCCAATTCCGCGCCGTCATGCGCCTTGAATGCGTTTTGCGCCTCGTCGAATGGCCCGCTGCGTGCCGTCGCTTCCTGTAAGACAACCACAGCGGTTTGTTTGGAAAAATGTTCCGCCGTCTGCAAGCCCAGCGCCGCACCGGACAAAATCGTCAACGTGGCGCAAATGGACGTTGCGCCCTTCAGTTTCGCGCCGAGCACGGGACGAATTTGTCGCGCTGCGAGTAAAATAAACGTCAGCCAGAATGCAGTCGCCGCAAGCAGCGTCCACTCGTTGAGCGTCAACTGGCCAAGCCAGTTTTGCCAGCGGCTTTCGCGCCGTGTCGCGCCCTGGACTTGACTGCGAATGAACGCAAGATTCGCGCGTATTTCCGCGTCGCGCGGCGAGAACAATGCCGCCCGCCGATACGCGACGATGGCTTCGCCAAGATGGCCGGACTTGAATTCCGCGTTGCCGTAATTGAACCAAAGCGCCGGCGAAACGGCGCCGGATTGAAGAATCTTTTCGTAAGCGGTGGCGGAAGCGGCGAATTTGCCTTCGGCGTAGAGTTTGTTTGCCGCGTTGAATTCAGCCGGGATGTCCGCCGCCGAAATTTTTCCGGCGCAGACCAGGGCGAGCAAAATAAGAAACCAGTTTTTCATGTCTTCAAGTTCTGAAGTTCGCCGATGACTTTCTTAAATTTTGTGGCGATGGCGGCAAGCTCCTGGCGGGTTTGGATTGGCGCGTAACGGGCTTGATTACAGAGCTGGAATAGTTCGCGAAGCGATTCCATGGTCGCCTGATCTGCACCGCGTTGGACGAGCCGTATGTCCACGTCTGCTTCGGTGATTGCCGTCGCGGGACAGTCGAGTCGTTCCCCAAGTTGTTCCTGCAACAACCGGAAGAGCATGGCAAAAAATTCATTCGATTTGTTTTCAGCGGCAAATTTATTCAAGTCGCCCAATCCACCAGCGATGAGTTGTGCGACCTGACGTTGCCGCCGCAAACGCGGATTGTTCGCCAGATTGTCCGTGCGTTTGCGCCAGACAAATGCGGCGATCCACGCAAGGACAGGCAGACTTTGAAAAGCGAGAAATGCCGGCCGCGTCACCAGCGGTAGGCCGGCTTGGGCGAGCGCGCCCAACCCTTCCTTAATCGGCAAAATATCCTCCGGCACCGGCGGATTTTCCATGTTGGCGGTTTTAGCGGCGGCAATGGTCGGTATGGGTATCGTCCCAGCGGAATGAACAGCCAATGCCACGGACGGTTCCGTCAGCGTGCGATAATTACCCGTATCCGGGTCAAAATAACTGAAGGAAAAAGGCGGCAGCTCGTGCACATCCGTGTTTTGTGGCGCGACAATTTCTTCAAATGTTTTTGTGCCTTGCAGGCCGAGTGGATCGGTCGTCACCACCTTCGACGCGGGTGGATAAATTTTAAAATCATGCCATGCTGATTGACCGGGCAGCGCAAGCGAATTCAAATCGCCCCGGCCTGAAATTTGAATGTGCACGGTGATGGGATCGCCGACGGCGACATTGATTGGTCCGGCGGTAACGGTCATCGTGTATTCGCCAATCGCGCCGTTGAAATTCGGCGGCACGTTTTCCGCCGGCAGCGGCAGCGACTGGACGGTGATTTGTTCGGTCGCGAGCGCAACTTGCTTCTGCTCGCCGTGGTTGAAAAACATCGCGAGCAGATCGCCGCCCTGATTTTGCGACGGCAGCACTACCACCATGTTCGCGGTGAACGGGCCGAGCGTGAGTGTGCCGGATTTGACGGCGGTCAGCGCGAGGGTAATGGGGATGACGGTGTAGGTGCGGTTGCCGACCTGGGTCCGGAAATGGCCGCCGCTGGCATTTTTGCCGAGCATAAAACCGTCGGCCGGCGTGCCGGTGAATTGCGGCTGGCCGTAATTCTGCACGTCGTCGCGCAGAAAAATTTCCAACTGCGCGGTCAGCGACTGTCCGGCATAAACGGTTTTCTGCGGCAGCAGGAGCCGCATGAACGCGACCTCGCTACCGGAATTGACGGCGGTCGCGGAGGGCACGGCGGCCTTATGCACGATCAATTCGAGGGGCTGACTGGTCAGTTGCACCCCGCCCACATCGGCGGTCATGGCCGGGATGACAAATTCGCCGTCGTGTTGTGGTGTAACGGAAAAGGTGACGGTAACGGTTGAACTCATCGCGCCGTTGACAATGTTGACACTTTGGGAAGTGCCGATCTGTGCGATTTGCAAACCGGGAACGCTCGGCGTCGGGACATTTTTCGACTGGCCGCCTTCAAACGTCAGCGACAACGTCACCTGCTCGCCCATCGCAATGGTGTCGCGGTCAAGTGAAGCGGTAAAGCTCGCCGCGCGCGCCGGTGGAACGGCAAGCCACAGCAGGATGAGACAAAAACCGGCGGCGACCGGAAACAAATTTAATTTGCGGCCGCGCAATCGGAGGAAATTTTCCCGTCGTAAATGTTCCATTCCCAAAACTTTATGTTCCTAAACAATCTGTCCTCATTTTGCAACCTGTTCTTCACAATGTTTCATCTCATGCAATAAAAAGACAATCCGTGCACCGAAATGTTCACGATTTGAGCGCGCAACAACGATGTGTTTCCAATGGGAAAAAACCGGGAAGGGCTTGTGGTTGTTCATCTTGGATAAAACCCGTAGAAAACAGTGTGGCTTGGGATTCGTGGGTGCCGAAATTTTTCACCCGCCGCACGGTTGAATCTTCATTGAGCAGTCAACTGAATCTGAACCGGGCAAAATCCGCATGACCGGATTTCTTTTCCGCATCGGTTGACAGACAGAAGAGTCCGACTTTTGCGCCAATCCAGATGCCCTCGCGAGCGGTGAAATTTTTGCCCATCGCAGAAAATTTTTCCCCGTCGCGGCTGAAACTGAAATGGCACAGTGCGCCTTCATCAACTTCGACGCGCAGAAAGATGGAATCACCGGCCCATTTCGTTTCGGCTTCGACAACTTCTGCATCACCTTTCGAGGCTTCCTTGCAGGTGGCCTTGATCAAGCGAAAATTTGCCGCCGTTCGCTCCACCGCGAGATACGAATAATCCATGCCCATTACAATGAGTCCGGCCTTCCCGCCAACAGCCAGCCGGCTGAAATCAAGTTCCGTCGTGGCGGTGAATTTCAGCGCGGGCAGTTTTTGCAACAGCAAATTCGGAACGGGCCAGAAATTGGCGGCTTTTGCGGGCATCGGCACGGAAAACAACCGCAGCCGGTTTTTTCGCGCCGGGAGCGAGAACCATTTTTCGGAAAAATTCGCGTGCCATTGCCATTGCAGGCCGAGGGTGGGGGAATCGAATTCGTCGCTGGTTTGCGGGATGGCAACGGATGAGCCGTGCCCGATGGCTGGTTTCTGGCAGTGCAAAACCGGTTCGCCGATGCCGTTGCCGTCCAGATCCCGTCCCATGAATGGCCAGCCGTCCTTCCAGTTGACGGGTTGCAGGTGGACGATCCGTCCATAAGCGCCCGCGTCCTGGAAATGAAGAAACCACCACTCGCCGTTCGGCAGGTCAATCAGCGCGCCCTGGTGCGGCCCGTTGATAGATGTGTTTCCCTGCTCCAGCACGATTTTATCTTCGTAAGAGCCGAAAATATTTCGTGAACGCAGGACGACCTGCCATCCGGTTTGCACGCCGCCGGCGGGAGCGAGGATATAATACCGGCCGTCCTTCTTTAGAAACTTCGGGCCTTCGAGAGTCGGATGCCGTTCTGGATCGTGAAAAACGATTTCCCCTTCACCGAGCAACCGCGAGCCGTCGGATGCCATCGGGCGCACCCGAAGAATGTGTTTGATGCCCGCGCGCGAGCCGGCGTAGGCGTGAACCAGATAGGCTTTGCCGTCATCATCCCAAAAAGGGCAGGGGTCAATCAAACCTTTGCCTTCCTGCACCAAATGAGGTTCAGACCACCTGTCCGCAGGATCGTCGGCCGTGGTCACGTAAATGCCTTCATCCGGCATGGGGAAGAAAATCCAGAATTTGCCGTTGTGAAAGCGGATTGCAGGCGCCCACACGCCGCAGCCGTGCTGCACTTCGGCATAACGCGGATGCGGCAGGTTTTTGACGGCGTGATTGATGATCGTCCAGTTCACCAAATCCTTCGAGTGCAGGATCGGCAATCCCGGCGTGCAATTGAAGCTCGACGCGGTCAGATAAAAATCATCGCCGTGACGGATGACATCGGGATCGGAGTAATCCGCATAAATGATCGGGTTGTAAAATGTTCCGTCCTTCTGGTCGGGGATCCAAGGATGGCGGAACGCAGGCATTTTTTTCAATGATTCGATGGGCATGGCGGATTTCACGCAGGAGTCATTTCGACCCGGACGGGTTTGATGCGCGGCACGCCCAAGTGGAAGATGAGCCAGGCCACGACATATGCACTACCGCAAATCAGCATGATGTTGCGGTAGGTGCCTTCCCCTTGGAGGATGTGGCTGACGAGCCAGAAAAATCCCATGGACATAAGCGACGCCAGTGTGCCGCCAAAACCGACCACGGATGCCACGGCGGGCTTGGGAAAGATGTCCGAAACGACTGTGTACATCGTGGCCGACCAGCCTTGATGCGAAGCGGCGGCCAGGGCAAAGAAAGCCGTCGCCAGCCATACACTGTCCACGCGCGGCGCGAAAATCACCGGCAACGTGCAGCACGCACAGAGCAGGGAAGCCGTCTTGCGCGCCCGGTTCACCGACCAGCCGCGTTTCAAAAACCACGCCGACAAGCCGCCTCCGCCGATGCTGCCCATGGCAGTGACGGTATAAACCACCACCAGGGGCAAGCCGAATTGTTTCAGGTTCAAGTGGAACTGCTTGCTGAAGAAGTCGGGCAGCCAGAAACCGTAAAACCACCAGACCGGCCCGACAAGCACACACGTGCCGTAATAGGCCCACGCCTCGCGATAACCGAGCAGCTTCATCCATGGGATTTTTTGCTCCGCCGTCGGCGTCACACCGCTCTTGATGTGGGCCAGTTCCGCCGGGCTGACCCGCTTGGATTTTTCCGGCGCGTTGAAAAGGCTCAACCAGAAACCCAGCCAGACCAGATCGGTCATGCCAAGCAGGATGAATGCGGCCTGCCAGTTAATATTCAATACAATCAACGGGACCAGCAGTGGCGCGAAGATTGCCCCGATGTTTGTACCGGTGTTGAAAATGCCCGTGGCTACCGAGCGTTCCTTCGGCGGAAACCACTCCGTCACAGCGCGAATGGCGGTCGGAAAATTTCCCGATTCACCCAAGCCCAGGGCGAAACGCGCCAGGGAGAAGCCGGTCACCGTGCGGCAGAGCGAGTGCGACATGGCCGCGAGACTCCAAAAGACGACCGAGCAGGCATACGCGCTTTTCGTGCCGATCCAGCTGATAAACGGGCCGAACAGTGTCTGTCCGATGGCATAGGCGGCCTGAAAGGCAATGGCCATCCGGCCATAATCGGTTTCCGTCCACTTGAAAAGTTCCGACAACTGGGGCTTGAGCAGGCCCAGAATCTGCCGGTCCATGTAATTGACCGCGCACGCGAAAAAGAGCAGCGCACAGACGACCCAGCGGAATTTCCCGATGGAAGATTTGGGGGAATCCGAATGGTGCATGAGCGCAACAGCCAAATTTTTTCCAGTTAAAATTGCCTAAATAAACTCGTTGATGAGATTTTCCAGAAACTCCTGACGGCCGCTTGTATTTGGAGCAACGTCACCTTGCTTGAGCATATAGGCTCCGAGTTCGGTGAAGTCGGTTTTGCCGGACTCAATTTTCTTCCCGATGCCCGTGTCCCATGAACGGTAACGTTCCTTCACGAACCCGGCCAGCCGGCCGTCCTTGCGGATGGCGGCGGCGATTTTCAGCCCGCGCGCAAAGGCATCCATGCCGCCGATGTGTGCGTGGAACAAATCCACCGGCTCAAAACTTTCGCGGCGCACCTTGGCGTCAAAATTCACGCCGCCGGTGGTGAAACCGCCGTATTTAAGAATGGTCAGCATGATTTTCGTGGCGAGATAAACGTCGGTGGGGAATTGATCCGTGTCCCAGCCGAGCAATTCGTCACCGGTGTTGGCGTCAATTGAGCCGAGCGCGCCCGCCGCCCCGGCAACCTCGAGTTCGTGCTGCATCGTGTGACCGGCAAGCGTGGCGTGATTGGTCTCGATGTTCAGCTTGAGATCGCCGAGCAAATCGTATTCGCGCAGGAAATTCAGGCACGCGGCAGCGTCGGAATCGTATTGATGCTTGGTCGGCTCCTTGGGCTTCGGCTCGATGTAAAACTGCCCTTTGAAACCGATTTTCTTTTTATAATCCACGGCCATGTGCAGGAATTTGGCAAGGTGCTCCAGCTCCCGCTTCATGTTCGTGTTCAGCAGCGTCGAATAACCTTCGCGTCCGCCCCAGAAAGTGTAGCCCCCGCCGCCGAGTTCAAGTGTGACTTCGAGCGCCTTCTTCACCTGTGCGGCGGCAAAGGCGAACACGTCGGCGTTGCAGCTCGTTGCCGCGCCGTGGACGAAACGCGGATTGGAAAACAAATTGGCCGTGCCCCAAAGCAATTTGATTCCCGTGCGCTGCTGTTCCTCCTTGAGAACCTTCACAACGGCATCGAGGTTTTTGTTCGTCTCACCGAGTGTTTCACCTTCCGGCGCAATGTCACGGTCGTGAAAGGCATAAAACGGCGCATTGAGTTTTCTCATGAACTCGAACGCGACGCGTGCGCGGTTTTGCGCATTGGCGATGGAATTTGTTCCGTCGTCCCACGGGCGGACGGCCGTGCCGACGCCGAACGGATCGGAGAGCGGGTTGCGAAACGTGTGCCAATAAACGACGGAGAAACGCAAATGTTCCTTCAGCGTCTTGCCGTCAACAGGCTCGTCGGGATTGTAATGCTTGAAAGCCAATGGGTTTTTGGATTTGGGCCCTTCGTATTGGATCCTCGAAATGTTCTTAAAGGTGGTTGGCATGCGGGAAAAAGCTAACGAATTGCCGCGCGCATGGTCAACTTCCGATGGCAGAATCTCCTGGCCGGTAAAACGCGGCTGAAAATCACCCTATTAACCGCCGCAGTGACAAAAATTGCTGCTGAATCGCGGAAGCCCCGCTCTTGACTGGCGGGCCAGTTACAGTTTTATTCAACTCGAATGGCAAAATTATTTCTCGGACTGGATTTGAGTACGCAAAGTTTGAGCGCGGTGGTGATTGATTACGAACGGCGCAAGGTTGTGTATGACAAATCGCTGAACTTCGACCGCGCCTTGCCGCATTACCAAACGCAAAATGGCGTGCTGCCCCATTCCGACCCGCTCGTCAAACGCAGTTCGCCGTTGATGTGGGCCGAGGCGCTCGATTTGATTTTCGCCGGAATGAAAAAGGACAATGTCGCGCTGGGCGAAATTCTGGCCATCAGCGGCAGCGCACAGCAACACGGCTCGGTTTATTTGAATGACCGCGCCGCCGCCGCGCTCGCCAATTTTGATTCAGCAAAAAGTCTGGTCAGAAATTTGGACGGCGTTTTTTCGCGTTCGACCGCGCCGATTTGGATGGATTCCTCGACCGCTGCGGAATGCGCGGAGATCCGGGAAAAACTTGGCGGTGTCGAAGCCACGGCGCAAAAGACCGGTTCAGACACTTTCGAGCGATTCACGGGCCCGCAAATCCGCAGGTTTTACAAAACTGAACCGGAAGCCTACGCGCAAACGACGGACATCGCGCTGGTCAGTTCGTTCATGGCATCGTTGCTGGCGGGCAAAATTGTGCCGATTGATCACGGCGACGGCGCTGGCATGAACCTGATGGATATTCGGGAAAAAAACTGGCGCGTGGACGCGCTCGAAGCCACCGCGCCGGATTTGAATAAAAAACTGCCGCCGCTCACCGAATCATGGAAAGTCACCGGGACAGTCAGTCCCTACTTTGTGAAAAAATTTGGCGTGAATCCCGACGCGCAAACGCTTGTCTGGTCGGGTGACAATCCGTGCAGCGTCGTCGGCCTTGGCCTGATTCGCGAGGGCATGGTCGCCATCAGCCTTGGCACGAGCGACACCTACTTTGGCTCGATGAAAAAATGCCGCACGGACGCGCACGGTGAAGGTCACGTGTTTGTTTCGCCGACCGGCGATTACATGACGTTGATTTGTTACAAAAACGGCTCGCTTGCCCGCGGAAAAATTGGCGAGGCTTATGGAATCAGAAACTGGCAGGACCTTGGCAGGATGATCAGTTCGGCGCCACCGGGCAACAACGGCGGAATTTTACTGCCGTGGTTTGAAGCCGAAATCGTTCCGCGTGTCAACAAGCCCGGCATTCACCGTTTTGATCTGGACGAAAAAGACGCCGCCGCGAATTGCCGCGCCATCATCGAAGCGCAAATGATGTCCATGCGGTTGCATTCACAATGGATGAAAGTTGCACCCGACCGGATTTATGCCACCGGCGGCGCGTCGAATGATTTGGTGTTGTTGCAGGTCATGGCCGACGTGATGAATTGCCGCGTTTTGCGGATTGAAATTTCCAAGAGCGCCGCGCTTGGAGCCGCCTTGCGTGCCGCCCATGGCTGGCTCGTTCACAGTGGAAAAAAAGCGAAATGGGAGGAGATTGTTGCCGGTTTTACCGCGCCGGTTCCCAACAGCGAAATCCGCCCAAATCCGGACGCCGCGCGCGTTTATGACAAGCTGGTCGAAAAATATGCAGAGTGTGAACGCAAAGCATTACAGCTTAACGCCTGATCCCGGCGGTTTTCAAATTGACTTGCCATGCATATCGGCATGGACAGAATGAATTGCCGATAGGGCGACTGGAAAATTGGCCGGAACCTGGTGACAGGTTCTTTGAGACGTTTCATCTGGAAACCAGATGAAGTCATAGCCACCCTGTCTTTGGCGTATGCTCCCGTAGCTCAAATGGATAGAGCAGCGGTTTCCTAAACCGCGGATCCCAGTTCAATTCCGGGCGGGGGTACCATTTACTACAAATGCAGCTTTGCTTGAATACTTTTGACGGTAATTGGTCGAAAGGAATAATGTCCAATGTTGTAGGCGAACAGCAACCAAGGTGTCAGAATGAAAAAAACAATTTCTCTTAAACTTATTTTTGGCTCTGCGCTCGTGATATTTGTTTTGATGGGGGGCCAATCACCGCGAAATTCCAACGCGCAGGAACAACCCGCTCCGCCGTCGCCGGGCACGGATCTCGTCTCCACCGCGCCCGACAATTCAACGATGCCCGGCACATTGCCACCGGGCATTCCGCCCACCAGCCCGCTCGCTCAAGTCATCCGGCTTACGCAGGCTGGCGTGGATGAAAGCATCATCATGACTTACGTCACGAATTCCGGCAGCATGTTCAATCTTGATTCGGACAAAATCATTTATTTGAAGGACATTGGCCTGCCGAACGAAGTCATCACCGCCATGATGCAGCGCGACCAGCAGTTGCAGCAGCAAATGGCCGCGCCGGCGTATCAACCCCCGGCTCAACCCGCTCCGGCACCCGCCACCACCGAATCGCCGGAACCCGCGCCGGAACCGCAACCGGTGGAGCAACCGGCGGAAGTTACGGTGAACTATTTTTATAACACGCTTGCGCCGTATGGCAGTTGGGTGGACGTGGAGGGTTACGGCCGGTGCTGGCGGCCAAGCGTGGTGGTTTACAACTCCGGCTGGCAGCCGTATTGCGACCACGGACATTGGGTTTATACCGACAGCGGCTGGTATTGGATTTCGGATTATTCATGGGGCTGGGCGACGTTTCACTACGGTCGCTGGTTCCGTCATGCGCGTTGGGGTTGGTGCTGGATGCCGGACACCGTTTGGGGTCCATCGTGGGTGACATGGCGGTATTCTGACGATTACTGCGGCTGGGCGCCGCTACCGCCATTTGCGGTGTATCGGGAAGGCGTCGGTTTCTTTTACCAAGGCCGCAACGTCGGTATTGGATTCGACTTTGGTTTGAACGTGAATTGTTTCACGTTCGTGCCGATCGGTCATTTTTGTGACCCGCACCCACGCCGCTTTCGCGCTGCTCCAACACAGATAACGCAGATTTACAATCACACCACGGTGATCAACAACTTCAACGTTCGCGATCACGGCTTCGTCAACCGTGGGATTGAGCCGGAACGTATCACCGCCATCACCAGAACGCCCATCCATCCCATCTCAATCCGGGATACAACCTCGTCGTCCGGACGCGGTTCGCGCGGCGATCAACTCAGTCATGATGGTCGCACATTGGTTGTGAATCGCCCGCACTTTGTGGACAATCCGGTCCCCGGCGGAAACAGGAACAACCATCCGCCGCAAGTCGGGTCTCCGGCACAAAACCATTCTCCGCAACCGAACAACAATCAGCCTGCGCCTTCAACACGGCCAGTTGGAAAACCGCAGGTTCCCAATGCCACCACATACAGTCCGCAAAACCGCAACGAGTTTTCCGTTCCAAACCAGACTCAACGGCCATCGGCACCGGCCAATTATTCGACGCCGAATGACAACAACCGGATTTTCTCTCCAAAGAGACAGCAGCAATCGCCACAATCGGCAACGTTGCGCGGTAATGCGCATAATTTCGAGGCGCCTGTAGTCACACCAACTCCCGGTCAGGGGCAACACTATGCACCCGAGGCCAACCACCACAACGCGCCAGCCGCTGCGCTCGTCGAGCGTCCACAACGCAGCCAGCCTGACAACAAGTCGTCATCCGCGCCAGCGTCGCAGAAATCCGACAGGCAGGATCAAGATCAAACTGGTCCCGGCAACGGTCCGAGGCACTGACCTTTCCTTTGCTGGATGCGTCAAACGCCGCGGCGAGCAAGTTTCGCCCGGCGTTTTTCCTTTTGCAACTTCTCCGCCACTGGCAAAATGCGCCCGTGGGCATCACGCGGCGGCAATTTGAACAAATAAAGGAACGCATCGGTGGCGCGTCGCCGCGCGCCGTGGCGCCTGTGTTCGAGTCAAGCCTGCGCCCCGCGGCAAATACTCATTGCGTGATTCTCGGCATTGATCCGTCATTGCGCGGCACCGGCTACGGCGTCATTCGCCCCGGCAAACCGCATCCGCTCGCGCTGGCGCACGGCACGATTTCATGCCCGCCCGGCTGGGAACATTCCCGCTGCCTCGTCAAAATTTCACAAACACTCCGCGAAGTTTTGCGCGAATACCAGCCGGCTGTCTGCGTCGTCGAAGGGCTTTTTTACGCGCAAAATCTGCAGACTGCCATCGTCATGGGCGAAGCGCGCGGCGCGGCGCTTGCAGTCATTGCCGAAGCCGGCCTCGAAATTTTTGAAATGGCACCGCGCAAGGTAAAACAGGCCGTCGTCGGCTACGGCGCGGCGCAAAAGTCCGCCGTCGCAAAAATGGTTCAGCGCCTGTTGAACTTGCCGAAACCACCTGAACCCGATGCCGCCGACGCGCTGGCTCTCGCGTTGGCCCACGCGCATGAAAACAGCCGATACAATTTGACGCCACTGAAAAAAATTTGAGCTAATATTGTATGAAAAATCTCTGTCTTTTTATCGCAGTTACAATGTTAACGGCTGGATTGTCATTCGCCGCTGACTCCAAACCAAAAGCCGGATTTGTTCCTGACGAGAAGACCGCCATTGCGATTGCAGTGGCAGTTTGGACACCAATTTATGGTGAAAAAAACATTCAAAAAGAAAAGCCGTTCAAAGCTGTTTTGAAAGATGGTGTCTGGCAGGTTGAGGGAACTTTGCCCGATGGGGCATTGGGTGGTGTTGCAGTCGCTGAAATTTCAAAAACGGATGCGAGAGTTTTGCGGGTCAGTCACGGCAAATAACCGTCTATTGGTATGATTACTTTTCTCCAAGGCAAACTGGTTGAAGCGCTGCCCACGCAAGTCATCGTGGACGTCAATGGCGTCGGCTATGGAGTGCTCATTCCGCTGTCGTCGTTCGACAAGCTGCCGCAGCCGGGCGGCACGGTTAAATTGCTCACGCAACTGGTCATCCGCGAGGACGCGCACACGCTTTACGGTTTCATGACGGCGGCGGAACGCGATTTGTTCCGGCTGTTGGTCAACACCGTTTCCGGCATCGGCCCAAAAATCGCGCTGAATATTTTGAGCGGCATCAGTGTCACTGCGTTTCGCGGCGCGGTGGCGGGTGGTGACGTGAAGGCGCTCTCCCAAATTTCCGGTGTAGGCAAAAAGACCGCCGAGCGTATCATTGTCGAGTTGCGCGACAAAATCGGCGCGGCAGGCGCTTGGGAAGCCGCGAGCGCGCAACGCGCGTTGTCGCCGGACGACCAAAAAATCAACGACGCCGTGCTGGCGCTCATGGCGCTCGGTTTCAAACAAATTGACGCGCACGATGCCGTTCGCACCACCCAGACCATGCTTGGCGTGAAGGCGACGGTCGAAGACCTGGTGCGCGCGTGTTTGAAAAAGGGGGCGTGATGACTGAAGCAAGTTTATCGCCGGAAAAAACGGGTCCGCCGACAAAGAAAAGAAAATCGGGTATGGTCGTGCCGAACCCACCCAAATGGCATCAACGGCTTGGCGCATGGATCCTTTGGGCTGTGCTCACCCTGGTGTCAGCGACATTACGTTACCGCACCAACGACCCGCACGGATTTATGATGCGCAAGGATATTGGCCAGGTGATTTATTGCACGTGGCACAATCGCCTCGCGCTTGCCATAAAGCTGTATTTTTCCTTTGGGCGCAGGCATCACCAGGCCGCCGGTCTCGCGGGGATCGTCAGCGCGAGCCGTGACGGCGCGTTTCTCGCGTCGGTTCTCGAACGCTTCGGCGTCCAGCCCGTGCGCGGTTCGAGCAGCCGGCGCGGCCCCCAGGCGTTGCTCGAATTGAAGACCTGGGCCGAGCGCGGCTACGACCTTGCCATTACGCCCGATGGACCGCGTGGGCCGCGTTATGTCGTGCAGGATGGCGCGATGTCATTGGCGCAAGTCACCGGTCTGCCAATCGTTCCCGCGTCGTATCATCTACAGTGGAAAATCCAACTAAAAAGCTGGGACCGCTTTCAAGTGCCGCTGCCGTTTTCACGCTGCGAAGTCAGCGCCGGCCGCGTGATGCGCGTGCCGCGCGAAGCGACCGACGCTGAACGCGAATCGCTGCGGCAACAGCTTGAGGCCGAGATGCGCGCTATCTCGCGGGACTGAAATTCGGAGAGGCGAGCTCTGCAAGTCCTGAACTTCACTTTTTGGAAAATCAGAGACTCGTGCAACTCATCACTTCAAAGATGGGTTCTAACAGCGCATCCTTGACACTCAACTCTCAACTCTCAACCCTCAACCCCGCATGATTGCCCGTGTCAGTCTTGAAATCGCGCTCCACAGGGAATTCGATTATTTGATTCCGCCCGGACTGGCTGGACAAATTGAAGTCGGCAGCCGCGTGCAGGTGCCATTCGGTCCGCGAAAAATTTTCGGCTGTGTGACCGCGCTCGCCGAGGAATCCGCACACGCGAAACTCAAACCGATACTCAAAATCATCGGCGCGCAGACACTCGTCACGCCGAAAGTCTTGAAACTTGCGCGTTGGATTGCCGATTATTATTGCTGCGCGCCGGAAATCGCGCTGAAATCCGTTCTGCCCGAAGCCGTGCGCAAGGAAAAATCCGGCTGGCGCGAACGGCTGTTCGTCCGCGCGCTGCCGGTGAGCGGCGAATTTCCAAAACTATCGCCGCGCCAGCAGGAAGTTTGGAACATCATCGAAGAGCAACGTGAAATGCCACTGACGGAACTGCTTGAACTCTCCAAAGCAAGTGTTGCAATTGTTCGTAAACTCGAAGACCGTAAACTCGTCGCAATCGCTTCGGAAATTTCCGAACGCGATCCGTATGCCCGCGAGCACATTCTGCCGTCGCAGCCGCTGCCGCTGAATCCGGCGCAGGAAAGTGCGTTGGAGAAAATCATCGCGGCGATAAATAGCTGTGGTAGCACCCGCGTCCCGCGGGTGGAGACGGGCGTCGCGCCCGCCTCTCATTCGATTGTCAAACCCGGTCCGATTTCAGAAACCACCGTCCGCAAACGCAGCCTGCCGCATTTTGAGATTCCGGGTTTTATTTATCACGTCACTTGGCGGACGCACGACAAGCTCGTTCTTTCTCCTGAGGCACGCACCAAAACGCTGGAAGCCTGCCATCACTGGCATGGTAACAAAATTAAATGTTACGCCGCGTGCGTAATGCCCGACCATGTTCATTTGCTGATTCAACCGTTGCCGACTCAAGAAGCCGGAAAAGAGGGGGCTCACTCACTCACCGAAATTCTACATAGCATCAAATCCTTTTCCGCGCACTCGGTGAACAAGGTGATGAAACGCTCCGGGCCGGTCTGGACGGATGAATCGTTTGACCGTCTGATTCGATCCGAAGCGGACTTGCACAAAACCTGGGATTACATTTGGAACAACCCGCGAACGATTGGGCTGGTCGGACCGATGGAAGATTATTCTTACATCTGGACGCCGGATGCATCCGACACCGTTGAAAATGTCCGGCGGGACGCCGAACATGACCCGCGAGACGCGGGTGCTACACAACGGGAATCGGGCATCGCAAAGTCATCCCGGGTATTTTTGCTTCATGGGGTAACAGGTTCCGGCAAGACGGAGATCTATCTCCAAGCCATCGCGCACGCGCTTGAACAAGGCAATGGCGCGATTGTGCTCGTGCCGGAAATTTCCCTCACGCCGCAGACCGTCGAGCGGTTCAAGGCGCGCTTCAGTTCCGGCAAACTCCAGACGCTCGTCGCTGTCCTTCACAGCCATTTGTCCGCCGGCGAGCGCCACGACGAATGGCACAAAATCCGCCAGGGCCGCGCCCGCATCGTCATCGGCGCGCGTTCGGCGATTTTTGCGCCGGTCGAACCGCTCGGCCTCATCATCGTGGATGAGGAGCATGAACATTCTTACAAGCAGGAGGAAGCGCCGCGTTACCACGCGCGCGATGTGGCCATCATGCGCGGGCAGATGGAAAACGCCGTCGTCGTGCTCGGCTCGGCCACGCCGTCGCTCGAAAGCTATTACAATTGCAAAAAGGGCAAATACACGCTGCTCGAATTGCCCGAACGCGTGGACAATCAAAAAATGCCGCACGTCCGCGTCGTGGACATGCGCCAGGCCGCGCGCGGCGAAAAAGGCATCCCGATTTTCTCGCCGCAACTCAAGGAGGCCATCACGCAACGGCTCGAAAAGCACGAGCAGACGATTTTGTTTTTGAACCGGCGCGGCTACTCGACTTCGCTGCAATGCCCGAAGTGCGGCTATGTTTGCAATTGTCCGAATTGCAGCCTCGCGCTCACGTTTCATCGGCAGGAACAAAAACTTTGCTGCCACATTTGCGGCCACGTTGCACCTGTGCCTGCCGCGTGCCCGAACGAAAAATGCAAAAACCCAGCGATTCGTTTTGCCGGCACAGGCACGCAGAGAGTCGAGGAAACGCTCGCGAAACTTTTTCCGCGCGCGCGTGTCAAACGCATGGATTCCGACACGATGAAGCACAAGGACGATTACCGGAAAGTCCTCGGCGATTTTCGCGCGGGCAAGACCGACATCCTCGTTGGCACGCAGATGATTGCGAAGGGGCTGCATTTTCCGAACGTCACGCTCGTCGGCATCATTTACGCCGACCTCGCGCTGCATCAGCCGGATTTTCGCGCAGGCGAACGCACCTTCCAACTTCTCACCCAGGTCGCCGGTCGCGCCGGACGCGGCGATGTGGAGGGCGAGGTGTTCGTGCAGGCGTTTGCGCCGTTTCATCCGGCGATCCAATACGCGCGTCGCCACGACTTCACCGGCTTTTACGAACAGGAAATCGAATTCCGAGAACAACTAAAATATCCGCCCGTCAGCCGCGTCGCGCTGCTCACGCTCAAAGGCCGCAACGAAGACAAGGTGAAATTTTCCGCCAACCATTTGAAACGGGAGTTGGAGAAAAATCTTAAATCTTCGGATAACGAAAACGGACCCCTCATCCGGCCCGCGGCCACCTTCTCCCCGTTTGGCGGGGAGAAGGAAAACAAAGCGTACCACTCCCTCGCCCCGCAGAGCGGGGAGAGGGCCGGGGCGAGGGGTGCGTTCAAAGATTTAATTATTGCCGGGCCGGCCGCTGCGCCATTGCTGCGTGCGGAAACTTTTTATCGCTACCAAATCATGTTGCGGACACGCGCGATAAGCAAACTCAGTCAGACACTGGCGAAAATTATCGAGACGCTTGCATTACCAGAAAACGTAACACTTACGGTGGATATTGACCCGGTGAATTTGGGGTAGCACAGGCCTCTGGCCTGTGGCAGATCAGGTATCAACTTCATCTTGTCTCAATCTCAAATGGTGAACGAGCCAATAAATGCCCGCAGCAATAACTCCTCCCAATATCGTTGCTAAAACCCAGAATAATGGATGAACCAAATAAATACGCTTTCCATTCTGCTGCAACTTCCGCGTATCGGCATAAACCCCGCAAGCGAATGCAATATGAATTACAGCAACTGCGATGTTTACAAGAGCAACAACCCAAAGTGATGTATGAAACTGATTCTCAGTTTGAGAAATGAAGTCCATAAGATATTAAATTCTGAACTTTGCTATTTAATTTTGTCCAGAACTATTTCGAT
>JBEKON010000009.1:0-54077 GCA_049521735.1 Verrucomicrobiota bacterium
GCAGCGCAGCCATGCGCCCGGCGTTTAATCCGCCGTCCCACACCACAATCAGATGTGTCGGTTCAATGGCCGCGCGCATTTTCGCCAGCATTTTGACAAAGCCATAAATCGCATTCGTCGGCCGGCCGCCCGGCGAACGCAACCCGCGTATCGCATGAAACGCGCGATACGCATAAGCATGCCCGTCAATAATCAGCAACCGATCCATAATTTTTTCAGCATTCCAGTCTTGCTGGCTGATTTAAGTCCGGGTTTGCGACCGAGCGCCGACCCTGGATCCGGTCATTGTTTGGGCATCGTCACCTTTTTTGTGGTTTCAGTTATCTGCCCCGCCCCCGGCGGCTGCGGCGGAATGGCAATTTGCGCAAACGGCAGTTCGTCGTCCGAATGGACCCGGTTGCCCGCAGGATCCACAATCGTCGCAGTCACAAAAATCATCAGGTTCTTCTTTATGGAAGATTTGGTCGAGCTTTGAAAGAGGCGGCCCAGAAGCGGCAGATCACCGATCACCGGCACCTTGTCTTTTTCGGTGATAACCTGCGCAGCAATCAACCCGCCAAGAACAACGGTCTGGCCGTCCCAAACATTCACAGTGGTAAGCACCTGTCGCACGGTAAAATCAGGCAGAACGACAGGCAATACCGCCACACCGCTCGAGCTGGTACCTAGTAATGAAGCGGAGATGGTCGGCGGAGTATCATAACCGCTGAATTCAGTCAGTGACGGAATCAAGGTCAGGTTGAGCGTGTAACCGTCTGATAAAACATAGGGCATCACGTCCAGCACCGGGCCGGTTTCCAGCGATTGTGTCTGCGGTGTAATGGCGGATACGCCGGCTGAGGTGACGACCTGCGCACGAACGACTCCCACAGCTCCAATACCGACTGACAGCAAAAATACGGAGAGCGCCGGTTTAAGAATTTTATTTGCTTTATGCGTTTTCATTTTTTCCGTTGTCAAAAGCATGTTGTTTTTATGGGGTGGTGCCGGTGGTCGTGGAGGACGAGCCTTGCTGGAAGGTAAAGCCCGTGATGACCGTGATGACCTGCGTTGCTTTCATTTCGGTCTGCCGCCCGCTGGTGGTGGTGACCTCCGGCGCGGCCAATTCTTCCGTACCCTGGCGTTGTTCCAAGGCATGGAGCACGACCTGGAAGTTGGGATTGGTCAGGATGCCGGTAATGCTGGCAACGGCCGGAAGACCGGAATTGTTGAGACCGCCGGTCAGGCTTTGCACTGTAGCTGGAATGGTCGTGCCGTTGAAAAGATTGCCGGGAAATGTCCCGGAAGGATTCGCAGCAGATGTCGGCACATAAAGCGACCCCTGATTGCCGCCACTCGCAACAACAGACTTTCCCATGTTGAATTGCCCCAAATACCAGTCAAAGCCCAATCCTGCTTGGTCATCTTGATTTACCTGAATGAACCGGGTCTTGATATGAATCTGCGGGGCCACCTGGTTCAAAACCTGAATGGCATTTTCAATGGTGTCCAAGTCCTGCAGTGTCGCGCGAACAAACAGCAACCCCAATCTGTCATTGAAGAAAATACTCTTGGGATAGGATAAATCCACTCCCAACGTTGTGAAGAAATCCCTGGCGAGCGTGCTGACACCCGCCATGTTATTCGTGACAGTCACAAAGCTCAATCCACCGTTGCCGGCTCCTTGCCCGCCGCCGCCGCCGCCACCACCGCCGCCGCCGCCATTTCCACTGGATCGAAGTCCAGCCGAACCCGGCGCCGCATTTACAATTGCAAAAACTCCGCTTGATTGGTTATTATTTCCGCTGCTGCCGCCGCTGCTTCCGCCGCCACCGCCGCTGCCGCCGTTATTGTTGTTGTTGTAAAAGGCCAACCCACTTACGCTTTCCAAGCCCTGAACGAAAGTATTTGGATCTACTTTGAACGTCCGCGAATAAAGTTGTGGCGATCGAGGTCCCATGGCTGAAAAAATGACGGCGTAATCTTCAATGGAATATTTGATGGGATGATCGGCGACTTTCACGATCGCATCCAACACTTCAGACAAGCGCACATCAGTGAGCGGCGGATTGATTCTGACGCTGACGGAATTGATGTCCACCGATGTTTCCCCGGCCGGTCCCGTGGAAATTGGCAAGCCGGTCGTGGGATCGATTTGCGTCGCACCGCCGCCACCTCCACGTCCTCCAGAAGCGCCGGTCGTAACAGACGCGGAATTATCCGCATTGGGATTAATCAGGAAGTTGATGCCTTTTTTTTCCGGGTCACGCAGCTTGGCCTGTTCGCTCAAACTGCGGACAACTTCGTTCAACGGCAAACTGTCGTACATCACCGAATCAAGCCGGATGCGATCCAGTTTGCTCATGATGGCTTCACGTCCCGGGCCGGTGTGAATGAGAGTGGTGGAAGCATACGGATTGGGCACAGGCAGGGACAATTGCACGTTCCTTGGCAATTCCCACTCTTTAGCCACCTGCACCACGCGACTTTCGTTGTCAGCCGTTGTAAGATGCTCCTCACGGGCGTAGGTGCCCTGCTTGACCAGGCTCAAATAATAAAACGCACCCTGATTATTAGGGTCCAATTTCACAGCCTGCTCCAGCTTGGCTTCGGCTTCCTCAAACTTGCCCATCTCGTAAAGCAGCTTGCCATCGCGCACCAGGGTGTTCGCTTCCATTTTCTCGTCGACTACGATGGGAACTTTTTGCAGAGTCGCTTCATCAGGTATTTTGCCGCGCATCGCGGCGATCATCTGGTCGTTTTGTTTTTTGAATGCAAGCACGGTGGGATTAGCCGGGTCCACTCTCAAGGCGCGGTTGACCTCCGTGTCGGCTTTTCGCAAATCACCCCGGCGTTGCGCTTCGAGAGCCAATTCGAGCCTCACTGACACGAGTCCGGAAATGGTTTGCGCCGTCTCGGCGTCAATGCCAGAGCCGATTTGTTGGACGAGCGAATAGGCGTCCTCATACAGTCTGGCGCCGACAACCAAATCTCCGCGAGCGACAGCATCTTTGGCTTGCGCAAGCTTCTGGCGCAAAACGATGGTGTTGGCCTGCCGCAACACCGCTTCACTGACGGCCATTTCTGCAGGCGTCGTTTGAGCTGGCGACACAAGAGTGGCCGCCAGCATCAGAATTAAACCGAGAGGAATGGAAACTGCTTTTGTCATGGTTCGTTTTTAGGTTCGTCGAAATCAGCGCCGCCGGATGCCGGTGTTGTCGCGTTCGAATATTATTCAACTCTTTAGGGATTGTAAGTCAATGTTGTTTTTTTCTGGTTCAATTCGGCGGATAATACCACTTCGTTCTTGCTGATGGCAACGATAATGTAATCATCACCCGCAAGTTTCAGAATGTCGTTAACGCGCTGGTCCTGCCAGCTTTTTCCTTCGGGAGCGTATTTCAAATCAGCCATGTAGCCATCTACACGACGAAACGGCTTGTCTTTGGACAACATCGCCATCTCGCCAGTGTCTGTCAGCCGCAAAATCAATGGTGTGGGATTGTCGGGCGGGCCCTTCACGCTGATAATGGTGAAAGCGTCGTTCTTATCACCAATTGAAGCGTAATGCTGCCGTTTGGCCCGCTGCCCCAATAATGACGCCGCTTGGCGTTCAACACCAATGATGTAGCGCGCGCCAAATTCATTCGTTTCCACCGAGACCAGCGTGAGTATGAAACACAACGGCGCGGTCTTGGTGATCACCACAGCCTGCGGACCAACTTCCCTGCCGCTTTCAATCTTGATGGTAGAGCCATTCTTTGCTTTTTGCCATTCAACGGGATTGAAAAGTCTGTTGGTTGTCTCGAAGTCAAGCTTGTCGGGCGATTGCAGGCGCTGCATGACGTTGTCCTGCTCCGCCAAGTTCAGCGGCGGAAGCGGTTCGACCGCCCGTGAGGTGATCCCCTTTCGTGTAGCATCCAAAACATCACGGTCATGCCGTATCCAATACGGTAAAAACACCAACGCGCCGACCAAGCCCAGCAACACAACGCCGAGCAAAATCTTTTCGTAATGTTTTCTGACGAAATCCATGCGTTTAAATTCCCGGCAACAGTTCCACGACTTCGATCTTCATGGTGATGCTCAAGATATGTTCATCGAGCACCGTCTGCAATCCGCCCCGACCGGTGGGCGCGGACGGCGATTGATATGCCGGTTGATTGGGTGGCGCGTAAGGTGGAGGTTGGGTGCCCGTCGTCTCCCCGCCAGGGGGAGAAGCTGATGACGCAGTAGTTGTCGCCGCCGCCTGCACGCTAATGTCTTTCACGACGAATCCGTGCGGCGACGACGCAAAAATGGACAACGCGTTTGCCAAATCCTGACTGAAACAGCGGAAAGTCACTTCATATGGCGTAAAAATGGCGAGGTTGTTGGTGACGGTCGGCTCATTAAGATAATCCGATTGCGGGCCACGGGCATCGTCATCCGAAACACGCACACGTTGAAGGCCGTCCAAAGAATTGATTTTGGCCGCATAAAGAATTTCTGAAATAGTTTTCACTGCGCCCAGTTGCTCGGCCAGCGGTCCAAGGCTGCCAGGCGCGAATTTCACCAACGTCCGCTCCGCTTCAAACGAGAAGCCGTATTGAGGCGGCAACGTGACGCTGGCGTTGCCGGCTTCATGTTGCAACTGGTCAATCGTCCGGCGCAGCGCGGCGGCAAATGCCTCACTGGTCACGACGTTGTTGGTTGGATTCGGAATGGGCGGGATCGGCTTAAAATATTGCTTCGCCTGCTGAATCCAATCGCGCAGTTGCTGTTCTTGTTCGCGGGCCGTTTGAATGTTATTGACATTATTGTTGCCTGGAGACGGTTTTTCATTGTTGATCGTTTGTAACGTCTTGTATGTCTTGTTCAATGCGTCCAAGGCCGTTTCATTCCGCTGCCAATTCCTAAATTCATAGACGCCAGCAGCCGCCAGCAACCCCACAGCCAAAGCGGTGCCGATGAAAAAAAACAAATTTCTCTTAATCCAAGTCATGCTATAGATTCAGGGGGTTTTTAAGCGCAACCAAAACTCCGAAGGTGAACGTCCCCGAAGCATCATCCGCCTTGATTTCGCCGGTAAGTTGTGTTGTCTTGGGATCAAAATACGGGCTGGCCTGCAATTCATTTTGCAACGCGTAAGCGATGTCACTGTTCGCCGATGGGTCCACACTGGATAAACTCATTGCGCGGCAGACCAGGGTGATAACCACTTCCTGACCGGTTTGGCCCGGGGCATTGGTTGCTGATTGCGTCTCTTCTGGATTAGGTGTGGAAGCACTCCCCCCGCCCGCTGCCGGCGTCATGATGGACATCTGTTCGATCCAAATTCCAGCCTGCACTCCCGGTTTTTGCGTGGACAATTTTTTCTGGGTTTCGTTCTCGGCGCGAATGAGGACGCGGCGCAATTCAACCAGCACATCGCCCCAATAATACCGATCATTCATCCACGTTGCGATATGATTGGCTTCCTGCAGGGTTGCGTCACGGTTCGCATAAACCTTTTTAAACTGGTTGGCCTTCTCCTGCCGTTGCTGCACGTCCGGCTTCAGCTTGTCAAGTTCGTCCTCCTTCGACTCGCTCAGTTTTTCAAGGAGGAACCCGACTGCGAACGCCACTATCACAAGGCTGAATACCGTCGCGATGAAATACGGTTTCTTTTCATTGAAGGCTCGCCGACGCAACGTGCTCGGCGGCATCAAATTCATTTCCACCGGACAGTGCGCCAGATTTCGCAGCCCCAAACCGACAACTTCGCCAAATGAATGTGCCACGCGCGCGAGTTCCTCCAGATTCACCAACGGGTCAATCCGGACGTTGCGGAATGGATTGAAGTACTCGACCGGCACGTTGAGTTTTTCGGCGAAAAATTGCGCCGTGTAAGGCATAATGGACGCGCCGCCTGCCAAAAAAAGTCGCTGCGGGGCTGCCCCGCCCATTTGGCCACGGTAAAATTGCATCGTCTGGTTGACCTGAATGTGCAGTTTCGTCATGAACTGCCGGGCGATTTTGGAAATAGCCGCCTGATTTGGACTCTCTGGTTCCTCATACGCGCCACCAAGGCTGACGAACCCCTCGCTCACTTTGAGTTGCTCAGCGACTTCAAATTTTAATTTGGCCGCGTTCGCGAAATCCTGCGTGATGGAATTCGCGCCAAGGTTGATGCTGCGGGAAAAAACCTTGCCATTTTCAAAAAATAGCAGGTCGCTCGTCTTGGCGCCGATGTCCAGCAATATCGTGCAATCCTCCAAATCGTCGTAGTTGTAGCGAAAAGCATTGCAAAGCGCCGCCGGTGACACGTCGCACAATTGCAGCCGCAACTTCGCCTCCTCCGCCACGCGGGACAATCCCTCGACGACCTCGGATTTGATTGCCACCAGCAATACTTCCAATTCGCCGGTCGGGGTCGAACCCAAAATTTGATAATCCCACACCACCTCCGCCAGCGGAAACGGAACGTTCTGCTGCGCTTCGTATTGAATAATTTGCGTCACCTTGCCCGCGTCCACGGGCGGCAACTTGACGAATTTGGAAAACACCTGATAACCCGGCGCACAGACATTGATGTTTCTTGCCCCGGCGCCTTTTTCAGCCAGCGCTTCGCGCAGCGCCTCAAGTACAGCTTCCTTGCGTGTGGCTTCCACCAGGCCTTTTGGCCCGAGCGGCTTGAGAACGAAACCTTTCAGGAGCAGACCGCCGAATTCGCTGAGTTCAAAGTTCGCCAGCTTGAGACTGCCCGCCCCAAAATCAACCGCCAAAAATGACTTCACATTCAGCATTGCCATATTCGCGTCATGCCTGCCGATAAAACACCCGGACTTTCACCGTCCTGTTTAAGACAATTCGCGCTGGTGTTACTGTAATTTTTTAAGACGGTCAAACATAAAACCTGGAAAAAGAGAAGAATGTTCACAGCAAATCCTGCAATAAAACATTGCGTCTCGCCGCTGGCTCTGGCTTCATCTCGTCGTGCCGGGACAAACGACAGTTATTGCACCCGCCATGAACCGTTGCCGCATGCACATTTTTTATTCAGGCCATGTGCAGGGTGTCGGTTTTCGTTACATAGCGAAAACCGTCGCCACGGGCTTTGAAGTCAGTGGCACGGTTCGGAATCTGTTCGACAGTCGCGTCGAATTGATTGCCGAGGGCCCGCGCGAGGAACTCGAAGCATTCCGCACGGCTGTTCGTAATGCCGGGCTTTCCAGTTTTATTCGCGATGAAAATGTAAACTGGAGCGAAGCGCAAAACGAATTTCGCGGATTTGAAATTGTCCGATAAAAAATGAAATACGCCATCATTGCTGACATACACGCCAATCTGGAGGCGTTTCAGGTCGTTTTGGACGATGCTCAAAAGCAGAAGGTCACGCACTATGCCTGCCTCGGCGACGTTGTCGGCTACAACGCCAATCCCAAGGAATGCCTCGACATCGTCTGCAAAATGAACATCCCTTGCGTCAAAGGCAACCATGACGAATACTGCTCCACCGACGATCGGCTTGAAGGTTTCAACCCCGCCGCCGCCGAAGCCGTCCACTGGACGCGCGGACAGCTTTCCGACAAGGAACGCAAATGGCTGTGCGACCTTAAATACACCAAAATGGTCGCCAACTTCACCCTCGTCCACGCCACGCTCGACGCGCCGGAACGCTGGGGTTATGTCTTCGATAAGCTTGCCGCAGCAGCCAGTTTTCCATACCAAAACACGCAAGTCTGTTTTTTTGGCCATACGCACGTGCCGGTCGCCTTCATGCGCGACACCGTTGTGCGGGGCGGCACCTATTCCAAATTCAAAATTGACCCGGCCAAAAAATATTTCGTCAATGTCGGCGCCATCGGCCAGCCTCGCGACAATAACCCCAAGGCCGCCTATGTGGTTTATGACATGGACGAAGGCACTATTGAACTGCGCCGGCTTGAATATGACATCCCCGCCGCCCAGAAAAAAATTCGTGCCGCCGGTCTCCCTGAACGCCTCGCCGAACGGCTCGCTGTGGGAAGATAAACCAAACTCAATCTCCACAGGTAACGTCAACTGGCGCGGAATTGAAAAAATGGCGGTATCCGGGTAATCTGGGGCTGAAAAACGAGTCTTTGAAAATTCTCATTCTCAAACCCAGCTCGCTCGGCGACGTGGTGCAGGCGCTGTCCGTGCTTCGCCTCATCAAACGCCATCTGCCTGCGAGTGAAATTTTTTGGTGGATTAATTCCAACCTTGCATCACTGATCGAAGGGGATCCCGATTTGACCGGCATCGTCCGCTTCGAACGCAAACGCTGGGCCGCCCCCCGACACTGGCCGGAAATGTTCCGCAGTGTCCAATGGATGCGCGCGCAAAACTTCGATTGGGTCATTGACCTCCAATGCCTCGCGCGCAGTGGCGCGTTCGCGTGGCTTGCCAATGGAAAATTTCTCATCGGCCTCGATGAATCCCGCGAAGGGGCTCGCGGATTGTACGACCTTGCCGTCCGCCGCCCATCGTTTTACACGCACGCCGTGGATTGGTATCTCGCCGTGCTGCCGCCGCTCGGTGTGCCAGTCCATAAAAATTTTCAATGGCTGCCCGAACACTCCGAAATCGCCGCCGCCGTCAAAGCCAAATGGCAAACCGACGGAGCGCGGTGGATTGCCCTTCAACCGGGCGCCCGCTGGGAAAACAAACGCTGGCCGGTTCAAAATTTCGCCGAACTCGTCCGCTTGCTCGCGGCAGGATTTCCAGACGTGCGCTTTGCCATTCTTGGTAATGACGATGACAAACCGCTCGGCAAAATCATCGCACGCGCCGAGCCGCGACGCTCCTTGAATTTGTGCGGACAGACTTCGTTGCCGGAAATGGTCGAATGGCTGCGGCTCTGCAAGCTGATGATTACAAACGACACCGGCCCGATGCACGTTGCCGCCGCGCTCGGCAAACCGCTCATTGCATTGTTCGGCCCGACTGAACCGCGGCGCACCGGTCCTTACGGTCAGCTCGAAAACGTTTTGCGAATCAATCTCCCCTGCTCTCCCTGCCTGAAATCGCATTGCACCTACGAAAAGCCGAATGAGTGCCTGAAAGCGATTTCGCCCGCGATGGTTTTTGAAAGCGCATGCGAAAAACTTGCGGCACTGCCGGGTTAAGCGGGCTTGCGTTTTGAGTGAGTGCGGCATTACGTTTGCGCAGTGGGCACTTCACGTCAAACCGTTCCAGGATCCACTTCGACTGACGGCGAACCGCTGCTCCGGCCCGCATTTGTCACAACCCGCTGGTCGGTGGTACTGGCGGCCGGTCGCAGCGACACCCCGCACGCACGCGCGGCGCTGGAGAAACTCTGCCAGGCCTATTGGTATCCACTCTATGCCTACGTGCGGCGGCGCGGACATTCGCCGGAGGACGCCCAGGACCTGACGCAAACATTTTTCACGCGACTGCTGGAGCGGAATTGGGTGGGTAATGCCGACCAGCAGAAGGGGCGGTTCCGATCCTTCCTGTTGTCGGCCATGAATCATTTTCTTGCCGACGAATGGGACAAGGCGCGGGCGCAGAAACGCGGCGGCGGTGTGCCGCCCGTGCCGCTGCAATTCGACACGGCGGAAACCCGTTACGGCCATGAACCGGTTGACAACATCACGCCGGAACAAAGCTACGAACGGCGCTGGGTCCCTGTCTGGTCGGTGAGCGCACCGCCCAACCTTACGCCGAATTGGGCGCAAAGCTCGGCGTCAGCGAGGGCACGGTGAAGGCCGCCGTGCACCGTCTGCGCCAGCGTTACCGCCAGTTGCTGCGGGACGAAATTGCCCAGACGGTGGCCGAACCGGGCGAAGTGGACGAGGAATTGCACCACCTGTTCGCCGTGCTGGCGGGGTGAAAAGTGTTGAATCGTCACATCGGTGGTACACTGCAATCGAAGTTTGTTTAACGGTTTAATAATTTTATGCGCAACCTTTTGCCGCCGTTTCCTAAGTAAAGAGTGGAAGAACGAATTATATGGAAACGAAGAAAATTTGTCCGAACTGCCGGAAGCCGTTGCCGCCGGACGTGCCGTTGGGACTGTGTCCGGAGTGCCTCATCAAATCCGGCTTCCCCACCGGGACTGAACCGGGAACGGCGGGCGAGGCTGCCGGCACGCGGTTTGTGCCGCCGCCGGTCGCGGAAATCGCACAGCTTTTTCCACAACTCGAAATCCTTCGCCTCATTGGCCAGGGCGGCATGGGGGCGGTTTACAAGGCCCGGCAGCCGACGCTGGACCGCTTTGTCGCGTTGAAGGTATTGCCACCGGTGGTGGCCAGCGACCCAGGTTTCGCCGAACGGTTCAACCGCGAGGCGCGCGCCTTGGCGCGTTTGAATCACCCAAATATCGTGGCCGTGCATGACTTCGGCAAGGCGGGCGCATTGCCTTATCTGCTGATGGAATTTGTGGATGGAGCTAATCTGCGCGAGGTTGAACAGGCCGGAGAACTGACGCCGGAAAAAGCACTGGCCATTGTGCCGCAAATCTGCGAGGCGCTCCAGTTCGCCCACAACGAAGGCATCGTCCACCGCGACATCAAGCCGGAAAATCTGCTGCTGGATAAAAAGGGCCGGGTGAAAATCACGGACTTCGGCATCGCGAAAATTGTTGGGGCGCCTGCCGGCAAGGTTTCGCTGACGGGCGTCAAGGACGTGGTGGGCACGCCGCATTACATGGCGCCGGAACAGATCGAGAAGCCGCAGACGGTGGATCATCGCGCGGACATTTATTCGCTGGGGGTTGTGTTCTACGAAATGCTCACCGGCGAACTGCCATTGGGAAAATTTCAGCCGCCGTCGAAGAAGGTCCAGATCGATGTGCGGCTGGACGAAGTTGTTTTGCACACGCTGGAAAAGGAACCTTCGCGCCGTTACCAGCAGGTGAGCCAGGTGAAGACGGACGTGGAGACAATTGCGGGAACGGCGCCGGTGGATACCGAAACATTGACTCGGGAAATTCTGTCTCGGGACTATGTTTTAGACATTGGCAGTTGCCTGAGCCGCGGTTGGGCGTTGCTGCAAAATAATTTTTGGCCGGTCGTGGGCATCACCGCGCTGATCGTGTTGCTGCGGCACGCAGCTGATTCCTCCTTGATAGGCATTGTGGTCGGTGGTCCGCTCATGGGCGGATTGTGGTTGTATTACCTGAAGAAGATCCGCGGAGAGCAGGCAGGCTTGGAGACAGTCTTTTCCAGCTTTAGCATCGCCTTTCTGCATCTCTTCCTCGCCGGCCTGATCACCATGGTGTTGACGGTGCTTGGAATTATCTGCCTGATATTGCCCGGCATTTATCTGGCGATTGCCTGGCTGTTCACCCTGCCCCTGGTCATTGACAAACGGCTCGATTTCTGGCCGGCAATGGGGTTAAGCCGCAAGACAATCTCCAAACATTGGTGGAAATTCCTCGGATTCATAATCATCCTGGGCTTGATTAATCTGGCGGGGCTCCTGGCCTGTTTTGTGGGGCTTCTCATCACCGTTCCCCTTTCCCTGGCCGCGATGATGTATGCCTACGAAGACATCTTCGGCCCGACCAGCCGTACAGCCAGCCTGCTGGCATCTGACACCGTCCAAGCCAAGGCGACTGCGTTGGCGGGAACATCGGCAAAATCACCCCGTTCAAACGACGGAACTTGGAAGGTTGTCGTAATCGCCGCAGCGGCAGCAATGCTGATTCTGGCCATTTTGTTCGGCGCATTGTTCGTGCCCGCATTGAGCAAGGCCCGGCAGCGCGCTGCCATGCATCAAGCGACCGCCAACTTCATGGTTCGCGGGGTCGTCAGCGACGCCGCTACCGGCAAACCCATTGCCGGCGCACGGGTGGCGGACAACATCTACGGCGCGCGCACCAACCGAACCCCGCGGGAAGCTTGGACCGATGCAACCGGCCGCTACGAACTGAAGACGTGGTATGAGGAGCACTCCATTGCCGCTTCTGCGCCCGGTTACGAAACCAAACTGGCCACGCTCTTCACCAAACCTTTGGGCAAAAAGAAAGAAGCACAGATGGATTTCCAGTTGCAACCGGCCCGGGCGAACGCTCCGGCCACCAATGGGGATTCCAGCATGGCTTTGAACATTTCATCACCGGAACCAACCGCCATTCCCCCAGCGGCGCCAAGACCACCCACGACGCATCCGGGAAAAGTCATCGGCAATCTTTCGACATCGGACCCTTACCAGCAGGATTTCAACCAGACTCTGCTGCTTTCCGCCAATGGCCGATTGCGCCTCGATAATGTCAACGGCCGTATCGAAATCTTCGGCTGGGACCGTAATGAAGTCTCCATCAAAGCCCTCAAGCACGGCAAAACCCAGGAAAGCGTCGAAGACACCAAAATCGTTGTTGATTCGTCACCGGATGAAATTGCCATCCACACGGAACAGCCGTCCAGCCAGAACGGACCTTTCGGGACTTGGTCATGGCTCATGAACGGCGGTATCAAAATGGCGACGGTGGATTACGTCATCCAGGTTCCACGAAGCACGCGCCTCAAGGAAATTACCAGTGTCAATGGGCGCATCGCGATTGAAGACGTCAACGGCGATATCGAAGCGTCCACTGTCAATGGTGAAATGCAGGTCGCGGGAACAGCGGGCGATTTGGAACTTTCCACCGTCAACGGCCGGATTGCCGCGGAACTGGTTTCCCTCGGACGCGGTCAATCGGTTTCGTTCGACAGCGTCAACGGCAAAATCGAGGTCACCTTGCCTGCCAACGCGAACGCCGAAGTTTCGGCCGACGTAGTCAACGGCAGCATCACCAGCGAATTTCCCGCCTTGGCGGTTCAAAAGGAATTTCCGTTAGGTAAAAAACTGAAGGGAACACTCGGCAACGGCGGCGCCAGTGTCAAAGCCAACGCGGTCAATGGCCGCATCAGCTTCCGGATGGGCCAGGATGCGCAAAAATCCGGTGTTAAACAGTCCGAAACGGAAGACGCGGGTCAAACCGTCGCCGGGCTGCAGCCGGTTGTCGTCGAAACGCAGCCCGTTTCCGGCGCACGCGACGTGGAACCGGGTGTCACCGAAATTCGAGTGCGGTTCAGCAAGGAAATGGAGGATGGCTCGTGGAGTTGGTCCACCGCATGGGAAAATTCCGCGCCGGAAATCATCGGCCAGCCATATTACGAATCCGATGGCCGGACCTGCGTGGCGAAAGTGAAACTGGAACCGGGGCGAACTTACGCCTGGTGGCTGAACAGCGACAAATTCAAGAATTTCACCGACTTGGCCGGTCGGCCGGCGGTTCCCTATTTGCTGATTTTCCAGACGAAACAAAACTGAAAACCAAGAATTAAAAATATGAAAACGAAAACATTGCTCGCAACCTTCATCGCTGGCGCCATTTGTCAGTTCGCACCGCAGCTTTGCCGCGCGCAGGACATTGATTCTATCGCGCCGGTGGTTGTGAAAACCGTGCCCGAGGCCGGCAGCAAAAATGTTTCGCCCGGTGAGGTCGAAATCAAGGTCACGTTCAGCAAGGAAATGACGGACCAATCCTGGAGCTGGTCGTCAGCCTGGAAAGATTCCACGCCGGAAGGTACGGAAAAACCGCATTACGAAGCCGACCACAAAACTTGCGTGCTGAAGGTGAAACTGGAACCTAACAAGACATACGGTTACTGGATCAACAGCCAGAATTTTCACGGTTTCAAGGACCAGCAAGGTCATTCAGCAGTGCCTTACCTTCTCGTCTTTCAGACCAAAGGAAATTAACCCCAGCCAAATAGGGACAGCCGTAGTCCGTTGTGCTTGATTTGCGGCAACAGCAGCACCATTCTTGGCGGCAATGAAAATCACCTTTGCCCGAATGGTGCTGCTCTGCTTCGCGTTGGGCTCCGCTAATTCTGCCATCGCGCAGGATTCCAAGCCTGTCATCACGCCGACGAACCACATCGAGCTTTTCAACGGCAAGGATCTTTCGGGCTGGACGTCTTGCATGAGGACGAACGGCGATTCGTCGCAGACCTGGACCGTCACCAATGGCGTCATTCATTGTACCGGCAAACCCAGCGGCTACCTCCGCACGCTGCAAAATTATCGCGATTACCAGCTCACCGTCGAATGGCGCTTCGTCAAAATCGCGCCCAAGGCCGACAACACCGGCGTGCTCGTCCATATGCAATTACCCGACAAAGTCTGGCCGATGTGCATCCAAAACCAGGGAAAATACAACAACCAGGGTGACTTGATATTTATGGCCGGCGCGGAATCCAAGGAGCATCGCGGCATGGACGCCAATACGCCGGTCCCGAAGCAAGGACCCTCGAATGAAAAACCCGTTGGGGAGTGGGACACGATTCTGACGGTTTGCTCCGGCAACGACGTCAAGGCTTACGTCAACGGCAAGTTCATGAATGAAGGAACCGAATGCACCCTCTCTTCGGGTTTCATCGGCTTCCAAAGCGAAGGCGGCGAATTCGAAATCCGCAAAGTGTTCTTGGACCCGCTGAAATAAATCTCTGTTGCGGCGGTCTATGACCGTCGCCAACGTTCACAAAGCGCCGCTACGCCGGACGCAACTGCACGAGGGTCGCGCCCCAGCCGCCGAATTGCGGATGATCGAGCGTGAAGGACACCACGGCCGGATGTTTGGCCAGAATCGCGTGTACCGTGCGCCGCAGATTGCCGATGCCCTTGCCGTGAATGATCCGCACCTGGAGGATGCCGCGCGCCTGACACGCGGCCAAATAATCCGACACGAGGTCCTTCACCTCGCGCGGCTGGAACGTGTGCAAATCCAGCACTCCGTCAATCGGCAGTTGTACCGGTTCGTCAGCCATATGGATAATATTCCTTACTCGACCATCCGGTGAAAGTTCCATCCTGTTTTTGAAGAAAGATCAGCCCCCTCACCCGGCCGGTGGCCACCCTCTCCCCGCCCGGCGGGGAGAGGGACGGGGCGAGGGGCACGAAAATTTTTTCCATCATCCCGACCGGAATTTGTAATCTCGTTATTCTTTTGGTGTTTGCAGCCGTTTCTTCACCCACGCCCTGGCCTGGCGCGGTGTTAATAGTTCATCCTGCAACTGTTTTTCGCGGATTTCCGCGAGCAATGCACCCATCGCCGGACCCGGTTTCACGCCCAGTGCAATCAAATCGTTGCCGGTGAGCAACGGCGGTCGAATCGCCGGTTGCTTCTCCAATTCCGCCGCCTGCGCCATCAGAAATTCGTAATGATCCAGATTGCCGTGCGAGCCGAGGCAATCGAGCCGGTGCAATTCGAGTTCCAGTGGAAATGTGTCTCGCATCAACAACCGCCGCAGCGTTGCCTTGCGCATCTGTTTCACGTCCTTGAATTGCATGTGCTGCCGCACGCACGCGACAATTTCCTCGATTTGTTTTTTTGGGAAACGCAGCCGAAGCAAAATTTTTTCCGCCAGCGCCGCGCCGATCTTTTCGTGTTCGCAAAAATGAATTGCAGCGGTTTGCAGATCACGCTCCGCCGTCACGGGCTTGCCGATGTCATGCAAAATCACCGCCCACGGCAGTGATTCGTGCGCATCCGGCGGCAGTTTCTCCAGCATCAGCCGGATGTGCCCGAACACGGTGCCTTCGGGATGATAATCCGGCGATTGTTCGCACGAAATCGTTGCCGCGAGTTCGGGCGAAATCAGCTCCAGCAACCCGCTGTCGCGCAACAAGACCAAACCGCGCGCGGCATGCGACGGTGAAAATAATTTGATGAGTTCGTCGCGAACACGCTCGGCGCTGATCAGTTGGATTTTCGGCGCAAGCCCTTTGATGGCGGCAAATGTTTGCGGCTCGATTTCAAAACCCAGTTGCGCGGCAAATCGCACCGCGCGCAACAGGCGCAAATGGTCCTCGGCAAAGCGTTCTTCCGGCGAACCGATGGTACGGATGATTTTAGCGCGCAAATCCTTTTCGCCGCCGACCCAGTCGTGAAGTTTTTCGGCGATCGGATCGTAAAAAAGCCCGTTGACGGTGAAATCGCGTCGCTGCGCGTCGGCTTGCGCGTCGCCGAACGTGACCTGTTCCGGATGCCGTCCATCCCGGTAATCCGCCTCGGCGCGAAAGGTGGCGACTTGAAATTGATGTTTGTCTTCGACGACAACCATCACGCCGAATTTGCGTCCGACGGCGATGGTGCGTTTGAACAACTTCTCGATTTGTTCCGGGCGCGCGTCCGTGGCGATGTCGTAATCCTGCGGTTCGCGTCCGAGCAAAAAATCGCGCACACAACCGCCAACCCAAAACGCGGCAAAGCCGGCGGTTTGCAAGCGGCGGACAATTTCAGCAGCGGTCTCGCGCAGAGAAAAACTCACGGAATTCATTCTCACGCAAAGGCACGAGGGCGCAAAGTTAATTTGGAGTCTTTCAGTCCGGCGTATTCAAAACCCGGGTCGCGGATTTCACGCAACATCGCGCGGCCGTCGGTGTGACGGTGGGAATTCCAGCAGGTGGAAAATGAATACATGTTTTAATTGCCGATTGCCGGTTGGCGATTGCGGATTGGCGGATAAAACAAGAAACCGAACACGACAAAACCTTTGCCGTACCCGGCCTGGTTGCAATGAAAAAATTACAAATCCGCGTAGCGGGCGGTGAGCATCGCTGAAAAACGCGCGGCTTTTTCCTTGCGGCGGCGTTTTTCACTCGGCTTTTCAAAATGCCGGTGACTGCGCACGGTCTTGAGCGTGCCTTCGCGGTCGACTTTTTTCTTCAGTCGCCGCAACGCACGATCCACCGGTTCGCCTTTTTTTAATCTAATCTCGGTCAACGCAACTCACTTCCTTCCTCGGGCGGGAAAACCGCACAGGCGGTTGCCGCAAAATAAACGGACGCGGAGAATAATTTTCCCGCGGACAAAGTCAATGTGCAAAACGGCTCAACAAAAGCCAATCCCGAAAATTGAACAACAAAGGAACAAAGCAACGAAGGTTGAAATCCCCCCTCTCCGCCAACAAAGTTGGGGGAGAGGGCCGGGAGAGGTGGCACGTTTCAAAGCGGTTCCGGTGGAGACTGAATCAATGCATCAGCCTTCGGCGGAAGAAAGCGATAATTTTGCACTTTCCGCCACTACAGCCACACAACCCGTTCGCCGATGCAAAGCGTTCCAGATTTCCAACAACACGCCTTCACGGTTGTTTCGCCATTGATGGTTCCAAAAGCGTAATTCTTCGACATCCTCTGAGGTTAGAAATTTTTCACGCTCCTCGTCACGCTGGCGTTGCTCCGGAAGCCCATGCTGGAACCCATCCAGTTCGATGGATAACTTTGCGGTGGGACAATAGAAGTCGAGAAAGTATTTCCCCAACGGATGCTGGCGGCGGAATTTGAATCCCACAAAGCGTCCCGCCCGCAGGGCGCGCCACAATTCCTTTTCTTCGTCGGTCTGTTCACAACGGAGACGGCGGGCATTGCTTGTGGCATTCATAGACGCAGCGTAGATGATAATTTTTTATAGGCAACCCCTCTCCCTGGCCCTCTTCCCCGCGCTGCGCTGCGAGGAGAGGGAATGAACTCTTCATTTCGGTTGTTCAACCGCCCGCACTCGACAGCCCGCCTTCCGGTTGTTAGCGTTTGGCCATGAATTTTCTGGTCACCGGCGGCGCGGGCTTTATCGGCTCGCACGTTTGCGAGCGTCTGCTGCGCGACGGCCACGCGGTCTGGGCGTTCGACGACCTCAACAACTTTTACGATCCGCAACTCAAGCGCCAGAATCTGCGGGAAATCCAATCGCTCGCCAAACCGTTTGAATTCGTTCATGGCGATTTGACCAACCGCGCCGCGCTCGACGCCCTGTTTGGCAGCGTGAAGTTCGATCAAGTCATTCACCTCGCCGCGCGCGCCGGGGTGCGGCCGAGCCTCCAAAACCCGGCCCTTTACCAGCGCGTCAACGTGGAAGGCACGGTCAATGTGCTCGAAGCCGCGCGAAAAAATCGCGTCAAAAAAATCATCATCGCCTCGTCGTCGTCGGTTTACGGCGTGAATTCCAAAGTGCCGTTCAGCGAAAGCGACCCGGTTTTTTCCGCCATTTCGCCCTATGCCGCGAGCAAGCTTGCCTGCGAAGCGCTCGGCCATGTTTATCACCACGTTTATGGCATGGACGTGGCGGTGCTCCGTTTGTTCACCGTTTACGGCCCGCGTCAGCGACCCGACCTGGCCATCCGCAAATTCGCGACGCTCATTCACGCCAGCAAACCGATTCCGGTCTTTGGCGATGGCAGCATGGAGCGCGATTATACCTACATCACCGACACGCTTGACGGCATCATCGCCTGCACAAAAAAGGAATTCAGCTACGAAATTTTCAACCTCGGCGAATCGCAAACCGTGAAGCTGACCCGCCTCATTGAATTGCTTGAAACCGCGCTCGGCAAAAAAGCCGTGATTGACCGCCAGCCGGTCCAACCCGGCGATGTGCCCGTCACGTTCGCCGACATCTCGAAGGCGCGCGCCAGACTCGGTTACAATCCGCAGGTCAAAATCGAGCAGGGCATCCTGCAATTTGTGAATTGGTTTCGCCAGGGCCATTGTTAATACTGTCGTCATGAACCCATCCACGCCGCCCAATCGTCCAACCCTGACCGAAGCTCTTGACGCCTGGAAAAAACTGCTGGCCGAGCGCGGCCTTTCGACCGACCTGCTCTGGATTTTTGAGGAAAACCTTTGCTTCGAAAAAGAGCGCGGTGCACAGGGCGGTTTTCATTTGGGCTTTCAAACCAAATTCACGACACCCCCCGAGGACGCGCTCGATATCGCGTTCGACCATTTCTCCGAATCCGGCGCGCGCATTGTGTTTTACCGGCTCGGTCACGCCAGGCGGGATGGCGGCCGATCCGTCTGCGCTTTGCTGTGCGACAGGTGGTTCGACGCAAAGGACGCAAGCGAAGGCTATCTGCACCGGAACGAATGGCACATGTCATTTCATCCCGGCCTCGACAAGGAAATCGAGGAAATCACCGACTTAAGCCGCTGGCTGCGGCGAGTCAAACGCGGGCGCGGCTTTCACGACCTTGATTTCTGCATGACGCTCGCCATGATTGACGAAATCAAAACCTACGGCCGCCCGCTTGCGCCCTACGAACACTTCGCCAAGACGATGCTCAACCGCCTGCGCCGGTTTCTGGGGCAACCCACTTGAATCACTTTTCTTTTACCGCAGGCGTGTTGGTTTTTGTCTCGAATGCCAAACGGAGCAGCCGGTGTTGCACGGGCCTGTCTTAAACCGTATCGCCAGCCGGTTAAAAAGGTTTTTAATCTCACGCCACCGCCTTCGCGCGAGTGGCGCTATGGCGCGTCAAGAAGACGCCAAGGCGCTGTATCCGCAGACCTGTCCTCCGTAGTCCCGCGCTGCGGGACGAAGGATGGATTGCGCCGATTGACGCAGATTTCAAATAAGCCATGTAATGGCGGAGAGAAAATAGCCCGCGGTTTTAACCGTGGGATAAATGTTCCCTAAAATATTCCCTCGCCCCGCAAAGCGGGGAGAGGGACAGGGCGAGGGGATTTGAGAAAACGTGCCACCTCACCCCGGCCCTCTCCCCCAACTTCGTTGGCGGAGAGGGAGAATTCTTTTTCATCTCATGCCAAGGCGCAGACATAAAATTATTTCTTCTTGGTGACTTTGCTTCCTTGCATCTTTGCGTTAAACATTTCCCCGTGACGAAAGCCGAAGCCAAATTACGCCACGCTGAACTCGTCGAAGAAATCCGCCGACATGACCACGCTTACTATGTGCTCGCACAGCCGGTAATCAGCGACCGCGAGTACGACCGGCTTTATCACGAGCTTCTCGACCTCGAAAAACAATTTCCCGAACTCGCCACGACCGATTCACCGAGCCAACGCGTCGGCGGCGAACCGCTCAAGGAATTCAAATCCGTCCGGCACGCCGTGCCGATGATGAGCCTTGAAAACACCTATTCGCAGGAGGAAGTGCGCGATTTCGTGAAACGCGTGCAAAAACTTTTGCCCGGTGAAAAACTGGAATGGGTCGTCGAACCCAAAGTGGACGGCGTGGCCATAAGCCTGCGCTACGAAAACGGCGTGTTCACCACCGGCGCGACGCGCGGCGACGGCACCACCGGCGACGACATCACGGCCAATCTCAAAACCATCCGCAGCGTGCCGTTAAAACTTGAACGTAGGACAGGCTTCCAGCCTGTCTCAAAATCAAAACAGCAGTCATTACTTGAAGATGGAGACAGGCAAGATGCCTGTCCTACCCTGCTCGAAGTGCGCGGTGAGGTTTTTATGAGGAAAGCGGGCTTTGAAAAATTGAACGCCGAGCGCAAATCCGCCGGTGAGGAAATTTTCGCAAACCCGCGCAACGCCGCCGCCGGTTCGCTCAAACAGCTCGACCCCAAAATCGTTGCCAAACGTCCGCTCGATACGATTCTTTACGGCATTGGAGACGCCCAAGGCCTCAAGCCCCAAGCCTCGAGCCCCAAGTCTCAATTCGAGTTGCTGGACTGGTTAAAATCCCTCGGCTTCAAAACAGCGGAGCGGACGTGGTTTTGCAAATCCGAGGACGACCTCGTCGCCGCCATCGCCGAACTGGACAAAGTCCGTCATAATTTCCCCTACGAAACCGACGGTGCGGTCATCAAACTGAATTCGTTCGAGCAGCAGCATCGCGTCGGAGCGACGGCCAAGGCGCCGCGCTGGGCCATCGCTTACAAATACGCGCCCGAACAGGCCGAAACCAAACTCAAAGCCATTACCATCCAGGTCGGTCGCACCGGCGCGCTCACGCCCGTGGCCGAACTCGAACCTGTTTTTCTCGCCGGTAGCACCATCAGCCGTGCCACGTTACACAACGAGGATTACATCCGCGAGAAAGACATCCGCATCGGCGATACCGTCATCATCGAAAAAGCCGGCGAAGTGATTCCGGCGGTTGTGAGCGTGATTTTGAAAAAACGCACCGGCAGCGCGAAAAATTTTCATTTTCCAAAAACCTGTCCGGAGTGCAGCTCAAAAATCGCCAAGGAAATGGGTGCGGATGAGGAAGAAGGCTCAATCTGGCGCTGCATTAATCCCGATTGCCCGGCGCAAGTTCGCGGACGACTCGAACACTGGTGCTCGCGCGGAGCGATGGACATTGAAGGCGGCGGTGAAGCGCTCATGGCGCTGCTGGCAAAAAGCGGACTCGTGCATGACGTGGCGGATTTGTATCGGCTCAAGCTCGAACCCGTCGCCGCGCTCGAACGCATGGGCGAAAAATCGGCAAAGAATTTTCTCGATGCCCTCGCCTCCAGCAAATCACGCGACCTGTGGCGATTGCTGTTCGGCCTCGGCATTTTGCACGTGGGCGCAGGCGTGGCCAAATCACTTGGAAAACATTTCGCGACACTTGACGACATCTTTGCCGCAACCGCAGAACAGTTAACGGAAACCGAGGACATCGGCGAAGTCATCGCGCAAAGCATCGTTCAATGGCACAGCGACGCGCGAAATAAAAAGCTCATAGAACGATTGCGCGATGCCGGGTTGAACTTCAAATCCTCACTCTACCAGCCGGCGGCCAAAGCGGGACCGTTTGCGGGAAAGACTTTCGTGCTGACCGGCACATTACCGACGATGACGCGCGAGGAAGCCACGGCAAAGATTGAATCGCTCGGCGGAAAAGTGAGCGGCAGTGTAAGCAAGAAAACCGATTTTGTTGTGGCTGGAGAAGACGCCGGTTCAAAACTCGACAAGGCCCAAAAGCTCGGCGTAAAAATCATCAGCGAGAAGGAATTCCGGGCGATGATTTAACCACAAAGACACAAAGGCACGAAGATAATTTTCACCGCAGAGACGCAGAGATGTGGAGCATTTTAAAAGGTAGGGCTCGCTGTCCCCAGCGAGCCGTGTAATTTGGGAGGGTCGCCATGTTGGCGACCCCAATATCAGGGACGGCAACATGCCGTCCTTCCCAATCGTTTCAGCGCGGGTTAAGGATATCTTCCTTCTGCACACCTTTGACCTCGGCTACGGAGCGCAAGATGGCATTGAGCGTGCCGATGCGCAACGGGTCGTGAGCGGGAACTGCCAATCGGTGGTGGCGTGGTAAATCTGTTTCCAGAATGACATGACTCCCCTCCTGATTAACCCGGCGGTAACCGTGACGTTTGCAGAGCAGCTTGATTAACTCCGTGCCGCTCAAATCGCGCGGCAGTTTCATGCGCTGGCCAGAAGTTCGTCCCGCACCAGATGCAGCCGCACGGTGGTGGGTTTGGGCTGGTCAAAGAAATAGGCCGACACGGCCTCACGCACATTGGAGCGTAATTCCTCCCACGTGTTGCCTTGCGTAAAAATGTCGTGCGAAAGACATTCGGCAACATAGCCGCCGTCGCTTTCCTGCATCACGCTAAAGACAATTTCCATGGCACAACTATCACCCGGAATCCGGTGAAAAACAAGCCTTTCCTTGCTGGCTCCAGCCGGCTTTTTATCCACAGATTTCACAGATTCACACTGATTTTTCTCTGCGCCTTTGCGTAAATCTTTGCCGCCAAAACTCGACAAGGCCAACAAGCTCGGCGTAAAAATCATCAGCGAAGCGGAGTTTTTGAATATGATTTAACCCGCAAAGGCGCAATGGTTTGTTTCACGTATTCTTGTGCATCGGTTTTAATACTTGAGCTTTCCGTAAATTTCAGAAATACTCATATCATGGTTAAAAAATCGTGGCTGCAGGCGCTGTTGCTCTGGGCTTTGCTCTACCCCATCCCAGCAACAGTCAATGCCACGACTTTTTTGCGTTTGCAAAGCACTTATCTTGGTGATGGCTGGTTTCAATACGAGATGGATGTTTTAAATGACCCGTTCTTTTCAGAAGCGGATATCACTGATTTACGAATTACTTCTTCGAACGAGATCGACCACAGCACGGATTCAACGAATTGGGTCAATTATAATTGGGACAATTCCTCTTCGTACTGGCATTTCAATTCCAGCTACCCAACGCGTCCTTATGAGGAGACTTTCCTGGTTCGAAGTTCCGAAACCTCCTACAAACTGGGCGTTTTTACCAATCTCCAAGGAGCAATTTTCTTTCTGTCATTGTATGGTAGCGACTTTGCCCCGACCAACTTCAGCAAAAACATAGTTGGATACGCGTGGGTCCCGTGCCTTATCCCATGCAGTCCTGAAGAGGCGGACAATTCCCCGACCAATTTTGTTTATGATTTGAAGCTGCTGCCGGATATTGAAATCAATCAGTTGATTCAAACCAACGGCGAATTCCATGGAGTGGATTTTACATGGGATGATGAATCTACATTTGTGCTGCAAGGTACTGCCGATTTTCTAAATTGGACAAACATCGCCTACATCTGGAGCTACCCACCCGAAACGGTTTGGACGACTAACATATCTCTGGGTGATTATGGCCAATTCTTCCGGATCGCTCTCGTTGCAGGCGGGCACAGTTCATCCCTGCCACCATTGAGTTCGAGCTTGGTACTTGCGCCAAAAACACTGGCAAAAGCCAACGTCGCTTCAACAACGCCTCGTGTGACAAGTTGCAAGCCAGCCGATAGCAATGTGGTTGTCAGCCTTGCCACGAAACCCAATCAGCCTGTTCAAGTACAGGCCATAGATGCTCACGGTACAGTCTATCAAACACAATTGATTACACCACAAGGCACTTCAGCAACCGTAAACTTTACCACTGTCGGTCTGCCCAATCCTGTCTTCTTTCAAGTCGTTCCCGTCCAGTAACAAGAAGCCGGCTCAAAACTCGACAAGGCACAAAAGCTCGGCGTAAAAATCATCAGCGAGAAGGAATTCCGGGCGATGATTTAATCACCAAGACGCGAAGGCACGAAGTAATTTGGGAGGGTCGCCATGTTGGCGACCCAAATATCAGGGACGGCAACATGCCGTCCTTCCCAATCACGGCAAACGCCAGACACCGCTGCCCACTTCATGCGTGACAATTGGTTGTTGATTTTGTCAGACGGAAAACGAAGGATGAATCCATGAGAAGAACAAAAGTTATCCTAAGCTTCGTTTCCATCGCAGTGCTGTTTTGGGTTGTGGGATGCTACACACTGCACAAATCGGATTTGGCCACGCTCCAAGGGACATGGAAGGGTCACGAAATTGCCGGCAATACGGAAGGTTCGCGTTACCTTATCATCTCCGGCAACGCGATTGAGTTCCAGGGAGTGAATTCCGATGATTGGTGCAAGGGAACCTTTACCATTCGGGAAGACACGAATCCGCGACAGATTGTTGGGACGGTTACTGAATGTCACATGCACAAGTATGTTGGCAAAACCGCTTACGCCATCTACCGGCTGGAGGGGGACACCCTCACCGTCACGGGATATGAGCCCGGTACTCCCAACGTGCCATCCGATTTCGATGCGCCTGGCGCCCGACACTTCGTCCTCAAACGGGACTAGCGCCTGCCGTTCCCAATTCACTTCAGCGCAATAACCCAGATGGGAACGGTGATGGATTCGCGAATCGGTGAGCGCTGGCTTTTGAGTTGATACCAGAACCCGCACTCGGAGCATGAATAATCACTGGCCGGATGTCCCGGCTCCAGCTAGGTCAGTTTCAGTTGAAGAACGACTCTGACCCGTTCCTGATGGGATGTGAATAACTTTTTCTGGACTGAAAAACAGGAAGAAGTAGGGTCGATTTATCAGACAGAGAACGACATTTCCGGTCAATACCTATTAAGCTAACACACTCATTATGAACGCATCCCTGTATTTAAGTAAAATAGCATTGGTTGCTTCTCTCTCGGCGATACTAATTACTGCGTCAGCTGCCGATGTAATCTTCGATTTTAACACAGACGGTGTTTTACCGAGTAGCCAAGGAGCTATATATCGAGGCGAGTCACCTGAGACTTCTGCCTTTTCGGTAAGTAACGGATTGCTACACTTGGATACCTTTACCATATTTTCAGCCGCCTACCAAATTCCGGATATCTTTAACAGCGATTGGGGCATTACGCTTGAATGGCGGGCTAGAGTTGTTCAAACCGTTGGACCTGATTTCGGGCCGGGAATTTCACTTTGTTCAGGCCCATATTCATGGACTTTTGCTATGACAGATACTGGAATATCCGAATACGCTGGCTATCACTCACCAGATGGAAGTGGGTGGGGATCGTGGCACACTGCTGCTTCGTTTAGTAGTGGTGATTTCCACACGTTCAGACTCGTTATTCCAGCAAACAGTCTGGACTACAACCTTTTCGTGGACGATGTTCTTAAGTATTCGGGCACCGCAGCGACCACGGACCCTGGCAAAAATCTCTCGGCTGGATCGTTTTATTGGGGAGAAGGATTGACTGATAGCTGGAATCAGAGTCAGTCTGAGTGGGATTACGTTCAGATACAGAACGTGCCTGAACCATCTACTTTCGCATTGCTTTCAATGGTTGGCGTGACGCTGATTGTTAGGAGAATCAACCGCGCCCACTAAAAGTAGCGGCTGACACAATCGAATAAATATTGGAATTTTGCTTCGACAATTCGTTGAGCAGATTGGCAAACATATATGCGTCGTGCCTGTTCGATTTTTCTTGCGTCATCAACAAGCATGCAAGTTTGTAGAGAAAATCAACAGAGTATTCGCCTCGTGTTTCCAACTCTTTGAATTTTTCCAAGTCGCCCACATGTTTGCTGATCGAGGAAAGAAATTCTTCCCGCTCTAAATTTGATTTCAAGGGTTGCACATCTTTCCACTTTCCCTTGATAAACTCGATGAATTCGATGGTTGTCTCCTTTTTCGTTTGCATTTTGAGAAGTAAGTCCACAGCCCAGTGGATGTGTTTTGGTGTTCTTGGGCGCGACCATTTATCCTCAATAAATTGCCTGTATTTGATTATGATGTCGAACGGCGAAATACTACCCTCGTAAACACCAACAAAAAAATCGCTGCCAACCAGAAAAGTTTTAAGCAGTTTTAGGTCTCTTCCATCCCTGGCAGTAATTACCAACGGAAGATCCGCAGGGTTTTGTGCTTTATCGGTGTGTTCGATATTCATTTTTGAACACTCGAACCTTTAGGCTGGGTCAGGCAAACCAAGCCACGCGAGTGGCAAGGAACCGAATTTGTAGTGACAGTTAACGCTTTGGATGTAATCCAGAACGTCTTTGTAGCGCGGGTCTTTGAACCAATCGCTCAACACGTAAACGTATTCGACTTTCAAACCGAGCGGCGTGACCAACTTGAGATATTGCTTCCGCTTGAAATCGCACGTCTGCAATTTCTCATCCACCGAACCTTCAACCTGCTGATACTTCACCTCAATGATGAAAAGCGTTTCGCGCACAATGACAAGCAATGCATCATCTGGTAGTAGCTTCTTTGTAAGCATTGGTTTCCAATTGACGCCTTCCTCGTCCAGAAATTCGTAAAAGTCGTGCTTGCGGAAACAGCGAGCGACAAGCTGGCCTTTGAAGAAAACTCCTTTACCCGCTTTGCCAGAAACTGGCTTCACTTCGTAGCCAGACTTGGCTGCAAGCAAGGTTTGGAAATCAACGTGCCTTTCAAAATTCAATCCCGTCAGCGTGTTTGCTCCGCCGAAGCCTTTTTCTTTCATTTAAAAAGTTCTCCTTCTGTTTTTACGATTTCGGCTTTGATGCGTTTCGCCGCGAGCTTCGCGTGCGCTTCGTCCAATTCAATTCCGACGCAGCCACGTTTTAGTTTGATGGAGGCAATCGCCGTCGTTCCGCCGCCCAGAAACGGGTCAAGGACGAGGTCGTTTTCGTTTGTTGAAGCCAGCAAACAGCGTTCAACCAGCGCCACGGGTTTTTGCGTCGGGTGGCGTCCGAATTGTTTTTCATCATTTCCAGGTGCACTGAGTGTCCATATTGAATTGAGCGATAAATCTGCTTTTGCACCCGACAGGCTCGGGGCGTTAGGCGTCAGGCTTGAGGTTTCCCCCGCGCCTCGCGCCTCGTGCCCCGCGCCTACGCCGCGCCAAACTGTCTTTAATTGTTTTCCAGTAATCGCCTTCATCGCGTCGTAATTAAAAACGTGTTTGCTTTTTTCGTTCTTTGCGGCCCACAGAACGGTTTCCGTCGAGTGCGTGAAATAACGGCAGCTTAAGTTGGGCGGTGGATTGGGTTTTTCCCACGCGATGTCGTTGAGAATTTTATAGCCGAGTTGTTGCATGGCGTAGCCGATGGAGAAAATGACGTGGTGCGTGCCAGTCACCCAAATTGTGCCGTTCGGTTTCAACACGCGCTGGCAGCGTCGCAACCATTCGACGTTGAATTCGTGGTTCAGTTCCGGTCCGCGCGAGACATCCCAATCGCCTTTGTCCACCTTGACCATGCGTCCGGCGTGGCAGGTGATGCCGCCGTTGGAGAGGAAATACGGCGGGTCGGCAAAGATGGCGTCGAATCTGCCTTCGGGATATTTGGCGGCAATGGCGTCGAGGAGTTCGAGGCAATTGCCGTGGTAAAGACGGAGGAAGGGGTTGTCAGAGGAAAAGATCAACCGTGGGACGGACATCTTGTCTGTCTCACTTTTTTCCGATTCAGCAGAAGAATATGGAGACAGGCGGGACGCCTGTCCTACAATCGAACCATCTTCACGAAGTTTGAAATGTGCCGGGGAAATGGGATGGGCATGGGGCAAGTCAATGGTAGGGACATCTCGCCGAGATGTCCGCGGACGCGTCGGCGACGCGTCCCTACCTTTTGGCGGCGGCTTACGATAGAACGGTTTGGGTTTACGTGGCGTTTTGGACTTCTTCGGCACGCCGGGATCAATTGATCAGATCGCGGATCGGGATCAAGGGAATTCCTCCCTCCTTACCGTTGCTCTCCTGGGAGAATCCGGCTCAATCCATCTGCTTTTTCCGATACTGTTTGTGAAGATGTTTGGGAATGGACGGGCTCAAAAATGTGTTCCCCTTGTGGACTTCCCGAATCGCGTGGCACAGATTGTCAACGGCGGTGTGTTTGATGAGATAGCCCATCGCGCCGGATTTGGCCGCCTCTTCGACATACTCTTCATCACTATGCGCCGAAAGCATGAGCACTTTGGTGGCAGGGACGGCTTTGAGAATCCGGCGCGTCGCTTGCAAACCACTGAGCAGCGGCATGGCAATGTCCATCAGAACCAATGCGGGACGAAGTTTTTTGACCATGGCGACCGCCTGACGGCCGTTTTTCGCTTCGCCGACCACTTCAAGATCGTCTTCGCGTTCCAGGATCTTTCTAATATCCCTACGCACGAGCGTGTTGTCGTCCGCCAGCAAGACAGTGATTCGCTTCATGAAAATAGTGTTACGTCCCTTCGTATCCTTCGCGCTCTTCGCGCGAAATACCACCACATCAGCGTAAATCTGTGAAATCTACGGCTAAAACTTCGCGCCTTCGTGTCTTGGTGGTTCAAAAACTTTTATTTTTCTCCCTTGTCGTCGGCAAGATAACGTTCGATGTGGCGGTCAAGGTCGGAAAGGCCTCCGGCACAAGTCGCGGCCTGCACTCGCTCCACCATTTCAAGGCACCAAGCCTCTTCTTCCACCTGTTCATTGATGAACCACTGCATGAGAAGCTGCGCCGGGTAATCCCTGGCGCCAAGGGCGGCTTCGTAAACCGAATTGACGCCTTGTGTGTTGGCCTGCTCCATGGCTTGTGCGTGACGGGCCACTTCGAGGAGCGACTTGAAATCGCACTTGGGCGCAGCGATGGCAGTCGTCTTCGGCATTACATCGCGGTCAATAACGTGGGCGATGATTTTCCCCGCGTGAACCTGTTCTTCGGCAGCTTGTTTGGTGAAATAACCCGCAAAGCCTTTCAAGTTCTGGGTCTCACACCAGATGGACAGGGCGCGATAACTGTGGGCGGCACCGAGTTCCTCATTAAACTGGCGGTTGAGCTCGGCCAGCACTTTTGCGGAGATTTTAGAGGGATGCATCATGGTTCTTTTGTTGGTTTTCTTAATCATAGCAGGGCGGCACATTGCTGCGCCGCCCTGCCATTAGAACAATCAGCGGAACCTGCGGATTGTTTTATTGGGTCTTTTCGACAGCGTTTTTACGGGTGATATCGGCTACAACAACGTGCATCCACCCTTGATCGTATTCTTGAATATAATTGAGGTCATAGTTTTTCCAGCCCCTGTTTTTGGCTTCGCTTGCAGCAACAGCCGAGGCCGCTTGTTTCACATAAATGATGCGATCCGTTCCCTTCAAAGCAGTGCCTTGATGGACGATAACGTGGAAATCTGTGTCATTAACATTCTCAATGGCATAGTTGGGTGAGGTTGGAAGGTTTTGATGGAAATCCTGGTTAAAGGATCCCTCATTGGTTGTGGCGCAACCAGTGGCTAAAAGCGCAAGGGTTGCATTCAATAACAGCAGCCGGATTGTCCAGCGGAGTTGATTTATTTTCATGCCGCCAAATTAACAGATTCCGGCTGTGGCTGGCTATGGGGTGAACACCCCATGTGAAACCGTGCAGCGGTGTGTTATCTTACCGGCATGAATATATTATTACTCATGGTTATTCTTCTTCTCTTGTTCGGCGGCGGCGGGTTTTACTTTGGAGGTCCCGTCATCGGCGGCAGCGGGCTTGGCCTGATTCTGGCGATATGCCTTATCGTCTATTTCCTGGGCGGATTCCGCACGAAAAACCCGTAGGCTGGCGCGACGCGGGCTTTTGTCACATCTTCCGCGTTTAAAATAGCCGGGATTTGTTTCACGTCCGTCCTCACCCCGGCCCTCTCCTCCAGGAGAGGGAGAATCGCACGCCGACTTTTTGGAGAGCCCGCGACTGAATTAGCTGAACGGTCTGCCGTAAAACCAGAAATGCATATTGGCTGTTCCTTCTCCTGGGGGAGAAGGTCAGGTTGAGGGTGAGCGTCAAAACAAACTTCTAAAGCCTTCGCTGAAATTCCGCACAGGCTTTGGCCATGTCTGCAACTTTTATTTCGCGTTAATCCCGTCCAGCACCGGCGAGTTCCGAATCACCACATTTGTGACTGAATCGAGCGTGGCCGCCGGCACGCCATCGGCAAGCTGCGCTTTGAAGTTGTCCACTTCGAGTCCGTCCACATCCGAACAAGCCATCGCAGGACGAAAGTCATTGGTTACAAAACTCAGGTTGATGTTTGCCAGTTCCAGGCCGCGAACGTGGCGGGCAAAAACGCCGTAAGCGGGCATTACCCCAATCCGGCTGGGTTCGGGATAACCGGTGCCGAGTTCCGGCGCGATGCGCGCGGCATTTTCCTTTGTCCCGCCGCCTTTGAAAATGAGCCGGATGTTGTCCAGACGCACCCCTTCCAGCGGCTGGCCGGGCGTGCCGGTGATTTGGATGCCGCTCATTGGATCAACACCGGTGGCCACCACATTGGAAATGAGAATGTTCCGGCCTTGGCTGTGAGTGGTGACATTCGGCCCGCGATTGCGGTCGCCCAGCGTGATGTAAATGGGATACCCGGCGACATCCATCATGCTAATGTTGTTGATGGTGATGTTTTCCATGATGCCACCGTCCACTTCCTCCAATGCCAGCCCATGGCAACTGCGGAATGTGCAATTGGCCACGGTGATGTTGCGGAAACCGCCGCTGGCCTCGGTCCCGAACTTGATTCGACCCGTTCCGCGTCCCGGTTTCATCGTGCCGTCGAGCAGCGTGCCTTCCTTAAAACCGGAGACCTGGCAATTCACAATGGTCAGATTTTCCGTAATGACATTCCGGCCCAGCGCAAAACTGCTCTTGGGGCACAAGCCGTCGTCGCGCGGCGAATTGATTTTGCAATTGGAAACCGTCGTGTTGCGGCAGCAATCGATGTCAATGCCGTCGCGCTGGGTGTCAATCGTCACGTTGTCCACGTTCAGATTGTCGCAGCCGGTGGCCAGAATGGCGAAATGGCCGCCGTGAAAAATCGTGAAGTCGCGCAGCAGCACGTTGCGGCACAGCTTGAGCGCGATGGCCTTGTTGCCAATACGGACGGGCGGCAGATTTGTGGCTGAAGGCCCAGGTGTGCCGTCATGGTTGAAGCCGCACATCTGGTCGAGCACCTTGGGGTCGCGCACCAGCCCGCCGCCGTTGATCATGCCGGTGCCGGTGATGGAAACGTTCGTGAGATTTTCGCCCCAGATGAGGCTGTTGTGGAAATACGTGTGCCCGCCGTCCTGATAGCCACCGCGCGTGTATGGCTCGGTCTCGTCATAGGCGTTCAAGTCCTGCGGCGCGCCGAGAATCACCGCGCCGGCGTCCAGATACAAATGGATGTTATTGGTCAGGTGGATGCTGCCGCACAGATACGTGCCTGCCGGAACAAAAACTGTTCCCCCGCCCGCCGCCGACGCAGCCCGGATCGTCCTGTCAATGGCCGGATTGTCCAATGCCTTGCCGTCGCCAATCGCGCCAAAACTCCGCACGTTGAAAACTGTTTTGTGCGATGCGGGCGTTAATTCGCAGCCGGTTTGAAAAAATGCTCCCAGCGATACGATGCAAAGCACGGCGATTTTTGACGACAAGCGACAGCGGAAGATGCGTTGGAATTTCATATTTGGGACGGGCAACTTATAAATTTCGGACTGAAGATGCAACCCCCGGACACGTGGGCCGCCAAAACATCACGTCAACCGGTGTCTGAATTCCGCACAGGAATAGCCGCAAAAGGGCGCAAAAGACACAGAGATTTTTTTAGGTAGGGCTCGCTGTCCCTAGCGAGCCGATTTTAGACCGGATAAACGGCGCGATGCGGAGATCGCGCCCTACCATTTACCTCTGTGCCTTTGCGTCTTTGCGTGAACTTTATTCCAGCCTTTGCCGGAATTCAGCACAGGCCTTCGTGACATCGGTCGCGTTCAAAATCGCCGACACGACGCAGATGCGTTTTGCTCCTGCTGCCAGCACGTCGCCGAGATTTTCCAAATTGATGCCGCCGATGGCGAACCACGGAATGTTTACGTTCGCCGCCGCCCAGCGGACGTATTCGAGTGTCACGGGTTTTGCAGTCGGCTTCGTGCCCGTCGTATAGACCGGCCCGATGGCAATGTAATCCGCACCCGCCGCCAGCGCGCGCCTGGCCTGTTCCGGCGCGTGAGTCGAAAGACCAATTTTCGATTTAGGTAGGGTCGCACCGCCGGGGCGACCGACAGAAGTTCCGCCTCCCAATATCGAACGCGCGGGCCGCGCGTCCCTACCAAAAAAATCCTCCTGGCCGAGATGGCAAAAATCCGCGCCGACCTTACGCGCGATTTCCAGATGGTCGTTGATGACCAACCCGACATTCGCGCGCCGCGTGACGGGCAGAATTGCCTCGGCCATCCGGCGAATTTCATCCGGCGTGGATTTTTTGGCGCGGAGCTGGATTAAATCCGCGCCACCGTCGCAGAGTTGCTGCGCGACAACTTCCGGCGCGCGGCCATGCAAATAGGCCGTGTCAACGAACGCGTAAAGCCAGCAGTCCACAAGCAGTTTCATGGAAACATTGAACAACAAAGTAACTAAGTAACAAAAGAAAACTTTAAAGAAACACCTATACTTCGTTCCTTTGTTCCTTTGTTGTTCATAAAAACAAAAACGGCAGCGGGAATTTTCCCGCCGCCGTGTGAATTCGGAAAATTTTACTTCAAACCTGCAAGATAGCCAAAGCGGGCGCGGAATTGTTCCGACGTCAATTTGACTACGGCGGCGAGCTTGGCGAGTTGTTTTGCGTCCTCAAAATCCCCGCGTTTGAGCCGGGTCATGTAGGCGCAGGCGCATTCAAATGGCTCGCCGTCCACATTGACGCGGCGGTTTTGCATGCGGCCGGTCTTCGGGTCGAGCATTTTCTCGAACGGCAGCGGATTCATTTTGCCGTCCACGAAGCTGATGATGGCGCCGTATTTTTTGGCTTCGGGCGACTGGAGGAATTTCACCGCGGCATAGCCGAGGTCGCGCGTGTATTCGGCGTCGAATGGAATCGGGTCGGCGCAGCGGAGTTCATAACCGACGTCCTTTGTAATAAAAGCCATTTTGAGGCCGAGCTTTTCGAGGCGGACGGTTAAAAGGTCTTTCATCAGACGACCGAATTCGATTTCGGCCATGCGCAAATGGCCGTGCTCGTCGTGGGCAATCTTGCCGTAGCGTCCCAATTCGCCTGCGGGCATTGCTTTGACCAAGCCTTCCTCGCCCATCGATTCAATCAGGCCTTCGGCGAGAATGACGAGGCCGTGTTGCGTGCCTTCGGCCCGGCGTTTGATAATGGAACCGATGATGATGTCGCACACCTCATCCACCGTGACCTGCCGGTTGCGAAATTCCTCCCCGATGACGACGAGCGCGGACGCCGCCGCCTTGCCTATGCCGAGCGCGAGATGCCCCGCCGCGCGTCCCATGGCGATGACGATATACCAGCGCGACGTGGTGCGCGCGTCCTCCATCAGGTTGCGAACGAGCTGAACGCCGATGTGCCGGGCAGTTTCAAATCCGAATGTCGGCGTCACGCCGGGCAGCGGCAAATCGTTGTCAATCGTCTTGGGCACGTGCGCCACTTGGATTTTCCCATTGCTGCGCTTGGCGACCTGGCTGGCGGAAAACGCCGTGTCATCGCCGCCAATTGTCACCAGCATCGTGATGCCCAGCTGTTCCAAAACCTTGAACACATTCTGCATGCTGGTCTCGGATTTGGTCGGGTTCGTGCGCGAAGTGCCGAGGATCGAACCGCCGCGCAAATGAATATCCATCACGTCATGAATCGTCAGCGGCCTGCAATTTTGCGCGTCGCCCGCCGCAAGCCCCTTGAAGCCGTCACGGAAGCCGATGACTTCAAAGCCCTGGTTGATGCCTTCGATGGTGGCCGCGGCGATGACGCCGTTGATGCCCGGCGCCGGGCCGCCGCCGACCAGAATTCCCATTTTGCCTTTGCTCATGTGTATTTATTGGTTGTTGATGAAAAAATGAAATCGTAGCAGCTTGCACAAAGATTGGAAAAAATTCAATTCCATTCTTGGTCATGGTAGGTATTTCATTGGTAGGGATGCCGCGCCGCGGCGTCCCTATCTTAAAAATCTGCGCAATCTGCGTAATCTGCGGATAAAAGAACGGCTTTAAACGAACCACCTCACCCCGGCCCTCTCCCCCAACTTCGTTGGCGGAGAGGGAGAATCATTGTCAGTCGGTCGGCGTTACAAGCATCATTGAATGTTCGTGCCTTGGCGTCTTTGCGTGAAAAATCCGTTCTTATTGAAAGCTTGAAACTTGAAACTTGAAACTTGAAACTCAACAGCAAATGAACCGGGCCGTGTTTCTCGACCGCGATGGGACGCTTATCGTGGAAAAAAATTATCTGTGCCGGACGGAGGACGTGGAAATTTTTCCGTCCACACCAGCCGGCTTGAAACGGCTTTGCGCCGCAGATTGGAAATTGTTCATCATCTCAAATCAATCCGGCATCGGGCGCGGCTACTTCACGCTTGCGGACGTGGAACGCGTCAACGAGCATCTTTGCCGCGAACTGGCGCGCGACGGCGTGCGTTTTGAGAAAATATACATCGCGCCCGAAGTGCCCGGCCAGTCGGGCCGCGGGCGCAAACCGTCGCCGCAATTTTTATTCGACGCGCGCGATGAATTTGGCGTGGACCTCGCGCAAAGTTTTGTGATTGGCGACAAGCTGGCCGATTTGGAATGCGGCTGGAACGCGGGCGTAAAAAAAAGCATCCTGGTTCGCACCGGCTACGGCGCGGAACTCGAACGGGCGGAACCGGACAAACTGAAGCGCGCGGTGATTGTGGACGATTTGCGCGGCGCAGCGGAGTGGATTCTAAAAAACGAACTCAGAATTAAGAATTAAGAATTCAGAATTTAACACATGTGCGGCATCATCGGATACGTCGGCAAAAAAGCGGCCTCGCCCATCCTGCTTGAAGGATTGCGGCGGCTGGAATATCGCGGCTACGACAGCGCGGGCATCGCTGTGTTGCACGACGGCGAACTGCTCGTCCGCAAGAAAAAGGGGAAAATCAGCGAAGGCCTCGCGCGCCTTTTGAAAGCCGAACTGGTCGCTGGAAACCTCGGCATAGGCCACACACGCTGGGCCACGCATGGCCCGCCGTCCGACCAGAATTCCCATCCGCATCTCGATCAATCCGGCAAAATCGCCGTCGTTCACAACGGCGTCATCGAAAATTACGACGCACTCAAACAAAAACTGCTCAAGGCCGGGCACACATTCCGTTCCGACACCGACACCGAAGTGCTGGCGCATTTGATTGGCGATTATTATTACGGGAAACGACGCGGGCGGAATGGTAAAGGCAACTCGAATCCGCTGACACTGGCCGTTTGCGATGCGCTGCGTGAAGTCATCGGCGCTTACGGCATTGCAGTCGTTTGTGCCGACCAGCCCGACACCATCGTCGGCGCACGGCGCGGTTCGCCGCTCATCATCGGCATCGGCAAAGGCGAAAATTTTCTCGCCAGCGACGCCAATGCCATCGTCGCCCACACGAAAAAGGTCGTTTACCTGAATGATTACGACGTGGCAACCGTTACGAGCAAGCGGTTTGACGTTTTGAATTTGGGCGCCGACACCGCCAACGTGCAGATCAGCAAGCTCGCATTCAGCCAGGAAGACGCCGTGCGCGGCAAGTTTGCACACTTCATGCTCAAGGAAATTTTCGAACAGCCACGCACCGTGGAAAACGCCCTGCGCGGTCGCGTGGACATCAAAGGTGCGACCGCCAAGTTCGGCGGTTTGAATCTGACGCCCGCGCAATTGCGCTCAATCAAACGCATCGTTATCGCCGCCAGCGGCACGAGCTGGCACGCGGCGCTGGTGGGCGAGTATTTGATTGAAGAACTCGCGCAGATTCCGGTCGAAGTCGAGTTCGCCCATGAATTCTGTTACCGCAACGCGCCGCTCGAACACGACACGGTGCTGCTGGTCATTTCGCAATCCGGCGAGACTGCCGACACGCTCGCCGCGTTGCGCAAAGCCAGGCATTGCGGCCATCGCGCGCTCGCCATCGTCAATGTTGTCGGCAGCACCATCGCGCGCGAATCCGACGGCGGCATTTACATGCACGCCGGACCGGAAATCGGCGTCGCCTCGACGAAAGCCTTTGTTTCGACGCTGACCATTTTAGCGCTGCTGGCCGTCCACTTGGGCCGGATGCGGCAGCTTTCGGCCCATCGCGCATTGGAAATTCTGCGCGCGCTCGAAGCCGCGCCCAAGCAGCTTGAATCCATCCTCGCGCAGAGCGACGCGTTCAAAAAACTCGCGCTTAAATACGCGAAGGCCGACGATTTCTTTTTCCTCGGACGCGGTTACACATTCCCGATTGCGCTGGAAGGCGCGCTCAAGCTGAAGGAAATTTCCTACATCCACGCCGAGGGTTATTCAGCGGCGGAAATGAAGCACGGCCCGATTGCGTTGATTGACCCGCAGACGCCGACGGTTTTTGTGGTGCCGCAGGATTCAATGTATGACAAGACGATGGCGAATCTGGCGATGATTCGTGCGCGCAAAGGTCCCATCATCGCGCTGGCCACCGAAGGCGACAAACAAATCGGGAAGGTGGCCGACGACGTGATTTACCTGCCGAAGACACTGGAACCGATTTACCCGATTCTGGCGACTGTGCCGCTGCAACTGTTCGCGTATCACATCGCCGTCGCGCGCGGCTGCGACGTGGACAAGCCGAGAAATCTGGCCAAGAGCGTGACGGTGGAGTGATTGTAGAAGACGCAGGCGGATTACAGTATGAAGACGATTGCTTTCCTTGCTGACAGTCTGCTAAAGGAATTTCATGAGATTCGTCATGGAAATTGCGAAGTCCAGCGATTCACTTGAAGCACTCCGGCTCGAAGCCGAGCAAGGAGATTCCAAGGCGCAAAGTGATTTGGGATTACGCTATTACATGGGCGAGGGCGTAACTAAAGATTTCACGGAAGCTCTAAAATGGTATCGCAAGGCGGCTGAACAGAACGAAGCGTCAGCACAAAACAGCATAGGTCTCTGTTACGCCAGCGGCCAAGGTGTCAAACAAGACCTGACCCAAGCTGTTCAATGGTATCGCTTGTCCGCAGAAAAAGGTAACCGCTGTGGCCAAAACAACCTTGGAACGTGCTATGACGAAGGGCAGGGTATTGCCCAAGATTCGGCTCAAGCAGTCGAATGGTATCGTCGCGCTGCCGAACAAGGGAACAGCGAAGCCCAAAACAATCTCGCAATTTGTTACGAACAGGGGCGTGGTGTGCAAAAAGATTTGTCCGAAGCAGCCAGGTATTACCGGCTTGCTGCGGAACAAGGCCACGAATACGCCCAGAGGAATCTCGGCTTGTGCTATCGGGACGGATTGGGTGTTTCTCGGGATGCAGTCGAGGCCATCAAATGGCTTCGGAAGGCAGCCGATAAAGAATTTGTTCCTGCACAGTTGTCGCTTGTCTTGACTTATAGAAATGGCCGCGGTGTTCCCAAAGACCAACAAGAAGCACTCAAATGGCTGCGTAAAGCAGCCGAAAATGGAGATGCAAACGCCCAGACTTGGCTGGGGCTCGTGCACTACTTAGGCCGCGACCTGCCACGCGACTTGGCAGAATCAGCCAAATGGTTTCGGCGGGCGGCTGAAGCCGGAGAGGCTGCTGGCCAATCGAGCTATGGTCGTCTTTTGTTGACTGGTCAGGGTATCGGCAAAAATCCGATCGAAGCCGTTCAGTGGTTTCGGAAAGCGGCGACTCAAGGAGATGCACACGGAGAATACTGTCTCGGTGTATGCTACGCTAGCGGACTCGGAACGGACAAAGACTTTGACGAGGCTCGTAGGTGGTTTCAGTTGGCTGCCCGGAAGAATTATTTAGATGCCAAATATCGTCTTCGACTGCTTTTTTTCCAAAAGCATTCGATTTTGAAATGGCGTAACATCGTCATTTCAACTCTTGGTTGCGCACTGCTGATTTTGCATGGAGTCCGTTTTCCCATTTCAGTCAATGGTTTTGCCATAGCAGCTTTCCTCGGAATTCTTGCCACCAGTGGCGTGGTCTTCATTGCAGCCATGGCATTGATGGAAAAGTTAGGTGTGAAAGTATTGGATGAAAAGGAGGCAGACGCGATCAATGAGCGGCTTTTTTCTATGTTGAGAAAAGAACCTTGGAGACTTCTGCTCATTCCAGCAGAGGATGGCGTCTTTCTTTTGCCTCTGCTCTATGTTGGAATTAGCCCCGTCTCGGCTGCCGTGGCAGCTTTCCTTTTTGCGGTGGCTCACTACCCCGGCTTTCCATGGCGATATTGCATACCCAAGGGCATAGCCTATTTCTTCGTGGCGCTGTTTATTCTTCCCTATGGCATCTGGTCTGTCGTCGTAGCTCACCTGATTGTTGATGTCGGCCTATGGGTGGTCATGTTGGTGGTGAAGGTGGAAGGGAAACCGACTTGGCGCCGGCTTCTCCGAGTATTACGAACTGAATGAAAAAAGTTCTCCTGAATGTTATCATTCCTGCGCGGCTGCGACGTGGACAAGCCGAGAAATCTGGCCAAGAGCGTGACGGTGGAGTAAAAATAGTCCATTCATTCGGTTAAACAAAAAGCTTATGAAAACATTTCATGTCCCCGGTAAATTTATGGTTCTGTCTTTCCTGCTGCTTTCAGCCTTCGCCATCGAAGCGGCCACCTCCACCGCGTTGTTCAACGTGCGCAACTACGGGGCCTTCGGTGACGGCAAGCATCTGGAAAACTTCGCCATCAACAGGGCCATCGCGGCCTGCGCCAATGCCGGGGGCGGCACGGTCTATCTGCCGCCGGGGAAATATCTGTCCGGCACCATCGTGCTGAAGAGCCATGTCACTCTGGATTTGGACGCGGGCGCGACGATTCTCGGCAGCGAGAACCCGGAAGATTACCCGACGCTCAAGGATCCCTGGGGCGGCGACCGGGCGGAAATATCCCCGTTGATTTACGCGGAAGATGCAGAAAACATCACTATTACTGGCCGTGGCACCATCAACGGCCAGGGACAGATTTGGTGGAAACGGCAATGGCTGGCGTTTCCCAAAAAAGGAATGCCCGAGGCGAAAACTCCCGAGGATTTTGACGAGGTGAAAAAGATTTCCCGCGGCCGGCCCCAGTTGATCCGGCTGGTGCGCTGCAACGACGTGGTGATCGAGCATTTGAATTTGACGAATTCGCCGAGCTGGAACGTGCATCCGCTCTTTTGCGAATTCGTGCGCGTGGATGGCCTGACCATTTCCACGCCGGTGCCGTCGCCGAACACGGACGGCATCAACCCGGAGAGCTGCCGGAACGTGCAAATCATCAACTGCCGCATTGATACCGGCGACGATTGCGTGACCTTGAAATCGGGCATCAATGAAACGGGCCGACGCATGGGCCGGCCGGACGAGAACATCACAATCGCCAACTGCGTGATGAAGAAAGGCCACGGCGGCGTGACCATCGGCAGCGAGATGTCCGGCGGGGTGCACAATGTCACGGTGGCGAACTGCGTGTTTCAGGGCACGGACATCGGGATTCGCGTCAAGGCGCAGCGCGGTCGCGGCAACGTGGTGGAAGGCCTGACGGTGGCCAATGTCGTGATGCAGGACGTGCCGCATCCGTTCACCATCACGACGTTTTACCATGGCAGCGACCAGCCGGGTGATGTTTATCCCGTGGACGAGGGGACGCCGCGTTTCCGCGATTTTCTTTTCAGCAACATCACGGCCCGGGGCGCCAAGGACGCCGGCAGCATCACCGGCCTGCGCGAATTGCCCATCGAGAACATCTCGTTCAGCAACGTTCACATCCAGGCCGCCAAAGGGTTCACCTGCACCAATGCCCGGGAAATCTCCTTCCTGGATGTGGTCATCAACACCGACGAAGGCCCGGCCCTGATTCTGCGCAATGCCACGGGCATAGATTCCTCGCGCTTGCGGACCCAGACCCCGCACCAGGACGTTCCCTTGGTGGATTCCGACGCGTCGGCGAGCCAGTAGTTGTCCACGCCGCTTTGTCCGGGTGGAATCCCGCCTTCGCGGCTTGCTTCCGCCTTCATTGCATTTCGGCGTGACGAGTCGGCGTGGGCTGTGGCTAACTACCCGTATGAACAAGTCCATGCCTTCGCTATTCCAGAGCGTGTGCCTGCGATTGGCGGATGATGTGACCTTTCAATCGCTGGGACCCGGTGAGGAAACGGTCGTGCTCTCGCTCAACTCCGGCTATCTATATACCTGCAATGAAACTACTGCCGCCTTTTTGCGGGGACTGGACGGCAAACAATCACTGGCCGCGGTGATTGACTCGCTCTTTAACGAGTTTCAGGTTTCCCGGGCAACGTTGAGCAAGGACATGACGGCATTAGCAGCAAAGCTGCTGGAGGAGAAACTCCTCGTTGAAGAACCCTGAACATACATTTTACGCAGGCCGGCTGCTGTTGCGCGGGCATATCTGGCTGCTGGCAACGCTGATTCCGTTGCTGGAAAAAATCCTCCCCTTAAAATACTTATTGCGTCTGTTGACACCGCCGCCACGTTTCAAACCCTATGGCGGCATGCTCCCGGAAGAAATCTCCCGGTGGGTTGCCCACCGATTGCGTCAGCCGCGAAATATGCGCCGGCGCGCCTGCCTGCGGCATGGGCTGACTTTGTTCCACTTCCTAAGGCTGGCGGGCTGCCCGGCGGTTCTGCACATTGGAGTTTTCCCGCCGCAGTTTGACAGTCGGCGGATGCACGCGCATTGCTGGGTGACCCTCAACGGCGTCTGTTTGATCCCGCCGCCCGAACAGCCGGCAGCAACTCTCCTGACTTACTGCCCGGCGGAATAACATGCGGCAAGAATTGGTACTATGAGCAAATGGTTTGACAGATGCCTGTCAAATTGGGACAACACGCACAATTGGATTGGGATTCGAAATTGGCCATCTAAGAACAAGTTTTAATCGTGTGAAAACATCAAAAAAACAAACCTTGCCGGAAAACAAGAAACAGAAACGCGATTACGTCAAACCGGAGATCAAAAAGCGCGAACAGATCAAGGAAGTCACAGAACAACAAGGCCCCGGGCCCGTCACTGTGGAGTAGAAATGTCATATGAAAACATCAAAAAAACAAACCCCGCCGGAAAACAAGAAACAGAAACGCGACTACGTTAAACCGGAGATCAAAAAGCGCGAACAAATCAAGGAAATCACAGAACAACCAACCCCCGGAACCGTCTTTTGACATCGAAATACCATATGAAAACATCAAAAAAACAAACCCCGCCGGAAAACAAGAAACAGAAACGCGACTACGCCCCGCCGGAGATCAAAAAGCGCGAACAAATCAAGGAAACCACGGAAGGCACGCCTCCGGTCATCACGCCAGTACTCATATCGGATCGCAACGCCAAGAAAAACTTCCAATCAGTGGATACCGTGGCCGTGCTGGAAAAGCTGGCTGCCATTCCCGTTGAACGGTGGAATTACAAATGGGAGAAGGACGGCGATGTGCCGCATCTTGGCCCGATGGCGCAGGATTTCAAAGGCGCGTTTTATCCCGGTCGCGATGACAAGAGCATCAGCACCTTGGAATTCCATGGCGTGGAACTGGCGGCGATCCAGGGGTTGAATCAGAAACTGGAAGAAAAGGATGCGGAAATTCAGGCGCTCAAGCAGAGTGTTGCCGAACTCAAACAACTGGTTTCGCAGTTGACCCAAAATTAAATTGTATGAAAACATCAAAAAAAGAAACCCTGCCAGAGAATAAAAGGCGGAAGCGGGACTACGCCCAGCCGGAGATTAAAAAGCGCGAACAGATCAAGGAAGTGACGGAAGGCGGTGGCCCGGTTGTCACAACAAAGGACTGAATATAATGAAAACGCCGAAAGAACAAACCCAGCCGGAGACCGAGAAACAGAAGCGCGACTACGTCAAACCGGACATCAAAAAACGCGAACAAATCAGGGAAGTCACGGAAGGCGACGAAGTGTTTGTCACAACAGAGACCAAAAGATAATGAAAACATCGGAAAATCAAACCCCGACGGAAAACAAGGAACAGAAGCGCAACTACGTCCAGCCGGAGATCAAAAAGCGCGAACAGATCAAGGAAATCACGGAAGGCCCGGGCCCAGTCGTCACTGCTACAGGGTAGAAATATCATATGAAAACATCCAAAGAACAAACCCAGCCGGAAATCAAGAAACAGAAACGCGACTACGCCCCGCCGGAGATCAAAAAGCGCGAACAGATCAAGGAAGTCACAGAATTCCCCTTATTGATCGTTACTCCCGAGAAGTAAAAATACTTCATGAAAACATCCAAAAAACAAACCCAGCCGGAAAACAAGGAACAGAAACGCGACTACGCCCCGCCGGAGATCAAAAAGCGCGAACAAATCCGGGAAGTGACGGAAGGCAGTGGCCCAAGCGTCACAACCAAACCGCCGCCGTAAAGACTTGCAAGCGGTCAACAAAAGACGCTTGTCAGAGCCGTTAGATTTCCATCCTTGAGTAGCCGGCTGGTTGCAGCCGGCAAAAACGTTGTTTTCTCGTTCTTGTTTATCCCCTCGAATCAACCATGAGTCCGGCGAAAACACATTACGACTTGCACGGCATGCGAATGACGGTGGAAGCGCCGAGTCAATCGCTGCTGGATGTGATTCATGTGCTTCTGGGCGCTTACGCAGATTCCGGCAACGGTGCGGACGGATTCCATGTGAGTCTGGATTACGGGCAGCCACGGCAAAAAGCCGACCCGGGTTTGCATAAATTTTGGACGGGCACACTGCCCAGTGGCACCCGGATGATTTGCCGCAGTGGTCCGAACCGGCGGCAGATTGAGATACCGGACCATGTCTGCGCTGACATTGATCTGGCCAAACGCATTGCCAGGATCGTTGTGAGTCCAGACAACAAAGCCGGCCTGCTGGAAACCTGTTTCCTGCCGTTGCTATGCGATTGTCTCGGGTTGAACGGCCATCATGTGATCCATGCCGCCAGTCTGTTCGTTCAGGCCGGTGGCCAGCGACGTGCGCTCATCTTCTCGGGCATGAGCGGTCGCGGAAAAACCACACTGGCGCTGGCACTGGCCGGGGCGGGTCTGGGCATGCTGGCTGACGACATGACTTTTTACCAGGCCGCGACCGCGAACCGGCCGGGACAAATCTGGGGAATCCGAATCCGCTGCAAGGTGCATTCACGAACGCTTGAGTTGCTCCCCTGGCTGCAAGATTTTCCCATGGGCAGCGTCAGTTCGAATGGCGAGCGGCTTCTGGATATACGGTCATTGAAACCACAGACAGCCGGTCTGATGGCATCACCGGGATTGATCCTTTTTCTGAATCCGCGAAATGCGGAGTCCCACCAGATTGAGCCGGTGGACAAGGTCACGGCGCTGACACGATTGACTCGGGAAAACGTCCGGGCGCTCGATCAGCGCCGCGAGGCCGTGGCAGGCCGGGCCTTTGGAGCGCTGGCGGAGTTGGTGCGTTCCAGCCGGACTTTCCAAGTCAGCCTCTGCCCGCGTCTGGAAGAATTGCCAGAGCAACTCGCTTCCCTGTGGTCATGATGTTCCTGAACCAAACCCATTCCCTGCTCCTGGCGCTGGCGGATCCCCGCGGCCCGGCTGACGCCATTGATTTTGCTCCACCGGCGCCGGTGAAGCTGCGGCGGCTGCTGGAATTGGCGGATCAGCATGGCGTGCTGGCCATCGTCATGGAAAATCTCAAACAGTTGATAAGCCGGGAAAACGGACAATGGCATTCCTTTCAGCCGGACCCGGCCGTGTGGGAGTGGACACGGCAACGAATGCGGCAGCGGACAGGAATGTCACTCGTGCTGCGCGGGCAGGTCATGGAAATCATCACTCGCATGCAAAAAGCGGGATTGCCGGCAGTCATCCTGAAGGGTTGCGATTTTGCCGATCGGCTTTATCCGCATCCGTCGTTGCGCCCGTTCACCGATGTGGACCTGCTGATTCCACAACGGATTCTCCCCGAAACCCGGCAGGTGTTCAAAGAATTGGGTTATAAGCCGGTCGAGGTGCAAATGAAGCATCAAACCGGTTACGGCGAGGAAAGCTGGCGTCATCCCAATCGCTCCGGCGGCACGGTGGAGATTCATTGGAACCTGGTGAATTCGCCGTCGCTGCGGCGCGCATTGTCCGTAACGTATGATGACCTGCAACTTGAGACGCATCAGAACCAGCCACGCCCCAGCGCTACGGCCACGTTGTTGATCGCGGCGGTGCATGGTGTGGCCAGTCACGGCGTTGACCGGTTGCAAGTGCTTGGCGATGTGGTCCAGGCTGTTCGCGGGACAGCTGGAACGCTGGACGAAGCCTGGCTTGCTCAAGCCGTTCCCCAAACCGGGACAGACCGTGCACTGGCAACGGCGCTGGCATTGGCCTATAAAGTGTATGGGGAACCAAACTGTGTGAACCTGATGAAACGCTTGGGGATTGAGCGCCGGGCCTGGCCGGGCAATCTGTTGCTGACCCGCGGTGTCGTGCTGCGCGCCCACGCTTCGCGCGATTCGTTCCGCCGACAGTTGTTGCGGGAATTGTTAAAACACAAATGAACGTCCTGCTCGTTTATCCCGCGCCACCGCCTTCGGCCTGGCCCAAGGGCGCTTTTCGTTCCCGCTGGATTCCGTCCGGGCTGGCCTGCATTGCCACCGTGCTGCGCCGGGGCGGGCATCGGGTTAAAATCCATCTCTGCGAAGAAACACTGGAACTGAATCATTATGCCCGGGCTGCAGCCCGGGCATCGCTCCAGGCGCAGATGCGGGATTTTCGGCCCGAGATTGTGGGCTTGTCACTCGTCACCTCCGGTGTGCCCGAGGGTGCAATCGTGGCGGAAGATGCCAAGACATTGCTGGGTCCGCAGACACTGGTGGTGGCCGGCGGACCGCATCCGACCGTCCTTTCCGAAGAACTGCTGGCTGGTTGCCCGGCCATTGACGCAGCCGTCATCGGCGAAGGCGAACTGACCATGCTGGAGCTGGCCGATCATGGCCTCTCGCCATCCGTCAGCGGAATCGTGTTGCGCCGCAACGGGACGCTGATGCGCACGCCTCCACGCGCGGCGGTGAAAGACCTCGACAGCTTGGGGCCTCCCGCCTACGACCTGTTCAACGTGAAACATTTCACGGCGCCAAGCCGGTGGTTGATTCGGTTTCTGAAACTCCCGGCCACCAATCTCCGCACGAGCCGCGGCTGTTCTCATCGCTGCAGCTTCTGCGCCGGCCACCTCGTCGCCGGACTGGGCGTGCGCTATCATTCCATCGAATACGTCCTTGACCAGATGCGCCACGCCGCGACACGCCTCGGCGCAACAGCCATTCGTTTTGAGGACGACACTGTCGGGGCGGATCGTGGAAGATTGTTGGAATTATGCGCGGCCATCCGCCGGGCCGGTTTGCACAAGCAGCTGAAATGGGAGGCGTGCCTCCGGGTCAATCAGGCCGACGCCGAAATACTAGCCGAGATGAAGGCCGCCGGCTGCATCCAGGTTGAATACGGTTTTGAAAGCGGCTCGACGGAGTCGCTGCGGCGGCTTGGCAAACAGACGGACATCGAGTTGAACCGGCGCGCCGTTGAACTGACACGGCGGGCGGGCTTGCGCATTTTCGCGGACATCATGGTGGGTTTGCCAGGCGAGACTCCCGAAGATTTGAAAGCCACAGTGCGGTTCCTGCGCTGGGCCCGGCCTGAAATTATTTCCGCAGCACGGCTTTGTCCGTTGCCGGGAACACCCATTTACAACAACCTTGATCCCGCCGTGCGGTCAAAGATCGGTTGGGAAGATTTCAGTTATCCGGACAGCCAGGTGAATCCGGTAAATTTGACAGCCATGCCCGACCGGCAAATCAATGAATTATACCGGAAGTTCATGAAATATTCCATTCGTCCGCAAATGACATGGGCATTGCTCCGGGACACACCCGCCGCCGAGCGCCGAAAGCAGTGGCCAATGTGCAAAAACCTGGCCCGATTCGTCCTGCGCCATCCGCTTAAAGCCATGCGGGTGCCGTGGTAGGATGAAACCCATGCTGGTAAAAATCTGTGTTTCATCTGTGTTCTATCTGTGGCTAAATATGCTGCGTGAAAATCGTTGGCATCATTCCCGCCCGCTATGCCTCGACACGGTTCCCCGGCAAACCGCTGGCACTCGTCGCCGGCAAGCCGCTGATTCAACGCGTTGTTGAACAATGCCGGAAGGCGAAGTCGTTGAGCGAAGTCATCGTCGCCACGGACGATTCACGTATTGCCAACGCTGTAAAAAAGTTTTGCCGGGCGGAAATGACGCGCCCGGAGCATCCGAGCGGCACGGATCGAATCGCGGAAGTCGCTGGACGGTGCACCTGCGATGCGGTGGTGAACATCCAGGGCGATGAACCGTTGATTGATCCGAAGGTGGTTGATGCCGTCGCCGGGGCGCTGGTGGGAAACGAAATGTCCACCGCTGCGACGCGCATCAAAAATCCCGAGGAACTCGACAATCCGAACGTTGTAAAAGTCGTTGTCAATGCCGCCGGTTGTGCGTTATACTTTTCACGGCGCACGATTCCATATTTGCGCGAGGCCGCCAGCCCCGAAGGCGTTCGGGGACAGTTGGCGGCATTTGTTTTTTTGAAACACCTGGGCATTTACGGTTACCAGCGTGAGACGTTGCTGCGGCTGGTGAAATTCCCGGTGTCGCCGCTCGAAAAAGCGGAGAAGCTGGAGCAGTTGCGCGCGCTGGAAAACGGCATTCAAATCGCGGTCGTGCAGGTGGATTACGACGGTGTGGGCGTGGACACGCCGGAAGACGTGGCACGGGTTGAGAAAATTTTGAAATGAAATTTATTTTTGTCACGGGCGGTGTGGTGAGTTCGCTGGGCAAGGGCCTGACAGCGGCGTCGCTGGGCACCCTGCTCGAAAACCGTGGCCTCAAGGTCGCGCTCCAGAAGTTTGATCCCTATCTCAACGTGGACCCCGGCACGATGAATCCGTATCAGCACGGCGAGGTTTACGTGCTCGACGACGGCGCGGAAACCGACCTGGATCTCGGGCATTATGAGCGGTTCACGAACTGCAAGCTCACACGCCTGAACAACCTCACGAGCGGCCAGGTTTATCAGAACGTGCTCAACAACGAGCGTGAAGGGAAATATCTCGGCAATACCGTGCAGGTCATCCCGCATGTCACCGACGAAATTAAAAACCGCATTCACGTGCTCGCGGAAAAAAGCAAGGCGGATGTCATCATCACCGAAATCGGCGGCACGACGGGTGACATCGAGGGCCTGCCGTTTTTGGAAGCGATTCGCGAGTTCGCGCTCGAAGTCGGTTATAACAATGCGATTTTCATGCACGTCACCTACGTGCCGTTCATCAAGGCGGCAGGCGAATTAAAAACGAAACCGACGCAGCAATCCGTCGCCAAGCTGCGCGAAATCGGCATTGCGCCGCACCTGCTGGTTTGCCGCTGTGAAAAACCGCTGAACAAGGAAGTGCGCCAGAAAATTTCCCTGTTTTGCAATGTCCCGGTCGAGGCGGTCATTGAGGAAAAGGATGTGGACCATTCGATCTATGAAGTGCCGCTCATGCTCCAACGCGAGCGCGCAGATGACCTGGTCTGCCGCCTGTTGCACCTCGACACACCGGCGGCCAACATGACGCACTGGCAGGAAATCATCCGCAAACTCATCGCGCCGCAGCACCGCGTCCGCATCGGCGTCGTCGGCAAATACATCGGCCTGCAGGACGCCTACAAATCGGTTTATGAGGCGATCATTCACGGCGGCGTCGGCAACGATTGCGGCGTGGAAATCGTGCAGGTGGACGCCGAGGAAATTGAAAAAGACGGTGCGGACAAAAAACTGAAGGGTCTTGGCGGCATTCTCGTGCCCGGCGGTTTTGGTGAACGCGGCATCGAAGGCAAAATCAAGGCGGTGCAATACGCGCGTGAAAACAAAATTCCATACCTCGGCCTCTGCTTGGGAATGCAGATCGCCACCATCGAGTTTGCGCGCAACGTTTTGAAGCTGGACAAGGCGCATTCGACGGAATTCGATCCGAACACGCCGCATCCGGTCATCGCGATGCTGGACGAACAGCGCAAAATCACCAAGAAAGGCGGCACGATGCGGCTCGGCGCGCAGCCGTGCCAGCTGGCGCCCGGCACAAAGGCGGCGGAATTGTACGGTTCGTTCGTGGTCAACGAACGCCACCGCCACCGCTACGAATTCAACAACGTTTACCGCGACAAATTTGAGAAGGCCGGTTTTGTTTTCAGCGGTCTGTCACCCGACGGCAAACTTGTCGAAGTCATCGAGCTCAAAGACCATCCGTTTTTTGTGGCGAGCCAGTTCCATCCTGAATTTAAGAGCAAGCCGCACCAGCCGCACCCGCTGTTCAAGGGTTTCATCGCCGCTGCGCATCAGCACGTTCACCGGAAGCCGTTGTAAGTTGGGTCGAGACACAAGTGACTTATCCCGAAGCCATCCAATTTCTCTACGGCTTGCGGCTTTTGGGCGCGAAGTTTGGTCTGGAAAATACTTACAAACTCGCCGCGCTCGCGGGCAATCCACAAAACCAGCTTCGCTTCATTCATGTCGCCGGCACGAATGGCAAAGGTTCGACGTGTGCGATGCTCGAAAGCATTTACCGCGCGGCTGGATTGCGCGTTGGACTTTTCACCTCGCCGCACCTCGTTTCGTTCCGTGAACGGATTCAGGTGAATCGCCGGCTCATCCCGGAAACTGAAGTTGTCCGGCTCGTCACGAAAATGCGTCCCCTGCTGAAACAATTCCCGGCAAATCATCATCCGACTTTTTTTGAAGCCGTCACGGTCATGGCGCTGAAATTTTTCGCCGATCAAAAATGCGATCTGGTGATCTGGGAAACCGGCCTCGGCGGGCGGCTGGACGCCACGAACATCGTCACGCCGCTGGCCAGCGTCATCACGAACATCCAGTTCGATCACCAGCAATGGCTCGGCGACACGCTCGCCAAAATCGCCGCCGAAAAAGCGGGCATCATCAAACCCGGTGTGCCCGTCATCACGGCGGCGGATGAACCGGAAGCACTGAAAGTAATCGAAGAAGTCGCGCGTGGGAAAAATGCGTTGCTGGAAATTGTGACCGTGAACGATGCCAATTCACGGCTCGCGGGGACATTCGCCCTCTCCTTGTCCGGCGAACATCAAAAATTGAACGCCGCACTCGCATTGGCCACGATCAAAGTGCTTCAAAATAAAATTCCGGTGAGCGAAGAAAACATCCGGGCCGGTTTGCAAAGCGTGACCTGGCCTGGACGGCTGCAATTGGTCACGCGGCCTTCGGGTCAAAAGATTTTGCTCGATGGCGCGCACAATGTTGCCGGTGCAAAAGTTCTGCGCGAGGCCCTGGGAAAAATTTTCCCCGCAACGAAACGGACGTTGATTCTTGGCGTGCTTCAGGACAAGGATTGGCCACAAATTTGCCGGACGCTTGCGCCGCTGGCGTCGCGCATTTTTACCGTGCCCGTCTCCAGCGAGCGCACCGCCAATCCGGGTCAATTGGCAGCGGCTTGTCGCACGGCAAATTCGTCAGCCGAAATTTTTGCCTGCGATTCTTTACGCGACGCGTTGGGGAAAATGACGAATGACGATTTCACTGTCATCACCGGCTCGCTTTATCTGGTCGGCGAAGCATTGGAATTGCTTGGATTGTTTCCAGTGAACATCAACGAGCGCGGCCTGAATGAATGGACTGCGACGCCATCCGCGCCGGCCAGTCGGTAAGTTGCAAGTCTTATCAGCCCGTTCAATAGATTTATGGGCGGTTTTTTGCCACCAGGAAAATTTTCATTGGGCATGGGCGGGGAAAAACAAACGGTTCATTTGGAGGATTTCGGAAAGGAACGTCACTTCTGGCCGGGTTCGTTTTTCCGGGCCATTTCATAGGTCAGTCCGAGGACGGGGGTTGTTTCGCGAAATTTTTTGGCCGACATCCCCATGACGCGTTTGAAAGCGATGCAAAAGCTATTTGCGCTTTGGTAGCCGCACATCCCGGCGATCGTCTCAATTTTATGGTCTGAGCCAATCAGTAATTGTTTGGCCCGGTCAATCCGCACGCGCTGAAGTTCCTGTCCGGGCGTCCGCCCGAGGTGTTCCAGAAACGCCATGTGCAGCCCGCGCCGCGACATCGCGGCGACCCCGACCAAGTCTTTGACGCAGATGGATTCGTGGCTGTGCTCCCAGATGTAGCGCAGGCTCCGGGCCACGCCCTTGTGCGCGATGGCCAGGATGTCGCTGCTCTTGCGGGCAACGACTCCCACGGCAGGAATGCGAATGGGATTGGCGGGCGCAGGTTCGCCGTTCATCAAATTGTCCAGCAGTTCCGCGCCGCGATAACCCAGGGTCTCCAGATTCGTGCCCACGCTGGAAATGGGCGTGCGCATGGCATCCGGCGCCAGCAGAAAATCTTCCGCGCCGATGATGGCGACCTGTTCGGGAATGGCCAGGCCCACGCTCTCACAAGATTCGAGCACGTCCAACGCCTGCTGATCATTCGCGGCAAAAACCGCGAGCGGCTTGGGTGCCCTTTTCATTTCCGCTGCGAGCCAGTCGCGCTTTTGGCTCCATTCATTGCGGCCGGTCGTGAAAACCGCCGACTGGTGCCAGCGGAGCCAGTTGGCGTGGTGTCCGGCGCGTTTCAACGCGTTGATGAACCCTTCGCCACGCTCCTCATAAGACCAGTCGTCCATGTCGCTGTAGAAAAGAAAATGGGTGAAGCCGCGGGACAGAAAATGGTCGGCAACCAGTTGCGCTGCGTGCGCGTGATTTTCCAGCACGCGGGGAAATTTCAATTGCGGACGCCGCAGGCTGAAATCCACCGTCGGCTTGTTGATGGCTTTGACAAATTGCGCGAGGTCGTCGCCTGCGCCGAGCCAGGCCAGAACGCCATCGCCTTCCCAGCCCCAAGGAATCACCTTTTCACGGGTCAAATTGGCTGAGAGATGCCAATTATGTTCATGGGCAAATTTCTCTATTCCGCGATGCAGCCGGTAATCATACCAGCCGAGTGCCAGGAGGACGCGCCTTTGTCTTTCGGCCATGGGTTGAGGGCACGCTAAAACGGAGCGTCCGTTTTTTCAAGCCCTTCTGCACGTTTGTGCGCTTTTTTCAAATGTTTTTGCAAAACTAACAAAGTGTAATAGCTTTCTTTTGCACAACATCGATGCTAGCTTGAACCCGTGGTTCACACTAAATGTGAACGCGCAAGAGTTGTGATGGGTTTTGTTCATGCTTGTGTGCCGTTGTCCGGACTGGTGATGGATGGCGGCGGCGTTTGTGGTCTCCGCATCATGAACAAAATGAATGTCCTAATATATAAATATAAAGCTAAAAAACAACTTGCAAGTTGGTAAAATGTTACATAACATATTATGCATACTATGAAAAGAACCTCTTTAATTCATGATGGCAGTTCCAGCCCGCAAAAGGCCGGAGACAAAGGTCATTCACCCTCACCCTATTTAACTTTTATGAAAAAATTACTTAAAAATCAGTGGATAACATTGTCACTTCTCTTGGCCGCTGCACCACTCACAGCGACGGCGGCGGGAAATGCCTTTAGTTTCATCGACAATTTCAACTCCGGCAGCACTGTTAACAGCGGTGTTGCAGTAGACCCTAGCACCATCACCAGCACTTCCACCAGTTATCAGACGTATAATGGTCTCGCTGGCGGTTTTTGGAGCATGAGTGCGAATGACCTTATGTTCGGCACAACCAACACCAGCAGCATGTTGATCGAAGTCCTTGCTTTGTTCACCAATACACCGGTCCCGCTGACAGCGCCAGGTGATTACATCGCTCTCCAGGTGGTCTTTGTGAACACGAGCAATATCCTTAGCAGCATTGCCGGGGGCGAGGCGGGTAATGCCAGCCTAAACATCGGCTTGTTCGATTCCGGCGGAGTCCCGCCCAATCTAGGTAACATGACGACGAGCGCAGGCTCCGCAACTGATGGAACGCAGAATTGGCTTGGTTACTTTGGCCGAATCTTCTATAACAGCAAGCCGGACTGTCAAGCCCGTTCCGCCCAGACAGCCAACGGGTCGACATCGCAGAACCAGGATTTGCTCTTCTCGGGTGCCAGCGCCACCCAATCGTTCAACAGTCCCAATGGCACAGTTCTTGGCTCTGCCGATCCGACTAGAGCTGTCACCCTTACGAATGGTCAAACTTACACGCTGCTATTTACGATCGCCTACAATTCGCCAGGTGTTCTCAACGTCAGCAATGCTCTTTTCGCCGGGACGGGCACTGGCGGCGGAGTGATCTTAGCCCTGACAAATCGTCTGGCAACAAATGCAACCTATGTGACAGGTGGGTTTGATGGTTTTGCCATCGGTTGGCGCAGTGCATCCAGTTCGTCACAGTACAGCACGATGGATATTTCTTCCATCCAGATTTCCGGCATAAGCACCCCTGTCACCTCACCCCCACTCATTACTACAGAACCACTTTCAGCGACCGTCGGGACCAACGGTTCCTGCGCCTTCTTTGTTACAACCGTCGGTTTCGGTCAGCACTATCAATGGTATCGGAACGGCATCCAGATGGTTAATGGCGGCAATATTTCGGGTGCCACCAAGAGCATGCTCGTTATTTCCCCGGCGGGAGACAGTGATCAGGCTACGAGCGTCAATGGTTACTCCGTCATAATCACCGGCACCGGTGGTTACACCACAAATTCAGTGACCAACTCGCTGGCTTTGGTGGCGGCAACAAATTTAATCTATAATGGGGATGGTGGCCCCACATGGGATTTGAATACCACTACCAGTTGGCAGACCGCCGGCAATGCCAATGATCTCGCTTTCAATTTCGGTGACTCCGTCACTTTCAATGATGTCGGGTTCGGCTCAGGAGGCTTGACATTGACAGGTCCGTATCTTAGCGCTGCTTCCTGTACGGTGGCCGGTCATTTCACTTACGTCTTCGCATCCACGAGCGCCGGCAGCTTCGCCGGTCCGGGCGGTTTGCTTTACACAGGTACCGGTGGTTTAGAAATAGACAATGCCAATACCTACACCGGTGGCACCGTTATCAGCAATAACACTGGCACTTTTAAAGTCGGAAATCTCAAGGCTCTTGGCACCGGCCCGGTGACCAATGCCTTGGCGGGCGACTTTATGGAAATTACTGTGGCTGGCAGCGCAAGCTCAAGCATGCCCAACGATTTCGTTATTGCCACCAACCTCACCATTCAGTTTGATGCCACCGGAACTTACGCCGGAGACTTCAGCGGCAATTTCTACGGCAACCCTGGCGCAAAACTGACATTTACTGCGCCCGACGCCAACAGCCCTACCAACGAGCGGGTCCGGTTTTATGGCACCAACACAACGTATAATGGGAACTTGGTGCTTAGTAATTCCTTGATCATCCTAGCTCCCTATGAGGGATCCGGCTTCACCCAAACCTATAACGGCGTCATCTCCGGCCTCGGGGCGATCATCCAACGAGGCAGCGGCACTACGATTCTCAACGGCACAAATACCTATTCTGGTGGCACTTCACCTACCGACGGTGCCATTGGATTCGGCATTGATAGTTATCCTACCGTGGGGACCGTTATTACTAACGGCCCGATTGGCACTAACGCGTTGCTTCTCACTCCCGAAGTTGGCGAGTTGACCGGCAACGGCCAAGTGTTCGCCTACGGCGGCGCCCGCACCATCGGGAATTTAATTCGATATCCGAGTGGAACAAACAACTTAACGTTGATCATCGGTGGCACGAACGACCTGACGTTTTCAGGTGCGTGCAACCTTGCTGGCCTCGACGGTTTGGGCACCAATAACATCCGGACTCTCCAAGTGACCAATATCGGCGTGACCACCTTCTCGGGTGTCATCAGCGACACTACTAATGGTAATAGTTCTGGCTGTGGTTTGTCGATAACCGGTACCAGCACCAACATTAGCGGCCCGTTGGTTCTGAGCAACACCGAGACCTACACAGGGCCGACGACCATCACCAACCACACCACACTCCGGGTCAACGGCTCGCTTAACGCGGCGAGTGCCGTCACGGTGAACTCGAATGCGACTCTCGCGGGCACCGGCACCATCAACGGCCCGGTCACCGTCAATGCCGGCGGCACTCTCTCCCCTGGCGCCTCCATCGGCACGATTACCCTCAGCGGCGGTCTCACCTTGAAGGGCAACCTGTTCTTCGAAATCAACACGTCGGTATCACCGTCCAATGACTACGCGGTGGTCACCGGCACACTGAC
>JBEKON010000010.1:0-43572 GCA_049521735.1 Verrucomicrobiota bacterium
TTCGCGTTGGTCTTGGAAAGAACGCGGATGAGCGCGGCGATGGTCTCGCCCGCCTTCAATTCGAGCAAATTGGCGATGCTCCGGCCCTTGGCGGCGCGGCCCATGTCGGGAATTTCATGCACACGCTCAACATAAACGCGGCCGGTGTTCGTGAAGAACATGAGGTAATCGTGCGTGCTGGCGGTGAAAAGGTGCTCGATGAAATCATTGTCCTCATCCGTCGCGCCCTCTTTCGTCGTCATGCCGATGACGCCTTTGCCGCCGCGGCGTTGCGCGCGATAGCTCGAAATATTCGTGCGCTTGAGGAGACCGTTATGCGTAAGCGTGATGATGACGCCTTCGTTGGCGATGAGGTCTTCGATGTTGATCTCGCCTTCGTCGGGCATGAGGTCGGTGAGGCGCGGGGTGGCGTATTTCTCTTTGATGGCCTTCAGCTCGGTTTTGATGATGGTGAGGACGCGGGCTTCCTTCGCCAGAATGTCGAGCAGGTCTTTGATCTTTGCCAGCAACTCGCGATACTCGGCCTTGACCTTGTCCACCTCCAGACCGGTCAGTTGATAGAGCCGTAATTCCAAAATGGCGTTGGCCTGCTCTTCGCTAAAGGAGTAGCGACCGTTCGTCAGCCGCGCTTCGCTGCGAATCAGGATGCTCATTTTTTCGACTTGCGTCTTGGTAAAGTCAAACGCCAGCAATTTGATTCTTGCTTCTTCGCGATTCGCCGACTTGCGAATGATGCGGATGAATTCATCCAAATTCGCCAGCGCGATGAGATAGCCTTCAAGAATTTCCGCGCGTTCCTCGGCCTTCTTCAATTGGAACCGTGTCCGGCGCAACACGACCTCGCGCCGGTGCTCGATGTAGCAATTGATGAGCTCCTTCAGCCCGAGCGTTTTGGGCCGGCCGTGGTCAATGGCCAGCATGTTGACGGCAAAGCTCGATTCCAGCGCGGTCTGCTTGTAAAGATTGTTGATGACGACCTTGGCGATGGCGTCGCGCTTGAGTTCGACGATGACACGTGTGTTTTCGTCAGATTCGTCGCGAATGGCCGTGATGTCGGTGAAGCCCGGCGTTTTTTCGTTCACCAATTCGGCGACGCGCTCGACGAGCACCGCGCGGTTGACGTTGTAAGGAATTTCCGTGATGACGATTTGTTCCTTGCCGCCCTTGTGTTGCTCGACGCCGACCTTGCCGCGAACCTTGATGCTGCCGTGGCCCGTGGTGAAATATTCCTTGATGACTTCCAGCCCGCACACCATGCAGCCGGTCGGGAAGTCCGGGCCTTTGATGAATTTCATCAGGCCCTTGACCGTGATGTTCGGGTCGTCAATTTGCGCGCACACGCCGTCAATGATTTCGCCAAGATTGTGCGGCGCAATGTTCGTGGCCATGCCGACGGCGATGCCCGTGCCGCCGTTGACGAGCAAATTGGGAAAGGCGGCGGGGAAAACGGTCGGCTCGGTGCGGGTCTCGTCGTAGTTGGGAACGAAATCCACCGTGTCCTGGTCCATGTCCTCCATCAGCACCGCGCCGAGATGTGCCAGCCGCGCCTCGGTGTACCGCATGGCGGCGGGCGGATCGCCTTCGACGGAACCGAAGTTTCCCTGACCATCCACCAGCCGTTCGCGCATCGCCCACGGCTGCGCCATGTGAACGAGCGTCGGGTAAATCACCGCTTCCCCGTGCGGATGGTAGTTGCCGCTGGTATCGCCGCAAATTTTGGCGCACTTGCGATGCTGGCGGTTCGGAAACAACGAGAGATCGTGCATCGCCAGCAGAATGCGCCGTTGCGAAGGTTTGAGGCCGTCGCGCGCATCGGGCAGCGCGCGGGAAATGATCACCGACATCGAGTAATCAAGAAATGAGTTCTTGATTTCATCGGCGACGTTGACCTTGGCAATCTTCTCGCCGGAGGCGAACAGCGGTGTGTTGCTCACCGGCAAAGCATTCGACGGTTTGGGTTCAGCCATAAAAATTCCCGCAAACAAAAATTAAATATCCAGATTCCGCACGTTGAGCGCGTTGTCCTCGATGAACTGTCGGCGCGGTTCGACTTCCTCGCCCATAAGTTTGGTGAACATTTCCTCGGCCTCGACGGCATCGGTAAGATCAACGCGCAGCAATTTGCGCCGCACCGGGTCCATCGTCGTTTCAAACAACTCCTTTGCATTCATTTCGCCGAGGCCCTTGAATCGCTTGATGGACAACCCGCGCTTTCCGATTTCTTTCACTCCGGAAAGAATTTCCGGGATCGAAAACAGCGGCTTCACCGTCTCGCGCTCACCCTCGCCTTCAATTAATTCAAACAACGGCCTGTTCTGTCCGGCGTAGTGCTCAATGCTGAAACCTTTCTTGTCGAGCTTCGCGAGTAATTCAACAATGGCCTTGCTCTCGTGCAATTCCACGTGCCGGGCGCGCCGGGTTGAACCGTTTTTCTTTTCGACAGTTGTTGTGTCGCCTTCTTCCTCGGCACCGAACAATTTCAAATCGGCATTTTTCGCTCCGAAATGCGCCAACTCCTCCTCGGTGTGAAAATAATGCACCGTTTCATCATTGCCCTCGCGCACCTTGACCAGATGCCGCGGCAAATCGCCGCTCTTCTTCTGACGATGCTCGACATATTCCGTGAAATCGCCACCGTGCCGTTTAATGGCGCTGGCATATTTGTCGAGCGATTCGAGCAGCTCCAAAATTTCCGCAAGTTGCTTTTGGGAAAGCTCCTTTTTGTCGGAAAGATTTTTCAACCGGACTTCCTCCGTGCCAAGTTCGATCAAAATTTTATTCAGTTTCACGTCATCTTCGACGTATTCGACGCGTTTTTTGCGCGCGATTTGATACAACGGCGGTTGCGCGATGTAAACGAAGCCCTGTTTGACGAGCTGCGGCATTTGCCGGTAGAAAAACGTGAGCAGCAACGTGCGGATGTGCGAGCCATCCACGTCCGCATCCGTCATGATGACGACCTTGTGGTAACGAAGCTTTTCAATGTTGAACGCGCCTTCGCCCTCACCGTCGCCGATGCCCGTGCCGACGGCGGTGATCATCGTGCGGATTTCGTTGTTTTGCAGAACCTTGTCCAGTCGCGCCTTCTCGACGTTAATCAATTTGCCGCGAATCGGCAGAATGGCCTGAAACTTCCGGTCGCGCCCTTGTTTTGCCGAGCCGCCGGCGGAGTCGCCTTCGACGATGAATAATTCCGTGTTTGCCGGATCGCGATCCGAGCAATCCGCCAGTTTGCCCGGCAAACCACCGCCCGTCAGCGCGCCTTTGCGGACGGTCTCGCGCGCCTTGCGCGCCGCTTCGCGCGCGCGGGCGGCAACCAGACCTTTCTCGATGATTTTTTTGGCCACGCCCGGATTCGCGTCGAAGTGCGTCATCAAACCGTCATAGACGACGGATGAAACGATGCCGTCAATTTCCGTGTTCACCAGCTTTACCTTGGTCTGAGACTCGAAGCGCGGATTCGGCAGCTTCACGCTCAACACGCAAACCAAACCTTCGCGCACGTCGTCGCCGGAAATCGTCGGGTCTTTTTCTTTCAGTAAATTATTCTGCTTGGCGTATTGATTGATGGCGCGGGTCAGCGCGGAGCGAAAGCCGGTGAGATGCGTGCCGCCGTCGGTATTGGCAATGGAGTTGGCAAAGCAAAGAATCTGGTCGCTGTAACTGTCATTGTATTGCATCACGCAATCCACAAACACGTCTTCGTCCTTGCCGTCAATTTTCGTCTGCCGTTTGCCATTCAGGACAATCGGCTTCGGATGCAACGGCTGTTTGTTCCGGCTCAGTTGCCGGACGAACTGCTCAATGCCGTCGCGGTAAAAAAATGTCTCCGTTTTCTCGTCGCGCTCATCCTTGAGCACAATTTCAATGCCCGGATTTAAAAACGCGAGTTCGCGCAGACGGTTGGCCAGAATGTCGAACTTGAACTCCGTTGTGATGGTGAAAATCGTCGGGTCGGGCTTGAACGTGACGAGCGTGCCGGTGCTTTTGGATTTTCCGATGACTTCGAGTTTTTGCGTGGTCTTGCCGCGCTCAAATTCCATCGAATAAACCTTCCCATCGCGCGAGACTTCAACCCGGAACCATTCGGCGAGCGCGTTGACGCATTTGGCGCCGACGCCGTGCAAACCGCCGGAATATTTGTAAGCGCCCTGGCCGAATTTTCCGCCCGCGTGGAGATTCGTGAGCACGAGTTCAACGGCGGGCATTTTCCACTTCGGGTGCACGTCCACCGGAATGCCGCGTCCGTCATCACGGATCGAAACCGAGCCGTCCACGTGAATCGTCACCTCGATTTTGTTGCAATGACCCGCCAGATGTTCGTCAATCGAATTGTCGAGCACCTCAAACACGCTGTGGTGCAACCCGCGCTCGTCCGGGTCGCCGATATACATGCCCGGACGTTTGCGAACAGCTTCCAAACCTTCGAGCTTGTCAATTTTTGAAGCGTCGTATTTTTCCGTCGGAGTGCCGGCTGGTGATTGATTTTTCGCCTCGTCCGACTTGTTCTTTTTCGACATAAAATTTCCAAAAAGCTTGCTTATGAGCGCCAAATTCCGTGTTCGGAAATTCTATAAAAATTGCCATTTTCACACAATGATTATTTGAGGAATTTTCAGGCTAAAAACACCATTAGTTGTGGCCTGATTTGCATCCATCCCAGACATATTGTGTCAGACGATCCTTCTCGAAAACGCAAACTTTGAAACAAAATCCATCCTTGCTTTGCCTTTGCCAAACCGTAATTTCTCCGAATGGCTTTGACTGAAAATTTAACCGCTTCTTCCGACCCATTTATCCGCCGTCACATCGGCCCAAACGCCGACGATACGCGCGAAATGCTCGCTCAAGTCGGTTTCAAAAAACTGGACGAACTGATTGACGCTGCTGTTCCAAAAAATATCCGCCTCGGCAAATCACTGGATCTTCCCGCCACGCGCAGCGAACATGCAGCGCTCGCCGAACTGAAAAAAATCGCGTCGCAAAACCAGGTCTGCCGCTCGTTCATCGGCATGGGCTATTACGATTGCATCACACCGGCGGTGATTCAGCGCAACGTTTTGGAAAATCCCGGCTGGTACACCCAATACACACCTTATCAGGCTGAAATTTCCCAGGGCCGCCTCGAAGCGCTCCTGAATTTTCAAACAATGGTTACGGACTTGACCGGCATGGAAATCGCCAATGCCTCGCTCCTCGACGAAGCCACTGCCGCCGCCGAAGCGATGACGATGTGCCATTCGCTTAAAGATGGCAGAAATGTTTTTTATGTCTCTGATGCTTGTCACCCGCAAAATACTCACGTCGTCATGACGCGTGCCAAAGCGCTTGGCATAGAAGTCATTGTCTGCCCGCACGAAGAAATCCAATTCACAGATAAAGTCTTCGGTGTATTGATTCAATATCCTGATACTTATGGTGTAATCAACGACTTCTCGGCGTTCGTCGAAAAAGCGCATGCTGCCGGGGCGCTGGTAGTCGTCGCGTGCGATTTGCTCGCACTCACACTCATCAAGCCGCCGGGTGAATTTGGCGCGGACATCGCCATCGGCAGCGCGCAACGTTTCGGCGTGCCACTCGGTTACGGCGGACCACACGCGGCGTTTTTTGCCACGCGCGATGAATTCAAGCGTCACATGCCCGGCCGCCTTGTCGGCGTCTCGAAGGATTCGCGCGGCAAACCCGCGCTGCGTCTCGCGCTCGGCACGCGCGAACAGCACATTCGCCGCGAGAAAGCGACGAGCAACATCTGCACCGCGCAGGCGTTGCTGGCGAACATGGCATCCATGTATGCCGTTTATCACGGGCCGGAAGGCTTGAAGAAAATCGCACAACGGATTCACAGGTTGACGTGCGTGCTGGCGGCGGGTTTGGAAAAGCTTGGTTATACCGTAGGACAGGCGTCTCGCCTGTCTCCATCTAAATCTGAAAAACAAAAAGAAGTGAGTCAGGCAGGATGCCTGACCTACTTTGACACCGTCACTGTCGATCTCGGCGAAAATTCCGCAACGGACGTGGTGAAAATCGCCGAGGCGCACCGGATGAATTTCCGCGTCATTGACAACCACACACTCGGCATCTCGCTCGACGAAACCACGGACGAAAACGACGTGGCCGAAATCTGGCAAATCTTCAATGACGACAAACAGGTTGATTTTGCTGTTGGCGATTTGAAACTCGATGCCGCGCACCTCACGCCTCGCACCTCGACTTTTCTCACTCACAAAGTTTTCAACTCCTACCACAGCGAAACTGAGATGCTGCGTTACCTCAAGCGGCTTGAATCGCGTGATCTTTCGCTCACAGCCTCGATGATCCCACTCGGTTCCTGTACCATGAAACTGAATGCCGCGGCTGAAATGTTTCCCATTTCATGGCCGGAGTTTGCAAAAATTCATCCGTTCGCGCCGTTGAAACAAACGCGCGGTTACCAGATTTTGTTCCAGAACCTCGAAGATTGGCTCGCGGAAATCACCGGCTTTGCGGGAATTTCACTCCAGCCCAACGCTGGCGCACAGGGCGAATACACCGGCCTGCTGGTCATTCGCGCCTATCACGAAAATCGTTGCGAATTGCATCGGAACATTTGCCTGATCCCAACTTCCGCGCATGGCACAAATCCCGCCAGTGCTGTCATGGCTGGGCTGAAAGTCATCGCCGTTGCGTGCGACAAGGACGGCAACATTGACGTGGCCGATTTGCGGGCCAAAGCCGAAATGCACAAACAAAATCTCGCGTGTCTGATGGTCACGTATCCCTCCACGCACGGTGTGTTTGAGGAAACCATCAAGGAAATTTGCGGAATCATTCACGTCAACGGCGGCCAGGTTTATATGGACGGCGCGAACATGAATGCGCAAGTGGGCTTGTGCCGGCCGGCGGACATCGGCGCGGACGTTTGCCATTTGAATTTGCACAAGACGTTCTGCATCCCGCACGGAGGCGGTGGACCGGGCGTCGGACCGATTGGCGTCGCGGAACATCTCGTTGAATTTTTACCCGGCCATCCCATCGTGAATCTCGGTGGTGAAAATCCCATTGGCGCGGTCGCCGCCGCGCCGTGGGGCAGCGCGGGCATTCTGCCGATTTCATGGATGTATATCGCCATGACGGGCGCGGACGGACTGACCGAAGCGACCCGGTTCGCCATCCTGAACGCGAATTACATCGCCAAACGGCTGGAGAATTATTTTCCGACGCTTTACCGCGGTCACGGCGGCCTTGTCGCACACGAGTGCATTCTGGATTTGCGCCAGTTCAAGAGCGTGACTGCCGAGGACGTGGCGAAACGGCTGATGGATTACGGTTTTCATGCGCCGACATTGTCATGGCCGGTCGCCGGCACGTTCATGGTCGAGCCGACCGAGAGCGAATCGAAGGCCGAACTGGACCGTTTCTGCGACGCGATGATTTCCATTCATGCCGAAATGACCGCCATCGAATCCGGCGCGGCGGACAAACAAAACAACCTGCTCAAAAACGCGCCGCACACGGCGGACATGATTGCGGTGGACAACTGGAACCATCCTTACTCGCGCGAACAGGCGGCGTTCCCGGTCAAATCGCTGCATGACTACAAATTCTGGCCTGCTGTCGGGCGCATTGACAACGTCTATGGCGACCGTAATCTGGTTTGCACGTGCGCGGGGATGGAAAATTATTCTTAACCACGGATGAACACGGATTGACACTGATTCAAACCTTCTCCGCCTCGAACGGGGAGAAGGTGGCCGCAGGCCGGATGAGGTGTCGAATCCAACGCAAAACCGCCAGCCACAAAGTTTTAACCGGCTCACATAAAGCCGATGCTGACCATGTTGCGCGTTCCCACAAAATAGTTGCCAACAGCCCAGAACGCCAAGAAATGCCTGGCGTATTTTTTGCTGCGCATCGTTCACAAAACTGGTAGAATCAATTCGACTTTGACATGAAAATCACCGAAGCCTTGCTCGCGGAACATGTGGTGTTTCACAACATCTTTGACTACATCGAACGCGTCCTGCCGGATGTCAAAACGCTCGCAGAGGTAAAGTCGCTGGCGGAATTGATGGAAAGCCTGTTGCTCGCCCACGGCAAGGCCGAGGAAGAGCTGGTGTTCGCTCCGCTGGATCATTGTCTGGAACAGATCGGCCAGCGCGACACTTTTGAAAACGAGCATCACGAAATCGATGCCAGCCTGTTGAGGGTGAGGAGTGCCAAGCGGCTTGCCGAGGCCCGACATCTGTTGTCCGTGGCGGTGCTGGCATCGCGCAAACACTTTGACCACGAGGAACGCATTGCCTTTCCCCTTGCCGAGAAAGTCATGAAACGTGAAACCCTGACGGAACTGGGCAAGACCTGGATGAAACAAAGGGAAGCAAAGCTGGTCTGAATTCCAACTCAAGCTGCTGCGGAAGGAAATGCGGAAATTTATATTTGTGTTTTAGCTCGCCCTCACCTTTTTTCCTCTCCCCCAGGAGAGGAAAGTGCCTTTGGCCGATTCTGGTTTTGCGGATAGCGGGCCAATCCAGTCGCGCGAATTTTCAAGGGGATGGCGAACGATTCTCCTTCTCCGTGTGGAGAAAGCTGAGTTGAGGGAGGACATTGGATCAAATTTCCCGCGCGCTGGCATGCCTTTTCATTTTCTTTGATTGCGCCACTCGCTCAATTTCTTGCGCACCTCTATAGCTGCGGAATCTTTAATATTCTCGAAAATTTGCAGCGCGTCCTCGGCATGGACGATGGCCTGCGCATGGTCTCTCAACAGAGAGTAAGCAATGGCGAGATTGAACAATGCTCGACCTTCCCCCCGGCGGTCATTGGCCTCTTGTGCTAGTGCTAAGTCAGCTTCAAAGCGGGTGATGCGATCTTGGTCTGCCGTGACCATTGCGCTTAAGAAAGTTCTCATAGAGATTTTAGAAAGCGCTTCACCACCATGCTTGTTTTTCAGAACTTCAGATTCAACGGCAGGCCAGTCAGCGAGAAGCGTCTTTAGTGCAGACTGAAATTTCTCGTCGTCTTCGATCTGACTGACAGTTTCGAGACGCTCGCGGATGGGGGCGAGGTCGGCATGAATCCCGGTGGCGAAAGTGGTGACGTCTGAAGCGTGTGCTTTGCCATCACAAAACCGCCACGCGAGGTCGTGTAGGCGGTAGCGGTCGGAGATTGGATTCCATTCCACCAAATTTGCATTGACGAGTTCTTGCATCGCGCCCCTATAGATACTATCTGCGGACGCTGAAGCCTCAGTCATCGGTTTCGTTTTGTTACCGTACATTTCCGCAATTTCCCACACAGCCGTTGCAGAGCGGATATCAAAACTGCCAGCGAAGACAGCCAGTTGATACCAACATTTGCGAAGGAACTCATTCAAGTATTGGTAGCTAATCTCGAATGCGGCATCCACAGCATCAAGTTTTTTCCGACCATTTCGAAAATCATCAAGAATTTGTTTTGGTTCGCTGATATTGTGAGATTTTATGGCGCCAGCAAAAATTTTTAGCGCGAGCGGCAGATGGCCGCAAAGTTTTGCCGCTTGCTCTTCATATCCTTTTAATCTTGGTGCAATCCTGATGAGTAATTCCTGTGACGCATCGGGCTGTAGGCAGTTGAGCCTGTATGGAGTTAACTCATCCATGAAAAGCTGCTGTCTCGAGGTGACGAGCAATAAACAATTGGGCGGCGGCAGCAGGGGGTGGATTTGTTCGGCATCGACGGCGTTGTCCAGAAAAAGGAGAACACGTCCGCCTTCATGTAGGATGGAGCGATAAAGGCTTTCGATTTCTTGGTCTTTCAACTTTTGCAACTCCTCGTGAGGATTGAAACTATGAATGACCGTCTCCATTACTTCGCGTGGGGTGGCAGGCTTTTGATGACGGTCAGCACCGCGCAAGTCGAGATGGAGTTGCGCGTCTGAGTAGTCCTTTTCCAATTGATATGCGAGTTCAGTGGCGAGCGCGGATTTGCCGACGCCAGGCGCGCCATGAACCACAAGCCATTTGGTCGCATCTTGATTGCTGGCTGGTATGAATAGCTTCATCAACCCTTTGAGTTCAACATCGCGTCCAGTGAAATTTGCAGGTCGTGAGAAAGTTGAGTGAGGCGGTGGACTTTTATGATCAGCAGGAGCTTCGTAATGATGATGAATTTCATTCGTGGTGGCGGAATCCGTAGCGGTAGGAGCGACAAACGGCGGTGCGTTCTCACCTTCGGCACTAAATTCAGCCAATGGGACTTTAACTTTGAATCTTCCCCGGTGGCGAAATACCGCGAAGAAAGCGAGGATGACAAGAGAGGCGATTCCAAGAGCAACAAGGATTGCGGTTGTTTTGTCCATAACTCTCGTGGTTTTAACTCACGCCAGCTTCCTCGCAATCTCTTCGTCCAGAATTTCGCGGATAGTGAGCGGGATGATGATTTTGCCGCTGTATTTCATTTTGCGCGGCGCGGTTTTTTTACAGCCGATGCAACTTTGTAAGATGGTGGTTCTTCCCGAAAAATTCCGCCATCTTCGACCCAATCCAGATTTCGACCAATGAGTAATTCTGTCATTTCGGTATGGTGGGTATTTTTCATCGGCACTGATTTTGTCTCGAAGCCATGCTGCTTCGCGAGCGTATGAACTTCATCGGCATTATCGTAAGTCATCAGAAAATCGCCGCGCAATTTTTCGCAAAAAGAAAACAACCGTTCGTGGTCAATTTCTGAATGTGCGTAAAGACGTGAACCGGCGCGTTTGCCACCGGCGGTGTATGGTGGATCAATGAAGAATACGGCTTCGCGTTCTTTTTGAAAGCGAGCAAGGACTTCGAACGCGTCGCCATGAATAAATTCAAGGCGGCTGGCAATGAGTTCGATATTTGTAATCCGTTTGGCAATGGTTTGTGGATACCAACGAGATAAAATCCCTTTCCCATTTTCACCGTTTTTCAAGACGCCTGCGCCTTCGGCAAGAATTCCACCATGCGCCGTTCGGTTTTTCAAAATGGTTTGAAAAGCAATTTCTCGACGAGATTTTGCAGGTCTGGCCAATTCCGCTTTTGCAGATTCAGGTGTTAGGTCAAATGCCAGCAAACGCTTTGCAAGCCAATGCGCTTCACCGCCAAGAATCGTTTCCCAAACGGTCGCAATTTGCTCATCCAGTTCCACCATTACAACTTTATCGGCCAGCGATTCAAATGCGGCGGTCAGGCTGATAATTCCGCCACCAGCAAAAGGTTCTACAAGGACTTGCGGCTCATGCCGAAGGCTGAACATCCAGCGACGGAACAACGGCACGAGCCAAGTTTTTCCACCCGGATAACGAAACGGGCTGCGTTGCGGTACGGAAGCCACATTCACCGGCCTGTCACGCTCAACGATATCTGGTAGTAAAAATGTTTGCGAGACGCTCATTTGCCAAAAGGATTTTCAATCGTACGATTCGTTGGCGGCGTTTCCAGCTTTTCGTCAACTTTTTCCTGCAAATGACAAATAAAATCTTCCATCTTTCCTGGACGAGATTTTGTTATCTGGTTCAACGCCGGTTCAAAACGTGTATAAACAATCCGCTCTCGAAATAATTCATAATGCGCGCCTGCGCTTGTGGGCTGCTTTAAATCATAAACCATCCAAGCGATGTCTGCTTTTTCTTTTGGAACTTCAGGCAGCTTTGGCAATGTGCCGAAAAATCCTTTGTTGAGGGCAACAGCAGTCTTTTTGTTCCAAGCGTTGATGATTCCACCTTTGAAAATCAGTTGTGGAGCAAGTCTCTTTCGAGATGAAGAAAGATAATCTGGCCGGGGATAATTTGGCTCTTCCGCCCAATCCATTTTGCAATTTCTGGTCGGAGATTCCATGTAATGCTCGAATGGATTTCGGACATTGCCCGAAATATAAACTGCTTGAACCTCCAGCGCACCAAAATCATAAACCTTGCCGGATTTATCATAAGCGCAGAGAACGACATCAATGTTGCCAGCAGATTCTCCTTTTGCGTCCTTCAAACGAACTTCCGTTAGTGTTGTCCACATTGCACCGGCAGGGAAAAAGAAATCTGCTGCGTCATCTGCAATTATCCATTCCTGGCGAAAACGAACGGGGCAAGTAATAACCACTTCGCCGTCATGGAAAACACTACAAACACCAAGTGGGTCTTGCGCTTTGTCTTTCGTACAATTGGGAACTTTATTGTTAAACGGACAAAGACGTTTTGTTCTATGACGGTTCGCTGTTGCGCTCATGTCCGTTGCCACAAAACCAAAAATTTCTGCGAGTGGATGTTTCATTTGTCGTTTAATTTTAGTCGCAGTGGTTGGTTTGTCATCAGAAGCTTTCTTGGCCATGTGTGGAGATTAGACAAGCGTTGCTGTTCCGTCAATTCAACGGCTTTGCCGGTCGTGTCCGCAAAACCAGCAGCGCACCGAGCGCAAACAACACGGCGCTGTAACTGAAAGCCACCGTTGTGCCAAAAGCCGTCCACAGCGCACCGACCACGATGCTCGACAAGAAGTCGCCAACGCCGTTCACGGTCGCCAGCACACCGAACGCCATGCCGTGATGTTCTTCACCCACCAATTCCGCGCAGAACGAGTCTTCCAGCGTTTCCGCAATCGCCACATGGACGCCACTTAAAACAAAAATGATGCCGAGCAGCCCGATTGTCATCGGCGCGGCCACAATCAACAAAGCCATCACCGCCGCCAGAGCGTAACCGAACGCGAGCACGAACTGTTTTTTGAAATGGTCCGCGAGCCAGCCCGCCACGTAGGCGAACCCGGCGTAAAATATGTTCCGCAACACGTAAAATCCGACCGCGACGCTGGCCGCCCTGGCCATGCCCAGCTCCGGCGCGAGCTTTTGCGTCGCCAGCAAAATCAACAGCGTGGGAGCAAAGTCGCCCGCACCGAAAATTCCGACGGCGACGAGAAACTTCCGGTAAGGCTGCGACAGCAAACGCAGCCGCGCGCCAAACGAAATGTGCGACACCGGTTTGCGCTCCTTTTCCCGAACGAAAAGGGCGATCACTCCAGCGGCGCAAACTCCGGGAATGAGCGTCAGCAGAAAAATGTGGCGGTAGTTGTGTTGCAGCGCGGCAAGCAAAACAAAAGCCGTGGCCGGGCCGACAATCGCGCCGATGGTGTCCATCATTCGTTCGAAGCCGAAGGCGCGACCATAGGTTTCGCGCGTGACGGCGGCGGCAAGCAACGCCTTGCGCACGGGCGAGCGCACGCCGCGTCCAAGCCACGCGAGCGACCGCGAAATCAGGATGTGCCAGGCCGCCGTCGCCAGTCCAAAAGACGCTGTGCCGAGCGCGGTGACGAGATAGCCGATGACGGCGATGGGTTTGCGGCGTTGCAGTTTGTCTGTGTAATAACCCGAAGCCATTTTGGCGAAGCTCGACAGACCATCGGAGAAACCTTCAATCAGTCCGAGCCACGCCGCCGCCGCGCCCATGGAAGCGAGGAACGCAGGCAGAACCGTCGTGGCAATTTCATGCGACCAATCGCTGAACAGCGACGCCAGCCCGATGCCGAGGACGGTGCGGTTGAGCCAGCGTTGCGGTTGCTTTTCTGCGGTCGGAGCGTTCACAAATCAATTGAACAACAAAGAAACGCAGTGATTACGCGGCCAACTGCGGAAGTTGACGTTCGATTTCCTCGATCCAATCGTTGCCGGGAAGCGCATAGGGACGGAACGTTTCAATGCTGCCTTCGCGATCGTTGTAAAGGAGCGCACGATGGAGTCCGAGTGTGCTGGCGTTCGGAGCGTCAATCAGACTGGCGGAATCGCTGGCGCTCATCTGGAAAAGCACGCGCATCTCGAATTCACTCGTCAATTTCCGGCCCAGAAAACGGTTCGCGTTGTTGTAGGTGTCGCAGGTGGCGATGACATGGAATCCGCAGCCCGGCCCTTCGCTGATAAGATTTTGCAGCACGGCGGCGGGTTGCGCGGCTTTGGAATCGTCGGCGGAAAAACCAAATTCGTCCTCCTGCCGGAGTTTTTTGAAATTCTGCAGACCGTGAATGAACAAAAATGTCTCCGGCACCTTGGAGGACCGCTCCTTGCCGGCCCGGTTTTTCAATTCCTGCGCCAGGCCGCCCATTGTTTCCGCGAGTTCACCGGGTCTCACCTGGATAATTTCGTGCGGGATGGCACGGATGACGCGCTCCAAAAACTCGCGCTGCGGGAAATTGGGCGGCGTGCTGTCGAGCATGATAAATCTCACGGTCCCTTTCGGGTACTGCGCGGCCAGCGACACAAGCGCAACGGACAAAATTGTCAACGCGGGTTCCTCGCTTTGGCCGATAATCAGAAGGTTGCTGCCGCTTTGTCGCCGGAAAGCCGCTTCGGTGGGTCCCTTGATCGAGTTCGGCGCGCCCAGCCAGATGCGCGCTTGCGCCGGCGGCTTGACGGATTTCATTTGAAGCTGTTCGCTCAGCAAGGCGTTTTCCCGCACATCCGCCGGCGCATTGCCTTCAAACACAAACGGCCTTCCATACTGGCCCGTGCCTTGGTCGGCGCGCTCGCGGATTTTTTTAAGGAAATGGTCGCGCACATCTTCAGGCTGCCACACAGTCTGGAACGGACTGTTGCCATCAATGGAACCCGAAGCATCGTTGTAAATGCCTTCACCGGGGCGCGACAGCAGGCGCGGAGCGGGGTTGTCCTGATCCATGATCAAATAAGCATCCGCCTCATTGCACATGAGCGCGATACGGATGACCATCTGGCCGATGGTGGCGCGGGCCAGGGTGTAAGCGCCGCCGAGCGTCTGCGAACCCAGCAGAACGTGAATGCCAAAGGCGCGGCCCTGCCGGACAATGCGGTCGAGCAAAACAGCGGCGCCCTGCGAGACGCGGTCTTCCTCCACAAAATACTCCTGGAATTCATCAATGATCAGCAACGACCGCGGCATCGGCCCGGTTCCGCCCGCCCTTTTGTAACCGGCGATGTCCTGCACGCCCAATTGGCGGAACAAGTCGCCGCGACGGCGCAACTCCGCGTCCACGCGCTCCAGCACACTCAAGCCGAACTCGCGGTCGCTTTCGATGGCGACCACTTTCGCATGAGGCAGCCTGCGGTTGGCGTAACACTTGAACTCCACGCCTTTCTTGAAATCCACGAGATAAAACTCGACCTGTTCCGGACTGCACCAGAGCGCGAGGTTGGTGATGATGACGTGGAACAAGGTGGATTTGCCGGAACCGGTCTTGCCGGCAATCAGCGCGTGCTGGCGCGTGCCCTTGCCGATTTCAAGATACTGCAGCTTGGTCGCGCCGGTGCGGCCAATCGGGACGCGCAGTTCATCCGTCGTTTCGACCGTCCAGAGTTGGGACGGCTGGGGCGCGACCTGCTCGAACGGCACCTCGACACGATTTGAATCCCTGCCACTTTCGCCCACGCGATGCAGAAATTCCGTGACGAACTCCGGCGGCGGCGGGGCATCGAGCGTCAAGTGCGTTCCGTCGAGCGGATTGCCTTGTAATTTGAAACCGGTATCGGTTCGGACGAGGCAAATGCTGTTTTTTCGAAGTTCATCGGCGACGAAACCCTGCGGCAGGGCATTCCGGCGATCCCAATGAATCAACGTGAACACGCCGCAGCGGGCGCCGCTGGCAGCGATGTTGATGAGCCGCCGGCCGGCCGTTTCGCTGAAGTTCACCGGGAAATCGGCGATGACGAGGAAGTGATATTTCTCCGCAATCGCGCCGGCCTGGGCGTTGTATTCGGCAATCGTTTCATACTCGTTGCGGAGATACATTTGAATGACCTTTTCCATGTGTTCATTCAACTCCGCGAGCTTTTCTTCGAGTTGATTCGTCTGTGTCCAGATGCGGCTGTTGATGTGGCTCTCCTCGTAATCAGCCAGGTGCATGAGGCCGGCGAAATTCTGGCCGAGGCCAACGGGATCAAAAATCGTGAAATTCAGCTTGCCCGGCGGATGGGCCGAGAGAAGGCGGAAAATGATATTGTTGATCGCGGCAATCGCTTCGTCACCGCCGGACTTTGTCGTTTCAAAAAGGATTGAGCCTTGTTCCGGACACTTGAGCAGCAGAGGAACGGAAAAATTGGCCGGGAACGGAAAAACCAAACGTTTGTCTTTTGGCGCAGTCTCGGCGAGCCTGGCAATGTCCACGGTCATGCTCGCGAATTTCGCCGCGTTTTTGAATTCTTCCGGGAACGTCCGGCTTCTCCAAACCGGCTGTTGCCATTCCGGGAAAAGCTCCTCTGCCGCAGTGCTGGCTGCGCGCAGGGTTTCATGAATCGGCCGGATGCAATTCCCCCAATCCGCCTGGAGCGCCTGCCAGCGGGACTGCTGCTCCGCGTTCAGTTTCGACATTTTCGCCTCGTGAGCATCGGCAATCTGTCCGGCGCGCATGTCCCCTTCCTGTCTCAGGCTCGCGATATTGTTCTTATGGTCGCGTTCAACTTGGTTCAACCCCGCGCGGAGAAGCTGTTCATTTTTTTGCAAAACACCAAAGGCCTTTTCATCAACCGCCTCCGCCCGGAGGGCGCGTGTGTCCAAGGCCCGTTTGGTTGTCTGCTTCCACTGTTGATTGAGGTTGCGGGTGGTGTTTTCGAATTTGGCCCTGATTTGTTCCTGCTCCTGCAGACACCGCGACTCGGCTTTTTCGAGACAAGCATCATGCAACCGTCTTGCCTTTGCCAGGTCGCGTGCAATCGCGCCGGCAGTCGGGCCGGCCTGGCGTTTCCCAAACTGGTAAATTACCAGCACTGCTGCAAAAAGAGCAGCCAGCGCCATGTCCATTCCGCGATGAGGGATGAAATTCAAGCCGGGGCGACTAAAGACGACGGATGAAGCGATAAAAAACAGCAGTAGTACGATGAACAGCAACCAGATCGGGAAAAATCTGAAAATCCGCGGCAAAAGAAATTTTTTGAAACTGCCCAGCTTTTCACGAATGGGATCAGGTAAACGGCGGAGTTCCTCCAGCAATTGATATTCGTCCGGGGATAAATCTGGTTCAGGCCATCGCCGGCGCGGAGAAATCATCCTGCGGAATTTGCCACAGCCGCGGAAAGCACTTTTGACCTCTTTCTCCAACGGTTCAAAAGCCCCGCGGCTTTCAGCCAGTTTCGTGTTGAAATCCTCCCAAGTCACGGCGGCGTTTGCCAATTCCGCGTCGCGGTCGCGCTCCGCCTGTGTCAAGTTTTCCCGAATTCTCCGTTCGAAACCGCCGATGCCCTCCCGAATTTGTTTGCAGGCCGCAGTGTGTGCCTGATTGATCCGAGTCTTCCGGCTTTCAAATTTGGAGCGCCACTTGTCCTTTTCCGCCTCAAAGGCGGCTTCCGCACCAGCAAGGCTCTCGGTCAGCCACGACGCATGTTTCTCCCTGGCTGATTCAAAGGCCTTGGTTTCGGCGGCAAACCTGGCTCGGAACTCGTCGTTAAGTTTCCCCTCCCTGGCGGCAAAATCCTGAATGGCACTTTTGAGCCGATCCAAAAGTGCAAGCGTTGCATTGACTCCCAAGTGGCTACTCACAATCTTTCCTGACTTTGTCCAAAACTTCGTTCAATCGTTCGATCGCCGTGACGGTCCTGTCCACATTAACAAGGAGTTCGGCAATATATCGCCGCTCGAACTCCCGGGTTTTGGCGTCCCACCAGTGATTCTTGGTCTCATCCCATTGGACTGCAAGTTCCTTCGTTAGCGCCACCAGCCGGTTTTTGGTTCCGCTCAAGTTCATGGCTGCTTTTTCTTTCCCGCGTTTGCCCCGATTTTCGTTTTAACCGGAGCGGCTGAAGTTCCCGGCCGGGCAACGTTGGCATAGGCTTCCAGCGTCCTCACCACTTGGGAAAGATAAGCCACTGCGCGAGCCATGTCCCCGGTCAGAAACCACTGCAATTGGGTCACTTGTTTTAAAAGCGGATCCGTGCGGTTTTCCAGTTCCCGGTCCCATTTTTTCAGGATAGCCATTTTGGCCTTGGCCTCCCGGTCTGCGCGCTCCGTCCGTTGCACCATCATCAGGTGCAGCGTCGTGGATTCTTGAAATTGGGAAAGTCGGGCGCTGGACAAGTCAGCCCGGGCTTTCTCCAGTGTTTGGCTCCGCCGACGCGCCTCGGCTTTCCAGTACCGACGCCGGTCGGTCTGCACCCAGCCCTTGGCGCGGACCACCTCGTCGCACACTTCCTCCAAAATAACGCGAGCCCGGCTTTGGAATACAATCAAGCCGGCCCGGAAAGATTCCACGGCTTCAACAGAAGTGACATGGGCGCGATCAGCCATGAACAGTCAGTGTTGGTGCAGATATTCCTCGATGCGCTGGGCTTTTCTTAACAAGTAAGGCGTGTGTTCCTTGGACAACTCGACAAACTTCTTCAACGCTTTCATCGTCAGTTTAAATTCCTCGGCGAATTTCTCATGCTCCTGGTCCTGCCAGGTGTCCCCCAGCGCAATGAAACGGGCTTGGAGCAGGATCAGCCGGTTTTCCAAGTCGGTGTTGAACCGTTGCAGTTCGTCGGCGAATCGCCGCACCTTTTCGGGATCCATGATTGCTTGCGACATATTTTCACTATTCGTTGGGTTTCTTTACGCCCCGCCCAATTGGCGGCTCGCCGGCGAAAACCTACCACAACCGCCATCCGCCGCCAATCATTCCGAGGTCCGCCTGCCGTATGGGAGCGGAGTGTTTGCCGCGAAAAAGCGGGTAAACTCCATTGCCGGTGCCAATTTTGCAACCGGGATAAAAACCTAGCAATGCAAAACAGATGTGGTGATCCTTTCCCGGCTATTTGGGAAGTGATTTGAAGGAGCGAAGAAGCTGCTCCTGAAGGGGTGTAAGGGGAGCATTGGTCATGGTTGGCAGGGTGACGAACCCGGTTTTCCTCTGGCTGTCATTCCAAAGTTTGTCAAGCGAGGCGATGCGTTCACTGGTGGCGGGATGGCTGCGGAACATTTCAGGGATGATGGTGGTGGCTTCGCCCTCCGTCTGAAGTTGAAAAAAATCGGCCAGACCACGCGGGTCAATGTTTGCCGCCATCAGGTAGTGCCAGCCAATTGTGTCGGCGTCATGTTCCATGCCGCGCGAATACTGCTGACGCACCAGCAGTTGGGAGCCGGCGCTGATGCCTGACAATACTCCCTGCTGGTCACTGACAAACAGTCGCAGGATATAATAAGGTCCGCCGCTGGCGATGAGCTTTCGCAGGCCATGCCGTTGCGTGACATGGGCCATTTCGTGCGCGAGCACGCCGGCCAGTTCCTCCGGTTTCTGGACGCGGTCCAGCAAGCCGGTGAAGACGAAGATCCTCCCGCCCGGCAGGGCAAAGGCATTGACCACAGGCCGGTCAATGAGGGCGGCGCGAAATTGATAATGACGCTCCGCTGGCGGCAGGGCGGCAGCAAGGCGCGCCACCAACTGGGTGACAACGGCAATGCGAACATCATTGGTGTCTGTGACGAACAATTTCGGATGTTCGGCGATAACCTTGTCCGTCAGGTGTTCCTCCCACGCAACGGAGGCGTGATTAACCAGGGAATTGGCGGCGGCCTCTACCAGCGACCACCCGATGAAAAAAACCCCGGCAAAACCAACCAAAAATATCAGCGCGTATTTGAGACTGCGATTCCCTTCGCGCCGCGCGCGTAATGCCCGCGCCTGGGCGCGGAGGTGCGTCTGCCGGAGGAGAAAATTGTCATTCAGAATCCGCTCATCCGCAGATTCAATCCACCAGCCGGTCCCGGCATCGTGAAAAACCAGGTTGCCGACGGAGTTTTGGTCGAGGATCAAACGGGACAAAGGCAGTTCCAAGGTGCCGGACGCGTGTTCAAATTGGAGGTTGCCCAACGTGAACCGGAAGCAACCGGGAATCGCCTGATCTTCTTCGCCGTTCCGGAAGGCGAATCCGTCGTAATTGACCGGCAGTACGCTCACAGTGTGAGCCGTCTAACAAAGGCACCGCCCATTGTCAAAATGAATTGACCGCAACGGTTTGGTTCCTTAACCTTGTCTTGAAAGTCGAAGGCCAACCATTAGATAAATTTAATCCGCTGGATTTATGGTGCGCCTGCACATGGAAGGGAGTCCGCACGGTTTGCAGGAGATCCTGCTCAAACCGGGATTGAACCGGCTGGGACGGATCGCGGACAACGATTTTCAAATCAGCGACGATTCCGTTTCCAGCCATCATTGCCAGATTGAACTGAAGGACGGTGTCATCACCGTGTGGGATCTGAACTCCACCAACGGAACCTTTCTCGACGGACAGCCCATTCAACAGGCGACGCTTCATCCCGGGCAGGTGCTTTGTCTGGGGACTGTCAAGATGGTTTGTCAGAGTGACCCCATCAGGCAGCCGGTGCGGATTTCCGTGGAAACGCCGCCAGCCGCGCGTGAAGGTTCCAAGACGGCCGATCCAGTCGAAACTCCTGCCGCAAACAATGCCGCGGTCTGTGTCCAACATCCTGAAGCTACAGCCAAATGGACTTGTATCCGTTGTGGAACAATGCTCTGTGCGGCTTGCGTCAAGACAACTCGCAGCGGCATGAAGTTTTTCCAAAATTGCCCCAAATGCGGCGGTAGTTGTGTGAGCGTTGCCGAATACACCCACCTTATGACCCCGGCCCCCACCAATTTCTTTGCCCTTTGGCGGGAGGCATTTTCCTATCCGGTCAAAAAGGATGGGGTGATCCTGCTGGTTTGCGGCACGGTGGTCTTTGCCTTTCTAAATGGCGCGCTCGGGGTTTTATCTACGGTCGTCAAGTATTTTGGGGTTCTAGGAATCTCTTTCTGGCTCGGCTTCTCCCTCTGCGTCATCATGAGTGTCGGTTATCTGTTTGCGTTCATGCAGAACATTGTCCAGTCCTCTTCCCACGGCGAGGAGAAAATGCCCGATTGGCCGGAGATATCGGGTTTTTGGGACGATCTGGTGATTCCCTTTTTCCGGTTTGGTTTTATCTGGGTCCTCTGCCTTGGCCCCGGCATCGTGGTCATGTTGCTGGCATCCCCGACGGCGGGCGTGCCGCTGTTGTTGCTGGGACTGTTCTGCCTGCCCATGGCCATTTTGACCGTGTGCCTCGCCGACAGCATTGCCGGCTTGAATCCAATCGTTATTTTTTCCAGCATCGGAAAGGTTCTGCTGCCCTATCTGACTATTTGTGGGATATTCCTCGTGATCATTGCCTTGATGCACGGCAGCCAGATGTTGCTTGAATTAACTGGTATCCCCATCTTGCCAACCGTCATCAGCACTTTCATCAGCCTCTACGGGATCACCGTTGAGATGCGCCTGTTGGGACTTCTTTATTATACCAATAAGGCGAGACTCGCATGGTTTGATTGAACTCGGATACGTTGGCGGAGAAAATGTAAAGTGGAGCTGGCAATGCTTCCTTGACTCGCCGCGTTCCACTTTTATCATGCCCGTTCAATTTTATGCCAAAAATTCAAAACATACTGGCGCGCGAAATCCTCGATTCGCGCGGTAACCCAACGGTGGAAGTGGATGTGACATTGTGCTGCGGCGCGTTCGGGCGCGCAGCCGTGCCCAGCGGCGCCAGCACCGGCGAAAATGAAGCTGTCGAACTCCGTGATGGCGATAAGAAACGTTATCTCGGCAAGGGCGTGCAGAAGGCCGTCAAAAATGTCACCGACGTCATTGCGCCCAAACTCATCGGCCTCGACCCATTCGATCAACTGACGGTTGACAGCACAATGCTCAAGCTCGATGGCACGGAAACGAAATCCAAACTCGGCGCGAATGCGATTCTTGCCGTGTCGCTGGCAACCGCGAAAGCCGCTGCCGCCTCGTTGAACCTGCCATTGTTCAAATATCTCGGCGGGCCGGATGCCAAAGTGTTGCCCGCGCCGATGTCCAACGTCATCAATGGCGGCGCGCATTCGGATGCCCCGATTGATTTCCAGGAATTCATGATCATGCCGCTGGGCTTTTCCAGCTTCGGCGAAGCCTTGCGCGCCAACGTGGAAACATTTCATGCGTTGAAATCCGTGTTGAAGAAAAAAGGATTTTCGACGGCGGTTGGCGACGAAGGCGGTTTCGCGCCCAAACTCGGCAGTGTGGAAGAAGCCTTGGAAACCATCATTCAAGCCATCAAGGATGCAGGTTACAAACCGGGCAAAGACATCTGGCTCGCGCTTGACCCGGCAGCGTCCGAGTTTTACAGCGGCAACGCCAAATATACCTTCAAGAAAAGCACCGGTAAAACCGTCAGCGGCGACGAACTCGTTGATTTTTACGCCAAATTGGTTGCGAAATATCCCATCGTAAGTCTCGAAGACGGCTGCGCGGAAAATGATTGGGTGACGTGGAAAAAACTCACCGACAAGATCGGCGACAAAATCCAGCTCGTCGGCGACGACAATTTTGTCACAAACATGAAGTTCCTGCGGAAGGGAATTGACATGGGCGTGGCCAATTCGATTCTCATCAAATTGAACCAGATCGGCTCGCTCACCGAGACGCTCGACTGCATCGAACTGGCCAAAACTCACGCTTACACCGCCGTCATTTCGCATCGCTCCGGCGAGACCGAGGACGCGACCATCGCCGACGTTGCCGTGGCGACCAATTGCGGCCAGATCAAGACCGGTTCGTTGAGCCGCTCGGATCGTCTGGCGAAATACAATCAACTCCTGCGTATCGCACAATTGCTCGGTAAAAACGCGGTTTACGCCGGTACCAGCGCGCTGCCGAAGGGGCGGTAACAATTGAAGGCAGGGCCGGCTTGGCGAGGCGTCCCTACCAACAAATTCCAAAACCGGAAGTCGTAAAACCGGCTTCCGGCGGCTTCTGTTTGCAGCTACTGCATCGCGTCCATTCCCGGATTTTCTCCCAGTCATTTCCGACCATCCCGAAAGATAATACTTGCCTTTTGAAATACATTGGGCTAATCAGGACATCAAATTGAAAGGCAAACTATGAAAAAATTACTAACTATTGCAGCACTCGTCATCGGCGTGGCAGGCGTCAGCGCCCAAGAAGCCGGGTTTCAGCTCTCACTGACCCCGGACATAGCCATCCATCCCAAGACAACGACCATTCGTGGTGTGTCCTTGGACATCTGGGGTGAAAACCCGCAGCACAGTTTTAACTTTGGTTTTGTCAACGGCAGTACGGGGAAAAGCTCCGGTTTCAGTTGGGCACTCATTTTCAATTATGATGACTCCTACACCGGCGTTCAATGGGGACTCGTCAACATCAGCTACAAAAGCTTTATCGGGTGGGAGGACGGTTGGGTCAATTATTCCCAAGGATACTTCAAGGGCTTTCAGTCCGGGCTGGTGAACATTTCGCAGGAAGCCCATGGTTTCCAGTTGGGTGTTGTGAACTACACTGAAAGTCTCAATGGCTTGCAGATCGGCGTGATAAACATAATCAAAGACAATCCGTGGTTCACCGGATTCCCGGACAAACTGGCCACCGGATTCCCCATTATCAACTGGTCGTTCTGACGGACACGGGCGAAGGATCCTTACCAGCAAATTCAAAACCGGAAGTCGGGAAACCGGCTTCCGGTTTTTTTCGGTTTCGGAGGGCGGAGCGCTGTGACGCCCTGAACACAAAATGGTTGGGGTCTCGCGGAGCTCGACCCTCCGATTTTTAATAACCCTGTCTTGCCAGCCAATAAACAATCACCATCAGCGCAATGCAGGCCAGCGACATCAACAACGCGCTGCCAATGAAAAATGATACCGCAGCCATCGCAAGACCGCCGATCAATGGTCCCATCGCCTTTTGTCGCCAGCCATAGACCAGATAACCAGAGGCTATCGCACCCCAAATGACTGACGCCCATAGATAATGTTCGTTGAGCAAGTCCACAGTGTTGCACTATGCCGCAGCTTCAGGCGTTATGCCAGCGTTTCAAGCCATGAAACTGTTGTTTTGGGCACGCGATGTGCTAGCTTTTCCTTGTGAGCCGGTTCTTTAAGCCCAACCTTAATTTCCGCGGCCGCATGGCGCGCGGCGTCATCGGCACGCTGTGTCTTGTTGCCGGGATTGTCATTGCCGGAGACTATTCATTGTGGGGGCTGATTTTTGTGGCGGCGGGATTGTTCGCTATTTTTGAAGCTGCGCGTGGTTGGTGCATAGCCCGAGCCTGCGGCATCAGAACCAAGCTCTGATTCGTGAAATTCATTTCTCTTGCACTGGCTTTCCTTATCCTGTGCGCATGAATTTGTTGCCGTTTGGGGAATTGCCCGCACACAAGCCGCGAAAATTCGTTCCGCCAACCGTTGATTTGGGCGACTGGCCGCAAATCGCGCCGCTGTTCGATCAACTGGAAGCGCGCGCGGCCAGTTGCAAAACGCCTGCCGAACTTGAACGCTGGCTGCTCGATTGGAGCGAACTTTCTGCCGCGCTCGACGAGGAATCATCCCGCCGCTACATCGCGATGACGTGCCACACGGACAATCCGGACGCGGAAAAGGCGTATCTGCACTTCGTCGAAAACGTCGAGCCGCAACTCAAACCGCGCCAGTTCGCGCTTGAAAAAATTTACATCCGCCGGAGGGGCGAGTTACACGAGCCCCAAACTTTATCTCCCAAAAATAATGGGACTCGCATAGCTCGTCCCTCCGAAGCGAGGTATGCGGTTTTTGACCGCGATGTGAAAAACCACGTTGAACTGTTCCGTCCCGAAAACGTTCCGTTGGAGACCGGGGAGGCCAGGCTCTGCCAGCAATACCAAAAATTAAGCGGCTCGCTCACCGTGAATTTTCGCGGCGAGGAAAAGACGCTCGTGCAAATGGGTCGCCATCTCGAAGAACCCGACCGCGCGCTGCGGCAGGAGGCATGGGAACTTGTGGCCAAACGCCGTTTGCAGGAAGCGGAAAAGTTCGATGACATTTTCGACCAAATGCTGAAGCTCCGCGCGCAAATCGCGGAGAACGCCGGGTTTGAAAATTATCGCGATTACGCATTCCGCCGGCTGGGCCGGTTCGATTACACATCGGAGGATTGCACACAATTTCACGACGCAGTGGAAAAACACGTCATGCCCATCGAACGCGAATTGCAGGGTGAACGGCGAAGGCAACTGAAACTCGAAAAACTGCGTCCGTGGGATTTGGCCGTTGATCCGCTGAATCGTCCGCCGTTGAAGCCGTTTACCGAGGTCGGGCAGATGGTTTCGCGCACGCAGAAAATTTTCAATCAACTGGATGGCGAACTCGCCAGTGGTTTTCAGAGAATGCAGGATTTGCGGTTGCTCGACCTCGACAACCGCAAGGGCAAGGCGCCGGGCGGTTATCAATCCACGCTCGCCGAGTCGCGCCTGCCGTTCATTTTCATGAACGCCATCGGTTTGCAGCGCGACGTGGAAACGATTTTGCACGAGGCCGGCCATGCGTTTCATGCGCTGGCCACGCGTGATGAAGACTTTTACGCGTATCGCAGCGCGCCGATTGAATTTTGCGAAGTCGCCTCGATGAGCATGGAACTGCTCGGCAACGAATTCATCGGGGAATTTTATTCCGACGACGACGCGGACCGCGCACGGCGGGTTCATTTGGAAGGCATCATCGGCATTTTCCCGTGGGTTGCAACGGTGGACGCATTCCAGCATTGGATTTACACGCATCCGAACCACACGCGCGACGAGCGGAGAGTGGCGTGGCTGGAATTGATGGATCGTTTTGGCGGTGACGTGGATTGGTCGGGGTGCGAAGCCGCACGGGCCAATTTGTGGCACCGGCAACTGCACATTTTCATTCACCCATTTTACTACATCGAATATGGCATCGCGCAACTCGGCGCGTTGCAAGTCTGGGCGAATTCAAAACGCAACAAGGCAAAGGCGTTGAATGACTACAAAAAAGCGCTCGCGCTCGGCGGCTCGCATTCGCTGCCGGAATTGTTTTCCGCCACCGGATGCCGGTTTGAATTCAGCGCGAAGACAATTCAGCCGTTGACGAAATTGTTGCAGGAAGAACTGGAAAAGCTCAATTGATTTTCACGCAAAACCGCCAAGGACACAAAGACGAGAAATTTCTTTAAAATAGCTTTGCGGTCTTCGCGCCTTTGCGTGAGGCCTTTCAGACTTCAATTCCGTAGGCCTTGATTTTGTTGTAGAGCGTTTGGCGGCCGATGCCGAGGCGTCGGGCAGTTTCAAGTTTGTTGCCATCGGTTTCCTTGAGCATTTGGACGATGGTGTTGCGTTCGCCAGCCTCGAGCAGCGTGAAATCCGAGTCAGTTCCTCCGGCGAGATCGATCTTGTCACTGGCAATGGAAAGGTCGGCGGCATTCACTTCATTGCCTTCAATCAGAAGCACGGCCCGTTGGACTTCGTTTTGCAACTGGCGGACATTGCCCGGCCAGTCGAACGCCGTGAGCCGTTCAATGGCTTCGGGGCTGAAGCCGCGAATGACGCGGTTGGCTTGCGCGGCAAAGCGCTTCAAAAACGCGTTGGCCAGTGGCATGATGTCCTCGCGCCGTTCGCGCAACGGCGGCAAATGAACGGAAATGGCGCTGATGCGATAATAAAGGTCTTCGCGCAATTTGCCGGCCTTGATGGCTTCTTCCGGTTTGCGGTTGGTGGAGGCGATCACGCGACTGTTGATCTTGTAACCTGTCTTGCCGCCAACAGGCCGGACTTCCTGATTCTCCAACACGCGGAGCAATTTACTCTGCGTGTCCACGGCCATTTCGGAAATTTCATCGAGGAGCAGCGTGCCACCCTCGGCCTGGCGGAAAAGGCCTTCGCGGTCCATGTGCGCGCCGGTATAGGCGCCTTTCACCGAGCCGAATAATTCGCTTTCGATCAACTCGCGGGGAAGCGCGGCGCAATTGATTTTGATGATTTTGTTTTTACTGCGCGGACTCAACGTATGAATGAGGTCGGAGATGACTTCCTTGCCGGTGCCGCTTTCGCCGGTAATCAAAATTGAAACGTCGCTCGGTGCGATGCGCTCGACGGTGCGCACGACTTCGCGCATGACCGCGCTGCGAAAAATCGGCGAGGCCACGCCGCTCATGGTTTCGAGCGCTTGGCGGAGGGCGCTGGTTTCCTCGTTCTGTTGTTTGCGCTCGACGGCGCACTTCACATCGGCGAGCAGTTTTTCGTTCTCGAAGGGCTTCGATAAAAAGTTATACGCGCCGCGGCGGCCGGATTCGACGGCCATGCTGATGGTTCCATGGCCGGTGAGCACGATGACTTCGGTTTCAGGCCAGTGTTTTTTGATTTCCGGCAACAAATCCAGACCGTTGACCTCCCGACCGTTGACTTTACCCAGTTTCACATCCAGAAGAACAAGGTCCGGCTGCGGGCCGGAAAAAGATTTGTTCAATGCCGCGCCACTGTCAGCTTCGGCGACTTCGTAATCGCTTTGCAGAAGCTCAACGAGCAGTTCCCGAAAAATTTGCTCGTCATCCACCACCAAAATCTTCGGTTTCAGTTTCATGTTTTGAACTTTTGCGCGCATATCCGATGTTCAGCGTAACAATCCGTCAGCCATCCGTGTTGAAATTGCACATTCAACAAAAACGGCATTGGGCACGGCGTATTTGATTTTAATTCCATCGCCTCGTCAATCAAACTTCTACTTCGGGAAAACGTTCGCGAATCCGGCGGCGGAGATGTTCCTCATCGTCCGGCTGATAACGGCGGCGTGTGATGAGCCGTTGCACCGCGTCCAGCAATTCCAGCCAATCCTCCAACGGCGGCTCTGCAATGGACTGCCATTGATCAAAACGCTTTTCGCGCTGAAAAAAAATCCACTCGCGCCCCACGCGCCGGACATAGACCTGCAGCTTTATGCCGTCGTCGGTCACCCGTTTCCAACTGATTTCAGCCTTGGGCATGTCTCAAAGTGTCAAGTGTCAAGTGTCATGTTTCAAGTTTCGAAGCACATGACACTTGGCACCCGACACATGACACTCATTCTGGAAGATCCACGCCCGCCACGGCCATCGCCGCGATGCCTTCCTCGCGTCCGATGAACCCCATTTTTTCGTTCGTTGTCGCCTTGATGCCGATTTGTTTTTCGGAAACGCCGAGCGCGGCGGCGATGCGCTTCTTCATTTCGGCGATGTGCGAATAAAGCTTTGGCGCCTGGGCGATGATGGTCGCGTCCACATTCACGATTTTGCCTTTGCGTTTGGCGACTTGCTTCGCCGCTTCCTCCAGAAACATTTTGCTGGGCGCATTTTTCCAGCGCGGGTCGGTGTTTGGGAAAAAGTGGCCGATGTCCGGTTCGCCGAGCGCGCCGAGGAGCGCATCGCAAATCGCGTGCATGAGCGCGTCCGCGTCCGAATGGCCGTCCAAGCCTTTCGCGTGCGGAACCTCGACGCCGCCGAGGATGAGTTTGCGTCCCGCGACCAGCGCGTGAACGTCGTAACCAATGCCAACGTGAACCATGCCCGAACTATAAAACTCACGTGCCCGGCGACCAAGATTATTTCGGCGTACAAAAGTGGCATTGTGGTCGGTTGCGGCCAGGAGGCGTTGCGGATTTTGGAATTGCAGTGCTAAGGCGGACGGCACAGGGCCGCGGTTAATTTTGCCGGTCAGCGCGGTTCGGCGGCGGTGATTGCCTGGTACAGAGCGGTGAGCAATTCTCCCCGGACGAAGGGTTTCAGCAGTACAGGCAGGCCGAGGCTTTGAATACCTTTGATGTCCGTCTGTTCGCCCATGCCGGTCATGATTAGGATGGGCAAGCGCGGGTCCAAATGCCGCAGCGCCCGAATCAGCGCCGCTCCGTCCATCCCCGGCATCATCAAGTCGGTGACGACCGCCTTGATTTCAGCGCGGTGTTGGGTAAAGAACTTCATGGCTTCGCTGCCTTCGGCAGCGGTCGCAACGCGGTAACCATGTTTTTCCAGCAATTGCTGAATCACTTCGCGTACGTGGGCTTCGTCATCCACGACCAAGACCAGTTCGCCATGCATCTCAGGCGGCAGGGTTTCGCAGGCGGATTTTTCATCAGCCTTTGCCTGGGGCGATGCAGGGAGATAAAGTTCGAAGGTTGTACCGTGGCCCAAGCGGCTGTCCACACGGATGAAACCGCCGTGGCCGCGCACGATGCCCAACACTGTCGCCAGTCCGAGACCTGTGCCTTTGCCGACTTCTTTGGTGGTGAAAAACGGTTCGAAGATGTGATCAAGAAGTTCGGGCGGGATGCCCGTGCCCGTGTCGATCACGCTCACACAAACATAGGTGCCGGGCTTGGCATCATGTATCATGGAGGTAAACGTTTCGTCGAGTGTCAGATTTTTTGCCGCCAGGGCAAGCTCACCGCCACTCGGCATGGCGTCGCGGGCATTGACACATAGGTTCATGAGCGCCTGGTGGATTTGGGTGGCGTCGCCAAGGACCGGCCAGAGGTCTTTCGGCGCGTCAACATTCACTTTTATATTCCGCGGGAAGGTTTCGCGGATAATTTTGTCTATGTCGTTCATCAGGTGACGCACCGGCAGCGGGACACGCACGCCGGGAGTACCGCGGGCAAAGGTAAGCAATTGCTTGATGATGTCCGCCCCGCGCTGGGCGCTGTTTTCCACCGTGTCCAGCAGTGAACGGTTTTCCGGGTCGCCAATCGTTTCGCGCAGGAACGGTACAGCTATCAGGATTGGCTGGAGAATGTTGTTCAAGTCGTGGGCGATGCCGCCAGCCAGCGCGCCGATGCCTTCCATACGTTGGGCGCGAAGGAAATTCGCCTCAAGTTGCTTCTTTTCAGTGATGTCCGTATTGATGGCCAGGATTTCCTTGGGCCGACCCGCTTCGTCCCGCAGCATTGTCCAACGGCAAAAAGTCGTAAGCTCTTTGTCCGCCTTGCCGGCAACTTTCAATTCGCCGGACAAAAAACCTTTGGCGAGCAACTCTTTCTGCGCGTTGTTGAACTCGTCTGGATTGTACGAGACCAACTCATAAACTTTACGGCCCAGTACTTCAGAACGTTTCCAGCCGTAGAGGTACTCGGCGCCGTCGTTCCAATAAGTCACTGTATTGTCCAAGTTGCACACGTAAATGGCATCGGTCGCGGCGTCCAGCAGGGCCGCCTGCTCGCGGATGCGTTCCTCCGCCAGCCTGCGCTCGCTGATGTCGGTCACCAGCACCAGTAAATGCACTTCGCCTGCGTAATGGAACGGCACCAGACGGTAAGAAAGACAAACCTTCTTGCCGAAGGTGGTGACTAACTGGGGTTCGAGTTCGCGTTCTGATTGCGTGGCCAGCGCGGCTTCGGCCGCCGCAAAAAGACCTGAGTGTTTCCACGGTTCAAGCTCGCGAAAGTTTTGCTTCAGGATTTTCTCAACTGTGCCGCCAATAAGTTTGGCTAGGGCTTCGTTGGCGGAAATACACTGGCCGGAATCCTTGTAAACAACAATACCCACGGGTGAGGCATGGAGCATGGTCTGGTTGAAATCAAAGGCGTCCTTGAGTTGCTGCTCGGCCCGTTTGCGCTCCGTGATGTCCCGGGCGATTTTCGATGCACCGATGACTTTACCGTCATTGTCGGTGATTGGAGAAAGGGTTGCGGAAACATCGATACGCTTTCCGTCCTTCCGAATACGCACGGTTTCAAAATGTTCCACGCTCTCACCGCGCCCGATCCGCGCCAGAAGCTCTTCCTCTTCATTGACGCGGTCCGGTGCAAAAAGCATCAACATTGGCTGGCCTATGGCTTCGGCAGCAGAATAACCAAATAGTTTTTCCGCACCTGGATTCCAACTGGTGATGATTCCGTCCAGCGTCTTGCTGATGATGGCGTCATCCGATGAGTTAACGATGGCTGCCAGCCGCTCCAGCGCCTCCTCCGCCCGCTTGAGTTCCGTGACATCAAACTGGATGCCTTGAGTGCCGATAATCCTTCCGTCCGGGGCAAATACCGGAGATTTTACCACGTGCACATGCCGCTTCCCGCCGCCGTCGACCGGATACTCTTCCTCCACGACAATCGGCTCGCCGGTGCGCATGATTTGTTCGTGGTGCTTTGTCCCCGCCTCCAGCGCGGAAATGCTTTCGGGGGGGATGTCGCCATGCCGCGCCATTTCCATGGAAAGGCGTTCTTCGGACGTTTTGCCCAGGACTTCCTCGGCCTTCGTGTTCCACAGCCGGCAAAACCAGGAGTTGACAAAAACGTAACAGCCCTCCCGGTCCTTGCGGAAAACGCCGGCGGGCATTTGCTCGACGAGTGAATGATAGAGCGCCTGCGACTCCTGCAGCGCCGACTCCGCCTGCTTGCGCTCGGTGATGTCGAACAGGATCCCCTGTGTGCCCACAATCTGCCCGTCCGGACTGAAGACGGGCGATTTGACCACACGCAAATAGCGCTTCCTACCGCCCACAGCGGGATACTCTTCCTCCACCTCAATCTGCTCGCCGGTGCGCATGATTCGTTCGTGGTGCTTTGTCCCTTGGGTCAGCAACTGGGTGATTTCAGGGCGGGTGTCGCCATACTTCTCCAATTCCACGGCAATGAGTTCCTCAGGCGTCTTGCCCAGAATTTCCTCCGCCTTCAACTCTCGGAGATGGCAAAACCATGAGTTGACCAAAACGTAACGGCCCTCCCGGTCCTTGCGGAAAACGCCGGCGGGCATCTGCTCCACCAGCGAGGTATAGAGCGCCTGGGATTCGCCCAGCGCCGCCTCCGCCTGCTTGCGTTCGGTGATGTCTCGCGCAAAGGAAATGGAGTGCTCTTCGCCTTCCTTTTCCAGATAGTAAACTGTCACTTCAACTGGGAAGGTGGTGCCATCCTTGCGCCGATGAGTTCCCTCAAACGTCCTGGTTCCGCGGATTTTCAACTCCTGCCGGTGCGTCTCCCACTGTTTCTGGTCGAACGTTAGATCAATGTCCAGAATTGTCATTCGGCAGAGTTCTTCACGCGTGTAACCCAAGTTGCGGCAGGCCGCGTCATTGACGCTGATGATTCTTGCGTCCGGCAACGACCTGAAAATAGTGAACCCCACTTGGTTCAATCCGGTTTGAATCAGGTGCAACTCGGTTTCCGCCAGCTCGCGTTCGGTGATGTCTCTAATGACGCCGACAATGAATTTTGCGCCTTTATCATCGGCGTAGAGAGTTTTCTTGGTAACGATGGTGTGAACCATTCCTTTGGCATCGGTAAACTTCTCTTCGCTGATGTTTTCGGTTCCCGTGCTGAAGACAACCTCGTCTTTTGCCCGGAATACGTCCGCCTCACTCTTGGGGAAGAAGTCGTAATCGGATTTTCCGAGAAGTTCATTGCGCTGGTGTCCCATGAAATTGCAGTAGGCGTCGTTGAGTAGTACCCAGCGGTGTTGCTGGTCCTTGACGAGCACCGGGTCGGCAACGGAATTGATGATTTTGTCCAGGAAATTTCTGGACTCCATCATCGCCGCTTCCGCACGTTTGCGCGCTGTGACATCGAACAAAATCCCCTGCGAGCCGATGACGGTTTGATCCAGGCCAAAGACGGGCATTCGCACAACATGGAAGAAATGTTTTCCACCATCCGCATCGATGTATTCCTCCTCGGTCTCAATCGGTTTTCCGGTTTGTATGATCTGTTTGTGGACGTCGTCGCCCAGGGCGGCATACTTGATTGCCTGACCTTCCCTTTCCTGCTTTGCGGTTTGCAGGGCGGCAACTTCCATGGCCGTCCGGCCCAGAAATTCCTCGGCTTTCACCCCTTTGAGCCGGCAAAAACGGGGATTGACCATGACATAACGGCCTTCTCTATCCTTGCGGAAGGCCGCGGCGGGCAGTTGGTCAACAAAGGAATGATAAAGCGCCTGCGACTCCCGCAGCTCTGCTTGCGCCTGCGAAGACGCCGGCTGCCCCGGGGTGGCAACGGCATATTGATCCTTCGGCTGGATGCTCTGGTTTGGCTTTTTCACGTTTACGTTCCCTTCTCAGACAGTTCGTGCTCCACACCTTTGCAGGGAGATTGATTCGCATTGAATTTTGCGATGGATTGGGGGTTGGACGCAACATCCCGGCGCACGCGCCGTTCTTGGATGCGATGGAATGAAAAATCTCCCGTCAGCAGTGCCAGCACAACCACCGCCAGGACCGCTTTCAACCAGCCCGGGAAGAAGTTCATGGTAATGCGCAATGCGCAGTAAAATTTTATAACGCCCGGGGAGTCATGGCAATGTCAAAACTTTTTGCCTCCACTTGACCACCCGGCGGGACGGTTTGCCTACGGGCCGGCTGACGGCAGTGTGAAGAAGAATATGGCGCCCTTGCCGGGTTCGCTTTTCACCCAGACTTTGCCGCCATGGTTTTGCACGATGTGTTTGACAATGGACAAACCCAGGCCGGTGCCGCCCTGCTCGCGCGAGCGCGCCTTGTCCACGCGATAAAACCGCTCGAACACGCGGTCGAGCGCTTCGGGCGGAATGCCGGGTCCATCGTCCTGCACAAAAATCTCAATCTTGTCCTCGTCAGCCTTGTGTCCGCCGATCGTGACCGTGCCATCCGCGCGGCCGTATTTGATGGCGTTGTCCACAAGATTGGCGAGAACCTGTTCCAGCCGATTTTCATCAGCGGTTGCGGTCAAATCGGGCACATCATTGACGAGTTTCACGCTCTTCGCGCCGGCGCGTGTCTTCAAATCTCCCAAAACTTTTTCCGCAAGCTGACGCACGTTCACCGGTTGCAAGTTCAATTTGATCCGGCCGGATTCAAGCGCGGAGATGGTGAGCAAATCCTGGATGAGCAAATCCAGCCGGTGCGTGTTCCGTTCGATGATTTTCAGAAAACGTTCGGTGAGAGCAGGATCATTGCGCGCGCTGTCGAGCAGCGTTTCGGCGTAGCCTTTGATGAGCGAGAGCGGCGTGCGGAGTTCGTGGCTGACATTGGCGACAAATTCCTCGCGCGTGCGTTCGAGCTGCTTGAGCCGCGTCAGGTCGTGAAAAACCAGAATCGCGCCGAGACGCCGTCCGTCGCCGCCATGGATGACGGCAGCGTTGATTTGCAGCCAGTGCTCCTCGAGGCCGGGCAATTTCATTTCATAATCGAGCACGCTGCTTTCGCCGCCGAGCCGTTCGAGCAAATCCGAAACCTCGTGCCGGCGCAGCGCTTCGAGCGGCGTTTTGCCGCGCAAACCGGCGTTCGTCCCAAAAAGCCGGTGGAAGGCGCGGTTGGCGATGCGAATGCGGCCTTGTTCATCGAGCAGCAAAACACCTTCGATCATGCTGTCGAAAAGCGTTTCCTGCTCGGCGAGCGCACGCTCAATTGCGGCGCGGGAAAGTTGCTGAAAGCTTTCGCGTTCGGCGCGCGACTGTTGTTCGGCGCGCGCAAACTTCCGTCGCCACCAGAAATGAATTCCGACGGCTGCGGCAACGGCGACGATGGTCAGGAACGGCCACATGCTCAAAAGGCGGAAGGAAGAATGCAGAATGCAGAAACAAATTGCGAGCGAATGAAGTTCGGCAAAATCGTTTCCTTATTCTGCCTTCCGCCTTCTGCATTCATTCGACAAATCGGTAGCCGACGCCGCGGACGGTGTCCAGATGCTTCGACGCCGGGCCGAGCTTTTCACGCAGCCGGCGCATATGCGTATCCACCGTGCGCGTGTCAATGAGGCTGTCGTATTCCCACACATCCCGAAGCAAAGCGTCCCGGGACTGCACGCGTCCGGCGCGCTGGGCGAGCAGGGTGAGAAATTTGAACTCGGTCGCGGTTAACTCAATCGGCTTGTCCTTCCAACTCGCCAGATGCCGCGGCACGTCAATGAGCAAATCGCCAAAGCGCATCTGGTCGCGTGGCTTCTCCCCGGTCTGGCCGCGGGCGAGAATTTTTTTGATGCGCAGGAGCAATTCGCGCGGGCTGAACGGCTTGGTCAGGTAATCGTCCGCACCGAGTTCAAGGCCGAGCACACGATCAATTTCCGCCGCCTTCGCCGTGAGCATGATGACGGGCACGCGCGCCGTGGCCGGTTCGAGCCGCAGCGTTTTGCAAATTTCGAAGCCGTCCATTTCCGGCAACATCACGTCGAGCACGATCAAGTCCGGCGGTTGCGCGCGCACTTTCTTCAACGCCTCCGCGCCATCCACCGCCGTCGTCACCGTATAACCGGCCTGCTTGAGGTTGAACTCCACAAGCTCAACCGCCTCCGGTTCGTCGTCCACGACCAGAATCCTCGGCTTCACGCTCAATGGCATACCACGCGCGAAATCGTCACACAATTTCAAATCCGTGACAACAGTGTGACGATCTGGTGACAATGATTCTGCTTTTGCCCTTTTGCAGGAATTGCTTACCCTTGCCGCCATGCCGGTTCCCGTTGTTAACATTGCCCAAATGCGCGAATGGGAACGCGCCACTTGGGCCACTGGCCAGACCGAAGCTGAAGTCATCCGCCGCGTCGGCGAAAAGATTGCCGGGTGCGCGCGCAAACTCACGCGCGCCGGCGACGCCATTTTGATTCTTGCCGGAAAGGGAAACAATGGCAACGACGCCCGCGCCGCGCGCGAACATTTGACCGACCGTCGCGTGGCAATTCTCGATGTGACCAAGCCGGAAGCGGCATTGGCGGAATTTCAGTGTAGGACAGCCCCGAAAGCTTTCGGGGCTGTCTCTAACTCTTCTTCTTCAGATGGAGACAGGCTGGAAGCCCGTCCTACTCTAATCATTGACGGCTTGTTCGGCATCGGACTTGATCGGCTGCTCGACGACGGCTGGATAAAATTCATCACGGCGGTCAACGAATCGAAAATTCCGATTCTCGCCGTGGATGTGCCGTCCGGTTTGAATGCGGACAGCGGTTTGCCGCAAGGCGCGGCGATTGAAGCCGCAATCACTTTGACCATCGGCGCGCCGAAAATCGGATTGCTCCGGCAAAGTGCCTGGCCGTTCGTCGGGCGGCTTGAAGTCGCGGACGATGTTGGGCTGGTTCCCTGTCCCCACACCACTGAATTGAATTGGACGTTGCCGGACGATTTTGCCGATTTTCCACCCCAGCGCGCTGTGAGCGGCCATAAAGGTTCGTTCGGGCATCTGGTGATTATCGCGGGAAGTTTGGGTTATCACGGCGCGGCGGTTTTGGCTGCGCGCGCCGCTCAACGCGCTCAACCGGGACTTATCACCCTGTTCACACAGGAAGCCGTTTATCGCCCCGTTGCAGAGCAGTTGCAAGCCGTGATGGTCAACATTTGGAAGCCGGAACTGAAATTGCCGAAATCGGCGAGTGCAATCTTGATTGGCCCCGGATTGGCCGCACCGGAAATTGCCGAAGAAATGAAAATTTTTACGCGACAACTGTGGCGCGATTTGAAATTGCCGGTGATTGTGGATGCAAGCGCGCTGGACTGGCTTAAGCCGGGCGCCATACCACGCGATTCAATTCGTGTCATCACACCACATCCCGGCGAGGCGGCGCGACTGTTAAACACGACGGTGAAAGAGGTGCAGGCAAACCGTCCGCAGGCATTGCGGGAAATCTCGAAATGCTTTGGCAACTGTTGGGTGGTGCTGAAAGGAAATCAAACGCTCATTGGCCGGAGTGCCGGAGAAATTTTTGTGAATTCGTCCGGCAATCCGCATCTCGCTCAAGGCGGCAGCGGCGATGTGCTGGCGGGTTTTATCGGTGGACTGCTCGCGCAACCGGCATTGCAACCTGATGTTGGCAAAACAACCAGCTATGCCGTCTGGGCACATGGTGCTGCGGCGGACGCATTGCAAGCTGCGCGGACAAACTGGGTCGTGGAAGATTTGATACCCGAACTGGGCGAAGCAGGCGGAAAATTCAACGGCGGCTGATCAATTCATCCACTGCCGCGCGCGTTTCGTCGGCTGTCGCATTTGGCGGCAGAGGTTTTCCAAACCTGACGGTCACCGGATAGGGAAATTTTCGCGGCCATTTCCAAAAAAATCTTCCGCTTTCAAAGCTGAAAATACTGCCCCAGACACCCACGAGGGCAATCGGCACAATGGGGGGCAAGTTGCCCGTCCCATCAACGTTTCTCATGATATGCTCGAAGCCATGCCGAAATTCGAGCAGTTCGCCCGTGCGCGTGATGCCGCCTTCGGCAAAAATACAAACGACGTGACCGGCGCGAATCGCGTCGCCGGCCATCCGCAGCGACCCGATCAATTCACGGGGACTTTGCATGGATGAAACCGGGATAAGGCCAAGGGCACGCGCGAATGGATTCAGCCAGCGCAGTTCATAATAACTTTTTTCCATGAGGAAACGAATTGAACGATCCGTCGAAGCCATCAACAACGGCCCGTCCACGAATGAAACGTGGTTGCAGACAAACAGTGCGCCGCCTTTCTCGGGAATGTTGTCACGCCCATCAATGCGAATCCGGTAAAACGAGTGCGTCAGTGCCCACAGTAAAAACCGCAGCAGCGCGTCCGGCAGCAGCATCACTGAATACACCAGCGCGGCCAGTGTCATCACCGCGCCGACGAGGAAAATCATCCGCGTGTCATGCGGCCACTGCCGGAGCAGGTAATAAACACCGGCCGCCAGGAAACTGCCGGCGCTGGAAATCAGGTTGGCGGCGGCGAGAATGCCCGCCTTGTCCTCCCTGCGGGGCCGGTGCTGCATGATGGCGTTGACGGGCACCGCAAAAAATCCGGCGAAAAATCCCAGCGCCGCCATGTGCCAGAGCACGCCCGTGAAACCGAGTTCAGGCCGGGCGAGCAGGGCGGAAAATGTCGTCATCCCGACCAATCCCAGCGGCACGAGGCCGTATTCGATTTTGCCTCCGGACAGATAACCCGCCGCGACGCTGCCCACGCCGATGCCGATGGACAAACCAGCCATGAGATAACTGATGTGCGTTTTGTCGCAATTCAACGCAAACCGCCCGTGGGTGAACAAATTCAGGAACAGCAGCGCTGCCAGAAACCAGAAAAACGCGTTGCCGATCACCGCCAGGCGCAGCACGCGATCGCGGCGAATGATGCGCCACTGGTTGAACAGCTCACCGGCAAAATTCAACCGCAGTGGGTGCGCCGGGTCCGCCGCCGGCACCGGCGTGATGGCGCAACTCGCCATCAAGCCAAAGGCGGCAAGCCCCATCAGCACCCATCCCGCCCCCGCCGGCCAGCCCTCAAAAGCCGCCGACAACATTCCGCCGCCGACCGTGCCCAGGATGATGGCGAGAAACGTGCCGAGTTCGAGCACACCGTTGCCCCACGATAATTTTTTCTCCGGCAACAGTTCCGGCAACGAGCCGTATTTCGACGGTCCAAAGATGGCACTGTGCATGCCCATGAAAAACACACACAGCAGCACAACGCCGAGGGCATGCAGCGCCAGCCCAAAAGTGGCAACCGCCATGATGAGAATTTCAAAGCTCTTGATCACCAGGATGACACTGCGTTTGCTGAATCGGGTGGCGAGCGCCCCGCCGAACATGGAGAAAAAGAGAAACGGCAATGTCAGCAGCGCCATTGTCAGTGACGAAAGCTGATCCTGCTCGTGTTCGCCCATCCCCAAGCTGATGCCGATGAACAAGGCCAGTTGTTTCAGCGCGTTGTCGCTGAACGCGCCTTGAAATTGCGTGACAATGAGCGCCCAGAAACCGCGCAGCGGGGTCCGATTTGAGCTAACCCCTGGTTGATTCATGGCGTGCCGATTATTGCTTCATCACCCCGGCGCAAGGCTTGCCGTCCACAAACACTTCCTTGATGTGTCCGCAGCCGGACGCCGACACGACGACTTGCGCGGTGAGTTTGCCGGTGGGATTGCCCGTGCCTTCGGCGACGTAAAAACGTTCGAGGCCGTATTCAACGTGAACCGTGTTTGTTGTGTTTCGCCCCCACCATCCATAGGAGCTTTTGCCACGTAATAGAACTTCGTTTACCGACGGCGTGAACTCGTTCGTGCTCGCGCGCGTGACGACATGGAATTGGTTTGTGCCCGGCGCGAGGGCAACGAAAATTTTTGTGCCATACGGCAAATCTTTTCTCACCGGCGGCGAGAAGAGGTTTGTCGGCACATTGCTGATTTTGTAATTCAGGATGAGGTAATCGCCCTGGAGCAGGTCGCGCGGGTCAATGCGCTGGGTTTCCAGCAGGATGACTTTGCCGGTGGCGAGAGCATGTTCCTGCACGGCGACAGTGCCGAGCAGCCACGCGCTTTGCAGCGCAAGGACGAGGATGAGGAGTTTAAGTTTCATGGCGCGCTCCGTTTCTTTGGCAGAAATTTCATTTCAGGTATCCTTCCAGCCGTTTGACGAGCAGTTGGTCGCAGCGGGCGCAGGAGGTGACGCCGACGCTCTGGTAATCCGGCCAATGTGAGTTCTGCAGGTCCACAATCACCCACTCGCCCTTTCGGTCGCACACCACAAAATGCACGAATCCCTGCTCCGAGTTCTGCGGATTGAAACCGTAGTCCGCGTAAAGCGCGTAGTCGGCCGCGGGCGGATGGGTTCGCACAAAATCCCGAAACTCGCGCGCCAGATTCCAGAGCGCCTTCAGCTCGTTCGGGTCTGCCAGCGAAGTCTTGAGGAGAACCGACTGATCGGCCAGAACGGCTTTGCACAAGCCCGCTTGACTTAGCAACCGCACGATGTTGGTCGCGCTGGGAACGTTGACTTCTTTCCCACCAATCCGCGCCGGATAAACCAGCAACGTCGCGGCGGGCAGCGCTCGTTTCATCGCCTGCTGGCGCTCGGGAAGGGCGGCCCTTTCATTCGCGGGAGGCAGGCCGCTCCGCTCATCCATGATGGCTGCCATCTTGCCCGGTTTGGCCGCCTTGGCCGTTTCTTCGTTGAGGCCGAGTTGCGGACCCAGCCGTTCGACGAGCAGAACGGACATGGTCATCGGTTCGCGCGCATCATTTTTCTTGAATGCTTCGTCCTGCGGCGTCTGCCGGTCTGTCCAGACGACCGCACCAGTCTGATCCACAACGACCGCGCGCAGTTCATTCAATCCGGTTTGATGATTGCCATTGTATTCGGCGTAAAGCGCGTAACCGGTTGTGATCGGATTCGCCTTCACAAACGCACCAACCGCAGTGGCCAGACTTTCCCAATTCGTGTCAGCCGGTGTGAATGGGGTTGTCCCAAGCTCAATATTTCGCAATCCCTGCTGTTCGAGAAGAACGCCCACCACCTCGGTCACGCGATCCCAGGGTTTGCCCCCCAAGCGCACGGGGAGGATGGTCAGCGAGGCATCCGGCCCCTTGGATTTCATCAACTCCAGCCGTTTCTGCCGCTCCGGCGCAATGCCAGCTTGCGGTTCAGCGGCGATTGCGGAACGGCCAAGGCACACCGCGAACAGGGCCATTGCCATCGGCAAGGCCAACGCGCGGAACGAACTGTTTGTTTTGATTGGATTTTTCATAGTTTTGCTTCTGTGGTTTGCGATTTGATTTGTTTCATCAAACCGCGCCGTTTCTTTTCGAGATAAACACCAAAAACAATCAGGAAAATTCCTGAAATCAAAAACATCACGCCCGTTCGCGCCATGGAGCCGAGCAAATCACAGTAGGCCGCGATGATGTCGAGCGCGATGAAGGTCACGCCGAGGTTCACCAGAAATGGCGACCGTTTTTGAAGGCCGACCTGAATTTGCAGCAAACAAAAAACGAACAGCACGAGCGTGCCGACGAGGTAACTCCATGATTCGCCCCAGTGGTGGTGCATGCCGGCAGCGCGATCGAGCTCCCAGCAGCCGAACCAGACGGTCGTCATGAAAATGGTCATGCCGGCCAGGGCGGAAAACCATGTCCAACGCCATTGCCGCGTAAGTGTGGTGAGATTTCCAAAACCGACGGCGAGTAGCAACAGGGCGAACACCGCGAGCGCGGGGAAAAACCACTGTTGGATTTCAGGATTGTCCCAACCGCCGAAGAAATCCTTCCATGTCAGCGGATAAATAAAAATGAGGAAAGCAAGCAAACCGAGTTTTTCCGTCACTCCGGCAAATCCAGAGAACGTCCCGTGCCGCAAACAATATCCTGCGCCGAGATAAACCAGTCCAAGCAATGCGTAGAGTAGAATCTGCCGTTCGGATTCGCAGTAAATGAGGCTGCCACGTTCGTTGACTTCGAGGCCGAACCAGATGCCAAACGCGAGCAGCAGCAGGACGTGTTGCGGTTTCGACCGCAGCAGCCACGGCAATGCCGCGATGCCGAGCCACCAGAGCAGAAACGCATTCGGCGGGCGCGAGACGATGTTGTAGATTTGGCCGACGAGCGCGATGTTCGCCAAAAACAAACATGAACCGATAAAGTGCAGCGCCTCGCCGGTCTTGCGGTATTTTCCCTGAACTTCGCGCAGCCACCAGCCGCCCGCGTGAAAGCCAAGCATGAGCAAAAGCCCGTTGGCGATTTTCACGCCGCGCGGGATTTCGTTCCAATGTGCCGAGATGAGCAAGGCGATTCCAGCCGCGATGAGCACCGCGCCAACGATGGAAATGATGGCAAGAAAATTGCCGCCGCTGTCTTCCTTGAGCTGGAAACGCTCGATGATTTTTTGCCGCTGCTCATCAGTGATGAGCCCGGCTTCGTGTATCTTCTGAATGTCGCCGTATTTCATGTTTTCTCCGGGTTGTGATGCCGTTGTGAACCGAATTGCGGTGACAATCAATTAAATTTCACCCTTGCGAATCAATTCATGTTTCATGGTTGTAAGTTCGATTGACACGCAGAGATTATCACAGCTTGCTTGAAGGGTGTTAATTGATAAAATTTCGGTGAACATCGGCTGGCTCAATGAACGTTCATCACCTCGAACTGTTTTACTATGTCGCCCGGCACGGCGGCATCATGCCGGCGGTGCGGAACATTCCCTACGGCATCCAGCAACCGGCGGTCAGTTCCCAGATTGCGCAGTTGGAGGAATTTCTAGGCGTGACGTTGTTTCGTCGGCGGCCGTTCGCGTTGACGCCGGAGGGTGAAAAGCTTTACCAGTTCATCCAGCCGTTTTTTTCGAACCTCGACAAAATCGCCGGTGAATTTCAGGGTGGACAGGCACGGCATGCCCGCATCGGGGCCTCGACGGTTATTTTGCGCGATCACGTCCCGCGTTTGCTCCAGGGGGTGCAAAAGAAATTTCCCGGCTTGAAGGTTTCTCTTCGCGAAGGTTATCCGGCGCACCTGGAGGAATTGCTGCAAAAAGAGGAGATTGATCTGGCGGTCACGCTCATCGAGAAAAAGCCCGCACCGGGCATCCACTCGCTGGCGTTGCTGGAGTTGCCGCTGGTGTTGCTGGTTGAAACGGGCAGCACGGTCACCTCCGCGGAGCAGTTGTGGAAGCGCGACAAGATTGACGAGCGGCTGATTTGCCTGCCGCCAGACGCGCCGCTTTCCAAGAACTTCCAGCAAAAACTCGTTGAACTCGGCGTGGACTGGTTTCCGAGCATTGAGGCGAGTTCAGTGGATTTGATCGAGACCTACGTGGCGAATGGGCTGGGCATTGGCTTGTCGGTGGCGATTCCCCAAAAAGCGCCGCCGTCCAACGTACGCGCCCTGCCCTTGCGGGGATTTCCACCCGTCACGATTGGCGCGATGTGGCGCGGGTGCAAGACGCCGTTGATGGAGGCGTTTATCGAGGAAATGAAGCTGCGCGCGAAGGAACTGGCTTGAGCAGGCACGCAGCAGGTTTTGAGACACGCGCGCCCCGCGTCGGGGAAAACCATGGCGCACGGCGTAAATTCTCCGCGCCCTTGAATCTGGCGCGGCGATTGCCAAATCCGGCCGCGAATTTGCCTGAAATACTGCTTGCAATTAAAAACCGGACGACTTAATTGAAAACATAAATGGGTCTGACATTCCTGAACAGCATCGCAAGGAAGAGGCGGAATCAGATAATGTCCATTGATTTGGGGGACCGCATGACCAAAGCCGTTCTCTTGGAACGGCGGGGTGATGTTTTCGCCCTGACCCGGTATGCCCTGCTGGACGCGCCGATTTTCGAAAAGACGTTTACCCCGGAATTATTGGGAGAACATTTAAGAGCCGTCAGCGAAGCGCTGGGGAGCAAAACCAAACTCGTCACATTGTCCATCGGTGTGAATGACGCCATAGTGCGATCGGTGGAATTGCCACAGATCCCGGTGGACGAAATGCGGCAGGTGTTGAAAAACAACACGCGCGGCTATTTGCAGCAGGATTTGCCGAACCGGGTTTTCGACTGCCACATCATCCCGCCAAAGTCCCCGCCCAAACCCGCTGACGCGGGCAAAACCGTTGCCGTCTCCAAATTGAAGGTGTTGGTAGCCGGGGCTAGGAAGGAATTGATAGATGACTTTCAAGCCGCGATCAGGAACGCCGGACTCGTGCCCGATTATATTGTGCCCGGATTGATCAGCCCGGTAAACGCCTTTGAAATGGCAATGCCCGAAGCGTTTGCAAACGAGTCAATCGCGCTGGTGGACATCGGTTTCAAAAATTCCTCGATCTGCGTCCTGCATCAAGGCGAGTTGGTGTTGAACCGCGTGGTCGGCATTGGCGGTGATAAATTCACAGCGGGGCTGGCAGAAACGATGAATATCAGCTACGCCGAAGCCGAAGGCATCAAAATAGGCATGGCCGCAGAAGTTCGGTCCGTACTGGAAACGCAGGTGCTGCCGCTAGGCCGTGAATTGCGGGCATCGCTTGATTTCTTTGAACAAGAACAAGACCGGCCGGTGTCGCATGTTTATGTGAGCGGCGGCTCCGCGCGCTCGGAATTCATTCTGCAAATGCTGCACAGTGAGCTGGCAGCGGAATGTGAAGTCTGGAATCCGACGACATTCCTTCAACTGGC
>JBEKON010000011.1:0-51642 GCA_049521735.1 Verrucomicrobiota bacterium
GGGTTGGACGCACTTCTGGTGTGGCAGTTGTTCCGTCAGGAGCAGCGCTGCGTAGCCATGTGCGGAAGAGATAAGCGCTGAAGGCATCTAAGTGCCAAGCTCCTCCCAAGATAATGTCTCCCTCCCGATTTATCGGGACTAAAGACCACGGGCAGACCACCCGTTTGATAGGCCAGAGGTGTAAGCGTTGTGAAACGTTCAGCCGACTGGTACTAATCGGTCGTGCGGCTTGATCGCTTCTTTCTTTGTCGTGGGATAGGCTTCCAGCCTGTCTCCATAAAGAAAAGGGCGATTTCAACTCGCGAATTGTAAATGCACTGTGTAGCCTGTGTGTAGTTTTCAGAGAATCGCCGAATCCGTTTCGGAAATGCTCTTTTGAAATTTAGGGTCGGTTTTGAGTGATGGTCGAAACCATCAACTCTCAACCTTCAACCCTCAACTCATTTGGTGGCCATAAAGCTGTGGTCCGACCCGATCCCATTCCGAACTCGGCAGTCAAACGCAGCCTTGCCGATGGTAGTGGTTGTATAGCTTCCGCGAGAGTAGGTTGCCGCCAATCTTTCAACAAAAGCCGGAGAAAAACTTCTCCGGCTTTTTGCTTTTCCAGCCACAGATGACGCGGATTTGTGGGAGGGACGGCATGATGCCGTCCCAAACTTCTAAAACTGAACCGCAGATGTTGCAGATTTCGCTGGATGATTTTGTTCCATCTCTTGGAACAGAAACCTCGTCTTCATCTTGGCAAAAGAGCATAGCAGCAGCGAACGTTTCAGACGGTTTTAAACTCAAAAAAAGTCTCAGCGCTTGTGTAATACGCCATGCGATATTTTTCAAAAAACTTTCTTTCCTGGTTTGTGCAGGTCAGCCCGTCGTCAACGAGTTGGAACCACTTTGCGATGTACCTGCGAACTACAGGCTCCACAACCGCTAAATCGTAACCGTGAGTCAGCATTCCGAGCGCGGGGCAAGCGAAGAAACATGGCTTTGTTCCGATGTGCCGTACAAACGCATGCTTCAAAGCTCTGGGAAATTTTTGGCCCAAAAACTCGTGGACGCGCCGCCCATACCTTTCTGGACCACTACCTACGCGTGGCAGAATTCTGATCTCCGACGTGTATCCATCCTCAGACAGGATATTTTCTGGAAGTTGTCCAAACGTCGATTCAACAATCAGGCCGCAACGGTCGGGCGCTCGTCGGGCTGCGAATACAATCCGTGGTAGATCCGCTGAAGTTTTTACGGCAGACGTCAATTCATTAAAGAACACTGTTTGATCTTCATCTGATGTGACTGAAAATAGTGAGAGTTCGACCGCAACGAAGGAGCAAACAGTCGGACGGAATAACGGCGACAACGCGCCCCACTCCTTAACCCACTCACGGGTGGCCACATTACCAATTACAGCGAACGTCGTAAAATTCACGTCATTTGCTACATTCCGATGTAATATCACGAATGGCTTTTTGCCTGTTCCGGGAACACATAAAACCGCATCAAACTTCGCGTCGTCGACAAACTGCTCGTGTGATTTAACCGTTGAGCCACCGTCGACAAATTTCGCATTAAGCCGTTTGATGAAGGTGCTGCACTGAGCTTCGGCTACGGGGACTGAAATAACCGTTCGTATTTGTTTCTCTTGTTTGACGCGCGCAACGCATTCAAACTCGATTTGTTTCGGCCATAATTTGTGGAGGATCGCTTTTCCTTCCATTAACAATTCGATAACGCGAGAGTTAGTGATTTCACCTTCGTGCGAATTCCAAACAGGAAGAACAAGCAGGATATTCTCCTTCTGAACTCGCTCCGCCAAGGTGTTCCAGCCGTCGCTATTCTTTGGGACTTTGATTGTAACTCTATGGCGCTTAGCTTCTTCCCGCAATGCTGTGCCTGTCTGGGATTTTGGCCCCATGAAAGCAATCAAAGTTGGAGACTTCATGGGATGGGTTTATTCGTCTGCGGTCTTTTGACAAAGTTTCGCCACATCTTTAAGCAAATCGCGAGCAGATTGCGTTAACTGTGATGGGTCTAACTTCTTCACCCACCGATGAAAGCTTTTTATTTTTTCCTCAGCAGATTTGATTGCCTTCTCCTCCTTAAACAGCGCTTCGACTTGGTTTATTTTGCTTCCGCCCGAAGACACGAGAAGTTTCCATTCATAGTCGTGACTTTTCGCCCAAATCACGGGTTCGACTTGCTTGAGATTATCCAACCTCGAATTGGCCATCATCTTGAAAAAAAGCTGGCGCACCTTGGGCAAATCCTTCTTAGCATCTAACGCTCCAGCCCCACCCATGCCTTTGTTTCGGAATTCCCAAAAATACACGAATTTCCTCTGAACAATTTCTCGGTGTTTATCCCTATGCTTTACGCGCCCACTTGTGATGAACTTGGCTGTGAGTTGAACCGTTTCGATATAGGCTTTCGCGGTGGCAGTATCAACGCCGTACAAATCATGAATTTCTTCAAATGCTTGAACGTTGCTCTTCTTTTCTTTACGGCAACGATCATACAGCTCTGCAACGCATCGCGCTTTAACTGAATCCGGCCAGTCCATTTTTAAATCGGCCACAAAATTCATCTCGGCGAGAATTTTAGTTTTCTTTCTCGCATCAATGTCTTCCATTTTGATTACCCAAACCGGAATTCGATCCAGTACTGGAGGGCGTGGCTGCCCTTTTTCAGCAGCCTTCTTTTTTAGGTAGGCGCAGGCAAAAAAACGACGGTTCCCGTCCAGAAGCGTGCCGTCCAATAAGACAATGATCGGCACCCGAACCCCGTTCCTTTTAATCGATGCGGCAAGGTCAGCAAGCTTCAGTTTTCGCTGTGCCAAGAAATCCGTAATTTCCTCGATCGTGAGTTTTGAGAGTGGCTTTTTCTTCTCCTGAGCAAGGAGGTCAAAATCAAGTGCCGTTCTAAAATTCTCAGTCCAATAGGTAATTTGCTCAAAGGTTATTTCCGTTGGGTATACTGGTATCTTTTCCTCGTGAAACCACTGCTCGACAGGTATGATGTCGGTGATGTCGATAGGTGAAAGAGGGGGCTTTTCGCTCATAAAATTTTTATTAGCTGATCTATAACTTTGCGTTTGCCAACATCTGAATTCAATGAATGTTCCCAAATTTGAATCACGCGTATCCCCTTTTGTCTTAACTGTCGAGCAACAAACACGCGCCTCTGTTTATTCCTTTGGATTTTAGCACGCCAGAATTTACTGCGGGTTTTTGGCACATGCCCACACCGAGGACACCCATGCCAAAAGCATCCGTCGACGAAAACAGCCAACTTTTTACGTTGGAAGAACAAGTCAGGTTTTCCTGGTAGATCAACTGCATGAAGCCGCCAACCTGAAATCTTGAAATGAACCAGCGTCATTCGCAAAGCAAGTTCGGTTGTCTTGTTGCGTTTCCCTCGAATTGCGGCCATCGTTCGTGACCGGCCAACGGGCACATTTAGGAATTTGCCCGATGGGAGTTTTTCTTTAAGTTTTCTTTCCAAATTAGGCTGGATTCAGGCCGCAATTTTTAAGAGCCAATCGCGTGCGGCACTTGGATCGGGGTTCTTTCTCAACCGTGGTGGATGCAACATTGTTTTGGGACGGTTCTTTAACCGTTCGTCCAACACCAGATCGGGACAAATAACCTGACCCAGACGTTTTTTTGCATCGGCAGGCAAACCTTGTTTCAAAGTCAGACTGACGGTTTTTAACAATGCTTTGCCAATGGCGTATCCAAGTCCCGTTGGCACGGCATTTCCAATCTGAATATATTTTTGCCGCGTTGAACCTACGAATTGCCAATGTGTTGGAAATTGTTGGAGTCGGGCATATTCACCGACGGTCAGTGGTCGCAGTTCGCGTGGATGGCACAACGTTGTGGCGCGACCATCAGGCGCTGTCGTTAGTGTTGGAGATGGTTCGTCCCAATCAAGGCGGCGACAAAAACCGCACCTTCCACCCCATGATTTATATGCAGCGCCCAACGCTCGTCTCTGAAGTTTTTTGGGGAGATCCATCCAATTTTGTCCAGCTTGGAGTTGTTTCAGAAGATCAAGTCTTTCAGGTGCGAATCCAACAAATTCAGGTTTTTTTTCATTCAGACCTTTCAACGCATATCGGAGTGTGATCCATTCAGCTTTTCCGTTGGCGAATTCTGCGTGGGTTGGTGTGGGAAGATTAATCAATTCGCCATCGCGACTGCCAATAAAAACAACTCGATACCGTTTTTGGGGAACACCATAATCTGCACAGTTCAATAAACCGAAAATAACTGCATAGCCCAAATTAGCCAATTCACGACGAATAACTCGCAAAGCCGACCCTAATTCTTCATCACGAGACAAAGGCAGCCAACCCGGCCCGCGCTCATTTAACGGTCTGTGGCGGACTGCTGCCGACAAAATGCCCTTTACGTTCTCCATTATAAAAAAACGTGGCTGTGCTTCGCGTACGACACGCTTGAAGTGACGGAACAAACCACCGCGCTCTTTATCACCCAACGATTCCCGTTTGCCGGCGGTGCTGAAACTTTGACAACAAGGCCCGCCAGTAACGAGAAACGCTTCGCCGACTTTTAATCCGGCCTGTTTAAGAACCTCGTCTGTCGTAACTTTTTGAATCGGAAGGTTGATGACTGACAACTTCGGCCTGTTCAATCGAATCGTTTCGACAGCAACGGAATTCAGCTCAAGAGCCACCGCCGTCCTAAGGCCGGAACCGGCGGCTTCAAGCCCCAAGTCCAAGCCCATAGCCCCTGAAAATAACGAGATGATTGGTTTGTCTGTGGCCACGTCAAAAATTAGCACTGCCTGCTTAACTGGCGCACAATTTTGTTCATCTATTTAGCGCGGACAAGGGAAATCGTCAAAGAGGAAAAATTGGCGGAAATTGCTTCGGCAATTAACTCAATACCGGGTGGAGAACCCACACTTACACCGTTCGCTTCAAGGATACGTTGCTGCGGTGGAATTCAAGAAATTCTCTTTGCGGTTCAGATCCACTAGCGTGCATTTCTTCCGAGCCATGAAATTATATTGCATCGGTCAGCCTGCGGCGGCCAGAAGGAATTTTTGATGGCAACTATGTTGACGCGAATTACGCCAATTAGCGCGAATTCGCGAAATTCGCGTAAAACCGTTTTCTCTGCGTCTCCGCGTCTCGGCGGTAATAATCCGTGTAATCTTTCGTGTGCGGGAATGTTGTGCGGTTTTGGCCTCGACAAAACTGTTCCCCGCACCAAAATTGCCGCAGCTTCTGAACAATCTGAACATCGAAGAAGGCACATGAAGACGAAACTATTCTGCGCAATCATCATCACCTGTCTTGCCAGGGTGAACAGCCCGGCAGAAGACATCACAACCCTTGACGGACAAAAATATGAAAACGTCAGGGATGTCAGTGTAAAACCGGATGGCCTCTTTTTCGTAGCCACCACCACGGAAGGTTCACTCAAGGGTGTGAAGGTTCCTTTCAGTAATTTGCCCGACGACATCAAGGAAAAATACCATTACGACCCATATGAGATGGGACTTGCCCTTGCCCGGCAGAATAATGTGGTTAATTTGAAAAAGGATTTGGCTTTCTCGCTGGACAATCTGGAAGCGGCCAAGAAAAAGGCCAAGGCCGAAAACAAGATGCTCGGTTTCATCATGGAGTGGGACAGTATGTTTGTGCCCTCCTACCCGATGGGACAAGGCGGTGGCAGCGGTCTGGCCTATTTTTACGACGCCTTTCACGATAGCCTCGTGTTGGTGTTCGTGCGGCACGAAAGCGAACTGGGCAAGGTTCCCGGAGCGGTGAGAAAAGGCTTCTCCGGTCCGGACGAAGGCGGATTCGCTCCGAACATGGCCGTGGTGACGGCGGATTGCTCGCAGTTCGTCTGCGAAATCCCCCTCGGCGGCAACAATTCCGACGGCCAGATCCGTGAACAAATTTTCCGTCAGAAGATCGCGGTAATCAAAAAGTTCGTCGAAAGCCAGGGAGCTTCCAAAAGTCAGACCAATTAAGCTGCCTCGCTGCTTTGCCTTTTGGCGCAATCCGCAGTTCGGTTTCTGGTTTTGGAAATTTGGGACGGCATCATGCCGTCTACATCCCATCGGAAAATGTAGAAGGAAGAATGATGAATGAAGAATTACCCCACCTTTTGCGGCCAATCAAATCCGTGTTTATCTGCCTGTCCTCCGTAGCAGCACTGCGGAGGATGGATGTCCATCCGTGGTTGAAAAAGTTTCGGTTTTGAACCTGCTCTTTTCCCAGCTACACTGGCACCATGCATTGGCTGCAAACGCTCGACGCGAGCCTGTTTCATTTCATCAATGGCTCGTTGAGCAATCCGCTCTTCGATTGGTTCATGCCGATTTTGAGCGGCGGCAATGGCGTCATGCGCTGGTTCGTTTCGCTTGCCATCGCCGTCATCGTAGGCGCGTTGTGTTTCGGAAACGCCCGCGCGCGGTTGTGCGCTTTGATGGTTTTTCTCGTCGTCGCGCTCGGCGATCCGCTCGTCGTCAACACCATCAAATATGCCGTCATGCGTCCGCGACCGTGCATGGCACTGCCCGATGTCATTGAACGACTGGGCTGCACCGGTTCCGGCAGCATGCCTTCATCGCACGCGGCCAATTGGTTCGCCATGACGATGGTGATGTTTCTTTTTTATCGCCGCAGTCTCTGGTTCATGCTGCCGATGGCGCTGGCCGTGTCGTTTTCGCGCGTTTACAACGGCGTTCATTATCCGGGCGACGTTCTGGCCGGGGCGATTTTGGGCGCGGGTTACGCCGCCGCCGGAGTGATTGCATTGCAAACCGTTTGGAATTGGGTTGGGAAAAAATGGTTCCCGCTCTGGCACGCAAAAATACCGGTGCTGATAAAGGCAGAAGGCAGAAGAAAGGATGAAGGAGAAAGAAGCCAGAAGCCGGAATCTGAAACTCAAAACTCTGCCAAATCCGCAATCCGCAATCCACAATTCGAAATTGAATGGCTTCGCCTCGGTTACATTTTAATTTCTGTCCTGCTCATCGCGCGCTGGATTTACATCGCCAGCGGCATCATTCAGCTTAGCCAGGACGAAGCGTATCAATGGGTCTGGTCAAAGCATCTCGCGCTCTCTTATTGCAGCAAGCCGCCCGGCATCGCATTGATTCAGTTCGCCGGCACGTCGCTTTTCGGCGACACAGAATTCGGCGTCCGGTTTTTTTCGCCGCTGTTTGCGGCGATTTTGAGCGTGATGGTGTTGCGTTTCTTCGCACGGGAAATCAACGCGCGCGCCGCCTTCTGGCTTTTGCTCATCGTCACCGCCACGCCGCTGCTTGGCGTGGGCTCAATTCTGATGACCATTGACCCGCCGCTGGTTTTGTGCTGGATGTGGGCGCTCATCGCGGGCTGGCGCGCGGCGCAACCGGACGGACAAACCCGCCACTGGCTCGTTGTCGGCCTGGCGATGGGACTCGGCTTTCTCTGCAAATACAGCGCGCTCTATCAAATTGTGTGCTGGGCGGTTTTCTTCGCGCTTTACCCGGCGGCGCGCGCGCATCTGCGCCGGCCCGGTCCGTGGCTGGCGCTGCTGATTTTTTCGCTCTGCACGCTGCCGGTGGTCATTTGGAACTGGCAACACGGCTGGACCACCGTCCATCAAGTGGCGGGTGACGCCGGCCTGCACTCGCAATGGAAACCAACGCTGCGTTATTTTTGGGATTTCTCCTTTGCCGAACTGGCGTTGTTGAACCCGATTTTCTTCATCGGCGCGCTTTGGGCCATGATTGGCTTTTGGAAAGTGCCCCGACACAAGGCGTCGGGGTTATGGCTCTACTTTTTTTGCATGGGCGCGCCGGTTTTTCTCGGCTACTGGCTTTACTCGTTCCACTCCCGTGTTTTGCCGAACTGGATTGCGCCCGCCATCCTGCCGCTGTTTTGCCTGATGGTTGCCTACTGGGATGAACGGCGTCGCGCCGCCAGACCGTTTTTGGCGATTGGGCTGGCGCTTGGTTTCTTCGCCGTTGCGATTGTGTATCAGAGCAATCTTGCCGGCAAAATCACCGGACAATTATTGCCCGGCGAAAAGGACATATCGCGCCGCGTGCGCGCCTGGAAACAAGCCGCCGCGTTTGCCGAAGTGGAACGCGAAAAACTTCAACAGGAAGGCAAACCCGCGTTCATCATTTGCAGCCACTACGGCATCACCGGGCTGTATTCATTTTATTTGCCCAAAGCGAAGGCGGCGCTTGAATCGGAACCGCTCGTTTATTCCATGGATTCGGACAAGCCGGGAAATCAATTTTATTTCTGGCCGGAATACGACTACCGCGAACACCGCAAAGGCCAGAACGCCATTTTTGCCGGTGAAGTGGACCCCTATCCGCTGGAGCGCGACTGGTTTTGGAAATGGTTGATGCATCAGCCGATTGAGTATTACAAAATTCCGCCGCCGCCCATGCCGCCGCAGCTCTTGCAGCAGTTTGAATCCGTCACCGACCTCGGCGAGCGCGAAATCAAAATCGGCGACCGTGTGTTTCATCGCGAGCACCTTTGGGCATGCTATAATTTGAAGTAGAATGGCCGAAACGAAAATCCTCCTGCGCGTCCGCGATTACGATTTGGCGGCTACTCTGGACTCCGGCCAGGCTTTCCGCTGGCGGGAACAAAATGGTTCATGGAGCGGTATCGTCGGAAAACATTGGGTGCGGCTGACGCAAACGCGCGACGGCATTTGTGCCGAAGCCGCCGTGCCGCAGAAAGATTGGCAATGGCTGCGCGATTATTTGCAAACCGAAGTGAATCTGGCCGCCGTGCTCAAAACTTTTCCCAAAGACGAGCCGATGCAAACCGCTGTCGCCGCCTGTCGCGGACTCCGCATTTTGCGCCAGGACCCGTGGGAATGTCTGGCGTCATTCATCCTGTCTTCCACAAAACAAATCGTCCAAATCCGGCAAATCATCGTGTTGCTTTGTGAATGTTTTGGCGAGCGGCTTGCGCCGCGGCCATCGGTTTTAATCGATTGCTATCACACATTTCCAGCACCGGAGATAATCGCACGAGCAACCGAAGCCCAGTTGCGCGCTTGCAAGATGGGTTTTCGCGCGTCTTATTTGCTCGCTGCCGCCCGGCGAATCGCCGATGGGAAATTCGATTTAAACCGGCTGCGATATTTGCCATTGACTGAAGCGCGGGCGGAATTAGTGAAATTGCATGGTGTCGGCGACAAAATTGCCGATTGCGTTTTGCTATTTGCCTGCGGTTTCGATTCCGCGTTTCCGGTGGATGTTTGGGTTGGACGCGCATTGCGCAAACTTTATTTTCCACGCCGCCATGTGACCGCAAGACATCTGCACCATTTCGCCGCTACACATTTCGGTCCACACGCCGGTTATGCGCAGCAATATCTTTTCCATTACATGCGGACAAAAATGAAATAAAATTCCACGCGTTAAATCGGAGGGTTGAGTTATACGAGACCCTGACTGGTTTTGATTTGTTGGAAATTTAGGGACTCGCAGAGCTCGTCCCTCCGAAAGAATTTATGACACAAATCGAAGTTATTTTGACACCGGCGGAATTGCCCGCGCTCGCGAAACGCAATTTAGCTGAAACCGTTTGCGTTGTGTTCGATGTGTTGCGCGCCACGAGCACGTTTGTGACCGCGCTGCACAATGGCTCAAAGGCCATCATTCCCGTAAGCGAAATTTCCGAGGCGCTGGCCATTCGGAAAAAACAGCCGGACGTTTTGCTCGGCGGCGAACGAAACAGCGTGCGCATCCGCGCCGCGCAGACCGGCGGCATTGATTTTGATCTCGGCAACTCGCCGCGCGAATACACGCCGGAAAAGGTCCGCGGCAAAACCATTGTTTCGACGACGACGAACGGCACCCGCGCGCTGCGCGCCTGCGCGGGCGCAAAAATGGTTTTGGCCGCCTCATTTTTGAATCTCACGACGACGGCGAAATTTATTCGGCAGCTTTGCCCGTCGGAGGTGCTGCTCGTGTGTGCGGGCACGCGCGAAAACATCGCCAACGAGGATGTGCTGGCGGCGGGCGCATTGGGCGAAATGTTGTTGCGCGATTCCAGCAGGCTTGCGGTTTCAGATTCCGTCGAAACCGCCCTCAACGCCTGCCGGAAAGCGAAGTCCAATCTGTTCGCCGCCGTTTCCGGAGCGGAAAATGCGCGGCGATTGCTGGCGATTCCCGAATTGCGCGACGATGTAGCGTTTTGTCTGCGACAGGACGTTTATAATTTGATCGCCGCGCTTGGCCGTGACGGCGCAATTCGAATTTTAATTTGAGATTTGTGCGCCCAACGCCCGCAGTTTGGTTTTGATCCGCTCGTCGCTTGGTTTCAATCGCAACGCTTCCTGATAGCACTTCACGGCCTCGGCCACCTGCCCCAGCCGCACGAGCGCGTCGCCGAGGTTGCTGTAGAACTGCGGGTTGTTGGGCGTGATGCGGAGGGCTTCGCGGTAATGCCGCGCGGCTTCCTCAAACCGTTTTTCCATGAACAAAACCGTGGCGAGATTGTTGTGGGCGTCAGCGTAATCCGGATTCAGTTTCAACGCCGCCTCGAAACACACAATGGCATCGGCAAATTGTTTCTTCGTCGCCAGCGCAAAGCCCAAGTTGTTTAGGATGTCGGCCTGATCCGGAGTGACTTGCAGGGCGTGGCGGTAATTGGCGATGGCTTCATCCCATTTGCCGAACTTGGCGAAGCCATTGCCCACATCGTATAAAACACTGGCATCTGACGGATTCATCTGCAACGCCAGGTAATAACAGTCCAACGCGTCCTTGATCTGTCCCTTTTTCGAGAACCATGTCCCGAGGTTGACGGTGGCGATATAATTGTTTTTGGTCACGGCCATCGCATGGCGAAAGAGAGTCTCGTCGTCGTGCCAGAAGTTCAACTGGCTTCGAGTCCTGACCGCACAGGCAATCAAAACGATCATGACCCCGGAGATGACCACCCGCCGGGGAACGTGCCATCGGGCGCACGCTTCCGCGCCGCCCCAGACCAGCACGATGAACAGGCCGATCAACGGCAGATAACTGTAACGATCGGACATGGACTGGCCGCCGACCTGAATCAGGCCGATCACGGGAACCAGGGTTCCGACGAACCAAAACCAGCCCGTGAATCCAAAGGGAAATTTCCGCCCCAGCCAGATGGCGGCAACGCAAAGACCGACAAAGAGCGCCACGGCAAACAACACCCATGCCCACGGCCAGTGCTCCACATACGGATAGGGATTGGCGAGCGTGGCCAGCCAGAACGTCTTTTCCAAATAGCGGGCGTAGGAAACGAAGGCGTTGTCGATTCGCGCCGAAGCGGAAAATCTCGCCAGTTTTGCGACCGCGCCGCTTTTTTGCTGCACAATGAACGTCACGACGCACGAAACAGCGCTCAGGACAAAAAACGGGATCTTTTCCCAAACCAAACTTTGAACCTTGAACTTTGAACCTTGAACCTTGAACCGCTCCAACGGCCACCAGTCCATCAACAGCATCACAAACGGCAGCGTCACCAGCATCGGCTTGCTCATCAGGCCCAGCGCAAAACACCCCAACGCCAGGCCATAGAAAACTTTGGACTTGGGATTTTGGACTTGGGACTTCTCCACGTATCGCTCCCACGCCCCCAACGACAACAATCCGAAGAACGTGCTCAAAACGTCCTTGCGCTCCGAAACCCACGCCACGGATTCAACGTGCATCGGATGCAGGGCAAACAACGCCGCCACCAGGGCGCTCCGCCAGACCGCCCCCGTCAAACACCGGAACAACAGAAAAAGCAGGACCGTGTTGGCGGCGTGAAACAACAGGTTTGTCAAATGCGGCCCGGCGGGTCCCTGGCCAAACAATTCCGCATCCAGCATCAGCGACAGCCACGTCAGCGGATGCCAGTTGGAGGCGTGACTGGTGGTAAAAGCCCAAGTGACATTCGCCGCCGTCAGGCCGTTTAGAACGTGAGGATTGGACGTGAAATAGTCCGGGTCATCGTAATCCACAAAATCGCAATTTTTGACCGGCCAGTAAACAACCAGCGTCACCGCGGCCAGCAGCAGGCAAATGAAGACGGGGTTGGTCAATGCGCGGGCAAGCCCGGATTTCCAGCCTGCGTTGTTTTGGTTCCCGGACGAATTCATCTGGCTTGTTTCCTCAAATCACAACTCACAACTTCCAATTCCTGCCGGTGCGAAATCAATCCGCGCTCGAAGGCCTGGCCCGGAAAACGGCGGATGGCTTTGCGTCAGCGTCGTTTGCTGCATGGATGAAGGCTAAATGACATGGCATGGCGTGTCACGACGGGAAGAAAAATTCCGGCGGGTTTGAGAAACAATGTCCGCGAAGTTCGCGCTTTCATTTATCCAAATTCACGACTAGCGTTTTCAAGCAGAGGCCGGTGTGGCGAAATGGCAGACGCACAGGACTTAAAATCCTGGGACCGTAAAAAGTCGTGTGAGTTCGAGTCTCACCACCGGCACCAGCCCCGAATGCTTTCGGGGCTGCCGCGCCGTAGCGTAGCGAAGGCGGGCCGGAACAAACAAAAATAGATGCGCGTCGAGCTTCGACCCAACCGCCTCTTATTTGGACTTCCTGGCTTTTCTCCTGGCCCAAATCATTTTCATCTTGGCTGAGAGTCTGGCTTTGGCCGCAGCGCTCATCTTCCTTGTGGCTTTCCTGGCCCGCTTCACCGACAACTTCCGCCCCTTAACCTTTGCCCATCTTGCTTTGGCCGCAGCAGAAATCTTCGCTCTGCCTGCCGCACTCATCTTCCATTTCTTTCTCGGAACTGCACGAGCGACAGATTTGGTTAAAGAACCCAATAACTGGTTAAACCTTTTTTCCAGCGATTGGATTTTCCCTTTTAACGCTGCTGCCCTGCGCAATTGTTGAGGTGATAGACTGGTTAGTGAATTCATAGGTATTCAGTTACGCTTCTTTAACAGGGAAAGTCAATGGTTATAACAGTGGCGGGACGAGCATATCCCTGTCTGCATCGCGGAATTGGCAACCCCGACCCTCCACCAAGAAGAAATTCATTTCGCCATCACGACGTCGGCATCTTCGGGAACGGTTGCCGGTTCGTTCCCCTTGTGAAATTTCATGCTGACGATTTTGCTGACGCCGTGTTCTTCCATCGTCACGCCGTAGAGTATGTCGGCCATGCCGATGGTGCGTTTGTTGTGCGTGATGATGATGAACTGCGAATGCGCGAGGAACCGTTGCAAAAGGCGGACGAAACGGTTGATGTTCGGTTCGTCCAGCGCCGCGTCCAATTCGTCCAGCACACAGAATGGACTCGGCCTGACCTGATAAATCGAAAACAGCAGCGCCACCGCCACCATCGTCTGTTCGCCGCCGGACAGCAGTGAGATGCTTTGCAATTGTTTGCCCGGCGGGCGCGCGACGATGTCAATGCCACTCTCCAAAACGTCGCCTTCATCCGACAAAATCAAATCCGCCTTGCCGCCGCCAAAAACCTCAACGAACATCACACGGAAATTCCCGCGGATTTTCTCAAACGTCTCCGTGAACATCTGCCGTGTCTGGACATTGATGCGGCTGATGACTTCGAGCAACTGCGCCCTGGCCGAAACCAAATCATCGTGCTGCCTGGCAAGAAATTGATAACGCTGCTCGGTTTCATCGTATTCCTCGATGGCCACGAGATTGACCGGGCCGATTTCGTCGAGCCGCTTTTGCAGCGCCTCAATCTGCTGCGCAACGGCGTTCCAATCCGTGGAAGCGCCTGCAGCGGCCATTTCTTCCGGTGTCATCACGTGCACTTTTGCCGGCCCTTCGTCGGCAAGCGTGATGGTGATGCACTCGCTGCGAACGTCGTCGAGATTGACGCGGTATTTTTGCTGAACGCGCTCGCGGAGGTTTTGGACGGTCATGTTTTTCTGCGCCAATTCAATCTCCACCGCGCCGCGCTGTTCCTGCCATTGCGTCAACTGCCGCCGCTGTTCGTGCAAATTTTCATCGCGCGTCGTGATTTCCGTCTCCTGTGAACTCTTTTGGCCAAGCAACCCGGCAGTCTGTCCGTTGACCTGTTCGCGCTCGTGTTGCAAACGCACGGTTTGCGCCCGCGAATCCTGAATTTCCGACTCCGCCTGTTCTTTGCGTCCAATAAACGAGGAAACTTCATTGCGCCGCTGCTCCGTCGTCTGCGTCAACTCGCGGATGCGTTGTTCCAAAGCCTGTTGTTGCTGGCGGAACGATGCGGTCAATTGTTCTTCCGCTGCAAATGCGACTTTACTTTCGGTCAGCGTGGTGTTCGCAGCGTCGCGCTGCTGACGCAGGTTCTCCAATTCAGTGATGAACGCTGCGACATTTTCCTGATTGGTGCGCTCACATGTTTCAAGCTCGTTCAACTGTGCTGCCAGCGCATTGCGTTTCTGCAGACCTTCCTGTTCATGTGCGCCGAGGCTTTGAATTTCGAAAACGACCGTCTCGATTTTCTGGCGCAACAGCCGGTTTGAATTCTGCAACGCGTTGAATTCGCCTTCGCGTGTGGCGAGGGCGACTTCCTGTTCGCGTAATTCCGTTTGTTCCCGCAGCAAACCAGCCTGTAATTCCATCTGCTCGTTCAACAGCTCGCCGCGGCGACGATTTATTTCGGCAACGCGATTTTGAATTTTGTCAACTTCAGTTTGAAGTTCCGTGATTTGATTTTTGCGTCCCAAAATGGACGAGGGCGCCCTGCTGTTGCCGTTGCCATTCAAATAACCGCCGGTGTAAACGCCGTGCCGGCTCAACAAATCGCCGGTCAACGTCACAAAATCGCAACCCCCGTGGCCGTTTTGAATTTGCTCCGTGGCGGTGACGAGGTCGGAGGCAATGAAGGTGCGGCCGAGCAGCGCTTTCAGGAGTTTTTCCACGGAGGGTTCGGCCTGAACCACGCTCAAGGCGTGAACGATTTGGCCTTTCTCCAAAGTTTTCTGCGCCGCGCCATTGTTTTTGGGTGGCGCCATGTCACCTTCAAACGCAAGTTGTTTTTCGTCGCGATATTTCATGGAAAGCGCAGCGACGCTGGCGCGACCGACCTTGTTGGCGCTCAAATCGGCGAGAATTTCCTGCGCGGATTCAGGTTGCTCGGTGAGGACAAGTTGCAGGTGATGGCCGAGCGCATTTTCAATCGCCACGACATAAGCATCCGGCACGCGTATGCGATCGGCGAGCGAGCCCATTACCGAGCGCGAACGGCGCAATGCTGCCACCGGGCCCGCGGCAAAACCTTCGCGCGAACCCTCAAGCTGCTCCAACACGTTGAGACGTGAACGTTTTTCCGCCTCCTGTTGCAAAAATTGATCATGTTCGGCGGACAATTGCTGCAACTCCGTTTGCACTTCGCCCAACTGATTCTGCCGCTGCTCAACCGAGCCGCGTTTGGTTTGCGCGTCCAGTCTTCCCACATCAACGCTTGCTGAAAATTCCTGCAACTGCACTTCGAGCCGCGTGCGCTCTCCCTCAAGCTGGACTTTTTCCGCTGACAATTTCTCAAGCCGGACAACGTTGCCCTGCTTTTGCAAATCAAGCGCGGTGATTTCGTTGCGGATGCGCGTCAAATCCTGCGCGGCGGCGAACGCGGCGGATTGCGCTTCGCGCAATGACTCCTGCCGTTTCTTCAAATCCTTCTCGACCCTGGTCAACGCCAATTGTTTCGTCTCCAGCGTCAGACGATGCTGAGCGAGCGCAGCTTCGGACCTGGACAAATGCTGCTTCACATTCGCCAGTTCTTCCCCGGCGGCGCGGCAGCGTCCCTCGGCCTGTGTGATGTCCGCCAGCGCCCTGGAATTTTGCGACGCGAGCTCGCGCAGACGTTCCTCGTTGAAGTGGATCCGGCTTTCGTGCCGGTCCATTTCGCCCTTCAACTCAAGCCCGCGCTGCTGTTTCCCGGCAACTTCATGTTCCAGCCCCGAAAGCCGTTCGCGGAGTTGCGCGATTTCGTTTTCGCACTTCAACACACTCGCGGACGCGGCTTCAATCTCGCCGCGCAATTGGCCGGCAGCAGCCTGTTTCCCGGTGATTTCGGCCTGCAACACGTCGAACTGGTGCCGCGCGAGCTGGGTGTCGAGATGTTGCAGTTCCGTCTGGATTTGTTTGTAGCGGCGCGCCTTGCCGGCCTGGCGCTGGAGCGAGCCGATTTGCCGTTTCACCTCGCGAACGAGATCGGCGATGCGCAAAAGATTTTGTTCGGTGTATTCGAGTTTGCGGAGCGATTCCTTCTTCTGGCTCTTGAATTTCGTGATGCCGGCGGCTTCCTCAAAAATAATCCGGCGGTCTTCAGGCCTGCTCGAAAGAATCTGCGTGATGTGACCCTGCGCCAAAATGCTGTAACTCGTCCGCCCGACGCCCGTGCCCATGAAAAGCTGCTGGATATCCTTGAGCCGGCACGATGTGCGGTTCAAAAAATACTCACTGTTGCCATCGTGGAAAATCCGGCGCGTGAGCGTGACTTCGTTGTAAGCGACCTCGACGCCCGCCGCTTGCAGATGTTCCTCATCCACGTCACCAAGCGTGAGTGAAACCTCGCCCATGCCCATTCGCTTGCGGCTGTCCGTGCCGTTGAAAATCACATCCGCCATTTCACCGCCGCGCAACGCCTTGGCGGATTGCTCGCCAAGCACCCAGCGGATGGCGTCGGAGACATTGGATTTGCCGCAGCCGTTCGGGCCGACGATGGCAGTGACGCCGGGCTGGAAGTTCAACGCGGTCTTGTCCGCGAAGGACTTGAAGCCAAACAGCGTCAAGTTTTTAAGATACATGCTCTTAAACTGTATTCAGACAACCAAAGTTGTCGGATTAAGTAAAGCAAAAACCACAATATAAAGCACACAACTTCCCCTGCGGCACAACTAATTGGTGAGGAACCATGGCTTGACGTTGTGCCACACAACTACCAAATCAGTGAATTTATACGCTACCAAGGCAACTTAGTCAACAAATTTTCTGCAAGGCTTTCAAAACAAATCCGCGCCGTTTTGTTTTACTTCCGGCGACAACGCCCCAAAAGCATGACAAGACCCGCTCCAATCAGCAGTGTTGAGGCTGAGGGTTCAGGGACCATCTCGTTTGTTATCCAAGGAACGAAGGCTGAGGCCCGTCCGAAACCGCTGGCGTCGCCATAACTGGCATTGGCATTGCCATCGGTGGCCGCGACGAAGGATATCACGCCTTCCAAATAGGTTTGCGAGTCAATTGTAATAAACACGCCACCACCACTGTCGCCCGGCGCCACGCAGCCTTCCAGAGTCAGCGGTGTTGCATCTCCAAAAGTGTTGTACGCGGTCGTGTGCGGGCTGTCAAAATCGCTGCCCAGCACCAGGGAGGGATTGCCGAAGTTTCCATCAATGACGTTTTGAAAGGCGCGCTTCTGGCCATCAAGGGTTGTCCAGCCGGTCAGGCCCGTCCCCGTGAAGCCGTATCCGACAAATGTTCCGATCTGCCCCACATCCGATGACCCGGTGTAGAGCGTCGCCGGAGTAATACCCACTACCGGTGAGCTGAGATGCACGAGACCAAAATCGTAACCGCCGAACGGATTGCTGCTGTTCCAGCCCGGATTACGGATAAGTTGGGTCGAGGTATAGGAAGTTCCGTCGATGGTGAAAGTCCCGGAACTGGCGGCAGTCAGCATGTGCGCGGCAGTCAGCACCCAGTCCGGTGCGATGAGCGTGGCACAGCCGGTATAACCCCAACTGTTGACAAATGTTCCAACCGGAGCGTATTCCGGGCTGGCGGCAAGGGCCAGATAACTGCTGTCCGGCTCATCATCCCGGATCGTGGCGCCCCAAATTGAGGCTGACGGAAAAAACATTGAAGCAAGGATTCCGAGCGCGACAAATGCGACTTTAGCCACTCTCACACTATCATTGCACCACAATAAGCCCAGCCCGTCAAGAGAATCCCGACGAGGGCGCCGTAAAAGCCGCAAAAATGGCCTGGCCACATTATTGCATTCCCATCCATCCGTGGTTGAAATTTCCTGCGTCTTGGCGGTTAAAATGAATTGAATCCGCCGGCTCAGGTTTCCGGTGGCAGGCGCAATGTCGTTTTTGCTTCAGCTCGGGGCCTCATCCGTTTCTGGCGGCACTGGTTCGGCTTCACCCAACAACGCGGTCGCTTCATTTGCGGGCAATCCTTCCACGGTTCGCAATTTTCGCTCAATGGCTCTGGTGCGGCTTGCGGCGGAGTCGATCACATTGCTGGCTTCTTGCAGTTTTTTATGAACCTTCTCGATGATGCCGCCGAATTTACCGAACTCCGTTTTGATGGCACCTAAAACTTCCCAGACTTCGCTGGAACGTTTTTCGATTGCCAGCGTGCGGAAACCCATCTGTAGACTGTTCAAGAGCGCACCCAAGACAGTCGGTCCGGTAACCGTAACGCGAAATTCACGTTGCAGCATGTCCAGCAAGCCGGGGCGGCGCAATACCTCGGCATACAAACCTTCCGTTGGCAGAAACAGGATTCCGAAATCGGTTGTATTCGGTGGATCAAGGTATTTGTCGCGGATGTCGCTGGCCTCGGCTTTGATTCGTGTCTCAAGTTGTTTCGTGGCTTGTTCAACTGCATCCGTATCCGCGCGTTCCGAAGCTTCCACCAGCCGTTCGTAATCCTCCTTGGGAAATTTAGCGTCAATCGGCAGCCAAACTGTCTTCCCATCTTTTGCGTCTCGTCCCGGTAGTTTGATCGCAAACTCGACCCGTTCTGCACTACCTTGCTTGGTGACAACGTTTTGTGCGTATTGTTCCGGCGTAAGGATTTGTTCCAACAGGTTTCCCAGTTGCATTTCGCCCCACGTTCCACGCATTTTTACGTTGGTGAGCACTTTTTTCAGATCGCCGACACCCGTGGCGAGGCTTTGCATCTCACCCAATCCTTTGTGAACTTGCTCTAGCCGTTCGCTGACCTGTTTAAACGACTCGCCCAGCCGTTTCTCAAGTGTGCCTTGAAGTTTTTCATCCACCGTCTTCCGCATCTCTTCCAGCTTTGCGGAGTTGTCCGTTTGAATTTGTGTGAGTTTCACTTCTACAGCCGTCCGCAATTCACCCAATTTTTTTTCATTGCTTTCGACCAATTTAGCCATCTGACTTGAAAAGGTCTCCAACTGACCATGCTGTGCCTTGCCAATTTCCCCGAGACTATTGACTATCGAATCACCTGCATTTTTGAGCGAGGCGCTCAACTCTTCTCGCAGCGCACGCGATTGGGTGGCGATCTCCTCGCGTTGGCGCGCAATTTCATCCTTTACTGCACGCTCCGTTCGTTCGTTGCCTTTTTCCAAAGCATTCAGTAACGGAGTAAAATCAGCAGCTTGGCTGCCACCGCGCGCGCGTCCAATCAGCCAGCCGACGACAAGTCCGGCGAGCGCAGCGATGGCAAGTTGGATTCCGGCAGCAATTTGCATAAAGTTTCAGTGTAGTTTGGCGAAGAGCGCCCGCTGATAATCAGGAATGAAAAAGCGTTTGCCTTTTTGGACAATTTTATGCCCTTCAGCGCGCAAACGTTTGGCGATGCTTTCAACGCCGCCGGGATATTTTGGATTCAGTTCGCCCCCGGTTTTGAGCGTGCGCCAGTAGGGTGTGATGCGTTTTGCACCTTCGGCTTCGGCCTCAGCGGCTGCGTGCGCGGCGATCCACGAAAAAATACCAGTGGTAATTGGACAGGCAAAATCCGCCTTGTGTTTTGCCGCCAGCACTGCACGAAGTTCGTTGATGGTGACCACACGGCCTTTGGGTATCTGCTTCATCAAGGTGTCCACTTCCAGCGGTGCGGGAATCACGAAAATACCCACGCCCCAGCGCTTGGTCATCTTGCCGCTGACTTTGCTGACTCGCGGCAACCCTTTGTTGTCCGCTAGTTTCTCACGCCACGTTTTTTTCATTTTCAATTTATGATTTCAAAGGTAGGGCGCGCTCTCCGAGCGCGCCGCGGCGCGATGGGGACATCGCGCCCTACCATTAAAAATGTGCGATGACTTCAATTTCCACGTTCGCACCTTTCGGCAGCGCGGCGACTTGAACGGTTGAGCGCGCCGGAAAATCGCTGGTGAAATGTTTCGAGTAAATTTCGTTCATGCTGGCAAAATCAGCGAGATTGGTCAGAAACACCGTGCTTTTGATGACATTGGTAAATGTCAATTTTTGGTCGTCGAGAATGGCTTTGACATTTTGAAGCACGCGTTCGGTTTGCGTCTTGATATCACCGGAAATCAGATTCCCGGTTGCGGGATCAATGGGAATTTGCCCGGCGCAAAAAAGCAAATCGCCAATCCGCACGGCATGGTTGTAAGGACCGACTGCGGCGGGTGATTTCGCAGGTTTGATGATGGTTTTCTTTGGCATGATCGTTGATTCGTTTGCAGCGCAAGGTCTATCGGCTTTGAAGCTGGAGGTCAAGGAAACCAGCCCTCCGGCTGCCACTATTTGTTTCTTGACGGTTTCGCAAAGTGAACCATCGTAACACCTGATTCCATTTGTCAGCGACGTTTTATGAAAACGAAAAGCGTCATCTTTTTCGTTCTGGTTGCGTTACTAATGTTGGACGCCGGTTATTGGTTGGGCCGGCACAGCGTCGCGTCAGCCAGTTCGCACAAAGTTTCGGCCAAGGCGGCGAACAAGCGTCCTTCGTCGCTGTCAGCGGCTAAAAATCCATCGGGCAGCCAGTCTGAAATTTTCAGGAAGGCCGGAACGAGCAACAAAACCTTGCTTGCTGAAATCGAGGTAAAAATTCTGGAGATGAAAAACGGCGATTGGCGCCGCGATTGGGAGTGGCACAGAATTCTTGATAACCTTGATCCCACCAACATCCCGCCGTTGCTGGCTTTTGTGGATGCAAATCTGCCGAAGTCCCCGCGAGTGGGTGTGCGCAGCGGATTGCTCTCGTCCTGGGCGGAGACCAATCCGCAGGCCGCCATGACCTACGCAAACGCGCTGGTCAGTCGGGACGAGCGTGAATCCGCCATCGGCACGGTGGCCGGCAGTTGGGCTGAAACAGAACCGAAAGCCGCTGTGGCGTGGGCGCAAAACATGCCGGACGGCCGCGCGAAACAAAACGTCCTGAACGACATGATTTCGCAGTGGGTGCAAACCGATCCGCAAGGCGCGATGCAGTATGCCAAAAGCCTGCAATCAGGCGGCGCGCAAAACAGTTTTTATACCAGCGCGGCCAGTTCCTGGGCGCAAAATGATCCGAAGGCGGCGATGACATGGCTGCAATCCATGCCCGAAGGCGCGGCAAAGAATGCTTTCATTTCGGGCTTGGTTTCCGGCATGGCGCAAAATTCGCCGCGCGATGCTGCGAAGTTTGTCGCTTCACTGCCTGCCGGTGACACGCAAAGCAGCGCTGCGATATCAGTGGTTTCGCAATGGTCGCAATCAGACCCGCAATCCGCGGCCAATTGGGCGGCTGCGTTTCCAGCAGGCAACACAAGGGATAATGCCTTTCAAAATATCATTTCCAGTTGGGCGAAAAGTGACCCGTTTGCCGCCGGTCAATGGTTGAATTCCCTGCCCGACGACAGTGCCAAACAAGGCGCGGTCCAGTCCTATGTCAATCAAATCGCCTTGCAATATCCCGACAGGGCCGCGCCGTGGGCGGAATCTTTGAGCGACCCCGTCCAGCGGAATTCCGCCATCCAAAATGTTGCGCGGCAATGGCTGCAGGTTGATCCGGCAGCTGCGCAAAAGTGGCTTTTGAACACTTCGTTGCCTGACGATCAGAAGCAAATGCTTTTGAATGGCGGCAAACAATAGATGACTGGCCGGTCAAAATCCCGGTCACAGATACATTTTCAAAATCGGTTCCAATTCCTTCTTCGTTTTCGTCGGCCAGAGTTTTTTGTCGGTCAGTATCGCATTTTTCAACACGGAGTGGCACGGCCAATCCGGCTTGGCGGGAATCTGCAAAATGGCGCGGGCGACGATTTGCCTGGCAATCTCCGCATTGCGATGAAGATTATGCAAAATCATTTCGAGCGTGACGTGTTCCCCGTCTTCCTTCCAGCAGTCATAATCCGTCACCATTGCCAGCGTGGCATAGGCAATTTCAGCTTCACGGGCGCATTTGGCTTCGCCGAGATTGGTCATGCCAATCACATCGTAACCGGCGTGGTGATTGGTCAATGACTCGGCTCGTGTGCTGAACGCAGGGCCTTCCATGCAAACGTAAGCGCCGCCATCATGGGCTTGAGCTTTGCAATCACGCGCGATTTTCAAAAGAATCCGGCGCAATTCCCCGCAAATCGGATGCGCGAACGCGACGTGCGCCACGATGCCGCGTCCAAAAAACGTGTGTTCAAAACCGCGCTTGGTACGGTCAAAAAACTGGTCAATGAGCACAATGTCGCACGGTTTGTATTTCTCCTGTAATGAACCGACTGCGCTGACGCTGATGATCCAGGCAACGCCGAGCTTTTTCATCGCCCAGATGTTGGCGCGATGATTCAGCTCGCCCGGCAAAATGCGGTGGCCGCGGCCATGTCGGGGCAGAAAAACCACATCGCGTCCGGCCAGCCTGCCTGTGAGCAAATCATCCGACGGTGGGCCGAAGGGTGTTTTGACTTTCACCCATTTCTGGTTCGTGAAACCTTCAATGTTGTAAAGTCCCGTGCCGCCGATGATTCCAATACGATGCTTCGACATGCGCAGCTTTATAGCATTGACGCGGCGAAAAGTCGCCAGTGTTTTTCTCGGCTGGCGTTTGAAGACGAATTTGCTAATCTGTGCTCATGGAAGCTTTTTATCGCATTTTGAAAACAGCAGTCGAGGGCGCGGCCTCGGACGTGCACCTGAAAAACGGCATGCCGGTTATTATTCGCATTAACGGCGAATTAATCGCGGTGGATTCGCCCTTCCCGACGGTGGAATGGATGGCAAAAATCGTCGAGGCCATCACGCCACCCCATTTGCGCAAGCGGTTGGAGGAAGAGCGTGAAATTGATTTTTCCTATTTTGTTTCGGGCGTCGGCCGGTTTCGCACCAATTTGTTTCAGCAGCGCGGCCAATGGTGTCTGGCGATGCGTTTCGTCAAAACGCACGTGCCAAGCTTTGAAGAACTTGGCTTGCTGGAGCAGATTAAAAAAGTCGCGGAATCGCCGCGGGGCATCGTGCTTCTGGCAGGGACGACCGGCTGCGGCAAGTCCACCACGCTCGCGGCGATGATTGAACACATCAACGACAATTTCAAAAAACACATCATCACACTCGAAGACCCGATTGAATATGTTTTTGAAGACAATCAATCAGTGATTGAACAGCGCGAGATCGGCCTCGACACGCTGTCCTTCCACAACGCGCTCGTCCACGTTCTGCGCCAGGACCCTGATGTCATCATGATCGGCGAGATGCGCGACGACATCAGTTTTTTCGCGGCCATGAGCGCGGCGGAGACGGGGCATCTCGTCTTGTCCACCCTGCACGTGACCAACGCGTCGCAATCCATCAATCGCATTCTTGATTTTTTCAAAGTTGATGAACGCGAACAAATTCGCCGGCAAATTGCAGGCACATTGCGGGCTGTGATTTGCCAGCGCATGGTAAACACGGTGGATGGGAAACTTACCCCGGCGCTGGAAATTATGCTTAACACACCGATGGTAAGAAAGCTTCTGGAAGAGAACCGCCTCGACAAATTGCCCGCCGCCATCGAAACCAGCACGGATGACGGAATGCTCACATTCAACCAATCATTGTTCAATCTGGTTAAAATAGGTCGTGTGACTGAGAAAGAGGCGTTGGCCAAAGCCACCAATCCACAGGCATTGGAGATGAATTTCAAGGGCATTTTCCTCGACGAAGGACACCGGATTATCGGCTGAACAAAGCTTGCGACGGATGACCCACAAAAAAGAAGTGTTGACTTAAATCCGACCAGGATTATCGTCCTTTGGTATGCGCGTTTCAAAGAAAACAGACTACGCACTGCGCGCTTTGTTTACTCTGGTGGATCATTATGGCGGAGCGCCGATTCCCATTCGCGAATTAGCCCGGCGGAATGATATTCCCAAGCGGTTTCTTGAGCAAATTATGCTTAACCTCAAAGCTCAAGGCTGGGTGAACAGCGTGGCGGGGATGCGCGGCGGATATGTCCTCTCCAAAAGCCCTGCCAAGATTACGATGGGTGAGGTGGTGCGTCATTTTGACGGCATTTTAGCCCCAATTGGATGTGTTTCAGTCACGGCCTACAAACGCTGTTCACAGGAACCAGTCTGCCGTTTTCGCCGCGTTTTCCTTGATGCACGAAATTACGTGACCGGTTTAATGGAACGGGCGACGCTGGCTGAAGTGGCGAAAGGTTCCCCAGTCTCAAAACAAGAGGTTTACGCCGTTTTTACTGGCGGAGACGGCATTTAGAAAAAATCAAAAAAAGCAGTTGACAGTCCCGGCTTGCGGTATAGAATGACGACATATTTAGTCGTTAATTGATAATAAAAATTAGATCAAGAAAGACTTAAAATGAGCGAGAATAAAATCGAATTTATTGAGGGTGCCGATAAAAAACCGGCTTGGCTGGACATTGTCCGCCAGCAGGTCGGTTCGCTGCGCTATGGTGTGGTGCAAGTGGTTGTCCATGATTCGCAGGTCACGCAGATTGACAAAACCGAGAGGATCCGGCTGGGAAACCTTCGCGCGGAAAACATTTAAGGCCGACCAGAGAGCTGGAGGCGTGAAAATAAAACAGAAAGAGCTGCTGACTGGATGACCGGAAGTTCGCTGGCGATTGAAATGAATAGCAAACATGAGAAACAACCAACATATCCGCAAAGGGAAGTACAATAAACGTCATCGAAGCCATTCCACTGTCTGGCTTGCCGCGCTTTTGGTCGCGGCGGGCTGGAGCACGAACGCTGATGAAACCCAAACCACCAACGCGCCGCCGGCAGCCAAGCCCGCCGAGAAAGGCGCGCCGCTGCCATTGCACCAGATCGAAGGCAACGGCGGCATCTTTGCCACGCTGTCGGCCTACATTGTCAATCCGCCGCGCAACGGCGAGCCAGTTGGCCGTCCGAGCATCGGCTTTGCCTACGTCAACATCGGCCACGAGCAAAATCTCGAGGCATTTACCGTCACTGAATCGCCGTTCAAGCGACTCGAACTCGGCTACGGCTGGGACCGCCTGGGCTTGGGCGATTTGCCACAGGCGCTCGGCGGCATCCCCACCGACGAAGTGCAATTGCACAACTTCAACGCGCGTTTCCAACTCGTCAAAGAAGGTGACTTTGATCAGAAATGGCTTCCAGCGCTGACGGCCGGCGTGCATTACAAGTATAACGACGGCTTTGACCAACTGAACCACGATGTGGGTGGCGCGCTGGTCAATGCCGGCATCAAATACCACGACGGCGTGGACTTTACGCTCTACGCCTCGAAACTGTTCACCCAATTGCCGCGGCCCGTGCTGCTCGAAGCCGGTGGGCGCGCCACCAAAGGTATCTGGGAAGGATTGGGCGGATTCAGCGACAGCTACAGCTACCTCTTCGAGGGCAATGTGGTGGTGTTCGTCACCGGCAATTTCGCGCTGGCGGCGGAATACAAGCAACAACCAAACAATTACCGCCCCATTGGCAGCCTCGTGCGCAAAGAAGGCGACTGGTGGACCCTTGATGCCGCTTATGTCGTCAACAAACACTTGACCTTGGCCGCCGGTTACGGCCATTTCGGCAACGTGCTGAATCACGAGGCCAATGGTGTCTGGGGCATTACAACCAAATGGGAATTTTAAAACCACTGCTAATTCAGGCTGGGGGACGGACAGCGGCGCGCCCTTTTGCGGCGCTGTCTTCCTCCTCATGCGCTGCTTGACGCCGCGTGTTTCAGTCTCCAGCCTAGAGCACAACTAACAAACAACATAGAAAACCATGAGCATACCGACAAAAAAACTCAGCACGCTGGCGCTCCACGCCGGCCAGGTCCCCGACCCAACCACCGGTTCAAGGGCCGTGCCGATTTACCAGACGACATCCTACGTCTTCAAAAGCACCGAACACGCGGCCAATCTTTTTGCCCTGAAAGAATTCGGGAACATCTACACGCGCCTGATGAACCCGACCACGGATGTTTTTGAGCAGCGGGTCGCGGCCATTGAAGGTGGCACCGGCGCGCTGGGTGTGGCGTCCGGCCAGTCGGCCATCACCTATTCGTTGCTCGCCATCACGCGGCTGGGCGACGAAATCGTTGCGGGCAACAATCTCTACGGCGGCACCTACCAGCTTTTCCACTACACGTTCCCGAAGCTGGGCCGCACGGTGAAGTTTGTGAACTCGCGCAACCCGGAGGCGTTTCGCAAAGCCATCACGTCGAAAACCCGCGCCATTTATGTCGAGACCATCGGCAACCCGAAGCTCGACGTGCCGGACTTCGAGGCCGTTGCAAAGATTGCGCACGAAGCGGGGATTCCGCTCGTGGTGGATAATACCGTTGGCATCGGACTGGTGCGGCCGTTTGATTACGGCGCGGACATCCTTGCCACCTCGGCCACGAAATACATCGGCGGCCATGGCACGTCCATCGGTGGTGTCATCGTGGACTCCGGCAAGTTCAAGTGGAACAACGGAAAGTTCCCCGAATTCACTGAGCCGGACCCCAGCTATCACGGTTTGGTTTATTGGGACGCCCTGAACAATGTGTCCGGTTTGGGCAACGTGGCCTTCATTCTCAAGGTGCGTGTCACCCTGCTGCGTGACATCGGCGCGGCGCTCAGTCCGTTCAATTCATTCCTTTTTTTGCAGGGTTTGGAAACACTGCCGTTGCGCCAGCAAAAACACTCGGCCAACGCCTTGGAGATCGCGCACTGGCTCAAGAAACATCCGCTCGTGGACTGGGTTGTCTATCCCGGCCTGCCGGACAATCCCGACCACAAGAACGCCGCGAAGTATTTGAAGAACGGCTTCGGAGGCCTCGTCGGATTCGGCATCAAAGGTGGTTTGGAAGCAGGTAAAAAGTTCATCAACTCGGTGAAACTGCTCTCACACCTCGCCAATATCGGCGACGCCAAGAGCCTCGTCATTCATCCAGCCTCGACCACGCATCAACAGTTGACGCCCGCGGAACAGGAGGAAACCGGCGTGACGGCGGATTACATTCGGCTCTCCATCGGTCTCGAAGACGTGGCCGACATCAAAGCTGACATTGACCAGGCGCTTCAAACGTCACAACGCTGATCATAATTATGTAGAGCGAAAGGCCGCTTATTTCCATCCTATAATCAAAACAAAAAGGAGGGTTGTATGAGCAAAATCTTGAAAGAAGTGCTGAACGCGAATTCCGCGTATGCCACGAACTTTGGCAGCAAGGGCAAACTGGCCATGCCCCCGGCGCGGCGATTTGCAATCCTGACATGCATGGACGCCCGGCTTGACCCGGCCAAGTTCGCCGGTCTGGCAGAAGGCGACGCCCACGTCATCCGCAATGCCGGCGGTCGGGCCAGTGATGACGCAATCCGGTCGCTGGTCATTTCCTACAAACTGCTCGGTACGCGGGAATGGTTCGTCATTCACCATACTGACTGCGGCATGGAAACTTTCACGGACGAAGTCATGCGTGGATTGCTCGCCAGCAGCCTGAAGCCGGCGACTGTGGATGCCTCCGGATGGCATGACTCAGGCCCCGGCCCCGGTTCCACAGAAGGAGATTATATCGACTGGTTGACCATTTCGGATAACGCCAAGAGCGTAGTGGCGGATGTGCGCCGAATTCGCAATCATCCCCTCGTGCCTGGCGACATCGCGATCCATGGCTACATCTATGACGTCAAGACCGGCAAACTAAAAGAAATCCCCAGCGATCAAGAATGACGCAGGATAATTTCAAGGTTAAACTGGGTCGGGTGCTGCAGACTTTGCAGCCCGCCGCGAAATAAAAGGGTGATGACAAAAACCAGATTGGAATATTTAGGTAAATGACGAGCACGCATCACAACATCTTGCAAGGCGACCTTCAGGATCAGAAGGTCACGGAGTATCGGTCGCCCTTGGGTGTGACGCGCACGGAAACAATCACGCTGCCGGGTGTGCAAACCCAGTCAGGCTTCACATTCGATCACGTGGACGTGTCCTATCAAACGCTGGGAACGTTGTCTCCAAAGCGTGATAATGCGATTCTGATTTGCCCCGCTCTGTCGGGTGACGCGCACGTGGCCGGCACGCATCCAGACACCGGACGTCCGGGCTGGTGGGATTATCATGTTGGCCCCGGCAAGGCGATTGACACCGGCAAGTTCTTTGTCATTTGCGCCAGTGTGTTGGGCGGTTGCGGCGGCACAACCGGCCCGGCCTCGTTGCGTCCCGATGCCGGCAAACCTTACGCCATGAGTTTTCCTCCCCTGACCATCCGGGACATCGTGGCTGTGCAGGCGAAGTTGCTCGACCGCCTGGGAATCCTGCAACTCTTCGCCGTGATCGGCGGTTCGATGGGCGGGATGCAGGCGTTGGTCTGGGCGGTGGAACATCCCGGGCGTGTGCGCGTCTGTGTTCCCATCGCTTCCTGCATTTCACACACTGCGATGCAAATCGCGTTCAACGAAATCGGCCGCCGTGCCATCCTCAGCGACCCGAACTGGAACGACGGCAATTATTCCGAAGGCCGGCGCCCCATTCACGGCCTGGCGGTGGCGCGAATGGTCGGACACGTCACCTATCTCAGCGAGTATGGCATGACCCACAAGTTCGGGCGCAAACGGCAGAAGTCCGGGGATTCGAGCAAAGACGAGGCGGCGTTATTCTCAGTGGAAAGCTATCTCCATCACCAGGGCCAGAGCTTCGTCAAACGGTTCGATCCGAATTCCTATCTTTATCTTACGAAAGCGGTTGACCAATTCGACCTTTTTGAGAACGGCCCGGCGGCGGAAGTGTTGCGCCGGGTGCGTGCGCACTTTCTTGTCATTTCATTTGCATCCGACTGGCTGTACCCGCCGTCGCAATCGCGCGAACTGGTTCGCCTGCTCAAGCGCGCCAATGTCGCGGTGACCTACATCAACCTGGAAACGCCTTACGGCCACGACTCGTTTCTGATCGAGAACCCCCCGTTCGCGAACATTGTCCGCCATTACCTCGAAAACGAATATCGCCAGCCGCAAAACTAAACCATGCACCCCGGCATTTACAAAACTGTGTTGGAATGGATTCCCGAAAAATCCCGCGTGTTGGACTTGGGAACCGGCGACGGCGCCTTTCTCGCCCGCTTGGTTCAAACCCGGCTGGTGACCGGCGAAGGCGTGGAAAAAGATCCTGCCCTTGTCGCGCGCTGCGTCGAACGCGGATTGATTGTGCATCAAAGTGACATCGCCGACGGTCTGGATCAGTATGGCGACAGCGCATTTGATTTTGTGCTGCTGCTCGGCACATTTCAGGAACTGATCTCGCCGGCGGAAATCATCCGCGAGGCGTTCCGCGTCGGGCGGGAGGTTGTCGTTTCCTATGCCAATTTCGCCCACGTCCGCGTCCGCGCGCAAATTTTGTTTCGGGGTCGCACCCCGATCACCCGCTCATTGCCGGCGCCATGGTATCGCACCCATAATCTGCACTTTCTGTCCCTTCTGGATTTTCAGGAGTTTTGCCGCGACCTCGGCGTCCGTGAAGCCAATCGCGCCTGCTTCAATGCGCGCGGCGCAGTCCATTTTCTGCCCAACTTCCGCGCGGAGGAGGCGGTGAGCCTGCTTCAGGCAGATTCAATTTCCAAACATTCCACCACAATGGAACACGGGAAGACAAAGAAAGAAACATACCAAATTTAAACCGCTGCATCATATGTCACGCATCTACAATAACATCACGGAAACCATCGGCAACACACCGCTCGTGCGGCTGAATCGCACGGCAAAAAAACACGGCGCGGTCGCCGATGTCTTGCTCAAGCTCGAATTCTTCAACCCGCTTTCGAGCGTCAAAGACCGCATCGGCGTGGCGATGATTGACGATGCGTTCAAGTCCGGAGCCATCAGCCAGAGCACCGTGCTTATTGAGCCGACCAGCGGCAACACCGGTATTGCGCTGGCATTCGTCGCCGCGGCGCGCGGATTGAAATTGGTCCTGACGATGCCCGAAACAATGAGTCTTGAACGCCGCAAACTGCTGAAAATTCTTGGTGCGAAACTCGTGCTTACCGAAGGCGCCAAAGGCATGAAGGGCGCAATTGCCAAAGCCGAGGAATTGCACAAACAGATTCCGAACAGCGTCGTTCTCCAGCAGTTTTCCAATCCATCGAACCCCGAGATTCATCGCCGCACAACCGCCGAGGAAATCTGGCGCGACACCGACGGCAAGGTGGACATTGTTGTCGCGGGCGTCGGCACCGGCGGCACCATCACCGGTGTGGCTGAGGTCATCAAAAAACGCAAGCCCGGTTTCAAGGCGATTGCTGTCGAGCCGGCGAAGTCGCCGGTGATTTCCGGCGGTCAGCCCGGCCCGCACAAATTGCAGGGACTCGGCGCGGGTTTCATTCCCGACAATCTCAATGTAAAAATCCTCGACGAAACCATCCGGGTGAACGAGGAGGATTCCGCCCCTATTTCCAAGGAGGTCAACCAGTCTGACGGCATTCCTGTTGGCATTTCGAGCGGCGCGGCAATTTGGGCGGCGTTGCAGGTCGCCAAACGCCCGGAAAACAAAGGCAAAATGATCGTTGTCATCGTGCCGTCGTCCACCGAGCGTTACCTTTCGACCTGGTTGTTCGCCGACGTCAACACGGATTCCGACGATATTTCCGGTTTGATTTCCGCCACTTCGTAGGAAATTTTAACAACGGCGCAGCGGAGAGCGAAGGCTGGGGTGGCCGACGGGATTTGAACCCGCAACAACAAGCTCCACAAGCTTGGACTCTACCGTTGAGCTACGACCACCAACCGATTACCAAATTAGTTTTTCAAGCGCGGCGCGTCAAGTTTGTGAATCATAATTTCGGCCATTAAAAGACTCGCCGTTTTCGCCGTTGCGTTTCATTTTGTTCGCGTGCATCTGGCTCATTTGCGGCTGCGGGATTTTCGCAATTACGCCCGGCTGGACGCGGATTTCGCGCCCGGCTTCCATCTCCTGCTTGGCGACAACGCGCAGGGCAAGACGAACATCCTTGAAGCGATTTATCTCATGGCCACGCTGCGCTCGTTCCGCGGCGTCGGCAGCGCGCAGATGATCCGCCACGAACAGCGCGGCTATTTTGTCGGCGGAAAAATCATCGGCCAGGGTGAACGCGAAATTAAAATATATTGGTCGGCACGCGAACGGAATCTGTCGCTCGACGGGCAGCCTGTTAAAAAACTCGCCGACTATTTCGGCGTGCTGCGCACGGTGGTTTTTTGCACGGAGGATTTGCAACTGATCAAGGGCGCGGGGCGCGCGCGCCGGCGGTTTCTCGATTTGCTGCTCGCGCAAACGAAACCCGATTATCTGCCGCTGCTCCAGCGTTACATGCGCGCCGTTCGCGCCCGCAACGCGCTGCTCAAACAACGTGCCGTGGACGAAGCCGCGCTCGACAGTTTTTCACAGGAACTCGTCAAGCTCGGCGACGAAATCATCCGCGCGCGCCGCGGACTGGTTCCCAAATTTTCCCCGCTGGCGCGGCTGGCGTATCGGCGCATTTCCAACGACGCGGAGGAATTGCGCATTGAATACCGGCCGGGCGTGAAAAAGGATTTCACCGTCGAACTCGCGCAATCGCGTTCGCGCGAACGGACGTATCGCTCCACGCTCATCGGCCCGCATCGCGACGATTTGCAACTGCTGCTCAACAACAAATCCGCCGCGCAGTTCGGCAGCGAGGGCCAAAAACGCACGCTGGCCATCGCGCTGAAAATGGCGCAGGCGGAATACCTCGCCGGCATCCACGGCAGCGCGCCAGTGCTGTTGATTGATGACGTGATTGGCGAGCTGGACGTGAAACGCCGCAGCGGTTTTCTGCCGTTGCTGGAGCAGGCGCGCAAGACGAGCGGGCAGGTTTTTATGACCGCCACCGGGGAAAACTGGCCGAGTGAACTGGGAAAAGATTTGCAACGGTGGGAAGTGAAGGCGGGAAACTTGAAAAGGTTTTAATCCGCAGATTACACGGATTTTCGCAGATAAAAAATGAGTTTCTAAAAAATCTGCGGCCATCTGCGTAATCTGCAGATGAAGTTTCCTGCTTTCCTGTTTTCCTCATTTCCCGCTATTCTTGGCCCATGCGAATTTTGTCAGGCATCCAGCCGAGCGGCGCGCTGCACGTCGGAAATTATTTCGGGATGATGAAGCCCGCGATCGAACTACAGGAGAAAGGCGAAGCCTTTTATTTCATCGCGAATTATCATTCGATGACCTCGCTGTTCGACCCGGTGGAACGGCGCAAGAACACGCTCGATGTGGCACTGGACTTTCTCGCCTGCGGCCTCGACCCGAAGAAAACCGTCTTCTTTAAACAATCCGACGTGCCGGAAGTCACCGAACTCACATGGCTGCTTTCCACCGTCACACCGATGGGATTGCTCGAACGCTGCACCAGTTACAAGGACAAGCTTGCGAAGGGCATCACACCCAATCACGGTCTCTTCGCCTATCCGGTGCTGATGGCGGCGGACATTTTGATTTACGATTCGAACATCGTTCCGGTTGGTCACGACCAGAAACAGCACGTCGAGGTCACACGCGACATCGCCATCAAGTTCAACGAGCAATACGGCCAGACGTTCGTGATTCCCGAACCGCAAATCCGCGACGAGGTCGCCGTCGTTCCCGGCACGGACGGCCAGAAGATGAGCAAGAGCTACAACAACACGATTGAAATTTTCGGCGACGAGAAAACGACGCGCAAAAAAATCATGAGCATCGTCATGGACAGCCGCACGCCGCAGGAACCCAAGCCCGACGCGGACAAAAACCTCGCCATTCAACTGCTCAAGCTCGTTGCGTCTGCGGAAGTTGCGAAAGATTTTGAAAATCGCCTGCGCGCCGGAGGTCTTGGTTACGGCGATTTGAAAAAGGCGCTGTTCGAGCGCCACTGGAATTATTTCGCCGAAGCGCGGAAGAAACGCGCGGAGCTGGCGGCGAACCTGGATTACGTGAACAAGGTGCTGGCGGATGGCGCGGCAAAAGCGCGTGCACTGGCGCAGCAGGTTTTGAAGCGGGCGCGGAAGGCCGGTGGGCTGGACCAGTAATGAAAGCATTCGTTTTCTGGCACATGAATTGCGGCACCCAATGCCGTGATCATGAAAAGGAATGCGTTAAAACTCTCCCAAGAAGTTTGGGGACGTGTCGAGGTGGCAGACCTCAGACATCCCATGCGGGTCCCCGTGCTTTGTTTGATGCAGCTTCAGCCGCGTGTGATGCGCATTTCCGTGTCGAAGGAACGGCTGCTCATCAAGATTGAAGACCAGAGCAACGAGGAAATTCCCCAACCGGTGAAAATCACCCACATTGGTTGAAATTGAGGCACGGTTTCGTACCCCAGGTTCATTTCGAGAACTCGATCCGCTCAAAACCCGCCTTGTGCAGGAATAAAGCCAGTTCCAGCCTCGCTCGTTTGTCCGCCTCATCCAAGATGCCGTCCGTCCGCGCGGCGCGGCGAATATCGTCCACGGCATTCTGTCGGGCGGTTTGCTCCAGGTTTTTATCGAACACGCGCAACAGGCCGGTCGTGTGATCAATCACCTGGCTTTGCTTGTCATCAAGGTAGGCGTCGGTGATTTGCGGGGGCGGCAGGCGCAGGGAAATTGTTTTGCCGGAAATTGTCACGTCATCAGGCTGAAGCCGTTTGAGGTCAACACCCGCCTTGACGATGCCATGCGCGAGCAGCAGCACGCGGTTTTCGCCATACCATTTGACGTCCTCAAGAATAACGACTTTTTCCAAAACGTATTTGACGGTGACCAGATCGGAAAGAGCCTGCACCTGCTCGACAACTGTTGCGGTGTTTTCCTCATGCAAACCCGCCCCCGCCTTCATCCAGCGTGTGACCGTGAAGCCGAGCCAGATGCCCGCGCCGAAAACCGCCAGCGTTGCCACTGTCCAAAAAATAATCTTCAACTGCTGCATAATGGCAAAGTAGCCCAACCACGAAAATTGCAAAGCAGGAACACAAATTTTAGCGTTTTTCCAGGTTGACCATTACGGCCATCGGGTTTGAAATTCACGCATGAAAGGATTGCGCCAGCATCCATTCCGTGTGACGGGACGGTTCTTTTGGTTTGCCGGCGAAGTTGTCCTCGCCACGTTTGATTTTTTGTTTCACTGCGCGTTCCGCTCAAAAAAGTCCGGGCTGGCTGGACGCGCCTTGTGGTTGCACCGGGCATCCCGCCGCATTTTGCGAATTTTCAAACTCGAACCACAAGTCACCGGACCGGTTCCATCGAGTGGTTTGCTCGTGTCCAATCATCTGAGTTACCTCGACGTATTGGTGCTTATGGCGATCATGCCCGCTATATTTGTAGCCAAATACGAAATCAGATACTGGCCGGTCATCGGCCAGCTCGCAATGCTGGCGGGAACGTTGTTCATTGATCGCGAACGGCGGTCTGACGTCCGGCAATTGACTGAAGAAATTCGAACTGTTCTTAACCAGGGCACGCTCGTGATTTTGTTTCCGGAGGGAACCAGCACGAATGGTCAGGGTGTTCTGCCTTTCAAATCGTCTTTGCTCGAACCGGCTGTGCGGCAAACCCATCCAATTACGGTTGGATGCATCGGGTATGCGCTGGATGATGGCGACGTGAGCGAGGACATTTGTTACTGGGGGAATGTGACATTTTTCCCGCACATGTTGAACCTCCTGAGCAAACGCGCGGTGCGGGCTTCTGTCCGATTCGCCCGATTCGAGCGCAGCAGAACCGACCGTAAAGAACTCGCGCAACAACTGCGCCTGGAAGTTTTGAAGTTAAAGGGAGGTTTCGTTAAAGAAAGTGGCGAAGAATCAAAAATCCCATCCGGGACCTTGAGTTGAGACGGCCGCAATTTTTAACGGGGCGGGAGCCAAAATTCAGCGGAGGTTTTGCAGTCAAAACCCATCTCACGGCTGGCTTGTGATTTTCTGCCAGTTGACGCCCTGCGCTCCGGCGTAAATGGCAAAGGTCTTTTCGTTCTGAATCAGCACGGCGCGCACTACGCTCGAATCATCCGCGCGGCCAAGCTCAAGAATGCCTTCCGGGATGATGCCCATTTTTTTATGCGCGTAGATCAGCGCGAACACCGCCTGCGCGACCGCGACATAGGTCAAATCTTTGTAAGCGCCTTCGACCGCGTCTTCAACGGCGTCGGCAAGAAATTCGAGTTGATCCACGAGATGTGGAAATTTCGGCGCGCGGATCTGGGTGAATTCGAGCTTCCACTGCGGGAGCTGGTGCAGGACCTTTTCCGCAATGGCCGGCGTGATGATCCCGGCGGCATTGTTCACAAATTTCGCAATTTCAGGCATGACGGCGCCAATCTAGGGAAAGTCCAGCGCCAGTGAAAGCAAAAATGTTATAACAAACGCGCTTCCATTCACTGCCGGATTCCTGCTAGGAATAAGCCCGTGCAAGATTTAATCGCCAAAGCCGAGACGCTGCTTGAAGCGCTGCCGTATATCCAAAAATTCGGCGGCGCGACGTTCGTCATCAAATATGGCGGCAGTTTCATGGATTCGCCCGACGCGAACGTCCGCAGCAGCGTCGCGCGCGACATCGTTTTCCTCGAAGCCGTCGAAATCAATCCCGTCGTCGTTCACGGTGGCGGCAAGGCCATCACGCGCGCGATGGAAAAGGCCGGGCTGAAGGCGAATTTCATCCAGGGCCAGCGCGTCACCGACGAAGCGACGGTAAAAATTGTGGACGACGTTTTATCGCGTGAAATCAATCCCCAAATCGTCGCCACCATCAATTCGCTCGGTGCCCAAGCGAAGGGTTTTGCCGGCACGGAGATTTTTAAGTGCCGGAAACTTTGGCTAGAAGACCCGGACAAGCCCGGTTCAAAAATTGACCCCGGTTTCGTCGGGGAAGTCACGAGCGTGAACACCAAACCGTTGCTCGATTGCATCAAGCGCGGTATCACGCCGATCATCAGCCCGACCGCGCGCGGCGAGGATGGCAGGATTTACAACTGCAACGCCGACGTGGCCGCCGCGCAAGCCGCCATCGCACTCAAGGCTCGCCGGCTCGTTTTTATGAGCGACGTGCCCGGTTTGTTGCGCGACGCGAACAAACCGGATTTGGTCATTCCACACCTTAAAACGAATGAAGTGGATGCGCTCAAAAAATCCGGCGTGATAGACAGGGGCATGATTCCGAAGGTGGATGGTGCCGTGGCGGCCATCCAATCCGGCGTCGAAAAAGTTTCTTTTGTGGATGGCCGCGTGCCGCACGCGGTATTGCTGGAAATTTTCACCGATAAGGGAGTGGGCACAGAAATTGTTATGTGAATTTTTTACTCCGCGTTTCCATGTCTCTGCGGTTAATATCTGCCGACAATGAAAGAAAATGTTCAGCCGCCCGTCGTCCAAAATCAATTTGAGACGATTCGCCAACTGTTCAGCAAGAACGTCGTGCCGAGCTACGGGCGCTTCGACCTCGCTTTCAGTCACGGCGCGGGCAGCTATCTGTTTGATGTCGCGGGCAAACGCTATCTCGACCTCGGCGCGGGCATTGCCGTTTGCTGCCTCGGCCACGCGCACCCGGCCATCACCGAGGCGCTCGTCGAGCAATCGCGCAAATTGATTCACGTCTCGAACTTGTATTTCACCGAACCGCAAGGCCAGCTCGCCGCCGAACTCGTCAAACGCATCGGCCCTGGAAAATGCTTTTTTGCCAACAGCGGCGCGGAGGCCAACGAAGGCTTGTTCAAGCTCGCGCGCAAGTTCGGTCACGACGAAGGCCGGTTTGAAATTCTGACGGCAACGAATTCCTTTCACGGCCGGACAATGGCCGGCATTGCCGCGACCGGTCAGGACAAGGTCAAAAAAGGGTTCGAGCCGATGACGCCGGGTTTTCGGCACATTCCATTCAACGACCTGGCCGCCGCACGCAACGCGATTTCGCCCGCGACCGTCGCCATCCTGATGGAAGGCGTGCAGGGCGAGGGTGGCGTCACGCCAGCCACGCCGGAATATCTGCTGGGTCTGCGCGCGTTATGCGACGAGAAAAAGCTTTTGCTGTTCATGGACGGCGTGCAGTGCGGGCATTACCGCACCGGACGGTTCCAAAGTTTTCAGCGGATTTTGGAAAACGTTCCCGGCGGCGAAAAATTTCTGCCTGACGGCATTTCAATGGCCAAATCGCTCGGCAGCGGGTTTCCCATCGGCGCGTTCTGGGTGCGCGCGCCGTATGCCGATTTGCTGGGACCAGGCACGCACGCCACGACGTTTGGCGGCACGCCGCTCGCCTGCGCCGTCGCGCTCAAAGTGCTCGAAGTCATCGAGCGCGACCGGCTCGACGATAATGCGCGCAAACTCGGCGAATGGTTGAAAAAAGAATTGGAACGACTCGCGAAAACTTATCCACAAACGGTCAAACGCGCGCGCGGTCTCGGCTTCATGCTGGGAATTGAATTGGTCGAAAAAGAGAAAATTCCGGCGTTCGCATCGAGTGACAAAACCGCAGCGGCGCAATTTGTGAATCGCCTGCATGAAATCGGTGTGCTCACGATTCCGGCCGGCACACAAATTGTGCGTTTGCTGCCGCCGCTGAATCTCAAGCCGCAGGAAGCCGGCGAAGGCGTTGCAAAAATCGAGGAAGTCATCAAATCGCTTGTGTGATTTGGCGCTGGAATCCCGTTTGCCAGCGGCTATAATCCACCTTTCCTCACAGGAAGAGTAAAAATGAAACATTTGTTATCATTGGAAAAATTGGCGGGGCCGGATATTGAAAAAATTCTGGCCGATGCCGCCGTGTTCAAACGCGAGCGTGGTCACCACAAAACCCAGCCGCTGGCCGGCCAGACCTGGGCAATGATGTTTTCCAAATCGTCCACGCGCACGCGGGTTTCATTTGAAGTCGGCATCCACGAACTCGGCGGGCGGCCGATGTTTCTCAACGCCAATGACATCCAGCTTGGCCGCGGCGAGCCGATCAAGGACACTGCGCGCGTGCTGGGCCGGATGATTCACGGCGCGGTGATTCGGACGTTCGCGCAAAGCGACATCGAGGAGTTCGCCGGATTTTCCGGCGTCCCGACCATCAACGCGCTGACCGACGACGAGCATCCGTGCCAGATTCTCGCGGACATTTTTTCGTTCGAAGAAAAGCGCGGACCGATTGCGGGCAAGGTCGTGACATTTGTCGGCGATGGCGCGTGCAACGTGGCGAACTCATGGATTTTTGCGGCGGCAAAACTGGGTTTTGAATTGCGAATTGCCGCGCCCAAAAAATTTCAACCGTCCGCTGCTTTATTGAAGCGGGCGGGTGGAAAAATCATTAGCACCGGGGATTTGCAAGCCGTTGCGAAAGGCGCGGATTTGCTTTACACCGACGTTTGGGTTTCGATGGGCAAGGAAGCCGAATCGAAGGAGCGCATCAAGATTCTGACGGGCTACCAGATCAATCAATCGCTGGTGAAGCTCGCCAAACCCGGCGCCCTGGTGATGCATTGCCTGCCCGCGTATCGGGGCAAGGAAATTGACGACGCGACGCTCGAAGCCAACGCGGACACGATTTTCGAGGAAGCTGAAAACCGGTTGCACGTGCAAAAGGCGATTTTGAACTGGGCAGTGAGTTAAACTGCCTGTTAAAAAAGCAGGAGACGACTTAAGGAGTCTCTAACTTGTCCTTCCGAAACCAAAGAAATTTGAGACTCGTCACCTCGTCTCCTGCAAAGAAAGAGATTTTCAGCGGCCTGCCGGAGCGTTCTTCATTCTCAGAGCGCGAGCGAGGTTGTTTTGCGCGTCGCCGTAATCGGGTTTCAGGCGGATGGCTTCCTGGAATTGGCTGATCGCCTCGTCGGTTTGACCTTTACTGCCGAGGGCGGTGCCGAGGTTGTTGTGGGCCTCGGCGTAATCAGGTTTCAAGCGGATGGCATCCTGGAATTGGCTGATCGCCTCGTCGGTTTGACCTTTACTGCCGAAGGCGATGCCGAGGTTGTAGTGGGCGTCGGCGTAATCCGGTTTCAGGAGGATGGCTTCCTGAAATTGGTTGATCGCCTCGCCGATCTGGCCTTTCCTGCCGAGGGCGGTGCCGAGGTTGTTGTGGGCGTCGGCGTAATCCGGTTTCAGGCGGATGGCTTCCCGGTATTGGTTGATTGCCTCGTCGGTCTGGCCTTGTCTGCCGAGGGCGATGCCGAGGTTGTAGTGGGCGTCGGCGTAATCCGGTTTCAGGCGGATGGCTTCCTGGAATTGGCTGATCGCCTCGTCAACCTGGCCTTTCCTGCCGAGGGCGTTGCCGAGGTTGTAGTGGGCGTCGGCGTAATCCGGTGTCAGGCGGATGGCTTTTTGGTATTGATTGATCGCCTCGTCGATCTGGCCTTTCTTTTGGAAGGCAGTGCCGAGGTTGTTGTAGGCCTCGGCGTAATCCGGTTTCAGGCGGATGGCTTCCTGGTATTGATTGATCGCCTCGTCAATCTGGCCTTTCCTGAAGAGGGCGCCGCCGAGGGCTTTGTGCGCGAGGTAATTGTTCTCCGTGACTGCAAGCGCATGGCGGAAAAGAGTTTCATTGTTCTTCCAATACCCGAGCTGTTGCCGCGTCAACCCGAGGCAGAGGACAATCGCCGCTGAACCCGCCACCGACAACGCCATCACCTGATACCGCCAACGTCGGGTCAGTTCGTACGCACCCCAGATTGCCATGATCAACACCCCAAGCGATGGTATGTAAGTGTACCGATCCGCCATCGACTGTTCCCCTACTTGCACCAACCCGATCACGGGCACCAGCGTCCCGACAAACCACAGCCAACCCATCAGTAAAAAGGGATATCGCCGCCGCTTCACAAAAAGAAACACCGAAATGCCGGCTGTCAACCCACCCGCCAGCAGCACCTGCTCCAGCAGCCAATACCCGGGGTGTGGATAGAAAACGGCCAGATCCGTCGGCCAGAACAGCTTCCCCAGATAACGGCAATACGAAACCAGGGCGTTCCCGCTGCGCGCGCCGAGTGGCAGGTTTTCAACCATCTTCATGGCGCCGCCGTGGTTCTGCACCACAAGGGTCACCACGCTCGCCACTGCCGCGAGGGCAAAGAACGGGATTTTTTCCTTCATCAATTGCCATGCATGACCGGGTTTGAAGCGCTCCAAGGGCCAGTAGTCCAGCAGCAACATGACGAACGGCCAGGTCACCAGCATCGGCTTGCTCATCAATCCGAGGGCGAAGAAGAACAAGGCAACAACATAGGCGTGAGGCGACTGCTTTCGCGCGTAGCGGACGTAAAAAATAAGCGCCAGAAGACCAAAGCAGGTGCTCAACACGTCCTTCCGCTCCGACACCCACGCCACCGATTCCACATGCAACGGGTGCAGCCCAAACAATGCCGCCACCAACACACTCCGCCAGATCGCTCCGGTCAGGTTGCGAAGCAATGAAGAAAGCCCATTGTACGTTTTCCAAGGTCAATCCGCTTTGAACGTGGGGATTCTCAGTTACATATTCCGGATCATCGAGGCTGACAAAGTCATATCGCGTCGCCGGCCAGTAAATGGCAATCGTCACCAGCACCAGCAATACAACCATCAGCCACACCGGAAAACGGGAACCAGGCATAACGGCGGCGGATGCCCTCGTCGGTGCGGGGTCGGATTTCGCCACTGGTATGCGCATGGGACTCCCCCCAAATTACCAGCAGGGCGGGAACTTTAGCACGCCCATTTTGTAGCTGGAACGACGGTACTTTGACAAGGTTGGTCGCGCGGCCATGAAATTACTGAAAGAATGGGCGGAGCATCCGCTTATGTTTCACTCCAGCGCGACAAGGCACATCTGCCCTGCCAGGATCTTGGTTTGAGAAAAGCACCGCCCGTGAATCAGCGGCCCGACGGAGCGTTCTTCTTTTCCAGTGCGCGAGCGAGGTTGTTGTGAGCCTCGGCGTAATCCGGTCTCAGGCGGATGGCTTCCCGGAATTGGCTGATCGCCCCGTCGGTTTGGTCTTTCTTGTCGAGAGCGACGCCGAGGTTGTTGTGAGCCTCGGCGTAATCCGGTCTCAGGCGGATGGCTTCCCGGAATTGACTGATCGCGTCGTCCATTTGGCCTTTCCGGCCGAGGGCGGTGCCAAGGTCGTAGTGGGCCTCGGCGTCATCCGGTGTCAGGCGGATGGCTTCCCGGAATTGACTGATCGCCTCGTCCATTTGGTCTTTCCGGCCGAGGGCGGTGCCAAGGTTGTAGTGGGCCTCGGCGTAATCGGGTTTCAGGCGGATGGCTTCTTGGTATTGATTTATCGCCTCGTCTATTTGGCCTTTCCGGCCGAGGGCGCTGCCGAGGTTGCTGTGGGCTTCCGCGTAGTCGGGTTTGATTTGCAGCGCCTTTTGGAGATGCGTGATCGCTTCATCCACGCTGCCCTTTTTGAGCAGAGCGTCACCCAGATTGTTATGGGCGATATAATTGTCTGAGGTGCAGGCGAGTGTATGAGTCCACAGCGATTCGCTATTTCGCCAATAAGAAGTCTGCACGCGCGCACAGAAAATCAAAGCAACCAGAATGACCGTGGAGCCGCCGCCCAGCACCACGCGGCGGTGACGCCAGCCAGCGCACAGATCTGCCACCGCCCAGGTCACCAACAGATACAAGCCGATCTGCGACAGATAGGTGTAACGATCCGCCCGGGCCCGCAACCCCGACTGAATCAACCCGATTGCCGGAACCAACATCCCCAAATACCACAACCACCCCATCAAAAACCAAGGGCGCTTCCGCCGGATGGCAATGGCCCCTGCGGAAATGACCAGCAACAGGATAAATGCTGCGACAATTTCCCAAAGCGGCAGGCTGCTTCCCGGGTGCGGATAGTAAACGGCCAAATCAGCCGGATAAATCATCTGTCTCAAATAAGCCACGTAGGAAACCAGAGCATTGCCGATTCGCATAGAGAGAGGCAACGGTGTGATTGCCCCCTTTTGCGCAAAAAACGTGGCCACGCAGACTGCGCCGGAAAGAGCCAGAAGCGGAACCTTCTCCACGATCAGACCCCAAGGAATCAAACGCCCGTCCGGTTGGGTGAATCGTTTCAGCGGCCAGTAGTCCAACAAGAGCAGCACAAACGGGAGCGTGACCACCATCGGCTTGGACATCAGCGCCAGCGCCAGCATCAACGCCACCATCAAGTAGCGGCTGAGGGACCACGGGTGACGGACATAGCTGGCATAAGCTCCCAGCGTCAGCATGAAAAACAACCCGCTGAGCACATCCCTCCGCTCCGCGATCCAGGCCACCGACTCCACATGCAACGGGTGAATCGCAAACACCGCCGCCACAAACGCGCTGCGCCAAGTGAAGCCGGTCATCCGCCGCAAAACCAGGAAAAGCGAGATCGCCGCCGCTGTGTGGAGCAGAACATTGGCGAGGTGATGTCCGCCGGCATTCAACCCATAAAACTGGCAGTCCAGCATATGAGAAATCACCGTCAGCGGGGTCCAGTTGTCGTTCACGTTGTGCGTAAACGCCCAAACGATTCCTTTCAGGCTCAGGCCGCCGAGGGCTGCCGGGTTGTGGGCAACGTAAAAATCGTCATCGTAATTCACGAACTCGTGCCCCAGCGTCTGGCCGAAGACCAACCAGATAATAGCCGCCAGAAAGAAACAGACCCCAATAACCGTCCATCGGTCGTTCAAACCAGCCGGACGGCTTTCGGATTCCGGCAAACGGGAGTCTGCCACTCCCGACATTTCACTGGCCGGCGAAGCGGGCGCGCTTGAACGGACGGCAGGGGCTTTTTTCTTCGATCTTCGACTCATGGGTTTGAACACATGGTTAAAGAAACCCGTGCAGTGAAACGAGTAAAAAAGGTCAATGCAGGCTGGGGCTTTGATTTTTTACCGCCTCTGTGCTTGAGCTTTTCCCCGCTTTCGGTCCAACACCGACGACTTAATCCAGTATTCTGAAGAATCCATGCCAACATGGTATTTGAAACCGGTGCGCAAAGCACCCGCTTCGCAGATGGTTGCTTCCCGCGAGAATCACAGCCCGGGAGGGCGCAGCCCCCGATTCCAATCGCACCGCCCGTAAATCAGCGGCCTGCCGGAGCGTTCTTCATTCTCAGAGCGCGAGCGAGGTTGTTGTGAGCTTCGGCGTAATCCGGTCTCAGGCGGATGGCTTCCTGGAATTGGCTGATCGCCTCCTCAATTTGACCATTCATGGCCAAGGCGGCGCCGAGGTTGTTGTAGGCCTCAGCGTCATCGGGTTTCAGGCGGATGACTTCCTGATATTGGTTGATCGCCTCGACGATCTGGCCTTGCTTACGGAGGGCGTTGCCGAGGTTGTAGTGGGCGTCGGCGTAATCCGGTTTCAGGCGGATGGCTTCCTGGAATTGGTTGATCGCCTTGTTAATCTGGCCTTTCTTGAAGAGGGTACCGCCGAGATTGTTGTGGGCGTCGGCGTAATCCGGTGTCAGGCGGATGGCTTCCTGGAACTGGCTGATTGCCTCGTCAATCTGGCCTTTCTTTTGGAAGGCAGTGCCGAGGTTGTAGTGGGCCTCGGCGTATCCGGGTATCAGGCGGATGGCTTCCTGATATTGATTGATCGCCTCGTCAATCTGTCCCTTCTTGATGAGGGCGTCGCCAAGGGCTTTGTGCGCAAGGCAATTGTTCTCCGTGACTTCGAGCGCATGGCGGAAAAGAGTTTCATTGTCCTTCCAATACCCGAGCTGTTGCCGTGTCAACCCGAGGCAGAGGACGATCACCGCTGAACCCGCCACCGACAACGCCATCATCTGATACCGCCAGCGTCGGGTCAGTTCGTACGCACCCCAGATTGCCATGATCAGCACTCCCAACGACGGAATATACATGTATCGATCCGCCATTGACTGTTCCCCTACTTGCACCAACCCGATCACGGGCACCAGCGTCCCGACAAACCACAGCCATCCCATTAGCAAAAAGGGATATCGCCGCCACTTCACAAAAAGAAACACCGAAATGCCGGCTGTCAACCCACCCGCCAGCAGCACCTGCTCCAGCGGCCAATACCCGGGATGTGGATAGAAAACGGCCAGATCCGTCGGCCAGAACATTTTTCCCAGATAACGGCAGTAGGAAATCAGGGCATTCCCGCTGCGCGCGCCGAGTGGCAGGTTTTCAACCATCGCCACAGCACCTCCGTGCTTCTGCACCATGAAGGTCACGACGCTCACCAACGCCGCGAGGGCAAAGAACGGGATTTTTTCCTTCATCAATTGCCATGCACGACCGGGTTTGAAGCGCTCCAAGGGCCAGTAATCCAGCAGCAGTAAAACACACGGCACCGTTACCAGCATCGCCTTGCTCATCAATCCGAGCACAAACATCGCAAGGGCTGCGCCATACCACATGCTGGATTTCGAATTCTGTGCTTTGCCGGCTTCGACATATTTCACATACGCCCACAACGTCAGCATCCAGAAGAGCGTGCTCAACACGTCCTTCCGCTCCGTTATCCAGGCAACCGATTCCACCCGGAGCGGATGCCACCCGAATAACGCGGCCAAAATCAGGCTTCGCCACGCGGCCCCGGTCATTCGTCGAAATACGAGAAACACCAGGGCGGTGTTGGCTGCGTGAAGCAGCACATTTATCAGGTGATGTCCCCAGGCATTCAACCCGAAGAACTGGCAGGCCAGCATGTGCGACAACCACAGGAGCGGCGCCCAAGTGACATCTCGTTCCGTGTTACAAAACGCCCACTTTACGTTTTCCAAGGTCAATCCGCTTTGAACGTGGGGATTCTCAGTTACATATTCCGGATCATCGAGGCTGACAAAGTCATATCGTGTCGCCGGCCAGTAAAGGGCAATTGTCACCAGCACCAGCAATATAACCATCAGCCACACCGGAAAACGGGAACCCGGCATAACGGCGGCGGATGCCCTCGTCGGTGCGGGGTCGGATTTCGCCACTGGTCTGGGCATAGGACTCCCCAAAATTACGAGGAGCCGGGAACTTTGGCACGCCCATTTTGTAAACGGAACATCGGTGAGGCATCAGTTTGATGCGACCACAGCGGCGCAGTGAAGCGAACAAATTCAACCGCGGATTACGCAGAGGATAAGGATAAGAGAAACAGCCGAAAGCCGAAAATCGGCTGCACGTGCAAAAGGCGGTTTTGAACTGGGCGGTTTCTTGATTCATCGCAGAGGCGCGGAGACGCAGAGAAAAGTAATTGAAACTCTGCGCCTCGGCGTCTCTGCGGTTAAATTATTTCCCAAACTGGCGCAGATATTTCACCGCGACTTTCAAATCCTTCGGCCACGGGGCGGTGATGATCACGGTTGCGCCGGTGACGGGATGCGGGATGCTCAATTCTTCCGCGTGAAGCGCGACGCGGGAAATGAGCGGGCGTTCTTCGTGGCCGGGCTTGAGCCGGTAATCCGGTTTCAAACGCGAAAGCCAGAGCGGTTTGCCGCCGTAAAGTTTGTCGCCGACAATGGGCATTCCGGCATGGCACAAATGAACGCGGATTTGGTGGGTGTGGCTGGTTAACGGCTCGCATTTCAGCAGCGCGTAGCCGGAGAATTTTTCCAGCACTTCAAACCTGGTTTTCGATTTCTTGCCGTTTGCCGGGTCAACGCGCATCAAGCCGGCTCTGACCGGATGCGGCGCGAGCCTGGCGTCCGCTTCGAAACTGTTTTCACACGGCGCGCCTCGAACAAGCGCAACATATTTTTGGAGCGGCTTTTCGGAGCCGAATAAATCGGCGAGCGCGACGAGCGTCGGTTTGTTTTTGGCAAGCAGAATCACGCCGCTGGTTTCAAAATCGAGCCGGTGCGTGTTCATCAGATAATTCAATCCGCGTTCACGCGCCCACGGTTTGCCGGCGGTGATGGCAGCGTGGAGCAGTTTCATCAAATTCGGCCGATACGGATCGGTGTGGTCCGGTGAAACGGGCAAGCCGGCGGGTTTGTCGAGCACAAGCAGATGCTCATCCTCGAAGAGGACCGGAATTTCCCAAAACTCGCGCGTGGTGGGTGAGGAGAGTTTGATGGCCGTGCTCACAATTTATTGATCATAATCCCAATCGTAATCACAAGCAGATTAAGATTACGGTCGCGATCAAGATTGAGGATGAAATTTATCTGGCAGTGCCGGGCGCGGTTTGCCGGTGAAAGACCGGCGTGGTGCGCAATTGGCGGTCGGCTTCAAGATTGACCCATTGGCCGAACGCCTCGCCCAGGCGCTCGCGGCGGAGAGCAGCGGCGTATTGCGGCAGTTCGGAATTCATTTTTGATTGGTCAATCGGCAGCTGTGACTGGACATAAACGATGAAGCCGCCGCTGCCGGTCTCCTCAAAATTGCTCGTCTTCCCAATCGGCGTGGTGAACGCGGCTTGTTTGAGCGCGCTTAAATTGGCGCGGCCGCCGACCTCCGGCAACTCCCGCGTGCTCAACGAAAACGCCGGCAACACTTGCGGCTGCAAACCGGCGGCGATGCAAACAGATGCGAAATTTTCCCCGCCGGCCAGACTCTCCGAGAGCGTGTGAACAAAATTCGTTCCGGCGCTTCGCGCGAGCAATACGGCTTCGCGGAATTGATAGTCCCGTGTGACCCGGCCACGGATTTGGTCAAGCGGGGGAATTTCACTGGGCAATTGTTTGTCGAGCGCCATGACAAAGACAGCGTTGGGCCCGGCGACCGGTCCGACGAGCGGCTCGTCGGTTGTGAGAGCAAACGCGGCTTTGATGAAACTTTCCGGCGCAGCGAGTTCTTCCGGGCCGTTTTCCCTGCTGAATGGCGCGGTGACATGCACGGTCAACCCTTTTTGTTTGGCGACCGCGGCGAGGTTTTCAGGCTTGGCCGGATCAATGTTAAAAACGGCGTTGGCAAATTCCCTGGCCTGCCGTTGCGCATCAGCCGATGCTTGTTGCCGGATCAGAACGTCGCGAATTTTCTCCTTTGCTTCCTCGGGTGTTTTCGCCTCTGGAAAGACGCTCGTGCCGTATTGGGCATAAATGGCTTCCACCTGGTCGTTGAGGTTGGTCTTGGACAGCTTTTGTTCCGCCTCGGCCTGAAAATTCGTCACCTCGAATGCGACGTAGCTGACTTGCACGCGGTCGGGCAGGCGGTATTCTGCAAGGTAATTCGTGTAAAATTGCCCAATGGCGGCGGGTGTCATTGCAACGGACGACAAATAATTCGACGCGGAAAAGAAAACAATTTGCGCGGAAAGTTCCTGATGCTGGCGTTCATAAACGGCGGCGGCCTCCTGCGGCGTGACCAGTTCGCCGGCCAGTCCCATCGTTTTCCGTAATTGATCGATGGCCAGATTGTGCCGGATGTAATTTTTGAAATCTGCGGTGGTCAGCTGTTCCCGCTGCAGAATCTGCTTCACAAATCGGTCGAGCCGCATGGGTTCCCCGCTGCGATCGAAAAAATGGAGATAGTCATTCGCCTCTGTCACCACCGCATCATCACCGACATAAATGCCCAAGTCCCCGGCTTTTTGAACAAGCATCAGGCGAACGTAAATTTGCTCCATCAAATCCTTTTCGGAAACGTTCGGATTTTCGTTCGGCCACCCGCCGGTCCTGAAAAGGAAATCGAGATAAACTTCAGCCTGCGCGTTGCGAAACATCTCCGGCGTGATTTTGTTGCCGTAAAGCGAACCGAAATCGCCGCCACCGCCCCCACCTCTGCCGCCCGTGGTCGAGGGCCCCGCGCACCAAATGATGAAGGAAATAACCGTGAGGGGGACGATGCTCCACCATAGCAACTTCGAATGTTTGCGAATCGTTCCAATCATAATGCAAAAAAGGAAAGTGGAGCGTAACCAGCGTAGTCAATCGCGGTCAAATGCAAAAGTGCGCCCACTTAACCGGTTTTAAGCCACCGCGCCACATTCGCCGCGGCGTAAGTGATTAAAATGTCCGCGCCGGCACGGCGCATGGCCAGCAAACATTCGAGCGTCACTGCGCGTTCATCAATCCAGCCATTGGCCGCCACAGCCTTGATCATCGCATGCTCCGCGCTCACGGCGTAAGCGGCGGTCGGATAACCAAATTCAGTTTTGACGCGATAAATCAAATCAAGACAGGCCAGCGCCGGTTTGACCATGACGATGTCCGCGCCTTCGTGAATGTCCATCGCCACTTCGCGCAGCGCTTCGTTCGCGTTGGCCGCGTCCATTTGATAACTGCGCCGGTCGCCGAATTTCGGCGCGGATCCGGCGGCTTCGCGGAATGGCCCGTAAAATGCCGAGGCAAATTTCGCCGCGTAAGACATGATCGGCGTGTCGATGAAACCGGTGCGATCCAATTCCGCGCGAATGGCGCGAACACGACCGTCCATCATGTCGCTTGGCGCAAGAATGTCCGCGCCCGCCTCGGCGTGGCTGACGGCGGCGCGTGCGAGTAGTTTCAGCGTCGGATCGTTCAAAATTTTCCCGTGCCGCACCACACCGCAATGGCCGTGTTCCATGTATTCGCACAGGCACACGTCGGTGATGACCAGCAGCGACGGCAATTCCTTCTTCAACAGTCGCACGGCTTGTTGAACGATGCCGTTGGTCGCGTAAGCGCCGGATGCCTTCGCGTCCTTGCGGTCGGGAATTCCAAAGATTAAAACCGCCGGAACACCGAGCGCGTGGGCGCGTTCGGCTTCGCGCAAAATTTCATCGGGCGAAAGCTGAAAAACACCGGGCAGCGCCTTGATTTCACGCCGCAACTTTTTCCCGCCGCGGACAAACAACGGCAGAATGAGTTGCTCGACGCTCAACCGCGTTTCGCAAACCAGACGCCGCAACGCCGCGGATTGCCGCAAGCGGCGTGGGCGATATGCGGGAAATTGCCCGACGGCGCATGAATTCATGGGAACATTCTAGGTTCAACGTGCGCAGTGCAAAGCGCAAAGTTCGAGTAGGAAGGCAGGGTTGGGCATGGGCGCGATGCAGTGCATTGGAATTATACTCCAGTGCCTGCCGCGCGAACCGTTCCGACGATACCCCTTTACCGCTCTTCCAATGCTCGTTAGGTGAAGGATTGGGTGAAACTTTTAGGGATGCCAAAGTCGGCGACGTACGAGAAATGCACCAGCACCAATCGCCAGCAACATGCTTTAACGTTATTACTTATATTTATTATCCGATGGACTTTTCGTGCAAATTGGTACACTATTTATTGCTCTGATGATGGCAAAATTTGCTTGACACCTGACATGCCCTGTGTTTTAGTGCGGTATGTCAGGGGTTAAGGGGGACTTGAGCAGTAAGGAAACAAATCAATAAATCAAAATCATAAATACCATATGAAGACATGCAGACTACTCAAATTGGCAGCAGTGGTGCTTTGCGGCATCGCGGTATATCAGGCGCGCGCGCAAAGTAGTTTTTTCACATTATATTTCGATGAGAATGGCAACGGTTCATGGTCACCGGGGAGTTTGGTTATCAGCACAGGGCCGGGCATAAATGCCGACCCGGGACAACTGCTGCCCGATCCGAGCCAGCCGGGCAACCCGCTCGTCCTGACCTACCTGCTGCCATTAGTTCCTGGTGATACTGTATTCAGCGGGGACATCCGGATTTGGGATCCTGTCGGCATTGCTCCAGTATTGAGCGATGCCATTCGATTCACCAATGCAAATGGCAACCTCAACGGTACACAAGAGGCTGACCGGATGATTTTCTATTCTGCTGATAGCCTTGGCTCATTAGCCGACAGGGGTATTCCAGTAAACTTAACCCCGAACGATGGCGGTGGAATATACGAAAACGCCAACGGCGGGTTTGAATGGGATCCGGCTGGTGCAGAGAACAATGTTTATATCGGCTTAAGCGATGTTCCCGAGCCAACGTCGTTCAGCTTGATGATACTGGGTGGAGTGGCTGGACTTAAGCGCTTGTTCTTGCGAAAGCAGAGTTAATTCGTTTCATGTGTGTTGCAAAAGCCGAGCCAGCCGTTTGTTGGCTCGGCTTTTTTATTTGAACTTCAGATAATTCCTTTTTGTCCTTCGCACGATTTGGGCGGAAATTTGATCGCACAAGCGCCGATTGAATGTGCGTATTACCGCTCTTCTGCCACAAAGAATTGGGTGAAACTTTTTACGGACGCCAATTGCGGCGGCGCGAGAGAAATGCAGCAGCACCAACGGCCAGCAAACTCAAAGCCGAGGGTTCAGGCACGGGCTGGACTGCCAATCCGAGAATGGAAACATACGACCCTCCGAAGGCGGTAACGGTAGTGCGCGATCCACCTGGCGTGAATTCATAGACGTTACCGCTGCCACCGTCCCCCTCAAACAAATCGCCCGTGCTATCAATGGCCAGCGCTTCAGGAACAGACAACCCGGAGGCAAAGACGCTTTTCACTCCGCCCGGCGTGAATTCATGGGAACATTCTAGTTTCAACGTGCGCAGTGCAAAGCGCAAAGTTTGGCAGGGACGCTTCGCTGCGGGCATTCCCGGGATGTTTTAGGCAGAATTATGACAACGGCAACCGACGTAATTATTATTTATTTAGATTTGACTAGCCAAACCAAATGGAAAGAATCTGCCCCTATGAATGCGATAATCGATCAGATTACACAATCAATCAGCCAATTCAGCCCCAACTTGTTGGGTGCCCTATTGGTTTTTGTCGCCGGCTGGATCATTGCGCTCGTTATTGCAGCCGCCACGCGCCGGCTTTTGCGGCGCGCCAAGCTCGATAACAAACTGGCGTATTGGATGGCCGGCAAGGAAACATCCGCGGATATTCCAGTCGAGACCTGGGTTGGCAAGGGGGTGTTCTACATCATCATGTTGCTTGTATTGGTGGCGTTCTTTTACACCCTGAACCTGCCTGTTCTTGCCGATCCGCTGAACCTCATCGCCAGCACCATCATCGCCTACCTGCCGCGCATCCTGGCTGCGGGCCTGCTCCTGCTGGTGGCTTGGGTGGTGGCAACTGTGTTCAAGCGTGTGATTGCGATGGCAATGCGCGGATTCAAGCTGGACGAAAGGCTGGGCGATGCCGTCGGAGGTGAAGAGAAAGGGAAAACCTTGTTGAGCCAAACGCTCTCCGAGGCAGTCTATTGGTTGACCTTCCTATGCTTCCTTCCGGCGATTCTGGGGGCGCTCAATATCAAGCCCCTCCTCGACCCGGTTACGCTCATGTTCGACAAGTTCTTTGCCTACCTGCCGCAAATCTTCGGTGCCGGTGTCATCCTGCTGGTGGGTTGGTTTGTGGCCCGCATCGTGCAACGGCTTGTCACAGGCCTGCTCGTCTCTGCGGGAGCGGACACCGCGAGCGAAAGGTGGGGTCTTGCAAAAAGCCTGGGCAAACTCAAGCTCTCGGGCTTGATCGCCCTGGTTGTCTATTACCTGATTCTTTTGCCCGTGGCGATCGCCGCCCTGAATGCACTCCAGTTGGACGCGATCACGAAGCCTGCGAGCGATATGCTGGCCAGGATTATGGACATGCTGCCGGCGATTTTCGGCGCGGCGTTGGTGATGTTCATCGCCTTCGTGGTGGGCCGTCTGGTGGCCGGGATTGTGAGCAACGTGCTGGCCGGGGCCGGGTTCAACGGCGTGCTCGTCAAGCTGGGGCTCTCCAAACAAGCGAAAGAAGGCAATTACTCGACGTCGGCGATGGCCGGCAAACTCGCTTTCATCATCGTGCTCGTGCTTGCAAGCATCGAAGCCGCAAATCTG